>CAYWRP010000145.1:0-1602 GCA_964460955.1 uncultured Rhodospirillaceae bacterium | reverse complement strand
CCCGTCGTCTACCCCTTCATCGTCAATGATCCCGGCGAGGCCGCCCAGGCCAAGCGCCGCATCGGCGCGGTGACGCTGGGTCATATTCCACCGCCGTTGAAGCCGAGCGGTACGCCGGAACGCCTCAGCCGGCTCGAAGCGCTGCTCGATGAATTCTCCAACGCCGACGGCCTCGATCCCAGGCGCCGGGACCGGCTGCAGGGGGAAATTCGCGGCGAGGCGCAACTTCTGGGCGTGGAAGCCGATCTCGACCTCGACGCGGCGACAAGCCCCGCCGAGGCCATCACGCGCATCGACCGCTTCGTCTGCGACGTCAAGGAAAGTCAGTTCGGCGACGGATTGCACGTCTGGGGCCGCCCACCGCAAGCCGAAGGCGCAATCGATGCCGGCCCTTCCTGCGCCGCCGAACGGCAATCCCTGCTCGACGCGCTGGACGGGCGCCGGGTCGACGCCGGCCCTTCGGGTTCGCCCTACCGCGGGCGCACCGACGTTCTGCCGACGGGACGGAACTTCTACACCACCGATCCCCGCGCGGTGCCGACCCGCGCCGCCCATGCGCAGGGCGTGAAACTGGCGGAGGAACTGCTTCGCCGTCACCTCCAGGACGAGGGCGATTGGCCGCGTGGGCTGGTCATCGATCTTTGGGGGTCGGCGACCATGCGCACGGCGGGTGAGGAATTCGCCATGGCGCTGCATCTGCTCGGTGTGCGGCCCATCTGGGATTCCGGGTCGGAACGGGTATCGGGCCTCGAGGTCCTGCCGTTCGTGGAGCTCGATCGCCCACGCATCGATGTGACACTGCGTGTCTCGGGGCTGTTCCGCGACGTTTTCCCGACGCTGATGGCGCTATTCAACCAGGCGGTCCGCGTGCTCGCCGCGCGCGACGAGCCGCCCGATTGGAACCCCTATGTTTCCCGGAGCAACGAAGCCCGGGTCTTCGGCCCCGCGCCAGGACGGTACGGCCTTGGCATGGGGGCGGCGATTGACGATTACACCGACGAGGGCCGCCGACTTGCCGGCGAAAGCTGGCTCGCCGCCAGTGCCTGGGCGCACGACGGCGACTCCGCCGCTCGGGACGATGCGGGCTTGCGCGCGCGCGTCACCCAGGCCGACAGCTTTGTTCACGTCCAGGACCTGCCCGAGACGGACCTGCTGCTGGCCCAGGATTACGCGGCCCATGAGGGAGGATTTGCCGCCGCGCAGGCGGTCGCTGGCGGCAAGGCGGCGCTTTATCACCTCGACGGCACGGATCCCGAGCGGCCGCGCGCCCGCACGCTGACCGAGGAGATAGCCCGCACGGTGCAGGCGCGCGCGGCCAATCCGCAATGGATCGCCGGCATGCGGCGGCACGGGTATCGCGGGGCGGCCGAGATCGCGGCGACGCTCGATCACATGGCCGCCTTCGCACATCTAGCCGGAGTGGTCTCGCCGCATCTGTTCGACATCTACCATGACGCCACCTTGGGCGATGACGCGGTGAGAGATTTCCTGGAAACCGAAAACCCGCAAGCGTTGACCGCCATGCGCGACCGTTTCGCCGCCTTGCATTCGGCGGGGCTGTGGCCGACGCGCCGGAATTCCATCGTCGCGGCGCTGGAGACC
>CAYWRP010000144.1:0-1604 GCA_964460955.1 uncultured Rhodospirillaceae bacterium | reverse complement strand
AATCAACGCCGGCCCAGTATGTACCAGCGACTCGCGCACCGCTGCCTCCGCAGACTTGCCTTCGTTCCGCCGCGCCGTAAGGTACTGCGAGATCAGGTGGATGGTGTCGTCGACGACGATGCCGAGCGTCATCGCCGCGATCACGGCGACTGCCATGCCCACTTCGCCGACCAGCAAGGCCCAGGCGCCGAGCACGATCATCGCCGGCATCGCGTTGGCCACGAGCCCCAACAGTCCGAGGCTCACCGAGCGGAAGACGAAAACCAAGAGCACCGTAATGGCGATGAAGGCGAACACGGTGCCGGTCAGCATCTCCTCAATGTTGCGCATACCGATGTGGGAGAACAGTACCGTCGTACCGATGCCAGTTGACGGCTGAACGGTGTCGAAGTTTTCCGACATCCAGACATCGGCACGGTCCAGAAGGGACAGTACAGCGGTAGTCGAGGTATTCTCCAGCGTCGCCGTCAGCCGCGTCGCCGACTTGTCGAGCGTGATACGGTCCTTTAGATCGAGCCCCTGCGGCAGCGATAACTCGTAGAAGAAGAGGAATTGCGCCGCCGCCTCCTGGTCCGTAGGTACCCTGTAAGCCACCTCGTCGCCCTGATTGAAGGCGCGGTTGATCATTTTCATCACGTCAGTCAGGCTTTCGACGTGACGTACCTCCGGCTGCTGGCGTAACCAATCGGCGAATTCATCGACCTCCCGCAGGAAGGCCGGGTCGGCGACACCGCCGGGAGCCTTGGCGGCGAACGAGTAGTCGACGTAGTAGATTCCGGTCAGCCGCTCGCTCATATAGTCGGTATCGCGGCGGAAGGCGAAGCTGTCGTCGAAGTAATTGACGAAGCGGTCATCAAGATCGTTGGTGAACGCTAGCGCGGAAAAAGCACCGCCCACGACGAGAGCGACCGCGCACACCACCGCCGCGCGCCGCTTGACAGCTCGGAAGATTGCTTCAGACACGACGGTCAGGAGCTTGGCGGACGCGCGCGGACGCAACGGGCACCACACCATCATTGCTGGAAGAACGGAAATTGCCAGAATCCACGCCAGCACGACACCAATGCCGGCGATCAGGCCCAGGTGTTGGAATGGCGGCGACTCGCTGAAGGTCAAGGCAAAGAAGCCCATCGCCGTGGTCGCGCTGGTGTAGGATACGGCAGCGAAATTGTCCGACAAACTCCTTCGAATCGCCTCGCGTTTCGGTACCCCGTCGCCCAGGTGTCGGACGGCGGTCCAGATGATGTGGATGCAGTCCGCCGTCGCCAGCGTCAGAATGATGTTGGGGGCGGTGATGCTAGGCGGAGACAGCGGGATGCCAAGGAAGCCGGCTAGTCCCATGGCGCCAGTAATCGACAAGGCGATTATCCCGAGGGTGAAGCCGGCAGCCCAGATCGAGCCGATTATCGCGGCAACGAGCACGGTGATCACTACGAGCATGATCGGCGTGAGGATTGACAGGTCATGCTCGCTTGCCTCGACGAAGGCGAAATCCATCGGCACCGAGCCCGAGATGCGGATGTCCACCTGCGGCCATTTCGTCTCCATGGCCTCGGCGACTCGGCGCGCCTCGGCCATGATCGCGGGCACCGCATCATCCTTCT
>CAYWRP010000143.1:0-1648 GCA_964460955.1 uncultured Rhodospirillaceae bacterium | reverse complement strand
GTGACGCGATGCGTCCGCAGGTAGGCGACGAGTCCCGCGACGCCGCCGAAGCCGCCGAGGCGCTGTTCGAGCGGCTGCGGCCGCGGGTTTTCGACGCGCCCGGCCAAGGAGACGACGCCCTTGATTCCCTCGGCGTGCAAGACCTTGCACAAAGCCGTGGCCTCGGTCGTGCCGCCAAGGATGAGCAGGTTGGGCCGCATGGCTGAGGTACCGTGGCTGACAATCATCGGGCTGGGCGAGGATGGACCGGAAGGGCTCCCGCCGGCAAGCCGTGCGGCGTTGGAGGCCGCTGAAATCGTCATCGGGCCGCCGCGTCATCTCGGTCTCTTGCCCCTGCTCGAAGCCGAAGTTCGCGAATGGCCCGTCCCGTTTGCCGACGGACTACCCCACTTGTGGGCCTTGCGCGGACGGAACGTCGCCGTGCTCGTCTCGGGCGATCCCTTTTGGTTCGGCGCCGGCAGCACCATCACCCGTCAGTTGGATCGGCGCGAATGGCGCGCCCTGCCCGGTCCGTCGGCCTTTTCGCTCGCGGCCGCGCGGCTCGGCTGGCCCCTCGAGACGACGACCTGCCTCGGGCTGCACGCCGCCCCGCTGACGCGCCTGCGGCCGCACCTCGCCGCCGGCGCGCGGGTGATCGTTCTGGTGCGAAACGGCGCGGCCGTCCGAGCGTTGGCCGACTATCTGGTCGCCAATGCCTTTGCCGCCACCGCGCTCACGGTCATGGAGGCGCTTGGCGGGGCGCGCGAACGCCTGACGGACGCGCGAGCCGACGCCCTGCCGGTGATGGACTTCACGCATCCGGTTTGCGTCGCCATGGCGGTCGCCGGAAACGCCGGCTCGATGCCGCTGGTTGCGGGGCTGCCGGATGCGTTTTTCGACAATGACGGCCAGCTCACCAAGCAGCCGGTTCGCGCGTTGACCCTGTCGGCGCTCGCCCCCCGGCCGCGTGAGCGGCTGTGGGACATCGGCGGTGGTTCGGGCTCGATCGCCATCGAGTCGTTGCTGGCACATCCGACGACCGAGGCCATCAGCATCGAACAACGCGCCGACCGAGCGGAGCGCATCCGTGCCAACGCCGACCGGTTGGGCGTCGATCGGCTGCACATCGTGACCGGCTCGGCCCCCGAAGCGCTGAGGGGCCTCGCCGAGCCGGCGGCGGTTTTCATCGGCGGCGGCCTTTCCGAGACCATGCTGACCCAAGTTACGGAAACACGCGCCGCTGGCACGCGGCTGGTCGCCAACGCGGTCACCTTGGAGACCGAGGCGTTGCTGACGCGGTGGCAGGACCGCATCGGCGGCGACCTGTTGCGAATGGAGCTGTCGCAGGCGCAACCGTTGGGGCGCAAACGGGGCTGGCGGGCGAGCTATCCCGTGGTGCAGTGGAGCGTTACCCTATGATCGTCGCCGGCTTCGGTTTTCGCGCCGGCGCGTCGCGGGAAAGCCTCGCCGACGCGCTCGACCGCGCCGCGCACGGACTGAGGCCGATGGCGCTCGCCACGATCGCCGACAAGGCCGAGGCTTCGACATTTCGCGAGCTGGCGGCGTTGCTGAATTTGCCGTGCATCGCCGTGACCGCCGCCGAGATCGCGGCGCACGAGACGGCCACGCGGTCGGCCGCCTCCCTGGCGGCGCGCCGCACCGGCAGCCT
>CAYWRP010000142.1:1418-1650 GCA_964460955.1 uncultured Rhodospirillaceae bacterium | reverse complement strand
GGCCCACGGGCGCCGAGCTGCGAGGCGCAGTGCGGCGGTTCGAGGCGCCACGATCCGACCGCCTGCCGAACAGGCGTCAAGGCGCCGTCAAAAACATGCCTCGGGGCGGGGCGTCGGTCAGGAACATGCCGTGGGCGGCGCTCGTATAGGACTGAGCCGCACCCACGGCACAGACCCGGGGCCACTATGCGCAATCCGATGCACGGATGCGCCCGGCCCGGCGCGTGGCCCT
>CAYWRP010000142.1:0-1408 GCA_964460955.1 uncultured Rhodospirillaceae bacterium | reverse complement strand
CCGCGGCCGGGGTGCAAGGAGTTGTCCGGGAGGGGGCGCCCCGCCCGGACCGCGACGAACCGTTTCGGGAGTCCCGTTGTGAAGCACCGTTCTCTTTCCGCAACCCGCCCGGCCACCTTCGCCATCGCCTCCGGCATGGCGATCGGGCTTTCCGCCGCCGCGCCGGCCTTCGCCGTCTCCGACACCCGTCTCCAGCTCCGCTGGACGGACTGGTCGCAGATCGGCGTCCTCGGCGGCGATGTCGTGATCGGCAGCCTCGACGGCGGGCAGCCGAATGTGAACCACGAGTCGTTTGACGGCGCCAACATCACGCAGATCGCCTATCCGCTGCCGTTCCAGCTCGGCGACCAGGTCTTCGACCGCATCAACTTCGTCTCCCCGCACGCGACCGCGACCATGGGCGCCATCGGCGCGCGCAACCCCGACATCGGCGGCTTGACCGACATTGGCGGCATCATCGGCTTCGCGCCCCAATCGTCGCTCATCGCAGGCAGCTTCGCGGCGACGCTCGACCCGATCACCGGCAACTTCCGCGGCGCGACGAACGAATCGATCGTCTTCGCCCTCTTCGGCATGGCCGACCAGGATTTCGCCGACGCCATCTGGCAGCCGCTGGGCCTGCCCGGGCGCTACCGCATCGCCAGCGTCGTCAACCTTCCCTTCGGGCAGTCGGGCAGCAACACGCAGCGCGCCGGCGACGAGGTCTTCGCCCAGCTCGCCAATGTCGCCGCGAGCATGACCAACGCGACATTCATCGCCTCGGCCGGCAATGAGGGCGCCAACGAGACGCTCGATCAGCTCAACCCGCCGCAGGGATCCATGGCCTCCCCCGGCTCGGCGCACAATGTCATCGCCGTCGGTTTCACGGAGGCTGGCATCGCCGGCGGCGTCGTCCAGGAGAGCTCCCGCGGCAGGCAGGTCGCCGCCGACTGGCGCGTGGACGCCCAGCTGCTCCCCAGCGACCCGAACGACTTCCCGATCGACAGTCCGCCCCCGTCGGTCAGCCCTGTGAGCGAAGTGCGCAACGGCGTTGACATCGTCGCGCCGGGCGTGACCATGTCGCTCCCCGGCAATCCCGCCGGCAATGTGCTGAACAACACCAACTTCTCCACCGCATGGACGGGCTCCAGCTTCTCCAGTTCGATCGTGGCCGGCGCCGTCGGGCTCCTGCACGATCTGCACCGGAGGATCTACTTCCAGACCAACCCCGACGCCGGCGACGAGTTCGACCCCAACGCCGTTCTCCCCTCGGTCGTCACCAAGGCGATCCTCTTCAACTCCGCCAACAAGGAGAATGACTGGAACAACGGCGCGTCGCAGGGCCAACAGGACGGCGTCGACCCCGGCGCCGTCACCACCACCGAGCCGTTCGACGGCGACGCCGGCGCAGGACGCCTCGGCATGCGCC
>CAYWRP010000141.1:0-1787 GCA_964460955.1 uncultured Rhodospirillaceae bacterium | reverse complement strand
TCTCGCCGCGCAGCCAGGCCCGCGCCGCTTCTGTCTCCCACCAGCGTTCATCCTCATAACCACCGGCGGCCATAAACAATGCGTACTCCGCGTTCGTCACCGAGAAAACAGCCATTTCATATGCCCTCTAGTTTCCGCTAAGTGATATGTGACAAAAAATGAAAAAGGTGGCATGTTTATGGTTAAAAACCTTCGACCAAAAAGGAAACCAAAACATGCCACCTGCGGTAGAACCAACAATGTCAGCCCTGATAAGAATTGTAGCTGACTTACCAATTGGTACAAATTTAGCCATGCTCCACTTCCTGTGGATGTTGGTTACTGGTAGCCTATTGCCTCATCGAGGTGCCTTATTCCCCGCCCTGCAATCAACAGGAATTGGCGAGGCAGCCGTTCGTCGCTCTTGGAGCGCTTTTCGAGGAGGTGTGTGGCAAATTAGCGAGTTAATGGTTGCCTGGAACGACTACATGTGCCAACAACAACAATGGCAACCTCGCCGCTATGAAGGCTACTATGCACTTGCCATTGATACGACACCCACATGGCGACCTAAGTTGAAAGGTCTGTTCTCCAAATATTACAGCAGTGTAGCCGACAAAGCCTTGCCCGCAGTCATCTTGGGGCTAATGACGCGCATCGGTGAAGTGAAAGGGAAACGAATGGCCTTACCTCGTTCCATTTTGCGAGTAACTCTGAAAGATCCCAGTGAAAAAGGTCTTAAAAATGCCTTGCTCAAAAATGCGGCTCGCACGGCAGAATCATTGGAAATCCTGTTGGCCGATGCTGGCTTCAAACTCAGAGATATGCATGAAAACAAAGTGTCACGCTACTTGGTGCGTCTAGCCAAAAATTCCAGTGCCCGTCGCAATTACTTGGCTTATGCACCAGGCAAGAAAGGGAAAAAGCCCAGCTATGGTCCCCGGGTGCGCCCGCTGGCACGAACCTACAAGGGCAAGGAAATCGCAGCGACTGCCCCTGATGCTTCATTCACCTGGCAGTTGAAAACAGGTGAGACGATAACGGCTCATGTCTGGTATGACCTGGTACGTCCCGATGTGGAACCTAATCCAGAGGCTGACTTGTTTGATGTCTATGCCATTTATGACCCGCGTTACGAAAAACCCTTGCTCTTGGGTACAAATGTTAAACTGCAAGCAGAAACAACTCATACCCTCTACACTGACCGCTGGCCGATTGAACAACTTCCTCTGGCAAGCAAGCACATGGTGGGTGCTCATCGACAGTTTGTCTTCGCTCAAGAATCGTGCCAGCGTCTACCAGAGTTAGCCCTGCTGGCCGGGTCGATTTTGACTGGCCTGGCAGCTTTACATCCGACGATGCCGACTGGCTTTTGGGATAGAAACCCGCAGCCTACTCCAGGTCGGTATCGCCGCGCCCTGGCCGGTCTGCCTTTTCCGCAAAGTTACCCACTTCCAGAGCAACTTCGCCAAAAAGCCTCAGTCACAGACCATTTACCCAAGGGAATTTTAGGGCATCGACGTACAAAACAAGCTGCTGAGGCTGTTTCGACCTAAAAAAGGTCGTTTTTGTCACATTGTTAAGGTTCTTTCTCTTAGACATTATTGTCCAAGTAGCTTTGATTTTCTTGACGATCTATATTTATGTCAACACTTTAGCGGAAACTAGAGAAGAAGCTACTGTCCGCTTTTTCACACAAATCGCGGGATAACCATTATAGGGTGTGAGATGACAAGAAGTGCCTTCAGCGGTGGCGATTGCGGACCAACTGGCGACGGAGGTGGATTTCTTCAGCATTGGCACCAATG
>CAYWRP010000140.1:0-1901 GCA_964460955.1 uncultured Rhodospirillaceae bacterium | reverse complement strand
GGGGCCGTAGCTCAGCTGGGAGAGCGTCGCGTTCGCAATGCGAAGGTCAGGGGTTCGATCCCCCTCGGCTCCACCAATTTCTCCCTGTCGAACCGGGCGATGTCGAACCGGGGTCGCCCCGGGCGGGTCGGGGCAACCGTCGGCCGGCTGGCTCCTTTAGTCCTCGGGACGTTTCATGGCACCGCTCATCCCCCACATCATCGATGGCCGGCGCGTCGCCTCCGCCAGCGGCCGCGCGGCGCCGGTGTTCAACCCGGCGACCGGCGAGCAGGTGGCGTCCGTCGGCCTTGCTTCCGCCGAGGAGGTCGGCGAGGCCGTCGCCGCCGCCACCACCGCGCTGCCGGCCTGGGCCGAGACGCCGCCGCTCGCCCGCGCCCGGCTGATGATGCGCTTCAAGACGCTTTTGGAGGACAACCGCGAGGCGTTGGCGCGCATCGTCGCCGCCGAGCACGGCAAGGTCCTCGACGACGCGCTCGGCGAGGTGACGCGCGGCATCGAGAATGTCGAATACGCCTGCGGCGTCCCGGAACTCCTCAAGGGCGACTATTCGCGCAATGTCGGCCCCGGCGTCGACCTCTACACGCTGCGCCAGCCGGTCGGCGTCTGCGCCGGTATCACCCCCTTCAACTTCCCCGCCATGGTGCCGATGTGGATGTTCCCGAACGCGGTCGCCTGCGGCAACACGTTCATCCTCAAGCCGTCCGAGCGCGACCCGTCGGCCTCGCTGCTGGTGCACGACCTGTTCCGTGAGGCCGGCTTCCCCGACGGCGTGCTCAACGTCGTGCACGGGGATAAGGCGGCGGTCGACGCCCTGCTGACCCATCCGGATGTCGCGGCGGTCAGCTTCGTCGGCTCGACGCCAGTCGCCCAGTACATCCATGCCACCGCCGCCGCGCACGGCAAGCGGGTGCAGGCGCTGGGCGGCGCCAAGAACCACATGGTGATCCTCCCCGATGCCGATGTCGACAAGGCGGTGGACGCGCTGATCGGTGCCGCCTTTGGGTCGGCTGGCGAGCGCTGCATGGCGGTCTCGGTTGCGGTGCCGGTCGGCGAGCGGACGGCCGACGCGCTGATCGAACGCCTGGCGCCTCGCGTCGAGGGCCTGCGGATCGGCCCCTCCACCGACCCGCTGGCGGAGATGGGGCCGCTGGTCACCGCGGCGCATCGCGACAAGGTAAAGGGCTACATCGATCTCGGCGTCGCGGAAGGCGCCCGGTTGGTGGTCGACGGGCGCGGCTTCACGCTGCAGGGCTACGAGGGCGGCTTCTTCCTCGGCGGCAGCCTGTTCGACCGGGTGACGCCCGGGATGCGCCTCTACACCGAGGAGATCTTCGGGCCGGTGTTGATCTGCGTCCGCGTGGCCGATTTCGCGGCGGCGGTCGACCTCGTCAACGGCCATGAATTCGGCAACGGCGTCGCCGTGTTCACCCGCGACGGCGCGGCGGCGCGTACCTTCGCCGATCGGGTGGAGGTCGGCATGGTGGGGATCAACGTGCCGATCCCGGTGCCGGTCGCCTATCACAGCTTCGGCGGCTGGAAACGCTCGCTGTTCGGCGGGCACGCCATCTACGGGCCGGACGGCATCCACTTCTACACCCGCCTGAAGACCGTCACCCAACGCTGGCCGGACGCCCCCGGCACCGGCGCCCGCTTCCACTTCGGCGGCACCGGCGAGCATTAATCGCCGGCGCGTTACCGCATGTCCTCAAGTTCCTTGCCCTTGGTTTCCTGAACGAAGCTCAATACGAAGATGAACGACAGCGCGGCGAAGAAGGTATAGGTGCCGTAGGCAAAGCCAAGCCCGACCCCCTCGACCATCGGCGGGAAGGTGGTCGAGACGATGAAGTTGGCGATCCACTGCACCGATGCGCCCCATCTCGCGATCGACGATCAGGATCGAC
>CAYWRP010000139.1:0-1927 GCA_964460955.1 uncultured Rhodospirillaceae bacterium | reverse complement strand
GAGCGCGGCGGACGCCGAGACACCGATAACGCCCGGCGAGGCGAGGGGATTGCGCAAGAGCCCCTGAAGGACGGCGCCGGACAGGCCAAGGCTGGCGCCGATCAGCGCGGCGAGCAGGGTGCGCGGGACGCGCAACTCCCAAACGATGACCTCGAACACCGTCTGATTGCGCCCCATCAGGGCCTCGGCGATGGTACCGGCGGGGATCGCCACGGCACCGGCGAACAGCGAGCCGACAAGGAGGATGGCGAGTAGGCTGGCCAGGCACAGGGCGACCACCGGGACCGAACCGCCCCGCGCCGACACGGCCGCATCGGCGGTCGTCATGACCCCACCTCCCCCGACAGCCGCCGCCGCACGTCGGCAAGAATCTCCACCGCCCGCAGCGTTTCCGGCATGCCGCAAATCAGGTAGCGGATCGGAATGGTGACGCGGCGGGACCTCGCGATAAGGGCGTCGATCGCCGGATGGCGCAGCGCTTCGTAGGCCAACGCCGGCGCGCGCGGCTTGTCCTCGTCGGTGACGATGACATCCGGCGCGGCGGCGAGCAGCCTCTCCAACGGCATCTGACCGAAGCCTTCAATATCAAAGCTGGCGCCTAGGTTCTCGAATCCCGCCTGCTCGATGATGTCGCCGACCAGCGAGTTTCGCCCGGCGGTATAGCCGTTTGGCCGGAAGTACAGCGCCGTTGGTCGATGCGGGCCGATGTCGGATTGGGCGGCGCGTAGTCGAGCATCGAAGGCGTTGATGACGGTGGCGGCGCGTTTCTCCTCGCCGAGTGCCCGCCCGAGTGTGTCGACGCGGTCGCGGATGTCGGCCAACGAGCGCGAAATATCGAGCTCCACAAGGTTATAGCCGAGCCGCCGCAGGAGAAAGACAGTCGGCCGCGCGGTGTAGCGCCCGGCGATGACCAGATCCGGGTTAAGCGGCAGGATTTCCTCCGACAGGCCGCGGTTCAACACGATGCCGTCCAGCGTGTCCGCGAAAACCGAGATGTCGGGCCGCGCGGCGAGGTGGCTGACCGACTTCAGATTGACCCGATCCGCGAGGTCGAGGGTGATCTGGTCGGTGCACAGGTTCATGGAGACGACGCGCGTCGGCTTGGCCGCCGCCGTCGAGCCACCGGCGAACAACATCGCGGCAAGTATCGCCATGCCGCAAAGTCGCCGAAACCGATGCGCATCGTTCCACGACATCGGTCTAGAACCGGTGAGACGCGCGGATGCCGGCGTAGGCGGCGATGCCGGTGGTCTCAAATCCGTAGACCTCCTGCGTGTTATCATCGAGCAGATTCTCGATGCGGGCAATCGCCGTCAGACCGGGGAAGAACTCGTAGCTGCCGGCGAGATTGACGCGCGTGAAATCGTCGAGCGACTGGGTGGTTCGATCGAAGATTGGTGTGAACAGGAAATCTTGCTGCTTGCCGTTGTAGCGAACGGTCAGATTGACGTTTGCCCGGTCGCGCCCCGCCGCGTCGGCGAGGAAGGCATAGTTGAGGCTGCCGCTGGCAATGTGCTTGGCGCGGCGAACCAGCTCGTTTCCATCCGCGTCTTCCGCGTCGGTGTAGGTGTAGGAACCGTTCGCCGTGAGACCGTCGATGATCTCCGCCGTCAGCGTCGTCTCGACCCCCTGGATCTTGGTTGTCCCATCGAGGTTGACCGGCCTGCTGACCCCGGCGACCGGATCGAATTCCGACGAGATGAAGTCAGTGATCCGGCTGTTGAAGTAGGTCGCATCGATAACGATCCGATCGTCGAGGAATGACTGCTCGACCCCGGCATCCCAACCCCGCGACTCTTCGGGCTGCAGGTTGGGATTTCCTTGGAAAGTGGCGAAAAACCCAAACAGTTCGGTCAGCGTCGGGTTCTGGATGCCCTTGCCCCAACTGCCGTGGAAACGGGTGCCGGTTTCCCGCACTTCGTAGGAG
>CAYWRP010000138.1:0-2079 GCA_964460955.1 uncultured Rhodospirillaceae bacterium | reverse complement strand
CCCGCGTTCTCATCCTGATTGACCCTGGATTCTCACCTTGTTTGTCGCGCTGCAGGCGTGAGTGGAAAGGCGTCGAGCACTGCGTGACAGTCCTGGAAGACGGGTTCGATTACCAGGGGCGGCGCTACAAGTCGCTGTCGGCGATCGCCCGCGCCATTACCGGCACCCGCTGGAACGGGCCTCTCTTTTTTGGCCTGCGGAACCATTCATCGCGATGAAAACGCCGGTCCGCAAAATCCGCTGTGCTATCTACACCCGTGTCTCGACCGACGAGCGGCTGGACATGGAGTTCAACTCACTCGATGCCCAACGGGAAGCGGCGTTCGCCTACATCCAAAGCCAGAAACACGAAGGCTGGCTGCTCGTCGATGATCATTATGACGACGGTGGCTTCTCTGGAGGCACCATGGAACGACCGGCGTTGCGGCGGTTGCTTCGTGATGTCGAGAACAGACTCATCGATGTCATTGTCGTCTACAAGGTCGATCGGCTGTCGCGCTCGCTCGCCGATTTCGCGCGGATCGTCGAGGCTCTTGAGCGGCATAATGTGTCGTTTGTCTCGGTGACGCAGCAGTTCAATACGACGTCGTCGATGGGGCGGTTGACGCTCAACATCCTGCTTTCGTTCGCCCAGTTCGAGCGCGTGGTGATTGGTGAGCGGATCCGCGACAAGTTCGCAGCCTCGCGAAAGAAGGGCATCTGGATGGGCGGCACGCCGCCGCTCGGCTACGACGTGGTCGACCGCAAGTTGGTGGTGAACGAGACCGAGGTCGAACTCGTCAGGCTGATCTTCAAACGATTCCTTCGCGTCGGCTCGGCCACCAAGCTGGCGCAGGAACTTCGCCGCGCCGGTCACACCACGAAATCCTGGGTCACCCAGGACGGCAAGCCGCGCCGGGGCAAGCCGATCGACAAAGGCGCGCTCTACAAAATTCTCGGCAATCGCGTCTACCTCGGCGAGGCGGTGCACAAAGGCACGTCCTATCCCGGCGAGCACGCGGCGATCATCGATCACGCGACCTGGGGCAAGGTTCACGCCATCCTCGCCGCAAACGCGGTGGCCCGGGGCAACGGCACCCGCGCGCAAACGCCGGCGCTCCTGCGCGGGCTGATCTTCGCCCCCGGCGGCCATGCGATGACGCCGTCGCACACGCGCAAAGCCGGCAAGCTTTACCGCTATTACGTCGCCACCGACGCCATTCGTCAGGGCTACCGGGAGTGCCCGGTGCGCAGCGTGCCGGCCGCCGAGGTCGAAGAAGCCGTCATCGCCCAGGTGCGTTATCTGCTGCAGACGCCAGAAGTGATCGCGCGGACCTGGGCCGCGGCGAAGAACAAGATGCCGGAGCGCGAGGTCGTCCGGATGATAACCGACTTCGAGCCGCTGTGGGACGAACTGTTCCCTGCTGAGCAGGCTCGTCTGATTCGGCTGTTCGTCGAGCGGGTCGATCTCTCGCCCGAGAGCGTCAAGGTTCGCCTGCGCGCACAGGGATTGCCGACACTTGTTGAAGAGTTGCAAATACGGGAGACCGAAGCAGCATGAAAGCCAGAGGCAAGATCGGAGGACAGAACTGGGAATTCGACGGCTCGACGATCACCGTTCGAATTCCGATGAACTTCAAACGCCTGGGCGGACGTAAGGTGATCATCGCTCCGGACGGCGGCGATGCGTGGGCACCAGCAAAACCGAGAGGGGACGAGACGCTGATTCGTGCGCTGGCGCGGGCGCATCGGTGGAAACGGATGCTGGATGAGGGCCTGTACCGCTCCGCCGGCGAGATCGCCGAGGCCGAAAACGTCACGAAGAGCTTTATCAACCGGATGATCCGGCTCACGCTCCTGGCGCCGGACATCCAGGAGGCGATACTCGAAGGCCGGCAGCCAAAGGGGATGCAGCTGGAGGAGCTGACCAGGGTGATGCCGAGCGAGTGGAGCGAGCAGCGAGATCAACTTGATCTCCTACAGACATCGGAGAACACGCTTGCACGAAATCAGAATTGATATTTCCGATATCTATGTCCCCACGAACCGGCGAAGCAGCGTCGATCGGGAGCGTGTCAACGATCTCGCAACCGACATCCT
>CAYWRP010000137.1:0-2112 GCA_964460955.1 uncultured Rhodospirillaceae bacterium | reverse complement strand
AACCCCGATAGTCGCAACCAATTCGGGCAGGAAACGACCGATGTTTGCAGGCAGAGCCCCGGATGTTTGCAAGCCGCTACACTTAGAGCCGCGGCTGTTTCGCCACCTCAAGGTACCGGCAGAAGGCGTTCGCCAGGCGCATCTGGGCCGGGGTTTGGCAATTTGGCTCGAAGAGGGCCGGGCTGGCGACCAAGATCGACGCCGCGCGGGCGCGGGACACGGCCACGTTCAGCCGATTGAGACTGTACAGAAACTCCATCCCGCGTGGGGCGTCCTCCGGCGAGGAGGTGGCCATCGAGCAGATGACGACCGCCGCTTCCTGCCCCTGAAACTTGTCGACGGTGCCAATTCTTGCACGAGGAAGGCGGGCCGACAGCTCGGCTACCTGGGCGTTGTAGGGGGCGATGATGAGGATGTCGTCGAGTGTCAGCGGATTGAGGTCATTTGCCATGTTCCGCCACTGATTGCCGCCTGATGCCAGTTCGCCAACCAGTTGGACAATCCTTTCCGCCTCTTCCGTCGAAGAATTTCGGTTGCCCTCATGAGGCACCGGCACATACCAAAGACCGGCGCCGGCGAACGGGGTCGGGCCTTCGAGTACCTGCCGGTCCAGGTTCGCAACAGGGTGCAGGCGGTTTTCATAGAACAGTTCGGAATTAAATGCGCAGATCTCGGGATGCATGCGCCAGGTCCGGTCGAGAAAAATGCCGCGTTCCCGCGGCATCGTCTTATCGTCGCCCAGGATGTGCTCCAGCGCCGAGACGTCGGTGCCTTCCGGATGGGCTCCTTGGATCGGCTGTTTGAGCTGTTGCGGATCGCCCAAAAGGACGAGGCTTTTCGCACTCTGAGCGACTGTCAGCACGTCGACCAACGACAGTTGACCCGCTTCATCGACAAAAAGCACGTCGACCGCGCCTTCGAATTCTTTTCGCGACCACACCCAGGAGCTTCCGCCGGCTACGTTGGCTTCGCCGTTAACAAGCGCTGTTGACACGGTCGCGTTATCTCGCACTTCCGAGATCGAATCTTGCACTTCCCGGATCGACGTCTGATTGTATTCGTCCGTATCAGGGACCTTTTGCTGAACTTGAACAGTGTTGAGCGGGGTCGGACCGTGAAAAAGAAAGGCGGCGCGAAGACGGTGCCTTCGCGCCGCCTCAAGTTTATGCTGGAGCAAATCCGATGGGTTGTCGGCGGCCTCCGCGGACTTCGGCCTCTTCGTGAAGCCAGCGGATCAGGGTTTCCGGCGGCGTCTCACCAAATATTCCCGCTTTGCGACGGACCGTTTATGAGACAAAATCGCGGCTACTGTCCTCGTCTATGTGCGGCTCGGCGGCGGCGAACGGGCTGGCCGCCGCGGGGCTCGATGCCCTTGCAACCGACGTTAAGTCCCAGCGCCCTGTCCGTCAAAATAAGTCAACGCGTAGCGGCCTATGCACGGTCGGACATGATCCTCGCCAACCAACCGAGCAGCGCGTTCGATCATCTGCACACGGTCCCCATTCTTGACCTTCTCATCGAGAGTTCCGCGCAGCGACCGCCGCGATCTTTGTCATTCACCATATCGACACGGACCATGGCCGCATCGATCTGAAATCGCCGGAAGACACAGGACCATACCGCTCTGAGTGAGCCAACAACGGGCCGCGGCGCCCGTCGGGCCGGCGACAAGGTTTCGTCCTGCGTCGAGGTACCAAAGATGGTTTTACGCTTGACAGGATCTTGATCGACGGAGCAGCGTCGGCGCGTGACCGGTCCCGCTTGCGAGCGGGCTAAGAGGGAATGCAGTGCGGCAAATACGCCAATGCTGCAGCTGCCCCCGCAACTGTAAGCGGGTTGTCTGTTCGAAATGCCACTGGACAGGATCCGGGAAGGCAGGACAAGACGCCAACCCGCGAGCCAGGAGACCTGCCCGTCACGGAACCAAACAACCGCCGCCGGAGGGGCGGCAAGGAGTGCGAGACCATGCATATCGAACCTGGCGTCGTCAGCGGCGCCAAGCTGATCCTGTCCTACGGCACCGCTGTCGCGGCCGCGGGCTATTCGCTAAAGCTCATCGCCGATGATCTGAAGGAGCACAACGCACTGTCCTTCCTTTCGCGGGCCGTGGCC
>CAYWRP010000136.1:0-2139 GCA_964460955.1 uncultured Rhodospirillaceae bacterium | reverse complement strand
GTTCAAGCAGCGGTTTCGCAGCGTGCTCCTAGTGGCCGAGCGGCAGCGCGGGCGGCGCAAGCTGCTCGATGCCAAGAAGCGCGCGCATGCGGTCGATCTCTACAAGTCCCGCAAGCACACTGCCAACGAGGTTTGTGCGCTGATGGGAATCAGCCGTGCAACCCTCTACAGTTATATCGAGGAATTCTCGGATGGGCCGTAAGGCGGGCGTCCCGGCCGAGACGCTGCTGGGATTGCGCCAGCGACTGATGTCATTGCCGGCGCGGGCACCGGAGCGGCGTCAGGACGTGGGCCGCATTGCCGAGCTGATCTGGCCGGTCGCATGGCAGACCCGCGCGCAGGCCGAAAACGCCGTCGCCAGATACATCGACGGGTTCTATAATCCCGTCAGGCGGCATTCATCGCTCGCCTTCCATAGCCCCATCGCCTTCGAGCGTAAGGCCCGGGAAGTGAGCTAGCCCGTCTTATTCATGATGGTGTGTCTGGCGGGCTGGCGGGTGTAGCCTAAGCGGTTGTTGTGGCCTAGGATTCGGTTTTCGACGCTAACCCTGTCCACCATATCGAGCCGGCCTTACCCGCCATGACCGACGATACGATTTTGCCGTTCCGGTTTCCAGCCGTCCGGGGCAAGAAGCTCATCGCGGCGTTTGACGGCGGACGCCTGTCGTCGGACGGCGGCGTGATGCTGCTCGCCCAAGCGGCGCGACGGATGGGGATCGCCGAGAAGCTGGCGGCCGTAATCCCCGATCGGCGCGATCCGACGCGGGTGGTTCATCCGCTCGCCGAGATTTTGCTGGCGCGGATCCTCGCCATCGCCTGCGGCTACGAGGATGGCGACGATCTCGACACGCTGCGCACCGACCCGGCCTTCAAGCTCGCCTGCGGGCGGCTGCCGGAGAGCGGGGTGGACCTGATGAGCCAGCCGACGGTGTCGCGCTGGGAGAATGCGCCGACCGTGCGCGACCTCGTCAGGCTCGGCCGGGTCATGGTCGACCTCTACTGCGCCAGTTACGCCGCGCCGCCCGAGAGGGTCGTGCTCGACATCGACGATACGCTCGACGTGGTTCACGGCCACCAGCAGCTGTCGCTGTTCAATGCCCACTACGACGAACGCTGTTTCCTGCCGATCCATGTCTACGATACCGCCACCGGTCGTCCGGTGGCCATGATCCTGCGGCCGGGCAAGACGCCCTCGGGCACCGAGGTGCGCGGTCACATCCGCCGTCTCGTCCGGGCGATCCGTCGCCATTGGCCGACAACCCGCATCACCATCCGCGGCGACGGCCACTATGGCCGGCCCGAGGTCATGAACTGGTGCGAGGCGCACGGCGTCGATTACATCTTCGGCCTCACCGGCACGAAGGCCCTCGCCGCCAAGGTCGAGGCGGTCGCCGACGATATCCGTGTCGAGCGCGCGATCGATGACAGCGACGCCGTGCGCGGCTTCGCCGAGACCACTCACGCCGCCAAATCCTGGAAGCAGGAGCGCCGCGTCGCCGCCCGCATCGAAGCGACCCGGCTCGGCCTCGACATCCGCTACGTCGTCACCAACATCGCGACCGGCACCGCCGAATGGCTCTACGCCGACCTCTATTGCGCCCGCGGCCAGGCCGAGAACCTGATCAAGCTGCACAAGGCCCAACTCGCCTCCGACCGCACCAGCTGCCGCGCCGCCACCGCCAACCAGATGCGGCTCGTCCTTCACACCGCCGCCTATTGGCTGGTCCTCGCCGTGCGCGACGCCATCCCCAAGACCCATGCCCTCGCCAAGGCCGAGTTCACCACCATCCGGCTCCGCCTCCTCAAGGTCGCCGCCCGCGTCACCGAGACCGCCTCGCGCGTCCGCATCGCCTTCGCCAGTGCCTGCCCGGATGCCGTCCTCTTCCGAAACCTGGCAAACCCGATCAGGCCCGGCGCTCCCTGAGCAGCGGGGCGTCAAGCCCCCTGCCAATCCGCCCCACCCCTCCAACGCGCGCCCCAGCCCAGAACACGACGCGGTGAAAAATACGCCGAGAAGAACCGCGACCGCCTTCACCCCACGGCCCAGCCGCCACCGAAATCACAAGACTCATGAATAAGGGCGGCTAGTCAATTGCCGCGATGACCTCATCGCGATCTCAAGGCAGTTGGGCAGACCCG
>CAYWRP010000135.1:0-2169 GCA_964460955.1 uncultured Rhodospirillaceae bacterium | reverse complement strand
TCGGCGCGCCGCCGGGCTACGTCGGCTTCGACCAGGGGGGCCTGCTGACCGACGCCATCGACAAGCAGCCGCACGCCGTCCTGCTGCTCGACGAGATCGAGAAGGCGCATCCGGACCTGTTCAACGTCCTTCTGCAGGTGATGGATCATGGCAAGCTGACCGATCACAACGGCAAGACCATCGACTTCCGCAACGTCGTGCTGATCATGACGACCAACGCCGGCGCGGCGGAGTTGGCCAAGCCGGCGATCGGCTTCGAGCGGACGACCCGGCTCGGCGACGATCAGGAAGCGATCGAGAAGATGTTCACCCCGGAATTCCGCAACCGCCTTGACGCGACCATTGCGTTCGCGCCGTTGGCGCCGGAGACGGTGGGACGTGTCGTCGAGAAGTTCGTCATGCAGCTCGAGGTGCAACTCGCCGACCGCCAGGTGGTCATCGAACTGTCGGAGGAGGCGCGCGTCTGGCTCGCCAGGAAGGGCTACGACCAACGCTACGGCGCTCGACCGCTGGGCCGCGTCATCCAGGAATACATCAAGAAACCGTTGGCCGAGGAGCTGCTGTTCGGCAAGCTCGAGAAGGGCGGCATCGTGCGGGTGACCGTCGTCGACGACAAGCTCGCCTTCGAGTGCCTGCCGCCGTCGACACCCTCCCTGCCACCCGGATCGTCCGACCAGAAGCTCATCGCCGCGCCCTAACGATTCGAAGGCCAACACCATACCATTCGCGCGGCGCTCCGGCGCCTCTCCGAAGAGAGGCGCCGCGGCACCGATGCCTGAAGAACACCAAACAGGGGACCCAGGGGCATGCTCGCGGCGGCGCTCGACGGCATTCGCGTTCTCGACCTCAGCCAGTATCTGCCGGGACCGTTCTCAACCCGGATGCTCGCCGACCTCGGCGCCGACGTCATCAAGGTGGAACCGCCCACCGGCGATCCGATGCGCTTCATCTCGCCGGAAGGGCATCCGGGCAAATCGCCGTTCTACAGCCAGGTAAACGCCGGCAAGGCGGTGATCGTCGTCGACTTGAAAACAGAGGCCGGCGTGGCGACGTTCCAACGCCTCGTCGCCGGCGCGGATGTTTTGTTGGAATCCTACCGGCCGGGCGCACTCGACCGGCTCGGCTTCGGCTGGCGACGGCTGCGCGAGATCAATCCGCGGCTGGTTCACTGCGCGCTTTCGGGGTTCGGCCAGACCGGTCCGCTGCGGGAAGCGCCGGGCCACGACCTTGGCTACGTGGCGATGACCGGCACCCTGCCGGCCTGCGGCGTCGCCGAGACGCCGGTCATTCCGTTCCCGCCTATCGCCGACCATGCCGGGTCGACGCAGGCGGTGATCTCCATACTCGGCGCCCTGATGGCGCGACAGAAGAGCGGCGAGGGGGCCTTCCTCGACGTCAGCCTGATGGAATCGCTGCTGCTGTGGCAGGCGCCGGGGCTCACCGTGCCGGCCGAGCGCGGCCAGGGGGTGATCAACGGCGGCGCCGCGTTCTACCAGATCTACCGCACCGCCGACGGCGCCTTCGTCACCTTGAGTCCCATCGAACCCAAATTCTGGAACAACTTCTGCCTCGCCGTCGGCCGCACCGACTGGATGGAGCGCCGTTTCGACCCGCTGCCGCAGGCCGCGCTGATCGAGGAGGTCGCCGCCCTGTTCGCCAGCCAGCCGCTGGAACATTGGGAACGCCTGCTCGGCCCGGCCGACTGCTGCTATCAGGCGGCGCTGCATGGGCGCGATGTGCCAGAGGACCCGCACATCGCCGCTCGCGGCCTGGTGCATCGCCTGGATGACTTCGTCGAGGTGCGTCTGCCGACGATAGTCGACGAAACACCGCCGGCGCCCCGCGCGCCGGTGCGCGAGGCGACGCCCGAGGCGGTGCTGGCGGCCTGGGACGCCGGTCAATCATTCCGCGATCAGGATTGACCATCGGCAACCCATGCCGATATGGTAGGTAAAGGCTCGGTCGGGAGCACCCTCGGCCGGGTTTTCTTATTTTTCAGGCGGGCCCGTAGCTCAGTTGGTAGAGCACCTGACTTTTAATCAGGTTGTCGTAGGTTCGATCCCTACCGGGCTCACCAATAATTTCAATAAGTAAGATCAATCGAATATCGGCGTTGAGGCTTATCCCTTTGAGTCCGGGACCGCATCATGTGGTGACAGGCCGCCCAAA
>CAYWRP010000134.1:0-2262 GCA_964460955.1 uncultured Rhodospirillaceae bacterium | reverse complement strand
ATCACCCGCCAATACCCGCTCGCCGTCACCGAACCCACCTCGCCGCCGTATCGCGCCCGCCATTGATCGGCGGTCATGGCGTGCTCGCCGCTCGTATCCTCGAGGTATATCGCCGCGTCCGTCTCCTTGCTGGCGTAGAAGTTGCCGGAGGTGGTGCGGAAGAAATCGGCGACCGAGCCATAGGGGCTCATGTACTGGGTCGCCACATCGTCCTCCAGCCAGCGCGAGTCCGACTTCCTGAACGACGGCTCCATCCCGTTCAGGAACACGCAGTCGATGACGTCGATGTTGTTGATGTTTCGGCCCGCCCACTTGTAGACTTGGTGGCTTTCGTTGATGAAGAGGCCGATGTCGGCGTTGGTTGAGATCATGTTTTGTATTCGGATTTCGCGGGCGTTGTGGCAGTCGATCGACCGCGCGCCGCCGTCGACGACCACATTGTCGGTAATGCGCCAGTTCTCGGAGTTATCGTCGAGATAGATGCCGGTGGTCACTTTCGATGTGCCGCCGCCCGCCAGATCGCGGTTGCCGAAGCACTCGCGGATGAGGCTGCGTTCGACGTAATTCATCCCGCCGGCCGCGCGCGCCCTGCCGGGTTTCTTTTTGTTGGGATGATTATCCCAGGTGTATATCCCGCCCTGATCGTCGTAGTAGAAACAGAACCGGTCGACGAGGTTCCAGCGAAGCCACATGTGCTGATAAGGCCCGCCCATGGTAATGGCGGAGCGGCCGATGTTTCGCAACGCGTTTCGATGCATCGTGATGGCTTCGCAGTCGATGCTGTTGATGCCGACTTGACCAATGTCATCGTGTTCGGTGTTCTGGATCAGCATCTTTTGGACGTTTCGAATCTGTATTGAATATTCGGCGATGCGGCGAAACGTACAGTTGGTGATACGCGCCGTGTGCGGCGGCAACCGGCCCGGCGCCGGCCGCCGCCCCTGTTTGAATTTTATCCCCGAGTCGCAGTCCTCGAACGCGCACCGATTGATCGTAATGTCCGAGGACGCGCCGTCGATGTCGATTGCCTCGGCTCCGAATTGCTCGAACCGGACACGGTCAACCAGCAGGTGAATGTCGGCGCCCGCGAGCCGTAAAGCGGTGGGCCGCACCGACGCGCGGACAGTCGCGGTGGACAGCGTGACCCCGGCGGGCGGAATGACGTAGAGTTTATTCGTGCCGGTGTCATGGAACCACTCGCCGGGCTCGGTGAGGAAGCTCTTGTGGTTCTGCAGGCGCAGGCCGTAGCCGACCTTGTACTTGTTGAAGCCGAGGTTCCGCGCCAGCGAGATCGCGCCGGTGGCGGCGTTGTACGACGAGACCTGCCGCGTCGAGTCGTTCCACGCCGCGTCCCGGACGACGGCTTGCATCTCCCCGACGCCCCCCGTGATCGGCGGCAGGTCGCCGACGATCAAGTCTCGCCTCGGCTTGGCCGTCTTTGCCTTATGATAGAGCGTCGGTGTGCGCGCTAAGGTCAGCTTGGTCCCATTGACAAACACCGCATGAACGCGGTCCGATACCAAGGCGCTAAACGATCCGTCGCCCTCGTCGGTCCAGCCGGTGACGGTGACCGAACCGGAGATGACGGGCGGCTTGCCGGCACCGTAGGGGGCGATGACCAGTGGGTCGGCGGCATTGGCGGTGTAGGTCAGGGCCGGAAGCGGGCCGTCATAAACGGCGCCACGGGCGAGAAGAATCGTTGGCCCGACGCCCAGATCGACTCCGCCGAGCTTCGAGAGCGTTCGCCATGGCGCCGCCGCGCTGCCGTCTCCGGTGCTGTCGTCCCCCTTCGCTGCGTCGATGTAGTGGGTGTTGGCGTCGGCGGTGACAGCGTTCGCGCCATCGTCACCCGGCGTTCCGAAGTTCGCCTCGTACGGCGTCAGGTTCGGATCAGGCGGCGGAGCGGTGTCGTTGACCGGCCCGCCGAGGGACCTCGAGGCGCCTCCCGACGCCGCGAAAATAAAGCCGGGCGCCCGACCGCGCATCAACGTCCCGGCGGCAAGCCCGAGGATCATTTCGCGGCGGTCCATGACGACGGGCATCGGCTCGATCCTTAAATCCTGCGCACGCACGGCTCCCGCGACCGGTCGTCTCGGCCTGATTTTGCGTCGCCGGGGCGGCGAAGACAAGATCGCGTCTTGCGGCCCGGTCGGCGAAACGCCTGGCTCGGCCCGCGTCGGCGAAATGCCGGGCGATGGCCGTTTGGCGCCAGGGCTCCGAATCCAAGTTAGGTGGGTTGTGAGGAGAGGATGGCGTTGGGGT
>CAYWRP010000133.1:0-2272 GCA_964460955.1 uncultured Rhodospirillaceae bacterium | reverse complement strand
AAAAATTGCTGGCGCAGATGCTGTCCGGCGACCTCGACCCGCACGCAGCGGCCGAGGCGCTGCTGGGGATGCACGGCCACGGGGCATGACGCGCATAACCGGTTAGAGCAAAGAGCCCCCGAGCGCCCACGCCGCGCCAAGAATCGCTTGCCGCCGCCATTTTCGCAGCCAGTCGTCTCGGAACCGCTCGATCCCGAGATCAGGAATAGCAGCGATGGAAGAGCTGATCGCCTATGCCGGCTTGTTCGTCGTGTCGTTGCTGGCGGCGACGGTGTTCCCTGCGCAGTCGGAGATTCTGCTTGCCGGCATGGTGCTGGCGGACCGCTATCCGGCGGCGGTGCTGGTCCTGGTGGCGACGGTCGGCAACGTCATGGGGTCGACCGTCAACTGGGTACTCGGCCGATTTCTCACCCGCTTCGAGGGCAAACGCTGGTTTCCGGCCAGCCGCGAACAGGTCGCCAAGGCCGAGGGCTGGTACCGGCGTTGGGGCAAATGGTCGCTGCTGCTCTCCTGGGCGCCGTTCATCGGCGACCCGCTCACTTTCGCCGCCGGCGTGCTGCGCGAACCGCTGCCGATGTTTCTCGTCCTGGTGACGATCGCCAAGCTCGGCCGTTACATCGTCGTCGCCGCGCTCGCCGAGATCTGGGTCGAGGGGTGAGCGGCCACCGGGCCCCGTCGGCCCAAGAGTGGCACCCCGATGGCGCCGATCCGCGACCCCCGCGGAGCCGATTTTTAACGGATACCGTGTGCCTGCGGCGAAGCCGGTTCGCAGAACGGTTTCCATCGCGGACCAAACCAAAAAGAGCATGGTCGGCATCCGATCATGCCGACCGAACCGCGTTCCGCGTCCGCTTCCTCGCAAGCCAAACGACGAATACCCAGCACAACAACACCCAGGCGGCGCCGATGCTCCATCCGCCGAGCAAATCCGTCGGATAATGAACCCCGAGAATCGGGCGGCTGAGACCGATACCGATGATGAAAAGGGTCGCGACAACAAGAATATAGGTTTGCCGTGGCCGTTGGGGTTGCCAGCGGGCGGCGAGGATGGCCAGCGTCAGGTAGGTGACCACCGACATCGTCGCGTGGGCGCTAGGAAAGCTCGAGGTAAAGACTTCGGTGGCATGGGGGAGGATATCCGGTCGCGGCCGTTCGATGATGTGCTTGAGGATCGTGTTCAGCGCCGCGCCGCCGAGCACCGAAATCGTCAAGAACAGGGCGGCGAGCCGTTGCCGGACGAGACTCAAGTAACCGAGGGCGAACAGGGAGAAGGCGAGCGTCACCGTGAAACTACCGAGCGCCGAGACATCCCTGGCGATCTCCGTCGGCAACGATGCGTCTACAAAACCCGCTCGCTCGTCGCTCGTTCCGATGGCGAGCAATACCGCGCGATCGAACGCCGCCGTATCGCCAGCCAGGACCATTGCCGCCAGGTAGCCGAACAGGAAACACAAGACCAGGGCATGGGACAGCGCCAAGGCGAGCGTTACGCGCCTTCGCGGCATGGCGGTTTTTGGGAAGTCAGAGACCATTTCCGGGTCATCGTCAATAAACACAGAAATCGAGCCGGTTCCGCGTGGCGCTCACTGTCATCAGCGCTCTCCCGGTCCGCCCGATCGTCGTTGCAACGAAAAAGGCCGCGCCCCTTTGCGGGCGCGGCCCTTTGCGTGAGCTGTGTTGCCGAAGGAAGCGGGGTTAGACCGCCTTCGTCTGGACGTAGGGGCCGGGGGCGTCGTCGAGCACCTTCAGCTTGTCGCCGCCTTCCTTGCGCGCCGGCACCTGTTCGTTGTGCATTTTCTTTACCCAGGCATCCCAATCCGGCCACCAGGAGCCGTCCTTGGCCGTCGCCGTCGCCAGCCATTCGGTGGAATCGGCGGGCGTCTTGGTGTTGGTCCAGTAGCAATATTTTTTCGCCGCTGGCGGATTGATGACGCCGGCGATGTGGCCGGAGGCGGCGAGGGTGAAGGTGCACTTGCCGCCCAGCAACTGGGTGCCCTTGTACGTCGACGTCCACGGCGCGATGTGGTCCTCGCGCGTCGACAGGAAGTAGGTTGGCACCTTGATCTTGCCAAGGTCGATCGGCACGCCACCCAGCGTGATGCCACCTGGATCCTGCAGCTTGTTCTGCTGGTAGAAGTTGCGCAGGTAGAAGCTGTGCATGGCGTATGGCATACGCGTCGAATCCGAGTTCCAGTACAGTAGGTCGAACGGGAACGGATCGTTGCCGAGCAGGTAGTTGTTGACCACGAACGACCAGATCAGGTCGTTCTCG
>CAYWRP010000132.1:0-2304 GCA_964460955.1 uncultured Rhodospirillaceae bacterium | reverse complement strand
AGGCGCAGGAAGCGTTGATGCGTCGCGTCCTCGACGAAGCCGGTATCCCCCCCTATCGCGTCTACTATGTGGAGGCGCACGGCACCGGCACCATTGTCGGCGACCCCATCGAAGCCGGCGCCATCGGCGCCGTATACGGCGGCAAACGTAACGACGCCGGCTGCATCATCGGTTCAGTGAAGAGCAACATCGGCCATCTTGAGGCCGCGGCAGGCGTGGCTGGGCTGATCAAGCTTGTCCTGTCGCTGCACCACAACATCGCGCCGGCGCTAGCGACCTTGAAAGAGCCAAATCCAAAAATCCCGTTCCGCGAGCTTGGCATTCGCCTAGCCGACCGCCGGATGCCGATCGTCGAGACGACACACCAGCCCGTTTACGCTGCAATCAATTCGTTTGGCTATGGCGGCACCAACGCGCACGCCATCCTTCGCCGCGCCGAAGCGGCGGCAGACGCCGCTGCTCTGGACGGCAAGGACGCCAAACCGCGCGCCTATCCCTACATCCTGCCGATCTCGGCCCGCAGCAAGGAAGCGCTGCCGATGTTGGCCCGACGTTACCGGGACCGTTTGGCCGCGGGTGACATCTCAATCGATGATTTTGCCTATTCGGCGGCGCGTCGGCGTAGCCATGCGCCTTATCGGGCGGCCATCATCGGCGCGGACTCGGCGGCCATCATCCAGGGCCTCGCCGCGCTATCGGACGAAACGCCAAATGCGGCGGTGGTCTCTGGCGTCCAGTCATATGGCGGCGCGCGCCAACCGGTGTTCGTCTACACCGGCATGGGCCCGCAGTGGTGGGCGATGGGCCAGCAGCTCTGGCGCGAGGACGCGGTCTACCGGGAAACGGTGGGCGAGGCCGATGCGGTGTTCCAGCGCATCTCAGGTTTCTCCATCCTGGATGAGATGCTGAAGAGCGAGGAAGAATCTCGCATCACCGAAACCCAGTTCGCCCAGCCGGCGAACTTCATGGTGCAGATCGGCGTCACCGCGATGCTTCGCGCCACCGGCGTTACGCCTGGCGCCATCGTCGGCCACTCGGTGGGCGAGGTGAGTTCCTCTTATGTCGCCGGCGCCCTATCCCTCGAGGACGCGCTGACCGTCAGCTTCCACCGGTCGCGCGTGCAGAAAAAGGCGGCGAACTCCGGCGGCATGCTGGCAGCGGCGCTGACCCAGGAGGAAGCCGAGGCGATGCTTGTCGGCCGCGGTGACAGGGTCTCCATCGGCGCCATCAATGGGCCGAGGACCATCACCTTCTCCGGCGACGTGGCGGTCCTCGACGAGATGGCGGCCGCCTTGGAGGCTCAGGGACTGTTCAACCGCGCCCTGCGGGTGGAAGTTCCCTACCACAGCCCGATGATGGAACCCCTGAAGCAGGAGCTCGCTGACTGCCTCGCACATATGACCCCACGCGTCCCGGATATGCCGCTCTACTCGACGGTGACCGGCGACCGAGTCAACGACGTTGCGTACGACGCCGAGTACTGGACCTACAACATCCGCGAGCCGGTGCTGTTCGCCGAGGCGATCCGCAATCTCCTGGCCGATGACTATACCACCTTTGTCGAAGTCGGCCCGCATCCGGTGCTGTCGGCGGCGCTGAGGGAGTGCTTCGCCGCCGCCCGCTCAGAGGCCGTCTCCATCGAAACGCTGCGACGCAAGGAACCGGAACGGCCGCGGGTCACCAACGCGGTGGCGCAAATCTACGCCGCTGGTAACGACATCGACTGGTCGCGCCAATATCCGAAGGGTCGTTTCGTCCGCCTGCCCAACTATCCGTGGCAACGGGAACGTTTATGGAACGAGGGACTCGGTTGCGTCATCGACCGCGCTCATCCGGCAGAGGGTCCGCTGCTCGGCTTGGCTACCTCCCCGGCGTCGCATGAGTGGGCCAAGGATCTTGCCACGGCGAGCTTGCATTACCTCACGGATCATGTGGTGGACGGCTTGCCGATCCTGCCGGGCGCCGCATTCATCGAGGCAATCCTCGAAATGGCGCACGCACGGGGC
Source organism: uncultured Rhodospirillaceae bacterium (assembly GCA_964460955.1). Classification (GTDB taxonomy): domain Bacteria; phylum Pseudomonadota; class Alphaproteobacteria; order Rhodospirillales; family Defluviicoccaceae; genus Defluviicoccus. The sequence continues at coordinate 298 of CAYWRP010000132.1, read as the reverse complement.
CTCGGCAAGGCGGGGACGGTCATCCGCGACCTGAAATTCCTGAAGGCGCTCCCGCTTGATCGGCAATCGCCGCAGCGTTTGGTTACGACCTTCGCGCCCCAAACGCGCACCGTAACGCTCTCCAGCGTGGATGCCAACAAGCCCACCGAGGCGATCCGCCATGCCACTGCGACGGTCGTCCCACTGGTCGCCTGCCCGATGGCCCCCGTCAACCTCGAGACGCTCGCCGCCGGCATGGAAAAGGGCCCGGCGCCCGACGCACTCTATGCGGACTTCGAGGCCCGCGGTCTGCAATATG
>CAYWRP010000131.1:0-2360 GCA_964460955.1 uncultured Rhodospirillaceae bacterium | reverse complement strand
AAATGAACAGGTCCAGCCAGCCGTCTTCGTTGAAGTCGGCGAGGGCCGGAATCTGGCTGCCGCGCCAGCCCTGGCCGAGATCTTCGGGCGTTGCGGCAGAACCGGTCAACTCGATCGCATGCGGCTCGAATCGGAAACCGCCCTGGTTGATCAGGATGCGCAAACGGTCGCGCACATCCGCATCGTTGAGCCCCAGTTTGAGCGGCGACGTCGTGACGGTGACGATGTCGAGCCAGCCGTCGCGATTGACGTCGGCGATTGCAACGCCGTTGGTGCCCTGCGGGTAATCGGTCAGCGGCGGCAGGTGAATGGATTCGAAAAGCTGACCGGTCCCTGCCGCGTCGCGACCGGCGTCGGTATCGAATCGCGGTTTGGGTGCGCCGGCAGGCGTCGCCTCGCCGGGGGTATCGTCGAGCGTAAACTGCGAGATGAATGCCCAGGCCTCCGCGGCGCCCTCGATATCATGGTTTTGCCGTCCCACCAGTGTTTCGACGGCCGCCGACAGACGTCGGGTGGGGCTGGGAATGGCGTGGCCGGCGCCGATCATCACATCAAGGCGGACGCTGGCGCGCGTATCGGCGGCCCAGCGGCGCGATTCGACAATCGATCCGTCGTTCGGGTCGAGGTCCGGGAACGTCGTTGTCATCGGTTCGACATCGGCCAGTTGGTTTTGCTTGAGCCACAGATCGAGTGTGGCCTCGGCGGAGTACACGAATGTCCCCGAAGAGGCGACTTCGCCGCCTTCAAACGGCATCAGCGGGTCTGCGGTTCCGAGCGTAAGCATGACCGGCATCGGTTCGTTGGGCAAAAGGCATTCGCTGCCGACGGGCTGGTTGGCGATGAACGGCGCGATCGCCGCGACCTTGTCATGTGCCTCGATCGCCACGCGGAAACTCATCAGGCCGCCGTTCGAGGCGCCTGTCACGTAGACACGCTGCGCATCGATGCCCAGCTCGTCCACGGAAAAATCAATCAATTCGCGGAGGAAGCCGGCATCGTCGGCCTGGACATCGGGCGCGCCGATTCGGCAGTCGTTCCAGACCTGCCCGTCGCCGAACGTATCACCGGTTTGTGCATCGGTGCCGTTGGGCACGATCAGAACAAAGCCGTTTGCATCCGCGACCGCGGGCCAGACCGCCGAGCCGTTGCTGGCCGGCGGCATCGAGGTGCGCATCGAGCGGTTACCGCCGTGCAGGAAGAACACCGCCGGCGGCGGCGCCGAGAGCGTCTCTGGCACATAATATCGATAGTAGCGCGCCGTGCCTGCGACTGAAATGGCCTGGTCGTCGTGCCAGCCGGGTGCCAGCGGCGCGTCCTGGCCGACCGCGCTGCCCGCGAGGCTTGCCAGGACGAGGATTGGCAGCTTTAGAAGTTTTGGCAACAGTTCCGTCATGCTCCAAGCGGGTGCAAATCGAACAGCCAGATGATGGTTCATAACGCCAATGCGCCAGTCAGGTTGACAGTGTACGCGTTGTCAGCCTTGGAAAGGCACACCTTTGCCGTGCCATCGCGATCATCGTTTAGGATTCGAGCGCGCCGTCGAAGCCTACCGTAGTGGCGAAGCGACCCTGTCTCGCGCCGCCGAGATGGCCGGACTGAGGTAACGCGAGATGATGCTCGGGATCTGGTGCAGGATCTTGAACGGTGATTGTTGTTGCCGACCCGAGTCCGTTGATCTTCCTTGCCAAGATCCGCAGACTCGACTTTATTCATCGGCTATTGGGCCGAGATATTCGATTGCCCACGCTGATTCGCGACGAGGTGCTGGCGCCCAACGTGGAGCCGGCAGAGCAACGCGCGCTTGAGACATTTCTGTCCACCTGCAAAATCAAAACGGTGCGGAAACCGCGACGATTCGCGACCGCCATGAGCAAGGCTGACGATGCCGCGCTAACCCTGGCAATCCACGACCGCGCCGACATTCTGCTTTGCGACGAAAAAATCACCCGGATGATGGCACAAACCGAGGGCATCCGCTGTTCGGAAATCAGCGCGCATATTTTCAGGAAATTTGGTCATTCGATGCCCGTTCCGGACGCGGCGATGCGGGCGTTGGAGGCGCACCGGCAACCTACGGCGACGAGCATCCCGGCCATTCTTCAGATGCAGGTCCTGATCCAAGAGTTTTTTCCAGTTAATTCGATTCAAAACCATCGGCGAAGATCAGCTCAAGATCGCCGTTGAATCTGAGCAGATTACTGCCGGAAAGCAGATAAAGGTGCCCGTCCTCATCCTCGCCCAGCGAGCGTACGTTGCCGCCGGCGAAGCCGAATACTTCCTCGTTCCAGCCGCCGTTGCCGAGCTCGGAAAACCAGATGCGACCGGAGCAGAAATCGGCATAGACATAGGTTTGCAGATCT
>CAYWRP010000130.1:0-2364 GCA_964460955.1 uncultured Rhodospirillaceae bacterium | reverse complement strand
CGGCAACGCGGATCGCCAGCGGCGGCGCCGGGCGGCTGCCCATCGCCGCGGCGCCGGGGTCGAGGGGGGCGGCGCGCGGCGGCGGCCGGCGGTCGTCGTCGAGGCCGTAGTCGGCGTAGAGCCGGGCCAGGCGGTCGGCGGCGCTGGTGCGGGGCGGCGGCTCCTTCTTGCCCGCGCGGCGGATCGCCGGGCGGATCTGGTAGCGGATGACGATGCCGGCGGTCAGCACGATCAGGAGCAACAGGCCGAGGTAGGCGACGCGGACCTGCCAGTCACTCAGCGCGTCGAGGGTGAGGATCACCCGCGACATCGCGATGATGATGAGAAGGGCGCCCGCGCCGACGGCCGCCGCCAGCAGCCACGGGCGCGCCCGCCGCCAAAACGCGTTCATGTCCTTAAAACCGTGGCCCAAAAAAGCTCCAGACCCGCCAGAAGTAGGCCCCGCCGCCCGCCGGCGCAACCTTCGCACGTCCTCCCAAGGCCCGCGCCGCTGTTGACTTCGCCGGCCAAACAAGGGACACAGCAACGGGGCGATGGATACGAACATACCCACGATTCAGGACTTTATCGACCGCTGGCAGGACCCGAGCGGCAGCGAGCGGTCCAACGCGCAGATGTTCCTCAACGAACTCTGCGCCGTGCTGGGCATGTAACCGATGCAATTCATTCCGAATGGCCCTGACGTCCCAAATGGTCTCCTGCAAGCGCACGAGGACGGCACGGTTGTCTTCTTCTGCGGCGCCGGGATTTCCTATCCGGCGAAGCTTCCCGGGTTCAAAGGGCTCGTGGACGAGCTCTACCGGCGATTGGCTGACGACGCACCGCCTGTCGAAGTACAGGCTCGCAACAAAGATCAATACGACACGGCGATCGGCCTGCTGGAGGGGCGGATCGTCGGCGGGCGATCTGGGGTTCGGAGAACAGTCGCGGACATCCTTACCCCTGACATGACCCAGGACAACGCAACCGCGACGCATCGAGCTCTGCTGACCCTGTCGCGGACGCGGGGAAGAGATGGGCGGCATCGGCTTGTGACCACGAACTTCGACCGTTTGTTCGAGGAAGTGATCAAGCAATCCAATCTGACGATACCTCGTTTCAAAGCTCCCTTGCTTCCCGTGCCCAAAAGACGCTGGAACGGGCTAGTCTACCTGCACGGTTTATTGCCAGCCGAGGCAGACGATGAAGCCTTGGACGATCTTGTGATCTCAAGTGGCGACTTTGGGCGAGCCTATCTCGTCGAACGATGGGCTGCCCGCTTCGTCAGTGAACTGTTCCGTAATTACACGGTCTGTTTCGTCGGCTACAGCATCGGCGATCCGGTCCTGCGCTACATGATGGACGCGTTGGCCGCGGATCGGCTGCTGGGAGAGGACCCGCCAGACGTGTACGCATTCGGCGGCTTCGAGCCGGGTAAAAGGGACGAAGCGGTCAACGATTGGGAAGCCAAGAATGTTGTTCCAATTCTGTACGAGGACCGTAACCAGCATCGGTATCTCCACGATACCTTGACCAAATGGGCGGAAATATATCGAGACGGTAGCTCAGCAAAGGAGCGTATCGTTGTCGAATATGGCCCCCTCCAACCTCAGGTTAGCACGCAGGAGGACGATTGGGTCGGGCGCCTGATATGGGCCTTGAGCGACCCGGGCGGCCTGCCCGCCGAATGCTTCGCCGAACTCGAACCACCCCCACCGCTCGATTGGCTCGATACCCTGACGGACCAGGGTTTTGCGCCACTATTGGGGCTCGTATCCAACGGGTGGGCTCCGATCGACGAATGGGATGATCTAAAGCGGCACATAGCTAATTGGCTACTGCGGCATCTGGATGATCCGAAGCTGCTCTTTTGGATTGTCAAACATGGCACGAGACTGCATCCACACTTCAGCGACATGATAGCGAAACGGATCGCCCAAAACCCGCTAGAGCCAAAAATCGCAACTCTGTGGCGGCTAGCCCTACTGGGACGGCTCGATCCAAGCCAGGGCTTTTGGTCATGCTGGCAGTGGTTTGAAAGCTTCGACACAGTTGGGAATTTTCCTTGGTGGAGGTTGGAACTCGTTCACCATCTTGCGCCCTGCGTGCGCATTAGCCGGTTGTCGCGGGACGAGTTCCCGATTTGCGAAATCACTCTGAAAATCAGCCGTGATTCCGGCCATTTCGAAAAGCTCGTGGCTAGCGATCGATGGCCGAACGCTGCACCGCAGCTTCTCGCGGAGTTAACAAGTCTGTTGCGCGATGCGGTGGATCTCATGAGTGAACTCGATCGCCACCAAGCAGGTTGGCGCGAAAGCCATCACCATCGGCCGTCGATCGCCGAGCATAGCCAGAACGAGGACTTTTGGGAGTGGACCGTTCTAA
>CAYWRP010000129.1:0-2374 GCA_964460955.1 uncultured Rhodospirillaceae bacterium | reverse complement strand
CGATGACCGCCGCCGAGGTGATGGCGATGTTCAACGGCGAAATCCCGGCGACGATGATCGCCATGGCGGGCGTGCTCGGTGTCGCGGTGACCCCCGGCGGCGACGTCCAGGCGGTGCAATTGATGCTCATGGTGTTGCCGCTCATGCTCGCCGTGCTCGGGCTGGTCGCCTCGCTGGTCGGCATCTTCTCGATTAACGGCTTCCAGCGGTTCGGACCGGAAAAGGCGATCACCTTCGCCGAGACGCTGGCAACGGTTCTTTTCGTCGGGCTCGCCTTGGCCTTCCTCCTGGTATACGGCTACGGTTGGGGAATCCTGGTCGCCGTTCTCCTCGGCAACATCGCCGGAAGCCTGATCGGCCGCGCGACCTGGTACTATACCTCCTCGAAACCGGTCACGAAGATCGCCGAGGCGTCGAAGACTGGGCCGGCGACCAATGTCATCACCGGCATGGCGATCGGCCTGGAATCCTGCGCCGCGCCGCTGTTGATCATCGCCGTCACCATCCTCGTCGCCTTCGAGATGGCCGGGCTGTACGGCATCGCCATCGCCGCCGTCGGCATGCTGGCGACCGCCGGCATGACGATGGCCATCGACGCCACCGGCCCGGTTTCCGACAACGCCGGCGGCATCGCCGAGATGGCCGACCTGCCGGAGGACGTGCGCGAGATCACCGACCGCCTGGATGCCATCGGCAACACCACAGCGGCGACCGGCAAGGGGTTCGCCATCGGCTCGGCGGCGTTGACCGCGCTGGCTTTCTTCGTCGCCTACCGCCAGGCGGTGCAGTTGGAGTCCGGGGCGCCCTTGCAGATGGACCTCACCGATCCGCGGGTTGTTATCGGCGCCTTCATCGGCGCCGTCATCGTCCTGCTGGCGGCGTCGATGACGATGAACTCGGTCGGCAAGGCGGCGGTGCAAATGGTGGAGGAAATCCGCCGTCAGTTCCGCGAGATTCCCGGGCTGCTGCAGAACATGGCCGAGCCGGATACGGCGCGCTGCGTCGAGATCTCTACCAACGCGGCGCTGAAGGAGATGGTGCCGCCCGGCATCCTCGCCGCCGTCTCGCCGGTTGTCGTCGGGGTGTTCATTGGTGCCGAGGCGCTGGGCGGCATGCTGATTGGCGCGCTCATCGTCGGTGTCGTGCTTGCCCTGTTAATGGCCAACGCCGGCGGCGCCTGGGACAATGCCAAGAAGTTCATCGAACGCGGCGACCTGAAGGGCGAACGCAAGGGTGGCGGCGCGCACGCGGCGGCGGTCATCGGCGACACGGTGGGCGACCCGTTCAAGGATACCACCGGCCCGGCGATGAATATCCTCGTCAAGCTGCTGTCCATCATCTCCCTGGTCCTCGTCCCCTTCGTCGCTTAAAGGCGCAACCCTAGTCACCCGGCTATTCTGGCAGGTCCATGGCGCGAGAGCGTCGCGGGCCTGTCATGCTCTTGGGCGGCTGGGCGGCGAACACGATCGCCACCGCCAGCGGCGGCAGCGCGGCGATCAGGAACGCGGTCTCGGCGTCGGCGGCGTCGGCGAGCGGTCCCGCCAGTGCCGGCCCAAGGACGCTTCCGGTGGCGGCGCCGATGAGCGCGGCGGTCAAGCCGAGCGAGCCGCGCCTCGGAAACAGCCTGAGGCTCCAGAACGAGAGGACGGCGCTGATCATCATCACCGCCGCGCCCTGCAGGCCGGCGGAGGCGACGACGCCGGCCCATGAGGTGGGAGCCAGCGCGATCAGCGCCAGCGAGGCGGCGAACGCGACGAAGATGGCGCAGAGCAGGCGCACCAGACCCACCCGCACTTCGATCCAGCCGGTTGCCAGTCCGATGCCGCCGCAGACGCCGTAGCCGATGAAGATCACCGCCGAGGCGGCGGCGTCGGGCAAGCCCGACAGGCCACCGGCGGCGACGACACGGTCGGCGGCGAAGGAGAGGTAGACCGCGTTCGCCGCCCCGAAGCAGAGCGCCGCCGCGTAAAGCGGCGCCGTCCCGCGACGCAGGAACGCCAGTGCGGGAGGGGCATCGACATGAGCCCTGACCGGGGCGCTCGGCATGGCAAAGCCGGCCACCAGCGCGGCGGCGAGGGCAACGAGGGCAAAAATGCCCCACGCCAGGCGCCATTCCAATGTGCCGAAGGTGACACCGAGCGCCAGCGCGGCGGCCGCCGCGACGCCCAGCGTCGTTCCGGTCGAGACGGCGGACAGCGCCCCCGCGCGCGCCTCCTCGGGGATGACGCGCTCGGCCGCGTCGTTGAATGGCGTCCAACAGAAGCCGGCGCTGGCGCCCGCCAGGGCGATGCCGGTCGCCAAAACTGCGCTGTCCGTTGCCATCGCCACGACGACGAAGCCAGCGGTGGCCGAGAGGGCGCCGGCGACGACGGGC
>CAYWRP010000128.1:0-2391 GCA_964460955.1 uncultured Rhodospirillaceae bacterium | reverse complement strand
ATACGGGCAAATTTTTATCTATATGGAGATTTATCAGGCTTTTCTCTGCCTCGACCTTCCCACGAGAATAGAGTGAACGCAAATGTGGCTTTGGCTCTAAAGGAGTCTTATTTGTGATTGTTTCATTTCTATCGCCCAGAAAAAGTGCCGCTATCGAACTAACATGGACAAGTTTCTTAATCCGCCGTTCAACACAAATTCTCCCAAGGTTTGTTGTGGCATGAACCATAGATTCTTCTATTTCGCGCCAAGTCGCTCCCCCGCCTCCATGAGCAAGGTTGATGACGCGCTCCGCATCCGAAATTACTCTCGAAATGTCGTCCCAGGAGGTAATATCGCCGCGCACTACATTGACCTGCCCGGAGTGAAATATTCTAGGAAGGTTTGACGTATTGCGTGCCATAACACGTACGCGTCGGCCTTCGCCGACTAAATGCTCAATCAGGTGTCGTCCAATAAAACCGGTACCTCCAATAACGACGATATCCGATGCATCCATTTTAATGGGATACAACGATTTTATATTTGACTTTTCTTTATCAAAAAAAATATTCGTTGATATTTTTTCACAGTAATCAACGATTGATTTTCCGAATTCGGCATCTGCGCGTGCTTTTTCTTTATTATCGATAGAATCATAAAAATTATCTATGCTTCCCTCCATACTTTTGTAGAATGCGTCACTTCTATTTTTCAGATTTACTGTGGATAATCCATAATTTAGAATACTTTTAATCGTATCAAAAGTCATTTTTGTACTTACTTGGATCCCAGATACCAAATGATCGATCGGTTCAAGCCATGGCGTCCGCTGGTAAGTTTGACCGCGCCCCGTGACCAAGTCAGCAACGACCATTCCGTCGTCAAAAGTCGCAACGAGCAACCAAACCGGATAAGACGCACCAACCGTAAACCGAAACATTGAAGAAACGTCAGCGGAGTGCATAACCAGACTTAGATCTTTGTAGAAGAAGCATCCGGGCGATATCTCAATTGGACGTCCTGCCGATCCGGAGATATTTTTTATAGGTCCGGCTAGATAAGCAATCTGCGCAAGGGGATGCACAGCCTGCTCAAGTAATATATTCTTTGGTTCTCTAAACATCCAATGTCCAAATTGACCCGTTTCTATTTGGCGGAGCGGCATGCAGTAGATGCAATCTATGGATTTTAAATTCCCCAAGGTTTTATTATTCTTTTTTTCCATTAAATACAAGAATACGGGATTAAATAATGAGTTTTGATTAACTACAATATGTGCTCCACTTATTTTCGCAATGTCAATGAGTTCCTGACACTGATTTGATGTAACACAGAAAGGTTTCTCGACAAAAACAGGTATACCTACCTCTAAAAACGGACGGGCCGCTTCAAAATGCGCCTCAGGACCAGTCAAGATATGAACTGCGCTTATATTGCCTTGCTCGATCGCTTCAGCCGCAGTCACGTAGGATTTTTCGACGTTCCAACGCTCCGCAAAAGCCTGCGCGGCTTGTTCACGAGGATCGATGATCGCGCACATCGAAACCTGCTGACGAGACTTAAGAACCGCCGCATGAACAGCAGAAATAAAACCGGCACCGACAATACAGACACGATGATTTTTCAAGGTTTCCTCTAAAATATTTATAGAATTGACGAAGGGAATTTTCGGTTGATCCAAGCGGACAACACGACGGCATTCGGATTCCAAGGCCAGACGATGGCAGGCGTTGTATTGATCGTCAATTGTTCAAATCGCAGACCGGTCACAGCGATTCCTCACATACGAGTGCGGTTTCGACAATCGTATCGAGACCGCCACACCTTGCAGGCCAATTGCGAAGGTGTCGAATCGCCTCCGCCGCAGCCACTATTTCACCATTTAAGGTAGATCAGCGCCCCGGTGTGCCGCCATCGGGGACGGCAAGGCGTAAAACCAGCAACCCGGTCGGCCGGAGCACCGCCTCTATACCGTTACGCCGTTCGGCTTCCGGCGATCCATTTCGGCCCAGAAGCGTTTCGATCTCTGCCGGTCCCTGGCTTCGAGCGGTTTGGTCAGGGTCTCCACCGCTTTATTTACGAGCGTGTGCCGCTTCTCCGCCTCCAGCTGTTCTTTCTTTCGGCGCTTCCGTTTGCCCAAGTAGACTCCCACGCCTCGGAGCGCGGTGAAGGCCATGAGAACGGGAACCGCAATTTGGGCGATGGTGATCGCCAGCTTCTGGTTCTCTTCGACACTGAACCAATCGAGGATGGGTTGAATGACTTCCAAGGGTCCCCCCGCGCGTGTTCGTCGCTGGTTTCAGTCAACCGCTTTTGGGGCGACGACGCAAGCCGGGGCGTCGCCCCCCGGGTCATCCTTTCACACCACTCTGCTTGTTCAGTAATGAATCCACCTGGTCAATTGTTAAA
>CAYWRP010000127.1:0-2452 GCA_964460955.1 uncultured Rhodospirillaceae bacterium | reverse complement strand
GAAACCGCAAAAACAGGTTGTCCCACCAGTGAGGATCCAGCGCGTACAGCGCCCGGCAGACGCCGTAGAACAGCGTCCACAGGCCGAAGAACATGCCGATGCAGGCGGCGATGCCGAGCGGCTTGGCGGCGAACAGCGCCACCATCGCCGACGCCGTCCAGGCGCAGGTGAACTGGCCACGCGGGATGCCGCCAAGGGTGATCGGCGCACAGACGGCGCGGAACGTCGGCATCGTCCAGCCGGGCGGCAGCGGCTCGCTCACCATGCCGACAGGCTCGCCCCCGCCGCCGCGCCGCCCCAGACGCTGGAGATGAAGTCCGGGGCGAACAGCAGCACGCTGACGCCGAGCACCGCGCCGGCCGCCTTCATCAGCATCCCGCCGTGGCCGGCGATGATCGCCACCGCCACGCCGACCAATGCTAGCACCGCCGCCGCGTAGGCGATCGGACCGGTGATCGACGTCACCAGGACATCGGTCGCCGACTCCCACTGCAGCCCGCTGCCGCCGGCAAAGGCCGCGTTCGGCGCGAGAACGGCACTCACCGCGCCGAGCGCGGTTGCGTGAACCAAACCAATCGATTCGAAATGACGCATATCCAAACCCCTTATCCCTGCGACAGTGGCTTCGCTGCCCTCAAGCGTCGGCGCTTCGCTCGTGCCCCGGCCATGCCGGATCTAGGCCTCAATTGTAGGAAGGAAAGCGACCCTGTCCAGCAAAAATGTATTCGGATACGTACATAATGCGAAACCCCAAACTCGCCGCTTTGATCAAACTGGCGGCTTAAACGCACCGTATTTGAGACAATCCGTCAAACCAAGCGGGTATGGTATGACCATAATTAAATGACTCTTATGGGGCACGGCTGCGGGGGTATTGTGATGCTCGCGGCGCGTTTCGGGCCATTGGTGGCGTTGGTGTGGCCTGGGTGGTTTTGGCGGGAATCGGTTGTTTCCATGTTGCAGGGGTCTGAACTCTGCGACATGCTCCCCCGCAATCGTGTCCAATCAATAACTTGCGTGTCTTCATGGTCTACCAGCGTCATGCCAAGCCGCTGTCGGTTACCCAACCGCCTGGGTTCGCCGACGCCTTCAAGGCACTGGCCAAGCAGTACACCGAAAACCGCAACGTCCGTGGCCGTGTTACAACATCACAGGATTTGCACGAGGAAGCGGTGCGGATTCTTCTCGACCGAATCAAACGCGATAAGAAGGTGGTATTCGTGGCCACGCCTCATCACCGGAAGAAACGCACGACGATGTGGTTTGAGTCATCATTGATCGAGGAAATCAGGGCGGTCGCCGAACACCGCAACGTTTCCATGGCGACCGTCGTGCTCACCGCCTGCCTGGCTTATCTCGAAGCCCACGACATCGAACTGCATTGAGATGAGCATGTGCCGCTGACACCCCCCTGCCCTTCTCGCCCCACTCCGGACCGACCCCGGCGCAGCGTTACTCCGTGGGTCGCGGCTGTTGCCGCCATTCCCAGGGAAGATCGAACTGTCCGCCCCACAACCCGCGTCTGGCTCTGTGTGCCCGCCGCTCCGCCGCCGCGTAGTAGCCATCGCTGTACCGGCTAAAGTCGAGCGCCCATCCCGCCTCGCCCATCTGTTCCCCGGGATCCTCACCGTTGACGGAGCACCGGGCAACGGTGCGCCCATAACGATCGGTAGCCACTTGGCGGCACACGACCAACTGCTCACCGATCAGTGAGATCAGGACCTCGCGGGCGGTGATTCCGCAGTCGTAAGCGACGTTGAGTTTCTGGCATTTCTGGCCAAACTCCGGCGCGTCCATGCCCCACAGGCGGATCCGCTCCCCGTCGATGACCAGCGTGTCACCGTCCGAGACATGAAGGGGCGGCTCACCATTTCCAGCGCCCCAACTCGACCGATGCACCGTGAGAACTGCGGGAATGATGCATCCGCCGGCTAAAATTAGAGCAAGATATCGAAAGACGCGCGACCGGCGCATGGTGCCCAACCCTTTCAGCGGGTTCACTCCCGTTCCTTCGTCGATGTGCGTCACAACTCCTCATCATCGGACGCATTTAACCCGCATTTGCATCCCAGCGGATTGATCGCGCCATTTGCTGGTAGTCGTTCCGCCCTTGGCATCGACGCTTGCATAAGGAACCGAAAGACCGGATGTATTAGGATGATTGTTAGAGGGAAACTTGGATGATAGATAGCAACATCAGAACGCTTACCGCTCACGTACCCCAGGATCTAGCGGAAAAGGTGGATCAGCTTGCGACACGCCTGGACCGATCTCAAGATTGGATCATGAAGCAAGCTTTGTCCGCTTGGATCCAGCAGGAAGAACAACGCTTTAAACTGACCCTGGAAGCCCTCGCCGACGTGGACGCGAATGATGTCATTGACCATCAGTCCGTGCAAGCCTGGGCGGACAGTCTCGACACCGCTAATCCGCTCTCGCCGCCGCGGTGATC
>CAYWRP010000126.1:0-2897 GCA_964460955.1 uncultured Rhodospirillaceae bacterium | reverse complement strand
CTTGGCGTCTGGCGGCCCAGACAGATGTGGCCGTCGCGGTCGCGCGCGCCCGGCATGCCGGCGGAATGAGCCGATGCGGCGGCGGGTTACGCTTCGCTTTGAATCCGCCCTACCGACGGCTCGAATTTTCCCGAGACACGCTCAAATCCCGCCGAAGCAGAGGTATTTGATATCGACGAAATCGTCGATGCCGTAGCGCGATCCCTCGCGGCCGATGCCGGACTGCTTGACGCCGCCGAAGGGGGCCACCTCGGTCGAGATGATGCCCTCGTTGATGCCGACGATGCCGGCTTCCAGTGCCTCGGCGACGCGCCACACCCGGCCGACGTCGCGGGCGAAGAAGTAGGCGGCGAGGCCGTACTCGGTGGCGTTGGCGAGCGCGATCGCCTCCGCCTCGTCGGAGAAGCGGAACAGCGGCGCCACCGGCCCGAAGGTCTCCTCGCCGGCGAGGCGCATCGACGGCGTGACATCGGCGAGCACGGTCGGCTCGAAGAAGGTGCCGCCGAGCGCGTGCCGGTTGCCGCCGAGGACGACCCGCGCCCCCTTCTCCACCGCGTCGGCGATATGCGCCTCGACCTTCTTCACGGCGGCTTCCGTGATCAAGGGGCCCTGCCGCACCCCCTCCTCGAACGCGTTGCCGACCTTCAACTCGGCCACCGCCGCCGCCAGCTTCTCGGCGAACGCCTCATAGACGCCGTCCTGGACGAAGATGCGGTTGGCGCAGACACATGTTTGGCCGGTATTGCGGTATTTCGACGCCATCGCGCCGGCGACCGCCTGGTCGAGGTCGGCGTCGTCGAAGACGATCAACGGCGCGTTGCCGCCGAGCTCCAGCGAGACCTTCTTCACCGTGTCCGCTGACTGGCGCATCAGGAGCTTGCCGACCTCGGTCGAGCCGGTGAAGGAGACCTTGCGCACAAGCGGGTTGGCGGTCAGCTCGGCACCGACCTCCTCCGGCCTCGCCGAGGTGACGACGTTGAAGACACCCGCCGGCAGCCCGGCGCGCTCGGCGAGCTCGGCCAAGGCAAGGGCGGACAGCGGCGTCTCGTCGGCCGGCTTGATGACCACCGTGCAGCCGGCGGCCAGCGCCGGCGCGCACTTGCGGGTGATCATCGCGTTGGGGAAGTTCCATGGCGTGATCGCCGCGGTGACGCCGATCGGCTGCTTGAGGACGACAATGCGCTTGTCGGCGGTCGGCGCCGGGATGGTATCGCCATAGACCCGCTTCGCCTCCTCGGCGAACCATTCGAGGAACGACGCCCCGTAGGCGATCTCGCCCCGGCTTTCGGCGAGCGGCTTGCCCTGCTCGGTCGACATCAGCACCGCCAGGTCCTTCTGGTTGGCCATCACGAGGTCGAACCAGGCGCGGAGGATCTGGGCGCGCTCCTTCGCCGGCCGCGCCCGCCAGGCCGGCCACGCGCGGTTGGCCGCCTCGATCGCCGCCCGTGTCTCGGCGGCGCCGAGATCAGCCACCGAGGCGATCAGGCCGCCGTCCGCCGGATTGGTGACGTCGAAACGACTACCGTCCTCGGCGTCCGTCCACTGGCCGTCGATGTAGGCGTGGGTGCGCAGCAGCGTCGATTCGCGCATGGTCTGCAGCATGGGGGCGTCCTCCCGTCATCCCGGTCGATGGCTGTTTGGCGGAATCGTAGCACAGCGGCGCCGCGGGCGCACCGCCCGGCCGGCGGCAAGGGCGACGAAACGGCAGGCTTCAGGGCTCGGCGCGATGGTGACGGCGCACTTCGGCGATCGCCCGGTCGTACAGCCGCCGCCAACCGAGATGCGCCAGTCTGGCGTGAAGCAAGGCCTCGATCGCCGCCGTGCCGGTCGGGCCTTCGTCGATAAAGCCGAGATCCTCGGCGAGCAGCGATCCGGCGTCGCTGTCGAGCAGGTCGCGCGCTTCCGCCGGGGTCAGGCCGAACGTCACCGCCACCGCCTCGCTGGCCATCGCCCACACCGCGTGAACGTCGTGGCCCCGCCGGGCGCGGACGGACCAGAAGCCGGCGGCCGGGTCCTTCGGCGGCAGGATCGTTCGGTTCGACATCGGCGATTGAATTCGCGCGTCCATCCGTTTCGGGCCAGGGGAACAGGGACGATTATAAACGATAAACCGGTTTCGCGGGCACCGTCGCGCACAGCTTGGGGAGTATCGGCCTCTCCGCGGGCGGGCAGTTTATGGCCGGTTTGGGAGCCGATTTACGCCACCGCCGCCTTCTTCCGATTCTTGGGCATCGACACGTAGGCGGCGCGGCAATGCGTCTCGCAGTAGGGTTTTCCCGCCACCGACCGTTCGCCGCAGAACCGGTAGCCGTCGGCGTCGGCCGAGGCCAACGGCCAGCTGCACATGTGGGCGCCGAGTTGTTCGAGGCGGATGACGCGGCCCTCCTCCGGCGCCTCGGCCGCCGTCGGCCGGCGTTTCGGCAGCTGCAGGCGGAACGCCTTGCCGATCACCGCGTTCTTGCTGACGCCCAGCCGGCGGCCGATCTCGCTGGCGGCAATGCCCTGATTCCACAAGGTCATCAACGCCGCCGTCCGTTCGGGGGTCCATTCGAAAGTCATCAGCCCGCTCCTCCGTCCAACTCCGGCCACGGCAAGCCCGTTCCGCTCTTGCGAGGGGCACGCCATGTATACTGAGATACCAGTATGTTATGGGGATTTTCTCACGCAGTACACTAGGAAAACGCCAGGCGGCGCGAAAAACACGCCGAAGCGACGCCGGGTGTGCGCAAAATGCCACACTTCAGCGAGTGGGGAGGCAGGCAGGAATGCAACGGCGGCGGTCGACCGGGCGGCGGTGTTGCGCCGCGCTTACGGCCCCTGCGACGATGGTGCCGCGAGGTGGAATTGAACCACCGACCCCACCCTTACCAAGGGATGGCATCCCAACTTATTGTATG
>CAYWRP010000125.1:0-3034 GCA_964460955.1 uncultured Rhodospirillaceae bacterium | reverse complement strand
GGCGGGCGATCAGCTCGTAGAGCTCGACGCTGTCCTCGACGAAGCGGAGCACGCCAAAGCGCCCCTCGACTTTGCGCCAGCTGGCCCGGGCGGTCTGGCTCAGCCGGCCGCCATAGGCCAAGAGGCTCTGGTGGAGGAGGACCGTGAAGCTCGCCCGTGGCGCCTTTTGTCTGACGGCCCACTCCGCGAGTTCCTGGACCGCGAGGAGGTCGCCCGAGCGGCCGTGCTCGACGAGGCCGTCCAGATGACGGCCGAACTCGTCCCAGATGACGCCGATCCGGTCGACACCCCTGCGCGCGGCCTGAGCCAGGATGCGGTCGAGCGTGGCAGCGAGGTCGGCTGCCGGCTTGCAGCCAGCGGCGACCGCCAGTGCCGCTTTAAGATCCTCGACGTGGCCGTGCAGCGGCAGCACGAGGCCGCGGGCGGCGCTCTCGGCGCGCCTCGCGAGCGCCTCGGCATAGCCGGGATCGACCGCCCGAACCCGCGGGGCGATGGCTTCGAGGGCGGGCCAGGTGGCAGGGCCGTTGTCGACGATAAGCCCGCCAATGGCGGCCGCGAGCGACTTGCCGCTGCCGTAGGCGGCAATCACCAAGGTGGCAGGACTAGGCTTGCCGCCGGCGACGGCCCGAATGACATCGAGGCTCTTTTGCGTCGGTTGATAGTGGGCGAGGCGAATCGGCGCTTTCAGGTCGGCGGCGATGTTGATCGAGCGCAGATAATTCCCGGTCGTCATCAGGCGGCCTGCACGTGGGTGAAATGGCGCTCGAGCCAGATGGTTGGCGGCCCGGCCTCAAGCTGGACGACACGCTCGCCGCCGAGGAGGCGGGTGCGAAATGCTCCGGCACCGAACGCTCGCTCGGCAGCACCCAAGGCGTCGCTCAGGCCGTCGGCATCGAGATTGAAGAGCCGGCCGGGTCCGCCCGCACCATTGAGGGCATCGGCGAAGCCGATCTCGATCACCTTGTCCGCGGCCTCGTACCCGACGGCGAGACAATAGGCCAGGGCCTCGGGCGGCAGCCGGCCCCAGGCGCTGCGCCGCTCATAGCGGTCGAGATCGACGTGGAGGGTCAGGAGATCGAGCTGACGCAAGGGGCAGTCGAGGTTGTCCTCGGGGTCGGTGGTCTCGGCCGGCACTGCGCGCCTGTAGGTCTGCAGCAGCACCGCGACCTCGCGCTGCAGCGCCTTGGCCGAGGGCGGCTTGTCGCCACTCCGGTCGATGGCGCGGGCGAAGTTGTCTTGGAGGTGCAATCGATCGAAGCGCTCGACGTGAAAGCCGTTCCAAAACCAGGACCAGATCGAATCCGGACGGCGCGCCAGATTGACGTGGATTACCCACCAACTCAGCGCGTGCTGCAGGTACCGGTCATGCGACGTGAGGAGCCGGCCGAGAGCGGTGAGCTCGAAGGCACTCGACCGCCCGGACCTGCCTGCGAGGCCGGTCGCCTGGAGCCAAAAGCCGATGGATTTGGCCATGTTGCGGCCGACGCCGAGGTCGTCGGCGACCGCGGGATCGGCGAAGCCACCGTCATCGCCGGATGCCATCAGGGTCAGCCCCTTGGTCAGCCAGCCTGGGCGAATGTAGAACGTCTCGTGACCGCCGAACCGCATCGATCCTCCGAGTTTCGACCTAACACACCAGCCGCAGATGCTGCACCGCCGACTCGACAACCTCGACCACTCGATCAATCTCGTCGTCCGTGTTCAGGATCGAGAACGAGAAGCGAACCGATCGGAACGCTTCCTCCTCGCTCAACCCCATCGCACGCAGCACGACCGAGGGCTCCGGCCGGTGGCTGGAGCAGGCCGAAGCCTGCGAGCAGGCGATACCCTTGCCGTCGAGCTTAGCGACCAGAGCTTGTCCGTCCACACCCAAAAAGCGCAAGTTCGAGGTGTTGGGGACGCGGGCGGCACGACCATTGACCACGACGTCGTCTACCCTGGCGAGGACGGCCGCTTCGAACCGGTCGCGCAATTCGCCCATCCTGGCGACGGCGGTCGCCAAGTGCTGTCGGCGTTCCTCGCAGGCGACGCCGAGGCCAACGATGCCGGGCAGGTTCTCCGTGCCGGCGCGATAGCCGCGCTCCTGACCGCCGCCGAAGAGCAGGATTGGCGGGGATACACCGGGTTTGGTGAGCAAGGCGCCCGTGCCTTGCGGTGCGTGCAGCTTGTGCCCGGAGAAGGTGAGCCAGTCGACATCGAGCTTGCTCATATCGATCGGCAGGCGGCCAACGGCTTGCGCCGCATCGATGAGGATCGGCGCCGCGTGGCGACGCCCGATCTCGGCGATTTGCGCGATTGGTTGGGTCACCCCAGTTTCGCTGTTGACCCAGTGCAAGGCAACGAGGCTAGGCCGACCGTCGGATATCACGGCCTCGAGCTCGGCCAAATCGACGAGGCCCGTGGGATCGAGCCCGATCACCGCGGTCGCCGTGTCGTCCGCCAAGGTTTGCCGTGCCGTCTCCAGGATCGAAGAATGATCGCCGGCACTGCAGACCACCCGCAACCCGGCGCGGCGCGCCATGGCGATCACGGCATTGTTGCCTTCCGTCGCACCCGAGGTGAAAGTCACCGCCCCGCTCTCGCAACCGAGCAACGCCGCTACTTGCTCTCGGGCGATCGCCAAGAGCCGCTTGCCATGTGAGCCCCGTCCGTGCGGGCTCGAAGGGTTCGCAAAATCCTCGCCGAGTAGCCGGACGACGGCCTCGATCACGGCCGGCAGCGCTCGGGTCGTCGCGTTGTTGTCCAGATAGATCATGCTGAACCCGCTGTATGCTCCGCAATCGGTCCGCCCGGGATATGCGTATTGAGCAAAGCTGAAGGCCATACAGCCACACCATTACCTCGCCTTAGGCATGCCACGGTTTCGCGCATAACACGACCAGAAAGAAGGGGATCTTCCCCCGGAAAAGTGAACACCGGGTTAAAGCGTGTCGTGCGGTCATGGTCGACGGGCTTGGACGATGATTGCCTTGATCGTTCGCTCGCCGAGCGCTTTGCAGGCCTCCAATCGATGAAGTCCCTCGACCAGCACGAA
>CAYWRP010000124.1:0-3082 GCA_964460955.1 uncultured Rhodospirillaceae bacterium | reverse complement strand
AGCGCCGCCCATCCTCGGTGATGACCGTCATCTGCTCCTTCATCCGGATGACAAAACCGCCCGTCGCCGCTCTCAATCAATTACTGTCGTTCAGTGTGGCGCGAAACACAAAATTAACCCGTCCAGCGTAGACTTCTTGGGACAGCGCGAACCGAGGTGCCAGCCGCATCCCGAACTGGCGCCACTTGTCGCTTCAAGGCGCAGCATGTCCGAGACATTGACGTACGAGGTCTATATCCGGCGGGGTCAGGAATGGATTGTCGAATTCGCCTGTGAATGCCGGGAGACCGCATTGAACGAGGCGCGACGCCTGGTTGACGCGCACGTCTCAACGGCGGTCAAGGTGATCGAGGAGCGGTTCTCTCCCGATGCCGAGGTGGCGACCGGGGCGACGATCTTCCATGTCGAACGCGAGCAAGCGCGCCGCCGAATGTCTCAACCGCCGTCGGAGCGGCCAGCACGCGTTCGTCCGCCGGGGCGCAAGGTCAGTTACGAGCCGCCGCGACGGCAATCGGCATGGGAACTGTTGGTTCAGCGGCTTATCGTTCTCATCCTGGTCGTCGGCGGACTGAGCGTCGGCATCCTGTTCACCCTCGCCCACCTGTTGGATCGACCCATCTGACCGGCTAGCCGAGCTGGAAAACGTCGGCATAGACGCCGTCGTCGCCGACATGGCGCGGGGCGGCCGGGGTGTCGTAGACGACGATCACCGCCGGCTCGCCGAGCCATTCGCTGACGATCAGCCCTTCCGCCTTGTCGAACCCGGGCACCGACGGGAATTCCATCACCAACAACAGACGCTTGGAATCGACCTCCGTCACCATATCCTCGTCGAGGTCGAGGGCATCTTTCAGCCGATACAGGCGACACGGTCCGTCGGTCTCCAGGGTCGGGCCGGCGATGATCAGTAGGTCGTCGCCGTTGAACTCGAGATCGCGCACGCCGAGCCCACCGAGATCGAGGAAATGCTTGCGGTAGGGGCGCCCGCCCGCCTTGCGCTCGGTGAACAGCAGTTCGGCGGCCGACCGCGCTTCGTCGACCTCGAGGTCGAGGACGACAGCGAAGCCGCGCAGGACGGGGCCGCGCAAGCCCAGGAACAGCCGGGACCCATGCACCGACAGCCCCTCGATGTCGAGGCCGTTGTCCTTCGACGGGATCGGGTTGGCGACGAAAGGGCCGAGGTGCGGATCGACGGCGAGGGCCAGCGTCAGCGCGTTGCCATCCTCGGCGAACGGAACGATGCCAGCGATACGCGGGGCCGCATCCTTGCCGGGCGGATCGATGCGTTCCGTCGGCGCGCCGCCAAGCAGCGGGATGCGGCCGAGCGCGAACCGCGCCCGTTCCGGACTGACGGTCGCCAGACGTTGGAGATTTTCCTTGCGCGATTTCTTGCTCTTGATCTTCTTGCGTTTTCGTGCATGCGATCCGGCGAACCACAGGACCCCTTCCTGGACGTCGAGGCATTCCAGGTCAACCTCGCCCTCGGGCAGGTGAAACAACTCCGTCAGCGAGAAGGTAGTCGGGTTGGCGAAGGCCAGCAGACCGTCCCGCGTCAGCCGGAGCAGCGTTGGCCGCTTGCCGATTGGCTCATCGCCGGCGAGCCACAGATGGCCTTGCGTGTCCATCGCCGCCGCCGACAGATTATCACGCACCGCCGCTAGCGACTCGCCGAAGCGGAGCAGGACCCGCGCCAAAAGAAACGCATCCGTCATGCCGATTTTGCCTCCGTGTCGGTGCAACGCGAAGCCTCGCATGGAGGCGGTAGGCTTGTACAGGGCCACACTGCACAGGGGAATCAGGTGAAAAGATCATGCGGTTATGATGCTGGTTAGGAAGTCGTCGTCCCAAGCGGCGACTTTGCGGCGGAGACGCAGGGAATCCTTGCCTGGGGCGTTTCGGAGCAGGTTAATGGCCATGTGTTTGATGGTGGTGAAGTTGGCGGGAGCTTGATCGGTTCGCACGCGGCATTCGTCGTCGCGAAAGATCATGTCCATGACCCAGTGCAGGTTGTTCTCGATGGCCCAATGGCTGCGGACGATTAGGCTGAGTTGCGCGGCCCTGAGGCGCAGGGATGTGATGTAGAAACGGGTTTGCTGTTCGATTTGGCCATCGATTTTGCGGCGGCTCTCGACCATGACAATTCCGTTCAATCCCAGCCAGTCGTGGCGGTCCTGGAGCCAGCCGACATCGTGGATCACGGTTGTCGTTCGGGTCTCGATGCGTCCGTGATCGCCGTCGACCGTCTAGTGCCGGCTGATGGCCGTGTCCTGGAAATCCTTGGCGTTCTGCTCGGCGACGAACACGTCGACGTCGTCGCGCAAGCTTCCCTGGTTGCCTTTGAGGGCGAGAACGTAGTCGGCCCCCTTGTCGATGATGGTTCTGGCGATATCGCGCTGGCATCCCATGGCATCGATGGTGACGATGGCGCCCTCGATGGCCATCATCTCCAAAAGCTTCGGGATGGCGACGATTTCGTTGGATTTCTCCGCCACGTTCACTTGCCCGAGCACCAGCCGCTGGCGCGCCGCGAAGGCGGAGACCATATAAAGTGCCGCTTTCGCTTGCTTCCTGTCGCCGGAACGGCGCGCCGTCTTGCCGTCGATGGCGATGACATCGGCCGCAGCCCCGGTCCGGGCCGCAACCCAGCCGACGAAGCAGTGCTGGAACTTCTCCGCGTCCAGCGTCGCGAAGATGTCGCCGAGATGGTCGTTGGCGGGCGTCCCATCGCGAAAAGGCAGGAAGCGCCGCAACAAGTCCAGTTTCTTCGTCCCGAAACGGGCGATGTCGGTGAAGGTTTCCGCCCCGGCCAGCACCGCCAAAAGGCAAAGCAGCAGAATCTCGTCGAGCGGATACCTCACCTTGCCGGCCTGGCGAGGATCCGGCAGATCACGGAAAGAATCCAGAAAAACAATGCCTTCGCCAAGCGCTCCGTCCATCTCCATCATGACCTCCCATATCGAATCCGAGGCCATCGATCGATTCAGAACTTTAACCCGCTGTCATCAACTCTTTCACCCGATTGCCCTGCCACACTGCACGACAGTGGTTGATTGAGAGCGGCGAAGGGTGGTTTTGTGGGCGA
>CAYWRP010000123.1:0-3254 GCA_964460955.1 uncultured Rhodospirillaceae bacterium | reverse complement strand
CTCCTACGAAGTGCGGGAAACCGGCACCCGTTTCCACGGCAGTTGGGGCAAGGGCGTCCAGAACCCCACGCTCACGGAATTGTTCGGCTTTTTCGCCGACTTTATCCCCAACCCCGAGCTGCAACCGGAGGAGTCCCGGGGCTGGGACGCCGGCGTCGAGCAATCCTTCCTCGATGAGAGGATCGTCGCCGACGTCACCTATTTCAACAATCGCATTACCGACATCATCGCGGACGAGTTCGTCGCCGGGCCGCCCAGCGGCTTACGCCCCATCAATCTCGATGGGACGACGAAAATCCAGGGGGTCGAGACGACGCTGACCGCCGAAATCATCGACGGCCTGACGGCGAACGGCACCTACACCTTTACCGACGCGGAAGATCCGGAAGGCAACCAGTTGGTCCGCCGGCCCAAGCACAGCGCCAGCGGCAGCGTCAATTACGCCTTTCTCGCCGACGAGGCGGGTCGCGACCGCGCCAATGTCAATCTGACCGTCCGCTATCGCGGCAATCAGCGGGAGCGGGTATTCACGCCGACCTTCGACAGCACGTTCGAGACGCTGGGCGATGCGACGCTCGTCAATGTCGCCGGCAGCTACGAATTCTATCCCGGGCTGACGGCGATTGCGCGAGTCGAAAATCTGCTCGATGACACCACGCAGCAAGCCTTTGGCTTCGAGACCAACGGCATCGGCGCTTTTGCCGGCATTCGCGCCGTTCGGGAATTCTAGGATGCCGCGGGCGAGACGGGCACACAATCTCCGGCGAAGGGCGATGGCGGCATTACTCGCCACCGCCCTCGCGGCCTGCGGCACCGCCGCCGAGGCCAAGCCGGCGCGTGTCGTCTCGATCAATCTCTGCACCGACCAGCTCCTGCTCGCGCTGGCCGACCGGGAAAGCATCCGGTCGGTGAGCCATGTCGCGGTTCAGCCGGCCTACTCCGCCGCCGCCGCGTCCGCCGACGGCATTCCCGTGAATCACGGCCTGTCCGAGGAAATCCTGCCGGCCGACCCGGATCTCATCTTCGCCGGCCGGCTGACCGCGCGGTCGACGGTCTCCCTGCTCCGCAGGCTCGGCTACAATGTCGTCGAGCTGGATATTTCCCGCTCCCTGGCCGACATCCGCGACCGGATCGCCAAGGCGGGGCGGACACTCGGCGAGGAGGCGCGCGCCGCCGCCGTCATCGACGCCTTCGATGCCCGGCTGGGCGCCTTGCGAGCCGACATCGGCGAGAAACGGCCGACGGCCCTCTACCTGCAGCCCAACGGCTACACCTCCGGTCGGAACTCGCTGGTCGGCGACATCATCGAACAGGCGGGGTTCGAAAACCTCGGCGCCAGCCTCGGTGTCGACGGTTTCGGCCACCTGCCGCTCGAGCGGATCGTCGCCGCCGCGCCGGACGTCCTGATCACCGACGAGGACAAGCCGAGCCGGCCGGCCTTGGCCTATGAGGCGCTCGAGCATCCGGCCATCGAGGAACTGGTGGCCGGCTCGCATCGTGTCACCCTGCCGATCCGCTACGTCATCTGCGGGGTCCCGGGAACCTTGCGAGCGGTCGAGATCCTCGCCGAGGCGCGGCGCCATGTCGCCGGGGAGGCGGGCTCGTGACGATGGCCCGAACAGCAACCGCGGCGATGCGGGGCGGCACGTTTCCCACCGTCGCCGTCGGCCTCGCCGGCTTGCTCGCCATCCTCCTCGTCGGCTCGCTGTTCGCCGGCGCGGTGGCAATCCCGGCGGACACCATCGCCGAGGCGCTGATGGGGCGCAATCAGACGGTACTGGAGGTCATCGTCTGGGAACTACGGGTGCCGCGCACCCTGCTGGCGGCGCTGATCGGTGCCAGCCTGGGCCTCTCTGGCGCCGTCCTGCAGGGGCTGCTGCGCAACCCGCTCGCCTCACCCGGCGTCGTCGGCATCTCGGCCTCCGCCGCCCTTGGGGCCGTGGTTGCCTTCTATTCCGGCCTCGCCGCCGCGTTTCCGTTGGGTCTTCCGTTGGGCGGCATGATCGGCGCCGCGCTTTCCGTCGGCTTGCTGGTCGCTCTCGCCGGACGCAATACCGGCACCCTGACGCTCATCCTCGCCGGCGTCGCCGTCAACAGCCTCGCCGGCGCCCTGACCTGGCTGGCGTTGAACCTTTCGCCGAATCCGTTCGCGGCGACGGAGATCCTGTTCTGGATGATGGGCTCGCTCGCCGACCGCAGTTTCCATCATGTGGCTATCGCCACCGCCCTGATGATCCCTGGCTGGATCCTCATGGCCACCTGCGGCCGCGGGCTGGACGCGTTGACCCTGGGCGAGGACGCGGCCCTTAGCATGGGCATCGACATCGCCCGCCTGCGTTGGCTGGCGGTGCTCGGCACGGCCCTGGCGGTGGGCGCGGCGGTCTCGGTCAGCGGTGTCATCGGCTTCATTGGGCTTGTCATTCCGCATCTGTTGCGGCCCTTGGTCGGCCATCAGCCAAGCCGCCTGTTGCTGGTCAGCGGGCTCGGCGGCGCCTGCCTGCTCGTCGCCACCGACATCGCGGTGCGCCTGGTCTCCACCGGCGCCGAACTGAAGATCGGTGTGGTTACCGCCCTGTTCGGCGCCCCGTTCTTCCTTTTTCTGCTGCTCAAGATGCGCAATAGCCTGACATGACAACGCTCACGCTCGACCGGATCAGCGCCGGGTTCAAGCGGCGCCGCGTTCTCAACGATATCAGCGTGCGGGCGGGCGGCGGAGAGCTGATCGGGCTGGTTGGCCCCAACGGCGCCGGCAAGACAACCCTGCTCCGCATCTGTCTCGGCCTCGTCACACCCAGCGCCGGTTCGGTGCGCGTCGGCGGCACGGCCCTGACCGCGATTCCCCGCCGCGAGCTGGCGCGCACCCTGGCCTATCTGCCGCAATCGCCGGCCAGTCATTGGCCGCTCGAGGTCAAACGCCTCGTCGCGCTGGGCCGTCTGCCGCACCTGGCGCCCTGGCAGCGTCCGGTCGACGCCGACGCCGAGGCCGTCGAGCGGGCGTTGGATCTCGCCGACGTGCGCCACCTGGTCGGCCGCAACGTGCTAGAACTCTCCGGCGGCGAGCGGGCGCGGGTGCTGCTCGCCCGGGCGCTGGCGGTGGAGGCGCGGTTCCTGCTTGCCGACGAGCCGGTCGCCGGCCTCGATCCCGGCCACCAGCTGCAAATGATGGCGGTGTTCCGCGCGCAGGCGCGCGCCGGCGCCGGCGTCATTATCACCCTGCATGACCTCAGCCTGGCGGCCCGTTTCTGCGACCGCGT
>CAYWRP010000122.1:0-3310 GCA_964460955.1 uncultured Rhodospirillaceae bacterium | reverse complement strand
GTCTTTCCATGGTCAACATGACCAATCGTCCCAATGTTGCAGTGCGGCTTGCTACGCTCAAATTTCGCCTTCGACATTGATCCTCGAGCTCCATCGTCCCCTTGAGACGGTTATCCCGCCAGCCTTTGCCGAACTTCTTCCGAGATTTGCTGCGGAACGTCGGCATAACAGTCGAATTGCATTGTGTACTGGGCGCGCCCCTGGCTCATCGAACGCAATGTGTTGACGTAGCCGAACATGCTCGATAGCGGGACCGTCGCCGTCACCACGCGCGCGTTGCCGCGCTGATCCATCCCGGTCACCTGACCGCGACGCCCGTTGAGGTCGCCGATGATGTCGCCCATGTATTCTTCTGGGGTCACCACCTCGACCTTCATCATCGGCTCCAGTAGCTTCACGCCCAGCTTCGACGCGCCTTCGCGAAACGCCGCGCGGGCGGCGATCTCGAACGCCATCACGCTCGAATCGACGTCATGGTAGGCGCCGTCGACCAGCGTCGCCTTGAAGTCGATAACCGGAAAGCCGGCGATGACGCCGCTCTGCCGGACGCTTTCGAGACCCTTCTCGACCCCGGGAATGTATTCCCGCGGCACCGAGCCACCGACGACCTTGCTTTCGAATTGGAAACCACCACCCGGCTCCAACGGCTCGAAATCGATTATGACACGGGCGAACTGGCCCGAGCCACCGGTTTGCTTCTTGTGCGTGTAATCGATTTGCGCACTGCGCGAGATCGTCTCCCGGTAGGCCACCTGGGGCGGGCCAACATTGGCATCGACCTTGAACTCGCGCCGCATTCGATCGACGATAATGTCAAGGTGCAACTCGCCCATCCCCTTGATCACGGTCTGCCCGCTCTCGACGTCGGAAGACACACGGAACGACGGATCCTCCATAGCGAGACGAGACAGCGCGACCCCCATCTTTTCCTGGTCGCCCTTTGTCTTCGGCTCCACCGCGACCTCGATCACCGGATCCGGGAACTCCATCCGCTCGAGAATGATTGGATGGCGCGGCGTGCACAAGGTGTCGCCAGTCGTCGTCAGCTTGAGGCTCGGGATGGCGATGATGTCGCCGGTGCGCGCCTCTTTGACGTCTTCTCGGCTGGCCGCATGCATCAACAACATACGCCCAACCCGCTCGGTCTTCTCCTTGACCGAATTCAGGATCGTGTCGCCACTATTGACGACGCCGGAATAAACACGGACGAACGTCAGCGACCCCACGAACGGATCGTTCATGATCTTGAAGGCCAACGCGGAAAACGGCTCGTCGTCGTCGCTCTTCCGCTCCGCCGGTTCGTGCGTCTTGGCATCGATCCCCTGCACCGGCAAGACGTCCGTCGGCGCCGGCAAAAAGTCCACCACCGCGTCCAGCAGCGGCTGAACGCCCTTATTCTTGAATGCGGAGCCGCACAGGATCGGCACGAAGACGCCGCTGATCGTCCCGGCACGGATACAGCGAACGAGCGTTTCCTCGTTCGGCTCCGTTCCCTCGAGGTAGGCCTCAAGCGCCGCCTCGTCCTGCTCCACCGCCTGCTCGACCAGCTTCGCGTGGTATTCTTCTGCTTTTTCCCGGTACTCTTCAGGAATATCACCGACGACGAACTCGGCGCCAAGCGACTCGTCCTTCCAAACGATGCCCTTCATCCGCAGCACATCGATGAGCCCAACGAAGGTTTCCGCCTCGCCGATTGGCAATTGCGTCACCAGCGGCGCCGCGCCCAAACGGTCGACGATCATCTCGACGCAGCGGTAAAAGTCGGCCCCCATCCGGTCCATCTTATTGATGAAACAAATCCGCGGCACCTTGTACTTATCTGCCTGACGCCAGACCGTTTCCGACTGCGGCTCGACGCCGGCGACACTATCGAAAACAGCGACCGCGCCGTCGAGCACGCGGAGGCTGCGTTCGACCTCGATGGTGAAATCAACGTGCCCCGGCGTATCGATAATGTTGATCCGGTAATCCCGCCAAGCGCACGTCGTCGCCGCCGAGGTGATCGTGATGCCACGCTCCTGTTCCTGCTCCATCCAGTCCATCGTCGCGGTGCCGTCATGCACCTCGCCGATTTTGTATGAACGGCCAGTATAGAAAAGGATACGTTCGGTCGTCGTCGTCTTACCAGCATCAATATGCGCCATGATGCCGATATTCCGGTAATTATCGAGGGGAGCTGTTCGCGCCATCTGACGACTCGCTTAATAAATCCGTTACCATCGATAGTGGGAAAACGCCTTGTTCGCTTCCGCCATCCGATGCGTGTCTTCGCGCTTCTTCACTGCGGCACCTCGGTTGTTTGCCGCGTCAATGATCTCTCCAGCGAGCCGTTCGACCATCGTATTCTCAGACCGCTTTCGCGCCAGGCCGATCAGCCAACGGATCGCCAGCGACTGACGCCGCTCGGCACGCACCTCCACCGGCACCTGATAGGTCGCGCCGCCGACCCGCCGGGACCGCACCTCGACCGCCGGCTTAATGTTGTCGATCGCCTCGTGGAAGACCTTGAGCGCCTTCTGCCGGGTCTTATCCTCGACGATGTCCAGCGCGCCGTAAATAGCGCGCTCGGCCACCGACTTCTTACCGTCGTACATCAGGCTGTTGGTGAACTTGGCGACAACGGCATCCCCGTATTTCGGATCGGGCAATACGGCCCGTTTCGTCGCGGCGCGGCGGCGGGACATCCTGAACGATCCTATTTCGGCCGCTTGGCGCCGTACTTGGAACGGCGCTGGCGGCGGTTGGCAACCCCTTGCGTATCGAGCGATCCGCGGACGATATGATAGCGAACGCCGGGAAGGTCCTTGACCCGGCCACCGCGGATCAAGACCACCGAGTGTTCTTGCAGGTTGTGGCCTTCGCCCGGGATATAGCTGGTTACCTCGTAACCGTTGGTCAGGCGGATCCGCGCCACCTTACGGAGGGCCGAATTCGGTTTCTTGGGCGTCGTCGTGTAGACGCGCGTGCACACGCCGCGCTTCTGGGGGCAGGCGGCCAGCGCCGGCACCTTGTTGCGCTGGGCCGGCGCCCGACGCCGCTTGCGGACCAATTGATTAATCGTCGGCATCGCCCTGTCCTCGCTCCGCTGCCGACCCTGCCGTCGTCTGTTCCATATCAACAACCAAGCCTTGACGTGTCCTCAAAACAAAAGAAAGGCGAGGCGTGCGACTGGTGCCCCGCTCTTTACCGCGCTCTCTTGTGAAAAACGAACGGCGCGTGGCGGACCATCGGCACACGCGCGACAAACTCGATAAGGGTTAAGGTGTATAAGACCCCAACCCCACTCAGTCAAGCGTCATCGGCATTACTT
>CAYWRP010000121.1:0-3463 GCA_964460955.1 uncultured Rhodospirillaceae bacterium | reverse complement strand
CTCGGTCGGCTCCAGCGTGTTCTCGGCTCTGGCGGTCGGCGCCGAGCCAACGTGGGAATCGAGCCTCGACGTCACCATCGGCGCGATCGTCTTGCTTGGCCTGGTGTTCGGCGCCGGGCGGCTGACCCACGCCATCATCATGGGCGGCGCGCTACAGGGCGCGTCGGTGGTGGGTACGCCGGCGGCGGCGTCGGTTATCGCGGCGCGCAGCGCGGCGACCCATGCCGCCGGCGCCGGACGCGCCGTGGCGTCTGGCGGGAGCGGCGCCTTGGAGGCGATCCGCGCGGCGAACCGCCATGGCATCGAGTCGATCCGCATCAAGCGGCCGGAGTAGGGGAGGGGGACCAATGCCGATCCTCAGACACTGGACGGGAGGGCGGACGACGAAGCCGGTACCGGCGATCGACACCCCGTTCGCCCGCGCGGCGGCGATCGTCGACCGCCGCGACGGCCATGCCCGGCTGCTGGCGCATTACGCCTGGCTGGTCAATGTGGTGTTGTTGGTCGCCTGCTTCGGCCTCGGGCTCGGCTGGTACGGCCAAGCCCAAAAATCGACCGTCGAGGCGTTCTACGTGCCGATCGACGCGCTGGGCCGGCCGGCCGAGGTGATCCCGGCGACGCGGGAGTTCACGCTCACCGACGCGGTCATGGCGGCGTTCCTCAAGCGCTTCGTCGAGGAGACCTTCGCCAAGTCGAAGGACCCCGTGGTCAACGGCCAGCGCCAGCAGTTCATGCGCGCCAGCGTCGTCGGCGCGGCGCGGCAGACGATGATCGAATGGTCGAAGCAGGCCGATCTCGACGAGAACGTCGGCTCTGACAAGCGCACCTCGCGGTTCCTCACCGCCAAACAGACCGCCAATCCGATGACCTGGAACGTGATCTGGGAGGAGACCTACTGGGAGGAGGGAACCCGCGTCGGCAAGCGGCGGATGAACGGCGATTTCACCTTCACCCGGATCCCGCCGCGCAGCGCCGCCGACCTGGCCGCCAACCCGCTCGGCCTCTACGTCACCGACCTTCACTGGCAGGTGGAGAACCTGTAATGCGCCGTTCGCCGCACCTGATCGCGCCGATGCTGATTGCCGCTCTCGCCGCCGGCTGCAAGACGACCGATCCGCAGCCGACCCGCTTCGCCATGGCCGGCCCGCCGCCGGTGTGCGTCAATGCCCAACCGGTAGCGGCGCCGGCGCCGCCAAGCGAGGCGCGGCCGCTGGTGCTGGGTAAGCCAAGCAAGACGCGCGGCACGCGCACCGCGTCGGCGAAGACCGTCAACGCGGTCACGGTCTATCCGTACCAGGACGGCGTCATCTACCGGGTGGCGACGACGCCCGACTTCTTCACCGCCCTTCACCTGCAGCCGGGCGAGCGGATCATCGGCAAGATGCTCGGCAACCCCGATCCGGTCGACTGGATGGTCAACGAGACCGTCGCCGGCCCGCAGGGCTCGCCGATGCCGATCCTCACCGTCAAACCGGGGACGGCGGGGCTGAAGACCAACCTGCTGATCACGACATCGCACCGCACCTACCAGATCGATCTCGCTTCCTACGCCAAGCGGGCGATGGACAGCGTCAAGTGGACCTATCCCAACGGCGGCTTCGTGGCGTCATCGGTCGCCAGCGCGGCAAGCGTCCCGCAGGACGGCCTCACGATGCAGGCGGCGTTCGATCCGGCGTCGTTGCATCGCGACTACGCGATCGACGTGGTGCAAGGCGAGACGCCGATCTGGAAGCCGGTGGCGGCCTACGACGTCGGCAACAAGACCTACCTGGAGTTCCCGGAGAACATCGGCGAGATCCCGGCGCCGCCGCTGTTCGTCATCGATGAAGGCGGCCTGACGTCGCCGGTGACCTTCCGGCCGCGCGGCCGGTTTTACGAGATCGACCGGGTGTTCGACACCGCCGAGCTGCGCCTGGCCTCGGCCGATGGCGAGACCGTGGTGCGCGTCGAGAGGAACCCCTGATGGCCGACGAGGTGTTCGGCGACCCGACGCCGCCGGCCAAGCCGGTGCGCGTCAACCGCAAGGCGGTGATGCTGGCCAGCGTCGCCGGCGCGCTGGCGATCGGCGGCATGATCTACTACACGCAGTTCCAGTCGGCGGAACAGCGGCGCGCCGCCGAACAGGACAAGGCGCCGCCGCCGCCGAAACCCCAGGAGATGGCCGGCACCTTCCCCAAGGACTACACCGGCGACGTCACCCCCGTCGTCACGGTGACGCGGCCGGCGCCGGAACCGGCGGCCGCGCCGCCCGCGAGCCCGGCACCGCCGGAAACCGCCGCGCGGCAAGTCGCCACGCGGCAAGTCGCCACGCCGGCGGCGCCGGCGAAGCCGATGGCGCCGATGTACGTCGACGGCCGCGATCCGGCGGCCGCCGCCATTGGCGAGCCGGGCCGGGGCTTCGGCCAACAGGGAGCAGCATCGCTGCCGCTTGGCGACTACCGCCCCGGCACCGACGACGGCGACGGCAACCGGCTGCCGGCGGATGCCCGCCAGGGCCTGGCGACGCAGAAAGCCGCCTGGCTGGCCAATGCCGGCAACGCCGGCCAGGACGTCGTCGCCGCGCCCTACCGGGCGCCGCTGTCCCGCTTCCAGATCCAGGCCGGGGTGATCATCCATGCCGCCCTGCTGACGGCGCTGAACACCGACCTGCCGGGCGATGTCGTCGCGCTGATCACCCATGACGTGTTCGACACCGCGACCGGGCGGTATCTGCTGATCCCGAGCGGCGCCAAGCTTTATGGCCGCTACGACAACCAGCTGTCCTATGGCCAGACCCGGGCGGCGATCGCCTGGAACCGCATCCTGCTGCCGAACGGCGCCAGCCAGAACATCGGCGCCATGGTCGGCACCGATGCGTCCGGCACGTCCGGTGTCGCGGCCGACGTCGACCGCCATCCCTGGTCGATGGCGGCGGCAATCGCCGGCAGCGCCGCGTTCACCGTGCTGGGCCAGATCGGCGCCCTGCTCGGCGACGGCGATGCCAACACCAACATCGGCGTGCTCGGCGCCGGCGCCGCCGGCCAGGAGACGGCCAACGTCGGCCGGCAGATCGTCGGCAAGGAGCTGGCCCGCCCCAACACGCTGACGGTGCCGCAAGGCTACCGGGTGGCGGTGCTGGTCAGCCGCGACATGGCGCTGCCGCCCTATGCCCGCTGACGCCGATCGCCTGGTTCGCGTCGGCATCGCCGGCGTTGCCGCCGGCGCGGCGTTGTTCACCATCGCCGTGTTCGCCGCCGGCCAGGCGGACCTGGTCATCCGCAACGTCTCGCCGAGCGTCGCCCTTGGCTGGTACGTGCGCATCCCCGGTCCGCCTCGGCTTGGCAGCCTGGTCACCTTCCCGCTGCCGGACGAGATGGCGCCTTACGCCGCCTCGGTGCCGGCGATGCGGGCGTTCTTCGCCGACCATCCGCTGATCAAGCCGGTCGCCGCCATGGCCGGCGATACCATCTGCCGCGATCACACG
>CAYWRP010000120.1:0-3979 GCA_964460955.1 uncultured Rhodospirillaceae bacterium | reverse complement strand
ACGGGTTCTACTACGACTTCGCGCGCGAGACCTCGTTCACGCCGGAAGACCTCGTGCGGATCGAGGAGCGCATGCGCGAGATTGTCGCGCGAGACGATACGATTGAGCGTGAGTTGTGGCAGCGCGACGACGCGGTCCGCTACTTCGAAGCCAAGGGAGAGCGCTACAAGGCCGAGATTATTGCCGGCATACGGGCAATTGAGACTTTGAGCGTCTATCGTCAAGGTGACTTCCGCGACCTCTGCCGCGGTCCACACCTACCTTCGACGGGCAAGCTCGGTACTGCCTTCAAGCTGCTAAAGGTCGCTGGTGCCTATTGGCGCGGCGACCACCGCAATCCGATGCTGCAGCGGATTTATGGTACCGCATGGCGCGACCAAGCCGAGCTGGGCGCGTATCTTCACCAGCTTGAAGAAGCCGAGAAGCGCGATCACAGAAAGATCGGCCGCGAGATGGACTTGTTTCATTTCCGGGAGGAGGCGCCGGGTGCCGTCTTCTGGCACCCCAAGGGCTGGACGCTGTTCCAGACACTCATCGACTACATGCGCCAGCGGCAGACCCGGGCCGGCTACGTCGAGATCAACACGCCGGACATCATGGACCGGAGCCTTTGGGAACAGTCCGGCCACTGGGAGAAGTTTGGTGAGAACATGTTCACCACCGAATCCAAAGAGGAGCGCGTCTATGCCCTGAAGCCGATGAACTGCCCCGGCGGGATCCAAGTCTACAAGCAGGGGATCAAAAGCTACCGCGATCTTCCCCTGCGCATCGCCGAATTCGGCAAGGTTCATCGGTTCGAACCATCGGGCGCTCTGCACGGTCTGATGCGCGTGCGCGCCTTCACCCAGGACGACGCGCACATCTTCTGCACGGAAGAGCAGATCACTGAGGAATGCCGGATCGTCTGCCAGCTCATCCTGAACATCTATCGCGACTTCGGCTTCGAGGATGTGCGGATCAAGTTCTCCGACCGTCCGGCCAAACGCATTGGTTCAGATGCGATCTGGGACAAGTCCGAGGCGGCCTTGATAGCCGCAGTCGAGGCGACGGGTCTTGACTACACGACCAATCCCGGCGAGGGCGCGTTTTACGGGCCGAAGCTTGAGTTCGTTTTGCGGGATGCCATCGGCCGCGACTGGCAATGCGGCACGCTGCAGGTCGACCTCAATCTGCCTGAACGGCTTGGCGCCTTCTACGTCGGCTCCGATGGCGAGAAACGCCCGCCGGTGATGCTGCACCGCGCCCTGTTCGGTTCGTTGGAGCGGTTCACCGGCATTCTGCTTGAGCACTACGCCGGCAAGTTGCCGCTCTGGCTGGCGCCGGTCCAGGCAGTGGTCGCGACCATCACCTCGGATGGCGATTCTTACGCCGGTGAAGTCGCCGGCCTCTTGATGGCGCGTGGCCTCCGCGTCGAGATCGATCGGCGCAATGAGAAGATCGGCTACAAGATTCGTGAGCACAGCTTGGCTAAGGTGCCGGTGCTGCTGGTTGTCGGCAAGCGTGAGGCCAAGGAGGGCACTGTCTCACTGCGCCGGATCGGCCGCAACGACAACGAAACCCTCACGTTACGCGAAGCCTTGGTTCGGCTCGAAACCGAGGCGCTTCGCAGCACACGTGTCCCTGTAAACCTTGCGCTGGTTCAGGATCGGAGCGAGGACAAAATGCAGCTTGCAGAAGCTGAGGCAGGGTGATCGTGGTGCGACCTCTAAAGACTTACCACGACTGGAAACATTGTATCATAGATCTGTGCCGCATCGAGCTTACCCCGGCCTACGTCGAACAACGCCTCGCGGCGCTTCGCGACCCTACTGACCACCGTACACAGAAGTTCATTGCGACATGGGGAGAGGTCCATCTTGCGCGAGTAATCGGCTGGTTTGAGCAGGCGGAGCGTGAGCAAGGTGGAACGAACACCGGTGCTGCGCCGTCAGGACGAGCGAGTTGATGCGAGCCTTCGATCCCACCAATATTCCAGTCATCGTCAATGCCATCGAGCAGGTACTTGGGGCCGCGCATCCGATCGCGCTGACCGTTCAAGCGGCGGCAACCGACCCTGATTTGGCGCGGGAGGCATGGAACGCCATCGAGTCCCTCCCGACAGACCAGCGTCGTGCCATTGCCAGCATCCTGGCCAGCACCATGATGCCTGGTCTTTGAACGCAGCGAGGAGGTTGTAGTGCCGCTATTCGACCAGGAACAGATACGCGATCTGGTGGGGGATCAAGCCTTCGCCGATTACGAACTCGATCTGCGCGGCGTGTCTGCGGCGCACGCTCGCATCGCCATCGAGCGGATGCTGGAACGCCGGCGATTTGGCGATCCGACAAGCGTGGTGATCCGCATCGATCCGGCCACCGCGACGAGTGGAGAAACTCTTTTCCTTCCCATCGGCCGGCAGCTCCTCGAGGCGCGTAAGCGCAGGCTCATCATGCGCTTTCATCCTTTGCCGGAGGGGGACGGCGGCGGGTTCTATCTCGAATTGCCAGGCCATCCTGGATCCAAGGAGGCGCGGCAATGATCCTGCGCCGGATCGGCCGCAGTGGCGACACAACCCTCACGCTCCGCGAAGCCATGGTTCGGCTGGAAACAAAGGCGCTTCGCGACCGTGCTGACACCCGCACGCAAAAATCCATTGCGACATGGGGTGAGGGCCCATCTTGCGCGCGTTATCGGCTGGTTCGAGCAGGCGGAGCCTGAACTGCCATGATCCTCAAGACGCATGGCCGCTATCACTATAGCCCCATCTCTGGCCGACCGCATTACGAATGGCCCGGTGGCAAGCGGCTCGCTTTCTACGTCGCCATCAATGTGGAGCACTTTCATTTCGGCGAGGGGCTCGGTCATACCCCGTCTTATGCGACACCTCAGCCCGATGTGAGGAACTTCGCTTGGCGCGATTATGGCCTGCGTGTCGGCATCTGGAGACTGTTCGATCTGCTCGACGAATTGAAACTTCCGGCCTGCCTTTTGGTCAATTCCGCGGTCTATGACTATGCGCCACAGATTCTAGAACGCGCTCGGGCACGCGGTGATGAGATCGTCGCGCACGGCCGGACGAATTCTGAACGCCAAGGCGATCTGGACGAAGTTTCCGAGCGCGCGTTGATTGCCGAGGCGACCGCGACGATCACCCGCAATGAAGGCCATGCTCCCCAGGGTTGGCTTGGTCCGTGGATATCAGAAACAAACGTCACGCCCGACCTGCTCAAGGAGGCAGGCTATTCCTATGTTCTTGATTGGCCGCTGGATGACCAACCGGTTTGGCTCGCCACACGTGCCGGTCCGCTATTGGCGATGCCGTATCCGGTTGAGATCAATGACGCGCCAGCCCTGCTCACTCGCCACCATACGGCCGCTGACTTTGCCGGCATAATCGTCGACCAGTTCGATGAGATGGTGCGTCAGTCGGCACAACAACCGCTCGTTTGCGCGATCTCACTCCACACGCCCGTCGTCGGGCAGCCATTTCGGCTTGTCCAGCTCCGCCGCGCGCTTCAGCATGTTCGGACCCATCCTGACAGTGCGCATGTGTGGTATACGCGGCCGGGCGAAATCGCGGCCCATGTCACGAGCTTGCCGCAGGGCGTCGTACCCGGCTCGGAGACGTGAACTTTGAGGTCGCCTGACAAATCATTGGCTATCAGGGGGCCTCGCCCGTCGATGAAACGAATGTCAATCGAGCAACCTCGCTCCGTTGGAGTTAAGGATATCCAACACACTTTGACGGATGGCGGACACTGCACGACAGTGGTTGATTGAGAGCGGCGAAGGGTGGTTTTGTGGGCGATTCTGCCTTGCAACCGGGATCGTCCGATGACCACGAAACTATCCGCCGCTCTCGCCGAGAGGCTATCGTCATATATCGAGTTGAGCAACAGCCGGCTGGAAACGCTGGCGCTGCTGATCACCGGGATGATCGGCGCAGATAGTGTCCCACGGCGTGGTGTAGGAGCGCCGACCTTCGGAGAGGTCCGATGTT
>CAYWRP010000119.1:0-4010 GCA_964460955.1 uncultured Rhodospirillaceae bacterium | reverse complement strand
TCGCCGCTGCAACTCGCCGGCGATCTCATTCGCTGCCCCAGCGTCACACCGGAGGACGCCGGCGCGCTGGACGTGCTGCAAGCGGCCCTGACGCCGCTTGGCTTCCACTGCCACCGGCTGCGTTTCGAGGCAGACGGCACGCCGCCGGTGGACAACCTCTACGCCCATCGCGGGACAAGCCGGCCGCGCTTTTGCTTCGCCGGCCACACCGACGTCGTCCCGCCGGGCGATGCCGGCCGCTGGCATACCGATCCGTTCACGCCGACGGTGCGCGACGGCCGCCTCTACGGCCGCGGCGCGGCGGACATGAAGGCCGGCATCGCCGCCTTCGTCTGTGCCGCCGCCCGCTTCATCGAGGGTGTCGGCGATGTTCCCGGCTCGATCCATCTGCTGATCACCGGCGACGAGGAAGGCCCGGCGGTCAACGGCACGCGCAAGGTCCTCGACTGGCTGGCGGCGCGCGGCGATGGCTTCGACGCCTGCCTGGTCGGCGAACCGACCTGCCGCGCCGCGCTGGGCGACACCGCCAAGATCGGCCGCCGCGGCAGCCTGAACGCGGTGATCACGGCGCACGGGCGGCAGGGCCACGCCGCCTACCCGCACCTCGCCGACAATCCGATTCCCCGCCTCGTGCGCGCCCTCGCCCTGCTGGAGGCCGAACCGTTGGACGCCGGCACGGCCCATTTCGAGCCGTCGACACTGGCGCTGACCAGCATCGATGTCGGCAATCCGGCGACCAACGTTATTCCCGCGCGGGCCACGGCGCGGCTCAACATCCGCTTCAACGACGCGCACACTGCCGAGGACCTTCAGGAACGCCTGGAGGCGGCGCTGCGGCGCGCCGGCGGCGGTTTCGACCTCGATGTCGAGTGTTCGGCGCGCCCCTTCATCTGTCCGCCAGGTGCGCTCAGCGCGTGCGTGGTGGCGGCGGTGGCCGACATCGTCGGCCGGGCGCCTGACTTGAGCACGTCGGGCGGCACCTCGGATGCCCGATTCATCAAGGACGCCTGTCCGGTGATCGAGTTCGGCATGGTCGGCGCGACGGCGCATCAGGTCGACGAATGGGTTCCGGCGGCGGATGTCGAGACGCTGACGCGGATCTACGAGCGCGTTCTCGCCCGCGTGTTCGAGGGAGGCACCGCATGATCGCCAGCGCCGCGGAAACGGTCGCCGGCCTCACCGGCGCGCTCCGCATGGCGCGGTTTGATGCCTCGGGGATGGGTTTTTTCGACGCCTCGCCCGAGGCAACGCGGCGCTCGTTCTTCGCCGCCGTGCTCATCGCGCCACTCTACGCGTTGTTGCTGCTGATCCGGTTTCCGATGCTGCAGCCGGCGGCCAATGCGTTGGAATTCGCGGCGGCCGAAGCTGTCGGCTACGTGCTGTCGTGGGTCGCCTTTCCGGTCCTGATGTGGCACGTCTCGCACCTTCTCGACCGGCGCGAACGCTTCTTCGTCTACATCACCGCCTACAACTGGTCCTTGGTCTGGCAGAGCCTTGTCTTTCTCGGTCTTGCCTTCTTCGTCCTCGGCGGGGTGCTACCGAACGGCGTGGCGAATCTCCTCTGGCTGATCGCCTTGATTGGCATTCTCGCCTACACATGGTTCATCGCCCGCACGGCGCTCGACATCCCAGGCTTCGCCGCCGCCGGCGTCGTCGGCCTCGACTTCATGCTGACCATCATCATCAACGAGACGACGGAAAGTCTCTACTGACCTGATCCTTTGCGCCCGCGCGATTCGTACGGATGAACATGGTTGAGACGATTGCTTCGCCCGGCATCGAAACAGGCCCCGATACGCCCGTTCGCCTGACCTCTTTCGGCGACGACTTCCGCGCCGCCGTCATCGGCGCCAGCGGCGGGATTGGCGGCGGGTTTTTGCGCGCGCTCGTCGATGCCCCCGCCACTGACCGGGTGTTCGCCCTGTCGCGTAGCGGTAAGGCACCGGCCGAGGCGCCGACGGTGACGCCGCTGCGGCTCGATATCGAGGACGAGACCAGCATCGCCGCCGCCGCCGCCGGGATACGCGAGGCAGTCGGTAGCCTGCATCTGGTTGTCGTCGCGACAGGCATCCTGCACCGAGGCCCCGACCTCAAGCCGGAAAAGACATGGCGCCATCTCGACGCCGACGCGCTGACGCGGGTGTTTCGCGTGAACACGGTCGGACCGGCGCTGGTCGCCAAGCACTTCCTGCCGCTGCTGGCGCGTGACCGCAAGGCGGCGCTGGCGACGCTGTCGGCGCGCGTCGGCAGCATTTCCGACAACCGGCTCGGCGGCTGGCACAGCTATCGCGCGTCGAAGGCGGCGCTCAACATGCTGATCAAGACGTTCGCCATCGAACTCGCCCGGGTCAACCCCAGCGCGCTTTGCATCGGCCTGCATCCCGGCACCGTCGATTCCGCGCTGTCGGACCCGTTCCAGGCCAACGTGCCGACCGGCAAGTTGTTTTCCGCCGACTATTCGGCGCGGAGCCTGCTGAACGTCATCGACACGCTGACGCCGCAGCACTCCGGGCTCCTGTTCGCCTGGGACGGCCAACCGATCCCCTTCTGACATCGCCGCGCGTCGGTTCAAGATCATTGGCGTATGAGCAGGTCCGGGTTCGCGTGGTCCTTTAGGAAAGCGGCGAAGCGGCTCTTGATGCCGGGGATGCGGAACAGCATGCCGAAGCCGTCCTTCTTCGTCTTCTTGATCACCGACGACGGATCAAAATAGGCGCGCGCGTTTTCGACCGTCAGCACGAACGGCGGCTTGCCGTCCCGTGCCAGGATGTAGCTCATGATGAGCGCGCCGGTACGGTGGTTGCCCTCGATGTAGAGTTGCGGCGAGGAAAGGATGCGCACGTAGACGCCGGCCGCCCGCTGCCAGACGCAGTCGGTATGGTGCCGTTGCCACCAATTCATCAGATCGCCGATGCCGCCGTCCTGATCGTCGTAGAATTTGCGCTCGGTGGCATCCTCGTATTGACGGTATTCGGGATCGTCGCCATCCCGGATCCCGAACAAGACCAGCGTGTTGAGTTCGAGCAGACGGCGGGAGTTGCCCAGCGCGAAAAGATCGACCCCAGCCGCGAGCGCCTGGTCGACCCGCTCGTACCCCGTCATCAGATTGGCGATAACGTCGTCGCGCAAGGGGTCGCGGGCATCGCGCAATTGTTCGTTGATGCGATCGAAGTTGGCCTGGACGCGCCGCAGGCAGCCCTCGATCGCCGCCAAGTCGAGGCGACCCATCGTTTTCAACACGCCCCCGGATCGCCGCCCCGCCGCGTGATCACGCCGCCGCTTTCCGATGCGGCGGGGGACGGGTGCCCCGCCGCAACACCCCGGCAACAACCCTTACTGGATCTTCGCCAGCGCCTGCGTCGCCAGGCTCGTTACCGGGTCGGGAAGCGGAATGAAGCCGAGATCGTCGCTGAAAACCTGCCCATCCGTCAACCCATAGTTGACGAAATCGGTCACGGCTGCCCGTTTCCGCTCATCCGGATACTGCTCGTAGAACAGCAGCCAGCTGTAGGTGACGATCGGATACGCGGCGTCGCCCAGCGGATCGGGCATGAACAGCCGCATGTTGTCCGGCATCCGTTCGGCGGCGTTGGCGAGCGCGGTGCGCCCGGCCTCGGCGTCCGGCCGGATGTACTTGCCGGCCTGGTTTTCCAATATCGCCACGGGCAGTTCGAGCCGCTTGGCGTACTCGAAGCCGACGTAGCCGATGGCGCCGTCGCTGATCTTGATCCGCTGCGCGACGCCCTCGTTGCCGAGCACCTGCATCGTCCCGCCGGGCCAGTCGATGAGCTTGCCCTTGCCGAGACCGTCGTCGCTCCACGCCGGGCTGATGGCGTTCAGGTGATTGGTGAAGGCGAAGGTGGTGCCGCTGGAATCGCGCCGGGCGACGATCTGGATGGTGCGATCGGGCAGCTCCAGGCCCGGATTGGCGTCCTGGATCGCCGGGTCGTCCCATGCGGCAACAAGCGGACCACGTTATCGGCGGCCGGCACCGCGAGCAGGCCGCGGGC
>CAYWRP010000118.1:0-4534 GCA_964460955.1 uncultured Rhodospirillaceae bacterium | reverse complement strand
CCAGAGTCGTGTAGTGTGGGTCGCGCCGGAAGCAAAGGGATAAGCCTTTGCTGCGAAACGCCAGATACATCAACAGACCCAGCGAAAGAAAGACAAAGACCAGATCAATCATTCTTGAATTTCTCCCTCGCGCCTTCCGGAAGATGCGCGGGTTTCAGGCTTTCGTAAACAACCATTTCGCCAGGCCGCCAAGTCGATTGTACACCGATATCATGGTAGTTTTCCGCAAGCCACCGGTCTGCGGTTCGCCAGCCAATATCGTGCAGGTGCTGCAAGAACGCCCACTCCGCGTTCATTTTGCTGGACACGCTAAGGTTGCGCATTTCTTCTTGCGCCTCGATGCGGTGTATTCGCGCATCTCGATACGCCTGCCGTTCTAGACCCTCGTAGTGTATGATTTCCGCCAGAAAGTACGCGGCGCGCAGTTCCTTGATCAGGCTGGCATTGAAGGTGATCTCGTTCAGGCGGTTCTCGATTTCGTAGGCCGTCTTGGGAAGCTCGGCCCTTTCGAACGGATTGATTTGGATGATGATGGTGTCCCGAACATCGGTTTCATCGATGAGCGGGAACAGTGGCGGATTGCCCATGTAGCCGCCATCCCAGTAGGCCTCGCCGTCGATCTCCACCGCCTTGAACAAGAACGGCAGGCATGCCGACGCCATTACCGCGTCGACGGAAATGTCGGGCTGACGAAACACCTTGGCGAGGCCGGTCCGCACGTTGGTGGCGGAGAAAAACAGTTTGTGGTTGGGTGCTTTGTTGATGACCTCGAAGTCGAAGAAGGCGGCGACGAGGTCGCGCAGCGGATTGATATCAAGGGGGTTGAACTGATACGGCGAAAAGGTGCTGCGCAGATACTGCGAGATGATGAACGGCGGCGACAGATCGAGACTCCAGCGGCCCATCAGCCGATCGAACCATGTGCGCTGGATCGGGCTGAACCGGGCGGCCTCGCTTGTTTTGGCCCAGAAATCGCGCAGCAGTGTCTGCGCCGCCTTGTTGCCGCCGGAAGCCAGCCCCTGCACCAGCGCGGCCGCATTCATCGCCCCGGCGCTGGTGCCGCTGACGCCGTTGATCTCAAGGCGATCGTCCTCCAAAAGGCGATCTAGGACACCCAACTGAAGGCACCATGCGCGCCGCCGCCTTGAAGCCCCATGTCAATTTTCTTGGTTTCAGTGGCAGCCATGTCTCTACATCCCCAAAAATTAATAAGGTATCTTCATTATTCACCACACTCGATCGCAAGCCCGAGTGTTACCCCCCCCTCGGCACGCGCCGACGGGTGATCCGCCCTCCGCGAACAACCCGTTTCGGTCCCTGTTTTTTGCGGCGCAATGTATCCGAACTTCCGATGCGTCTCGTCTCTCTTTTAATGTCAAAACGAGTAGCACGAAGGTCGCCAAAACCAGCAAATGTTGCGCGTTTCAATGGGCGCTTAGGTCGTTTCGCTGACCCGTGCCGTACGGCAGGACTTTCATTCTAAAGAAGTCGGTCAAGCGCCGGGACAGTGCTTGTTGGGGATAGCCACACTGGCGCGCCGCATCTTTTTGTTACTGGAAATGCGGGTAAAAATGCCGTAGAAGCGCAGCAATGATTTAATGGCTTTCCTGGGAAGCCCCCGCATAAATTGAGGACTTCGGGACAAAACGATTATGGAATATCGCTTCACCACGCTTCGGCGAGGGCTTTTGGCGATCGGCGTGGCCACGGTGGCCGCGACCGCCGCTTCGGCCCAGCAACCGGAAACCCCGACGAAGGACGTCATGGCCTACGGAGATACTTACGAGCAGCTTGCCTTCATTGCCGCCGACCGCGACAGTGATGGCGTCGTCAGCGAGGCCGAGTTCGTCCGCGACGCCGCGGCGGCGTTCACCGATCTCGACGCCAACAACGACCGGCGACTGGCCTCAGGCGAACTCGCGCCGCATGATCCGGCCGATTTCGCTGAAGTCGACGCCGATGGCGACGGGTTTCTGACCTTTACCGAGGTTATGAGATTCAAGATGCAGGCTTTCGAAGCCGCCAATGTCGACAACGATGAGGGCCTGTCCTTCGCCGAGATGGAGGAATCGGTGGAAGAAGAAGTGGGATCGGAACAATGACCTTGTTTAAAATCTTCGCGCGTCCGACGTCGCGACTCACATTCGCGGCTCTCGCCTCCGCTCTCCTCATCGGCGGTTGTGAGCCGGGCACCGGTGGCCCCGGCGTTGGAACCGTCGGCGGCGCCGCCCTCGGCGCCGGCGCTGGCCGTGCGGTTTTCGGCAGCAGCACCTCGGCGATGCTCATCGGCGGCGCCGTGGGCGGTCTTGCCGGCAACCAGATGATCGACCGCCAAGCGCAGGAGCGTCAGGTGGAGCAGCGGGAGACGAGCCGGGACCGCGCCGCGCAACGACAGCTGGATTTCGAGCGGCAACGCGCCCTGCAGGAGGCCGAGGTGGACCGGCAGATCGAGGAACAGCGCCTGTTCGATGAATGGCGGCGGGAACAGGCCCGCTAAGCGTTCCCGTCAGGAGAAACCTTCTTTACACGGACCGCGTGTCTGGGCCGGTGATTCTACGGACCGGCCGAGCCGCGGGAGATGAAGGACAGGCTCCTGCCGCCGTAGCTGCCGATGATGACGGCCTCCACGAGGGGCGGTGACGACGGCGTTTCCGCTCCCCATCCAACGACGACCGTCGCTGCCGGTCCGCCAGCCTCAGGCCTCTGGTCGATATAGAATTCCGCCACTGCCATCGGCGCCAACAGATGCGGCTGGGCGAGCGGTTCCGCCACCGTTGAGCCGCCTGCGGCGTGGTACGTCACCGAGGTGACGGCGATCGCCGCGTTGGCTGACCGATTACGGATACTGAGGGTCGTCGACACATTTTTCAGGACCCGTTCCCCGCCGACATAGAGACTGCTGTAGAGTGGAACATAGACCGCGCCGGACGCGGAGAACGTTGGTGCCGGCTCAGGTATCGGCTGCAACGCTGCCGACAGGACACCACTAGCAGTGGCCTGGACGGTGTCGTCCTGTTCCGCCGCCGCCCATTGCTCCTCGATATCGACGTTCGACAGGACGACCCGCATGAGAATGGCGAAAGCGGCGATGGTGGCAATCCAGCCAATAAACACCGCAAAGAAGACGTTCCTTTGCCATCGTGTGCCCCTGCCGCTCGCGCTTTCAGTCATTCCGCACCTCCGTGATCCGGCAACCGCGTCAAGGATCGCCGACGCGGTTCTTTGCATCCTATACCATGATAAAAGCAGACGCCGTCCCTAGCCCTAGCATAGGCGGCCTCGATTCAACGCTTAGGTTTGATGCGTGACCGCGGCAGGAAAGCACTCCGGTCACGCAATCACCGCTTCAAGACTTGCGTACCGACCAGGCGAGATAGCCGAGCGCCGCACCCTCGCTGATCAATTGAATACCGACCAAAACACCGAGCAGCCAGACCGCCGTTGCCGGATTGCTCCACAGATAACCGGCCAGGACGACGCCGAGGATACCGCTCGCCAGGACCCAGCCCCAATTGGGAAACGGCCTTAGCGTCAACGAAAATACGACCTTGGCGATCCCCTCGACCATCAGATAGACGATCAACAGGAGGCTCAACGTCGCCAAGCCAATGCCGGGATTGCCGATGAAAACGAGACCGACCACCACGGCGAGCGCGGCTGATAACAACTGGACCCAGAAATGGGGCACCTGATGGGCGCCGATCAGGCTGATCGCTTGCACCGCGCCGGCGACGATCAACAACCAGCCAAG
This sequence comes from uncultured Rhodospirillaceae bacterium, assembly GCA_964460955.1. Lineage (GTDB taxonomy): Bacteria > Pseudomonadota > Alphaproteobacteria > Rhodospirillales > Defluviicoccaceae > Defluviicoccus. Next base: position 783 of record CAYWRP010000118.1, on the reverse strand, counting down.
AAAAACGCCAATTGCGGCGGCCGAGAACAGCGGATAGATAAGCGCCAGAAGGCCGGCCAAGACCATCAATCCGCCTTGCACGAGATACCACAGCGAGTGGCGTTTGACGGTCTCGCGCATCGCGGCGCGCATGGCGTGCGAGGCCTCTCGCAGCGAAAGTGTTTCTGTTTCAGCCATGACATCCCCTTCATCCCACGGTAACGGTCCCGAATCTCGCCGCTGCTCGACGACTGGCGCGGGTAACGGTCCTTACTTATCATTTATCGTCCGTAACGGCTTGTCCGCCAGCGGGCGGACTCCAGCCAATCCTGCGGCGACAAATGCTCGCCGAATTGAACCGCGTGCACTGCTCCCACTGCCGTTCCAGATTGCGGCGATTGGCCTCGGTTCCCGGCAGCACGACCCGCATGGTGGTCTCTCCCGTTCGAGGATCCACCGCGCTCTCGCATCCGACCAGAAGTCCGAGAACAGCAAGCAGCGATAAAACAAGGACCCGCAGCTGACACCTCCTTCGATTCGACGACGACCCAACTTTTTGCCTTTTTGGCAAATGGATTATGGACAATCGCCGGCGTTGTGTCCACTTCGCCCGCGCCGTGAATGTTCGGCGCTGCCGGTTCGACGTCGACCAGGCGATCGCTTTCCGCTAGACGTTGCGTTGCTCGATCCGCCGCACCACGATGCACGTGGCAACTGGATATGTAGGGAACGGTTGGTTGAAGAAAGCATGTGTAGGGCGGTGACAAATTAGGCCACGTAGCGGCGGCGAATGGTGCTGCCGCG
>CAYWRP010000117.1:0-4712 GCA_964460955.1 uncultured Rhodospirillaceae bacterium | reverse complement strand
GTGGCCGCACACTAAATCTGCTCCGTCGGGGTCGAGGGCGGCGATGCGCCAACCATCGACACGGTCCGCCGCCTCGTCCGGGCTTTCGTCGCCCGCGCCGCGCCGGGCGATATCGGCGGTGCCAGCCGCGTTGAGGGCATCGATGGTCGCCGCCAGCGGCGCGCCACCGAAGGCCGCGCAGGTCGCCGCGTCGACGATGAATCGATCCGCCGCCAACCACGCCGCGCGGGCGAAACCGCCGACGGCATGGGCGCGCTCGACACGCATGCGATAGAGGTGGAAATCGGCGAAGTCGGCGTAGAGGGCCGCTGCCGGGTGTCGGGCGAGGAAGCGGGCCCCGAGCGCCGGGATATCGGCGCGCTCGATCCGCCCGACAAGGCTCACGCGTGGCCCCTCCTGCGGGTTGACGAAGCCTTGCGTCGCGTCGAAGAGGAGGCTGGCGCGCGGATCCTCGGCGATATTCCGCGCATGATCGGCGAGATCCGAAAGCAGCAAAAGCGGGCTCGCATCGACATCGCAGGCCGTCGTCACGAGCGACGCGTAGGGTCGTCCCGCATCGGCGGTCAGGGCAGTGGCCAGCGCCGCGCTGCGGCACCCGCGGATCAATCGGCGGATCTGCGTCGCGTGCACGCTAGTCGGGGTCCCTGGCCACTTCGCGTCACGTCGCGATGGTGTTGCGCATCGGGGCCTGGCGCAGCACCATGTCGCGCAAGGTGACGATGCCGACCGGTTCTCGGTGAAGGTCGACGACGAGGGCGCGCGAGACGCGGAAGGGGACGAGCAGTCGCACCGCGTACTTGACCTGCATGCTCTCGGGCAGCGTGAGCACCGGCTTGCTCATGATCTCGTAGACATGGACGCGATCCGGTGAGCGGTCCTTGGCGATCACCTCGCGCGCGATGTCGGCGACGGTGATCATTCCGTATTCGTCGTCCTCGTCGCGGCGGTTGACGACGAGGGAACTGACGCCGGTGGCGCGCAACGCCTCGACGGCTTCCGCGACGGTGGCCATGCGGCTAATTTTCTTCACATTCCCCGTCATGATGTCGCAGACGCGGACAAGGGCGCCGTCGTTCATAGATCCTCCTCGATTTCGTCCTGCAAGGCCTGCGCCTGGGATCGCAGGCCGACCGCGTCCTCGATCGCCAATTGCAGCGCGATACCGGTCCCCTCCTTGCTATCGAGGTGGCCGGCCTCGGCGATCTTCTCGAGGATTTCCTGCGCTCGCGGCGCGACGACGACGAACAACAGGATGTCGCGCTGCCCGGTGAGATCGAGACCGAGGAAAGACGGCTCGGGGATCAGCCCTTCGCCACGGCAGTTGGTGATGACCGTGGCACCCGTGGCGCCGGCTTTTCGCGCCGCCGCGATCACCGCTTCCGTGCGGTCGTCGGCGACCATGGCGACGATCAGTTTGAGATTCATGGATGCGTCTCCTTATCGGACCTGCGCGCCGATCGGGCGGTTTTATCCTTCCTCGCGAGGCGCTCGGCGAGCATGGCGTACGTGAGCACCGATATAATCGAAAACAGGCAGGCAAAGGCAATCAATCCGAAGCCGTCGATCAGCGGGTTGCGGTGCGGGATCGTCGAGGCGAGGCCAAGGCCTAGCGCGGTGATCACGGGCACGGTGACGGTCGACGTCGAGACCCCGCCGGAGTCGTAGGCGATGGGAATGATCATGCGCGGGGCGACCAGCGTTTGCAGCACGACGATGACATAGGCGACGCTGATATATAGCGCCAACGAGGTCCCGGTGACGATTCGAAATGTGCCGAGTGCGACGCCGAAGGCGACGCCGACAGCGACGGCAACGCGCAGACCGGTGACCGGGATGGCGCCGGCCGACACCTGGTTGGCCTTGATTGACACGGCGATCAGCGCCGGTTCGGCGATGGTGGTGCAAAAGGCGATCGCGAAGGCGAAGATATAGACCCACCAATAGGCCCGCCAGTCCGGCGACGCGCTGGCGGCGACACCGACGAAATCAGGCGCCGTGAGTTGCCGCGCCATGGTGCGGCCAATCGGAAACAGCGCTTCCTCCAAACCGACGATGAAGAACGTCATGCCGATGAACACGTAAAGCGTGCCGATGGCGATGCGGCGCGGATTGGGCAGCGGGCGGCGCAGGACGGCCACCTGGAAGAAGACCAGAATGGCGAGGATCGGCGCGAGATCGAACAGGGTAGACTGCCCGGTGCGGAGCAATTGACCGACGAACTCGCCGATCATTCGGCCGACCCCATCGCGATCCCGAAGGCGAGGACGAAGACCATCGGCGTCAGGCTGGCGAAAGCGATCAGGCCGAAACCGTCGAACGCCGGATTGCGGCCGCGAATGGAGGTCGCGAGACCGACCCCGAGCGCGGTGACGAGCGGCACCGTGATCGTCGATGTGGTGACGCCGCCGGAGTCATAGGCGATGCCGACGAACTCGTCGGGCGCGAACTGCGTCAGGACGATGACGCAGAGATAGCCGATGGCGATCAGCAGATGGATCGGCCAGCCCTTGATGATGCGCAAAACGCCGATAATCAGCGCGATGCCCACAGCGCAGGCGACCGTGAGGCGCAGCGTAACGGTGTAGGAGGCGATTGCCGCGTCGCTGGCCTCGATCTGGCCGGCCCCGGCGGCGGCGATACCGGCCTGCTCGGCGACCGCGATGAGGGCCGGTTCGGCGACGGTTGTGCCGAAGCCGAGCGCGAAGGAAAAGATCAGCAGGGCCGACAGGCTGCCCTTCCGCGCGAAGGCGTCGGCCATCGCCTCGCCCAGCGGGAACAGCCCCATCTCGAGGCCGCGAACGAACAGCATCAGGCCGACGGCGACGAAGGCGACACCGAGAAGCACGCGGGCAAGATCCGGAAACGGTTGCCCGAGAACGATGGTCTGAAAAAAGGCGACCACCACGACCAGCGGCAATAGATCGCGCAGCGCGGCGGCAAGAAGGCGGAGTAGGCGGCGCGCATAGGCTCTCATGGGCAGTAAACAGACCCGTTCCGGTTCATGGGGCGACGTGCGGGCGCGACGGAGTGCCACGGCGGCACGTCCGCGATCGGGGTCTTCATCACGGCATTGTGTTGCACGGATCCGCAAAAATCCATCGCGCGATGGCCGATTGCGCGCGTTCGCGTCGACGTCTCGGCTCAGGGCGGCTAGATTGCCGACTTATGAGCGGATCGTCCTTCATCATCGCCATCGACGGGCCCGCGGCCTCCGGCAAGGGGACCCTGGCGCGGCGGCTCGCGAACGCGTTCTCTCTCGCCCATCTCGACACTGGCATGCTGTATCGCGCCGTCGGTTGGTCGCTGGTTGCGGCCGGGATCGAACCGGATGATGTTCGCGCGGCGACGGAAGCCGCGAGCAACCTGTCGGTCGCCGATCTCGACAACGATGCCCTGCGCGGCGACGTCGCCGCGAGCGCCGCGTCGAAAGTGGCCGTGATGCCGGTCGTGCGCCAGGCCCTGCTGACATTCCAGCGGAGGTTCGCCGCCGAGCCGCCGGCGGGAGCCGAGGGCGCCGTCCTCGACGGGCGGGATGTCGGAACGGTGGTGTGTCCGGACGCGCAGGTGAAGCTGTTCATCACCGCGACGATCGAAGCGCGGACGGCTCGCCGTGTTCGAGAGTTGCGGCAGCGTGGGCTCGCGGCTATACAGGATGCCGTGATGGCTGAAATGCGGGAGCGGGACGAACGTGATTCGCGCCGCGCCTACGCACCATTGCGTGCGTCTGAAGACGCGGTTACGATTGATACGAGCTGTCTCGGTCCAGACGCGGTGTATGCCGCGGCTGCCGACGTGGTCACCGTCCGGCTCGCCGATTGGCGGGCCGGAGAGAACGGGCCCGAAGCACCGAAGTATAAGGATGATGCTTGAGCGCGCACACCTTGATCGAAGGGTCTTTTGAGCCATCGGGCCATGCCTGCCTGCGTTGACACGCGGACCGAGGCGAACTTCAACAACGAGGAATCCGACTTTCTATGAATCCGAGTGAACCCGGCGTTGCCGCCGACGAGTTTTCCATGGCGACGAACGAGAGTTTTGCCGCTCTACTTGACGAAACCCTCGACGAGGCGGAAGGCTTCGAGGGGCGCGTCGTCAAGGGAACCGTGGTGAGTGTCGACAACGATGTCGCCGTCATCGACGTCGGTTTGAAATCCGAGGGGCGGGTGCCGCTGAAGGAATTCGCGACGCCGGATAACAAGACGCCCGAGTTGTCGCCCGGCGAGACCGTGGAAGTGTTCGTCGAGCGGTTCGAGGACAAGGACGGCAACGTCATCCTGAGCCGCGAGAAAGCCCGCCGCGAGGAGGCCTGGAACACGCTCGAGCGTGCCTTCAAAAACGGCGAGCGGATTACCGGCAGCATTTTCGGCCGGGTCAAGGGCGGCTTCATCGTCGACCTCGCCGGCGCCGTGGCGTTCCTGCCCGGAAGCCAGGTCGATATTCGCCCGGTACGCGACATCACTCCGTTGATGAACACGCCGCAGCCGTTCCAGATCCTGAAGATGGATCGCAGCCGCAACAACATCGTTGTTTCGCGGCGCGCCGTGCTGGAGGAAACGCGGGCCGAGGCCCGTTCCGAGCTGATCGCCAACCTGAAGGAAGGCCAGGTTCTCGAGGGCGTCGTCAAGAACATCACCGACTACGGCGCATTCGTCGATCTCGGCAGCGATACCCGACCGGAGTCCGCACCGCGCATTTGGTGCACATCGGGCGGC
>CAYWRP010000116.1:0-4784 GCA_964460955.1 uncultured Rhodospirillaceae bacterium | reverse complement strand
TTCTGCTGCCGCGCGTAGGCCATCGCCGCTAGCGTGTCGGCGGTCTCGCCGGATTGCGAGATGAAGACGCACAGGCCGCCTTGCGGCAGGTCGATGTCGCGGTAGCGGAATTCCGACGCGATGTCGCAGTCGACGGGCACCCGGGCGATGCGCTCGAACCAGTAGCGGGCCACCTGCGCGGCGTGGAACGAGGTGCCGCACGCGATCATGGTGATGCGGGTGATCCGCGTCGGATCGAAGCCCAACGGCGGCAGGCGGACGATCTTGTTCCACGGATTGAGCAGCGCGTGCAGGGCGTCGCCGATCACCGTCGGCTGCTCGTAGATCTCCTTCAGCATGAAGTGCGGGAAGTTGCCCTTGCCGATGATGGCGCCGGAGGTGGCGGTGAGCTTGACCTCGCGTTTGACGATCTTGCCGTCGGCATCGAAGATGGTGGCGTTTTGCGCGGTGACTTCCGCCCAGTCGCCCTCCTCTAGGTAGCAGATACGCGTCGTCAGCGGCGCCAGCGCCAGCGCGTCGGAGCCGAGATACATCTCGCCGTCGCCGAAGCCGATGGCGAGCGGGCTGCCGCGCCGGGCACCGATCATCAGGTCGTGATGGCCGGCGAACAGGATCGCCAGCGCGAAGGCGCCGACCAGCCGCTTGAGGCCCGCCTGCACCGCCTGCTGCGGCGTCATGCCCTGATCGAGCAGATCGCTGAGCAGGTGGACGATGACCTCCGAGTCGGTCTCGGTTTCGAAGACGCGGCCCTTGCCCATCAGCTCGCGGCGCAACTCCTGGAAGTTCTCGATGATGCCGTTGTGGACGATCACCACCTTGCCGTCGGCATGCGGGTGGGCGTTTTCCTCGGTCGGCGCGCCGTGCGTCGCCCAGCGGGTGTGGCCGATGCCGATGGTGCCGACCACCGGCGCCTCGTTGATCACCTTCTCCAGGTTGGCGAGCTTGCCCTGCGCCCGCTTGCGGACGATCGCGCCGTTGGAGAGCGTGGCGATGCCCGCCGAGTCGTAGCCGCGGTATTCGAGCCGTTTCAGCCCGTCGACGAGCAGCGGCGCCACTTGGTTGTTGCCGATGATGCCGATGATTCCGCACATGCGCCGTTCAGTCCTTTTTCTTCGCCGCCTCTTTGCGCGCGCGTTGCTGGTCGCGGAAGGCCGCCGCCCAGCCCTCCTTGGCGACGTGATCGCCGCGGGTCAGCGCCAAAGCGTCGCCGGGCACGTCCTTGGCGATCACGCTGCCGGCGCCGACGATGGCCCCCGGCCCCACCGTCACCGGGGCGACCAGGCAGGTGTTCGAGCCGATGAAGGCGCCGGCGCCGATGATCGTCTTTTCCTTGAAGAAGCCGTCGTAGTTGCAGGTGATGGTGCCGGCGCCGACGTTGGCCTTGGCGCCGACATGGGCATCGCCGAGGTAGGTCAGGTGATTGGCCTTGGCGCCCGGCTCCAGGGTCGCGTTCTTCATCTCGACGAAGTTGCCGACGTGCGCGCCGGCGCCGACTTCTGTGCCCGGGCGCAGCCGGGCGTACGGCCCGACGCGCGCGCCGGCGCCGATCACCGCGTCCTCGAAATGGCAGAACGGCAGGATCTCGACGTCCGCCTCGACGCGCACCTTCGGGCCGAAGACGACATAGGGGTGGACGACGACGTCGGCGGCGAATCCGGTATCGGCGCTCAAGTGCACGGTTTCCGGCGCGATCAGGGTGACGCCGGCGGCCATCGCGCGCTCACGCAGGCCGGCCTGCACGAACGATTCCGCGCGGGCCAGATCGGCGCGCGAATTGATGCCGATGAGTTCGTCCTCGCGGCCGGTGACGGCGCGGCATTTGAGGCCGTCGGCGCGCGCCAGGCCGACGATGTCGGTGAGATAGTATTCGGCTTGCGCGTTGTCGTTGCCGACGCGCGCCAACAGGCCGAACAGCACCGCCCGGTCGGCGACCATGACGCCGGCGTTGCACAGGCGGATCGCCCGCTGCTCCGGCGTCGCGTCCTTCTCCTCGACGATGCCGGCGAGATCGCCCGCCGCATCGCGGATCAGCCGGCCGTATCCCCCCGGCTCGGCGGGCTCGAAGCCGAGCACGACGAGATCCGGGCGCGGTTCGGCGTGGCGCGCCGCCAGCATCGCCTCCAGCGTCCGGGCGGAGAGCAGCGGCGTGTCGCCGTAGACGATCAGCACGTCGCCGGCGAAATCGGCCAGCGCCGGCTCGGCCATGCGCACCGCGTGCCCTGTTCCCAGACGTTCCGCCTGAACGCGGGTCGGGTGCGGCGCCACCGCCCGCGCGACGTCGTCCATCTCCGGGCCGACGACGACGACGATGCGCGCCGGGGCCAGGCTTTCCAGGGTGGCGACGACGTGGCCGACCAGCGGCCGGCCGGCGAGCGGATGCATCACCTTCGGCCACTTGGATTTCATCCGCGTGCCCTTGCCGGCGGCGAGAACGACGAAAGCGGTTTTTGTGCTGGTCATGGCGATCGTGATGCCATACTGAAGGTTGCGATCCCCTTAACTCCCGCGTACATCAGCAAGCCTGCGCCGCACCATAGCAGCCATGCCCGTCGCCGTTCCACAGGATTTACCGGACAGCCGCCCGATGCCGCCCTCCTCCCCGCAAGCCGTCGTGTTCGACCTCGACGGCACGCTGATCGACAGCGTGCCGGATATCACGCTGGCGGTGAACGCCACGCTGAAGGAGCACGGCCGGCCGCCGCTGGGCCCGGACGTCATTCGCACCCTCGTCGGCGAGGGAGCCACCGAGTTGATGAACAACGCTTTTTCGCTGACCGGCGCGGCACAGCCGATGGACGTCGTCACGGCGTCGGTGCAACGCTTCCTCGACCTCTACGAGGCCAACCCGATCGCCCACACCACCGTCTACGACGGCGCGATGGAGACGCTGGAGGCGCTGCGCCAGGGCGGCATCGCGCTGGCGCTTTGCACCAACAAGCCGGAGCAGACGGCGCTGCCGGTGCTCGCCAAGCTCAATCTCGCCGACTATTTCCCGGTGGCGATCTTCGGCGACACCCTCGGCGCGGTGCGCAAGCCGGACCCTGCCATCCTCACCTGGGTGCTGGAACGGCTGGGGCTGACGGCGGCGGACGCGGTGATGATCGGCGATTCGAAAACCGACGTCGCCACCGCGCGCGCCGTCGACATGAAGGTGATCGTCCGCGCCGGCGGTTATTCGACGACGCCGCCGGCCGAGTTGGGCGCCGACGCGGTGATCGAGGCGTTCGCCGAGCTGTGGCCGACCGTCGAGCGGCTTGCTTGACAGCCCGGCCGCCGCGCCATTTAATGCGGGCTCCCTTGAAGCGATTTTAAGGGCGCGTAGCTCAGCGGAAGAGCACCGTCTTCACACGGCGGGGGTCCGTGGTTCGATCCCACGCGCGCCCACCATTTCCTCGTATATTGAGTTTACTCACCCGAACTTTTAAGGTTTTTCCGGGAACAGGCCCGGCATCCAGCGGGATGCGAGGGTGGCGGGAAAAGCGAGAAGCAACGGCGCGCGCGTACTGTCCGATTTCAGGATGCCGCGTTCGAGCAGTGCCGAGGTAACGCGGCGGGCCTGGCGTTCGCTGGTGCCGAGGAGGGTTTCCACATCACCGCGTGGCAAGGCGCCCCGGTAGAGAACGGCTTCCAGAACGGCGCCGGATTTCGCCGGTAATCTTCCGCCGCGGATCTCTTCTTCCGCCCAGATGAGAATGCGGTCGCGCAGACGATCCGGCTGCACGAGGTCTTCCATGAAGCGGACCTGATCGATGCAGCTTTCGAGGAAGAACTTCGCGAAATCCGCCAGCGCCTCCTCGCTCAGGTGGCCACGGCCGTCGAGATCGTTGCGTCGGGTCAAATCGCAGGCGGCGAGATGGACTTTGTATTCGGCCTCATTGCGGGCGAGGCCGCGCGCGATCGACCAGATGCCGCGCGTATCCAGTGCCGCCCGCAACATGGCGTGGGACATCAGCCGGGCAACCCGCCCGTTGCCGTCGAGAAACGGGTGCATCCACAACAGCCGGTGATGCGCGGTCGCCGCCGCGATGATCGAGTCGACCTTGCCGAGTTTGGCGAAGGCGTCCTCGAAGCGTTTCAGGAACCGGGGCAGGGCGCCGGGGCTCACCGGAACGTGTCTGCCAACGATGACGTCGCGCCGACGCAGTTCGCCCGGAGTCATTTTGATCCGCTCCCCGGTTTCCGGGTTTTCCACCCAGAGCAACTTTTCGGGGAGCAATTCGCCGAAGCGCCGGTGAATTTCGAGGAGAGCATCGGCCGACGTGGCGTTTGCGGCAAGACCGCCAGCGTCGATCCAAGACTGCACGGCGATATGCGCCCTGGCTTCCAGTTGCAGATCCCGCTTTCTCGGGTCGGTGCTGTAATCTTCATTGAGCGCGCGCTCGATATCGACCGGGTGCGTGTTATGGCCTTCGATGAGATTGCTGTAGTAGCAGTTCATCGATCGGACCAGATCGGCGAGCGAGGCCGTCACGCCATCCGGCAAGCCACGGCGAAAACCGGTCGACCGCGCCGCCAGTTCAAGGGCGAGGTCGGCCAGTTCCTCGCGGCGGCGGGCGCTTTCGCGCACCAGCATCGGTTCCATCAGGGACACCGGCTCGTGGCGGTCGGCGTCCGTCTTGTTGGCCGCTTTCATGTCCGATTTGGTGGCGCTCATAAGCGTAATCATATCATATCATTGTGATATGCCAAGAGGCGCGCCGGGGTGATGATTTGGCCGCTTTTTTGGCCGCTTGTGCGGGGGTTGGTGGCGGCGGCTGATGGTGGTGGGGTCAGGGGTGGTTGTG
>CAYWRP010000115.1:0-4876 GCA_964460955.1 uncultured Rhodospirillaceae bacterium | reverse complement strand
TCGAGCCCGAGCGGGTACAATTCTTACCCGCACTAAAGGCTTGTTAACCTCCTGCACGGTACACCTTCGCGGTAGTACGATCGCTCAGGGGCACGACAACGCAGATGGCCGACAGCATCCAGTCTCGAAAATTCACGGCGGAGTTGCGCCGGGCCCGCGCCGCCCTCTCCGAGGATTCGGCCGGCGGGCACCCAGACACCGGCGAAATTGCCGCGTTTCGCCACCAGGAACTTCTCGAGGCGATCCGCGGGATGGAGCACCGTCTCGCCGGTTTGATCAACACGGCGACCAACCCGCCCGCCACCAGCCAAGCCTCTTCTCCTCCTTCGGATGAGGACCGCATGACCGAACTCCTGCAAGAACTGCACACGTTGCAGCAATCGATCGAGAACACGCGCCGCGAAATCGCCGAATTGCGGGCCTCGAAAGGCGATCGCGCAACGCCGCTGATCACCGCCGGCGACGAGTTGGATGCGGTCGTCCAGGCCACGGAAGCCGCCACCGACAATATTCTCGCCGCGGCGGAGCGAATCGACGACGTTGTCAGCCGGCTGCGCAATGAGGCGAGCGGCGACGACGATACCAGCGGCATCGAGGAAATCGCCGATCAGGTCATCAAGATCTTCGAATCCTGCAACTTTCAAGATATTACCGGCCAGCGCATCACCAAGGTCGTCAACGCGATGAAATTCGTCGAGGAAAAGGTCGAGCGGATGATCGCCAACCTCGGCGGCGACGAGACGATCGACGCGGCCATCGTCGAAACCGTTGAAGCCGGGGAGCGCGACCCCCTCGATGAAAGCCATCTCCTCGAGGGCCCGCAACTGCGCGAGGAAAACAAGGTTTCACAAGACGATATCGACAAGTTATTCGGATAGGCAATCCGCATCGCCCTCGCCATTTCCGGGACTTTGCCGTTCGTCGCGAAGCTAGCGCTCGGTATCCCGCCACACCTCGAACGACGCCTCGCCACCGGTGGCCGACGGTTCTTCCGCCGGTTCGACATTGAGCCACCAGACCCACCCCTGAACATCCCCGTCGACCACTCGGTGATATCCTTCGACGGGCGTCTCCGTTGTACGGATGACAAGGTCGCCAACGCCTAGCTTGCCGAGGATCGCCGACTCCACGGTCGGGGCCTGGCGTAGATTGCTGCGCCGGTTCACAATGACCCGTTCGGCAAACACTTTCGGCGCCACCGGCTCGGCGGTCACCGTCGGCTCCTCGCCCGGCGCGGCCCCCCGCAAGGAGATCGCGCCAAGCAGTCGGATCGGCTCGCCCGGAGGCGACGGATCCCCCGCCCCGCCATCGTCGGCGGCCAACGGCGGTTCGGGAAGCGGCGTTGCCGTCCAATCGATGCCGCGAAGGCCATCCGCGATCGCCGCCGATTGCCGCCCATCGCTATCGGTATCGGCAAGGCTCGCCGCGACGTCCTCTGGTGTCGGTCCGACGTCAGTGGCGGCAAGTGACGCCGCGAGGGCCGCCGCCTGGCTGGCGCCCGCATCTTCCCATGATACTTGCAAATGCTCTGCCAACAAATTGGGGGGCGCCTCTTTTTTCTCCTTCGATTTGTTGCGTTCGCCGGCTCCGACACCGGACGTTTCCGCGTCGTTGCCGCCAATCGTCACGCCGCCGGCCGGCGCGAAGTCGGTGGCGGTCGCGGGCGGGATGTCGGTGGCCGCCGCCAACGCCGCCGCGTCGCCGTTCGCGGCATCGCCGGCAAGCGCGGCCTGAACATGATTCGTTTTGTCTGCTGTCCGTGGCAACGCCCACGATGTCGCCGAACGCGCCGCCACCTCCGGCAGCGACCGGGCAGGCAGTTGCACGGTCAGCGCCGTCACCTTGTCCGCGTCATGCTTGGCATCGCCGAGATGCACCGCCGCGGCGACCACGCCAAGCCCGAACAGGGCCGTCAGCACACTGGAAAAAACAACTGTCTTGATCATCATCCGCCGCCGTTGAAATGCTTGTCACATCGATCCCCGGTCGGTCCAGCCTCCGCGCCGCTCCGTGCAGCAGCAAACTCCGACATCGCGCCAAGGCGACAACTTCGTCAAAACGGAATATCGTCGTCCAAAGCCGCGTCAAGACCGCCGGCCGGGGCGCCCTCCGTCCGCGGTGACGCGTAGCCTGGGTCGCGGTCCATGACGCCGGACTCGCCGCGCCCGTCGAGCAGCGTCAACTCGCCGCGAAAGCGCTGCAACACGACTTCCGTCGTATACCGTTCCTGGTTGTCGTTGCCGGTCCACTTGCGGGTCTGCAGCGCGCCTTCGAGGTACACCTTCGAGCCCTTCTTCAAGTAACGCTCGGCGATTTCGCCAAGCTTTTCGTTGAAGATCACCACCCGATGCCACTCGGTACGCTCGCGCTGCTCGCCGCTTTGGCGATCACGCCAGCGGTCGGATGTGGCCACCGAAAGGTTGACGATTTTGCTGCCGTCCTGGGTGCTCCTGACTTCGGGATCCCGCCCCAGGTTGCCGACAAGAATAACTTTATTGACTGAGCCCGCCATCTGGTTGCTCGCTTCCCTCCGTACATGCGTCCAAGACTATTTACATCGGCCGGTGTTTTCGCCCAAGCACTGCCAACGGCGACGGCACGCGGTTAATCGAACCGGATCGCTGGCACCGAGTCTAGACGCAAACGACTTTCGCGTGCCACTGTAGTTTTGTGGCGCACATTTCCGACCGCTTCCATGGGGCGCGCGGAACCGCGTTTTCCCATTCCGACTGGCGCGACCGCCACTTTGCGAGGAAAACATATGGATAAAATCGTCATCCGCGGTGCGCGCGAACACAATCTGTGCGACGTCGATGTCGAAATTCCCCGCAACAGGCTTACCGTCGTCACCGGGCTTTCCGGTTCGGGCAAGTCCTCGCTTGCCTTCGATACCATCTATGCGGACGGCCAGCGCCGCTATGTCGAATCGCTGTCGGCCTACGCGCGCCAGTTTCTCGAATTGATGCAGAAACCGGACGTCGATTCGATCGAGGGCCTGTCACCGGCGATCTCCATCGAGCAGAAAACGACGTCGCGCAATCCGCGGTCGACGGTCGGCACGGTAACCGAGATCTACGACTACATGCGCCTGTTGTGGGCGCGGGTCGGCGTTCCCCACTCGCCGGCGACAGGCCTTCCCATCGAAAGCCAGTCGGTCAGCCAGATGGTCGATCGCCTTATGGCGATGCCGGAAGGCAGCCGGCTTTACCTCCTGGCGCCGATCGTCCGCGGCCGCAAGGGAGAGTACCGCAAGGAAATTCAGGAACTGCAGAGACGCGGCTTCCAGCGCCTGAAGGTCGACGGCGCCCTGCACGACATCGACGCGGTGCCGGCATTGAACAAGAAGATCAAACACGACATTGCCGTCGTCGTCGACCGCGTCGTCGTCCGCGAAGGCCTCGCGCCGCGCCTTGCCGAAAGCGTCGAGACGGCGCTCGGCTTGAGTGACGGCCTTCTCGTCGCCGAGAACGCCGAGACTGGTGAGGAAGCGCTTTTCTCCGCCAAGTTCGCCTGCCCGGTCTCAGGCTTCACGATCGACGAGATCGAGCCGCGCCTGTTTTCGTTCAACAGTCCGCAGGGCGCCTGCCCGGCCTGTGACGGGCTCGGTACGGAAATGTTCTTCGATCCGGAACTGGTCGTCCCCGACGAGGCTCTGTCGCTGGCCAATGGCGCCATCGCGCCGTGGGCCAACTCGACCTCGCCCTACTACCGGCAGACCCTGGAAAGCCTCGCCGAGCACGCCGGGTTCTCCCTTGCCGTGCCTTACCGCGATCTGCCGGCGGCGGCGACGCGGCTGATCCTCTATGGCTCCGGCGGGGAGGCGGTGCGGTTCCGCTATGATGACGGGCTGCGCGCCTATGAGGTCGGCAAGCCGTTCGAGGGCGTCATCCCCAACCTGGAGCGCCGATGGCGGGAAACCGATTCCTCGTGGGTGCGCGAGGAACTCGGCAAGTTCCAGACCGTCGCCCGCTGCGAGACCTGTAGCGGACGGCGCCTGAAGCCTGAGGCGCTGGCGGTCAAGGTCGCCGGCAAGGACATCAGCGAAATCACCGATCTTTCCATCGAGGAAGCCGCCGACTGGTTCGCCGGCGTCGACGCGGCGCTCTCCCCGCAGCGCCGGGAGATCGCCCGGCGCATCCTGCGGGAAATCGGCGACCGGCTGGGATTCCTCGCCAACGTCGGCCTGACCTATCTCACCCTGTCGCGCACCGCCGGCACGCTTTCCGGCGGCGAGAGCCAGCGCATCCGGCTCGCCTCGCAGATCGGCTCCGGCCTCACCGGCGTCCTCTACGTCCTCGACGAGCCGTCGATCGGCCTGCATCAGCGCGACAATGCCCGCCTGCTCGCCGCCCTGATGCGCCTGCGCGATATCGGCAACACCGTCATCGTCGTCGAGCACGACGAGGACGCCATCCGCCACGCCGACTACCTGATCGACATGGGACCCGGCGCCGGCATCCACGGCGGCCAGGTGGTCGCCCGCGGCACGCCGGACCAGGTCATGGCCAACCCGGACAGCCTGACCGGGCAGTATCTCACCGGCGCGCGGCGGATCGAGGTCCCGGAGCGACGGCGGGCGCCGAAAAAGAGCGCCGCGCTGACCGTCGTCGGTGCCACGGCGAACAATCTGCGGAACGTCACCGTCGACTTTCCGCTCGGCGTGTTGACCTGCGTCACCGGCGTCTCCGGCGGCGGCAAGTCGACGCTGGTCATCGAAACCCTCTACAAGGCGCTGGCGCGGCGGCTGAACGGCGCCCGGGAGCACCCCGGCGCGCACGAGCGCATCGACGGCATCGAGTGGATCGACAAGATCGTCGACATCGACCAGTCGCCGATCGGCCGCACGCCGCGCTCCAACCCCGCCACCTACACCGGC
>CAYWRP010000114.1:0-5209 GCA_964460955.1 uncultured Rhodospirillaceae bacterium | reverse complement strand
CAGAATCCAAATCACCCCCCCGCGCCAGACCTAATCTTCAAATGCGATTCCCCTGCCCGTGGCCCTGTCACCAACACTCCCTTTAATCGCCGCCGCCGGCGTCCCATGTGCGAAAAACCTGACAGGGTGGGAGAATGCGCGTAGGATCGCGCGGTGTCATCGGCACGGCGGGTCCGAAGTCTTTAAGGAGCAGAGCATGAAACGGTCGCGGTCGATCGGGTTGGTGATGATGAGCGCCGGCGCCGTCTTTCTTACCGCCTCCTGCGAGGAACCGCAGGTCGACGCCGCCATCTTCGAGGACGTCCAGCAGTGCCTCGCCCAGCCGGGCGCCGACGAGCAGACCTGCCGCGACGCGTTCCAACTCGCCCGCCAGCAGCACGTCGAAGTGGCGCCGAAATACACCGACAAGGCGGCCTGCGAGGCCGACTTCGGCGAGGGCCAGTGCGAGGACGCGCCCTATCAGACGCAAGGCGGCGGCTCCGTCTTCATGCCGCTCATGATGGGCTACATGATGGGGCGGATGATGAGCGGCGGGATGCGCGGCGTCGCGCCGCAGCCGCTCTACCGGTCGGCCAACGATCCCGGCAGCTTCCGCACCGCCGACAACCAGACCGTCGGCCGCGGCACCGGTCCGACCACCGTGTCGCGGGCGGCGGCTTCGGCACCGACGGCGAAACGGACGACGGTTTCCCGTGGCGGTTTCGGCGCCGGTGCGCGGTCCTACGGCGCGTCCGGCGGTTAGTCGCTCGGTCGTCCAGGGACACCCGCCCCGCATGCAGCGCGTTCCCGTCACGCCGCGCGACGACTGGAAGCAAAGCGCCCAACGCCACGGTTTCACCTTCCACACCATCAACGAGGCGCCTTACTGGGACGAAACCGCCTATTACCGCTTGACCTTGCGCCAGATCGAGGACGACATTGAGGCGCCGACCGCCGAGCTTGAGCAGCTGTGCCTGAGCGTCGTCGAGCGCGCCGCCGCCGACGAGGAAGTGTTGGCCCGCCTCGCCATCCCTGAGCCCTTCTGGGGCGCGCTGGCGGAAAGCTGGCGGCGCGGCGACCGCAACCTCTACGGCCGGATGGACCTCTCCTATGACGGCTCCGGCCCCGCCAAGCTGCTGGAATACAACGCCGACACCCCGACCGCGCTCTACGAGAGCGCCATCTTCCAGTGGGAATGGCTGGAAACGGCGATGCAGCGCGACCTGATCCCGGCCGGTTGCGATCAGTTCAACTCGCTGCACGAGCGCCTGGTCGAGGCCTTCGCCCGCTTCGGCATCCAGGGGCCGCTGCACCTGACCTGCGCCCGCGACTCGGAAGAGGACCGCGGCACCGTCGCTTACCTTGAGGACTGCGCCCGCCAGGGCGGCCTGAAGACCTATTTCCTGTTCATCGACGAGATCGGCATCGACGCCGAGGGCTGGTTCACCGACATCGATGACACCGCCATCACGACTCTGTTCAAGCTCTACCCCTGGGAATGGATGATGGCCGAGGAATTCGGCCGCGCGGTACCCGGCTGCCGCACCCAGTTCATCGAACCGTTGTGGAAAGCTGTGCTCTCCAACAAGGGCCTGCTGGCGCTGTTGTGGGAGATGTACGAGGGCCACCCCAACCTGCTGCCCACCTACTTCGCCGGCGATCCGACCGCCTCGGGGCTCGGCGACACCTTCGTCCAGAAGCCGCTGCTGTCGCGGGAAGGCAACAACGTCCGCCTCGTCGGCGTCGGCGCCGGCCTGGCCGCCAACGACGCGGTGATCGCCAAGGACGGGCCCTACGGCGCGGAAGGCCACGTCGTCCAGGCCTACCACCCGCTACCCGCCTTCGACGGCAACTACCCGATGCTGGGCTCCTGGGTGATCGCCAGCCAGCCGGCGGGGTTGTGCGTGCGGGAAGACGCGAGCCTGATCACCACCGACACCGCCCGCTTCCTCCCGCACGTGATCCTCGATTAGGCGACTCGCTCGCCAAACAAGTCTAGTCGACGGCCAGCATGACGTCCGACGCCTTGATGACGGCGTGGACGTCCATGCCCACTTCCAGGTTAAGGTCTTGCACCGAACCGGCGGTGATAATGGACGTAATGACCTGCCCGTTGCCAATATCCACTTCGATTTTGGCGTTAACGGGCCCAGCGTCGAGCGACTTCACCTTGCCCTTGATTAGATTACGCGCGCTGATTTTCATCCCGATCGCTTCCTTATTACTGGTTGATAGGCTGCCAACCCGTCGCGTTGTACCACGCGCGCGGCTATTACCAAGCGCCAATCGATCCGGACGGCCAAGCGCCACCGGCTTCCGCCCGCCCATGACCCCGGGATTGGGCGCCCGAGGAAAGTCCTCAGCCGTGGCCCAGCTGCTGGTCGACGCCGAAGTCACGCCGCGCGGTCGAGATGCTGACCGTGAAGCCGGCGATGACGTCGATCAGGGTCATCAAGGTGATGAGCAGGAATGCACCCGTGCCACACTGCGGCACCAGAATGTATTCGACCAAACAGATGACGAACACCGCCATCGACAACAGATGGTCGATGATCGCCGCGGTGGAGGTGCGCGTCGCCTTGAGAACCTCGAAGTAAAGCAGGATCAGGCCGATGCCGACCAGCAGTTCGCCGACCGAAACGGCGCCCGGGATGCTCGAGGGCAGGTTGAAGGCGAAGGCGGTGGCGTTGATTTCAGGGCCGGTGATGAAAACGATGATGTTGTAGGCGATGACGACGAGAAGCAGGAGCGGAATGCTGCGGATCATGACTCAAGGGTCCCCTGATTGAGTTACTGATCAATGGATGCCCGCGTTCTTATTGGCGCTTGGGCATCAGCACGGTGTAGTCCAGGTCGAGGACGACGGATGGATCGTAGCGCTTTTCTTCGTCCTTGTAGGGAAAATTCGACGACGGTTCGTTCTTCACCGCCACCGTGCGCAGGTGCAACGCGCCGAGATCGCGTTGGCCCGGCAGGTCGATCTTCTTCTGGACCTGCGACCAGGCGTAGATGGTGTCGCCGGCGAAGGTCGGCGCAGTGTGCCGGCCGCCGTTGAGCGCGACCACCTTGAAGGCGTTGGCGAGACCGTTGAACGACAGCGCGCGCGCCAGGCTGATGATATGCCCGCCGTAGATCAGCCGGCGGCCGAAGCGGCTCTTCTTCTGCAGCATCTCGTCGAAGTGCACCTTGGCGGTGTTCTGATAGAGCCGGGTCGCCATCATGTGCTCGGCTTCCTCGATGGTCATACCCATCTCGTGGTCGATCTTCTCGCCTTCCTCGTAATCTTCCCACACGAACGGGCTGCCGGCGGCGGCAAGATCGTATTTATCGATGTTGATCTTGTAGGGCAGGACCATGTCGCCGGCGTCGACCGCGTCCGGCAGATAGGGGATATCCCGCTCCGGCGGCGGGTTGTCCGGGTCATTCTTGCGCACCATCACCCAGCGAATGTAGTCCAGCACCATATCCCGGTTCTGGTTCTCGCCGACCGAGTGGACGTAGACGATGCCGCTCTTGCCGTCCTGGTTTTCGCGCACCCCAATGACGGTCGATTTCGCCGACAGCGTGTCGCCGGGATAGACCGGCGCGCCAAACCGCCCCGCCGCGTATCCGAGGTTGGCGATGGCGTTCAGGGAAATGTCCGGGACGGTCTTGCCGAACACGATGTGGAAAGCCAGCATGTCGTCGATGGGTGCCCGGTCGAGGCCGATGGCCATGGCGAACTCGGACGACGAATTGACGGCGAAGCGCGGACCGAACAACGCCGAATACAAGGCGACGTCGCCCTCCGTGATCGTTCGCGGCGTGCCGTGAACGATCTCCTGGTCCATGTGAAAATCTTCGAAAAAGTTACCGACGTTGGTTTTCGATACCATCCGCTCGTCTCTCCCACTCGCGGTCGCGCCGCCCCGCCGCGACCCGGATCAATGCATCACCGTAACCCCGTTCCCGCTGCCCTCGATGCCGTCAACCGCCCGCCTCCGGGCGTCACGGACAGCGCCTAGAATTCGTAGGCCGCCGCCATCTCCGGGTCCTTCTCGGCGACCAGGCGGGCCAGGTCGACCATCACCTTGGCCTGCTTCCAGGTGGCGTCGTCCTGCATCTTGCCGTCGATCATCGCCACGCCGGTGCCGTCCGGCATCGCGTCCAGGATCTTCTTGGCGAACAGCACTTCGCCCACCGCCGGGCTGAACACCCGCTTGGCGATGGCGATCTGGTTGGGCGCCAGCGACCAGGCGCCGGAGCAGCCCATCAGGAAGGCGTTGCGGAACTGCGCCTCGCACGCCGCCTCGTCCTTGATGTCGCCGAACGGCCCGTAGAAGGCGCCAAGGCCGTTGGAAACGCAGGCGTCGACCATCCGCGCCACGGTGTAGTGCCAGAGGTCCTGCTGCGCCGTCGCGCGTTTGTCGACGCCCTCCTCGGGGTCGGCCATCACCAGGTAGCCGGGATGTCCGCCGCCGACGCGCGTCGTCTTCATGCCGCGCGAGGCCGCCAAGTCGGCGGGCCCGAGACTCATGCCGTGCATCCGCGGGCTGGCGCAGGCGATCTCGTCGACGTTCTTCACCCCTTGCGCCGTCTCCAGGATGGCGTGGATCATGATCGGCTTGTCCATGCCGTTCTTCGCCTCGAGCAGCGCCAGGTACTGGTCGACGAAGTGGATGTCCCATGGCCCCTCGACCTTGGGGATCATCACCACGTCCAGCTTGTCGCCGACGGCGGCGATGATCTCGGTCATGTCGTCGAGGAACCACGGGCTGTTCAGCGCGTTGACCCGCGTCCACAGCGCCGTGTTGCCGAAATCATGCGCCGAGGCGACCTCGATGAAACCTGCGCGCGCCGCCTCCTTGGCGTCGGCGGGGATGGCGTCCTCCAGGTTGCCGAGCAGCACATCGACCTGCGCCGCCGTGTCCGGCGCCTTGGCGCGGATTTTCTCGATGTGCGGCGGAAAGAAGTGGATCATCCGTTCTGGGCGCACCGGAACCTCGCGCATCGGTGTCGGCGCGCCGGCGGCGAGCGGTTTGTAGAATTGGCTAGGCAGCTTCATGGCCTCTCTCCCCTCGTTGAGACGTCTGGCGTGGTCAACCGGTTCGCCGCTTCGTCGTCGCGGTCTCCTTATGCCGGTGTTCCCTCAGGTACATCGAACGCGCTTCGGCGTCAAACTTAAGCGTCGCCAAACCAGGGCTGCGAACTCATATGACAGGTGACAGGCGGGAGATTTTCTGAATCGATG
>CAYWRP010000113.1:0-5211 GCA_964460955.1 uncultured Rhodospirillaceae bacterium | reverse complement strand
TTGGCATCGTTATAGAGCGTCAGGACCGAGGTTCCGCTTGGCGGTTCGACGCGCATGTCCCATTCGTTCGGCGCCGATTTCGTGAAATCGATGGCCACCGCGTTGGGGATGCCCAGCGTGTCAAAAAACTGTACGTCGACGCCGTGATTGTCGCCAATGGCATCGCTTGCCGGAAGGTTGGCGCCGACCTCGATCACGCTGGTCGGGGTAGCCGTTCCGCCAACGCGGTTGAGGTTGATGGTTTCCATGAAGTCGGTGGAAATGATGTTTTGATTGGCCGAGGCTGCCGGGCTGTCGGCGGGAAGAACGACGTTGCCAGTCTCGTCGGTGGGCCATCCCTGGAGGTAATAGCCCGCCGTGTTACGCAAATAACCACCGGCATCCGTGTCGAACGAGCCCGCGCGCGTGTAGAGAAATTGATCGCCGATACCAGGCTCGGCGTTCGCGTTTACAACGAAGAATCCGTCGCCGGAAATCGCCAGATCGGTCTGGCTGCTCGACGATTGCAACAAACCCTGCAGGGAAATCGACGATTTTGGACTCCCTTGCACGCCGCCGGGCGCGTACCTCGTGTTCGAGGCCTGCGCGGTGACCAGGGTCTGGAAATCGACATCCGTACCTTTGTAGCCGACCGTGTTGACGTTGGAGATGTTGTCGGAAATGGCGCCCATGGCGCTGCTCTGCGCGGTGAGCGCCGAGACGCCGGATGTCATGGCACCGAATAAGCTCATTAATCTTCTCCTCGTGGTGATGCGACCCACCTTTGGGATCGCGCGAATTGGCCCCCGGCTTTCGGACTTTTCGCCCGCGCCCGCCGTCTCCTATGAAAGCTGTTCCTCGACCGCTTCGACGATCGCCGCCGCCTGTCCGCCCAGCGCGGGACCACCGCGACCGATGCCGACCACCTGATCAAGGCCGACGGCGGCTCCGCCGGCCATCAGCACCATCCGCCCGTCGATGCTTTCCACCGAGTCGACGATCGCCGAGACCGTCGTTGCGACGTCCAACGGCGCGCCATCGGCGTCGATGGCCTTGACGGATAGGGTGTAGACGCCGTCGGCCAATCCGTTGCCGTGGCGGTCTCGGCCGTCCCAGTCGAACGCGTGGCTACCGATGGTGCCCGCGCCTGGTTCCGAGTAGACGGTTTTGCCGGCGGCATCGACGATCTCGACCTGGACATCGGACGCCGGTTCGCTCAGAACGTAGACTGCCTTGGCGCGACCATCGCTGAGCGGCAGCTGGTCGCCGTGATAGTCGATTGCCTTGTCCAGGAACGAGACCATCTGGCCGACCTGATTGGATGCCGTCATGTCGATGAGATTTTCCAGGTTGGCGTTCTGCTGGATCTGCTGTTCGACGCTGGCGAATTGCACCAGTTGCTGGGTGAATTCGTTGGCGTTCATTGGCTCCAGCGGGTCCTGGTGCTGCAGCTGGGTCGTCAGCAGCTTCAAAAAATCGTTGAGATCCTCCTTGATCGCCGCCTGGTCGGTGGCGGCGCGGCTGCCGGGCGCGGCGGCGGTGGTGGCGTTATTAATGAACATGGCGGGGCTCCTTCCGGTCCGGCCGGTCTTAAGCGTGAATGTCGAGGCGGCCGGAAGCTAGGTCGGCGGTGCCGCCCCAGGCGTTCGAGGCTACCGGTTCCGGGATCGCATCCTCGGGCTCGCCGGAGGCGGGGGGCCGACGGCGCGACGCCGCCTCGTCATCCGCCAGCTGTTGGCGGGAATCCTTGAGGTCGAACTGCAGGCCTCCCGAGTCGGATTCCAGCCCGGCATCGGCGAGGGCGCGCTCCAGGGACGCGGACTCGGCGCGTAGGACGTCGAGGCTTTCCGGTGTGTCGGCCCGAATGTGCACCGTCACGTGACCGTCGCGGGTCAGGTCAAGGCGGACCTCAACCCGGCCGAGGGTCTCCGGTTTGAGTTCAATGTCGATCGTTGTTGGCAGGTTAGCCGCCGCCTTGGCGATATGCACCGAGACTTGCTCGACGGCCGAGCCGCTGGCCACCGATGCGGCGGCCGATGGTGGGCTGGAGGCAGTGGCGAGACTGCCCGCGAGCAGTCCGGCTGGCGCGAGCCCTGGCATCGGCGGGCCCAGCACGGCGGCGCCCGCCGGCCAGCCCGTGAGGAGAGCGGAAGCCGGCGCACCTGGCGAGAGGGTCGACGCGACGCCGGCCGACCAGCCCGTGCCGCCGAAAGCCGAGGTCTTGCCCGCGATCGTCGCCCCGGGTTGGGTGGAAAAGCCGGTGACGGGACCGGGGGAGAGCGCGGTATTGAGAGCGGAGGCGGGGTCAGCCGCGCTCGGCACGACGCCGGCCTGCTGGTTGAGGCTTGCCGCCAGCGCCGGTGACAAGCTCGCCGTCGGCGTCACCGGGGTGGCCGTCGTCGCCTGGCGCACGGTCAACGCAATCGACGAATCGGACTTCAGGAGATCCACGAACGAGGATGGAATGGCCGGACCCTCGCGTCGTCCGGTCTGCGCCGCCTGGCCGGGTTTCACTGCCGGGGCTTGTTCGGCGGCGACCGCCTGCAGGGCAGGCGGCACGGCGCCGCCGCCCGCCATCGTCTGCCCGACGGCCGGTGTTTGTGTCGCGGCGTTGGCGGCCGGCGAAGTCGATCCCGGAACCGTGGGTGTCGCGGTCGGCGCCGAAGCGGCGGCCGTTTGCGGCTTGAGGTCGGGGGCGGGGAGTTGATTGATATCGCTGGATCGTGGCGACGTCGCCGGCGCCTGGGACTGCCCCGATGCCCGAGGAGGCGGAGCCGCGTTGAATTCCCCGCGCGGCTGATGGATACTGGCAGCGGCGTCCGCGTCGCGGATGGGTTGCGACCGGTCGAAGCCGGCCGCGCGTTCATCGCGTGTCACATCCGGCGCGGCCGACACGGTGCCCGCATCCCCATCGTCCCGGCGCTCGTCGCGATCGGAGTCCCGGGCCATCGGCCGGTCGGCGCGCGGTGGACGGGGATCGCGTGCCATCTCCTGGCTGACAACGGGGGCCTTGTCGCGGCCGAAGTCCCGCGCCGCGATCTGAAGGACATCCTGAAAAGCAATGCCGGTTGTCATCGGCGGAGCGTTCAAGGGCGACGCAAGCGGACTGGTCCTTGGCGCGGTATCGGCGACGAGCGGGGCGGCGCTGGTGGGCACGGCCAAATCCTCCTCGGGAAAGACGGTC
Source organism: uncultured Rhodospirillaceae bacterium (assembly GCA_964460955.1). Classification (GTDB taxonomy): domain Bacteria; phylum Pseudomonadota; class Alphaproteobacteria; order Rhodospirillales; family Defluviicoccaceae; genus Defluviicoccus. The sequence continues at coordinate 2,048 of CAYWRP010000113.1, read as the reverse complement.
GTCGAGGTGCTCGCAAGAGGCGCGCCAAGTCAGTTTTAGCGGTTAAACCATTGTTTTTGTTGAATAAGTAGAGAGGATCTCGGGTGAGAAGATGGATCGGCGGCGGGATCGACCCGGCAGATTCTTCCTGGTGGCGGAGACAATCTGCCGATTTGCCAGGCGGAAGAAATAAACAACTTGAAATAGTAATATATTATATATATGCTATCCAAGATAGCATGATCAGGTTCTGGTAGGATACCGGCAGATGGTTACCGTGAACGCGGATTTCTCCAATACCGGGATGGCCGCGCGCTACGAGCGCTCCACCGCCCCTTCGGTCGTAACGCCTGCCTCGGCGGATCGGCAGAACCTGGAAGCGCCTAATCGGGCGATAACGGCGTCGGGCGAGGCGCTGGCGGCGGATCAGCGTCGACGCGACGTCGAGGCCGACCGGCGTCGGAACGAGAACGCGCCGCCGCGTGGCGAGGGGCCGGATACCGACCAGGCCGCGCCCGGATCGGACACCGCCGGCGCGGCGAGGGAAGTGTTCCATCGGCGGTTCGACAAGACGGTCGCCTACGACGAGGAATTCGGCCGGACGTTTACCGATATCACCCTGGCATCGGAAAATGCCGCGCCTCGGGAAGGCTTGGCGATCCGCATTCCCTCGGAAAACCTGGTCAAGCGCCTCGACCAGGCGGTCGCCAATATCACCGAAGCGGCTGGCACCGTCGACCCGGCGGACGGGATCGATCTGGACGTCTGATTAGCGTCGGGCTTACGCGCTCTCGGCTGTCGACGCCGCGGGGTGGGGGGCTGGCGCATCGGCGCCTGGCACCGGGGGCTGAGCCATCAGGCCGGCGGCGAGCGTCTTGTTGATCTCGACGAGCGCCTCGACCTTACGTGGTTCCGGCACCGCCTGCAGCTCGATGGAGCGCTTGAAAATGAACAACGAGATGTTGGCGATATTGTTGCGCAGCTCCAACGGCAGCTCGTTGGCGTCGTTGGCCGCCTCGGCGGCGAAGATGGTCCACAGTTTACGGTTGAAGGTCAGCGCTTGATCGAGCACTTCGTCTTGCCCGGGGCGCCAGGCTTCCTTGGCTTCCTCCAGCACACGCGCCGCCCGCAGGAGGGCGTTGGCCTCGGTTTGACGTTGGGAAGGGGCGATGGAGCGGCCCTGGGCATAGGCCTGCGCCGCTTGCGTGTGCGTCCTAGACATGAGCCATCAGTTCCGCTTCGTACTTGATCAGCTTTCTTGCTTCCTTCAACGCCTGATAGTAGGAGCCACCGATTACTTTTTCGTTAATATCAAGAAGGTAAGGGGTCGTGCTGGGGGCCGCGTCGATGATTTGCCGCACCAAGTCGAAATAGGGCTCGTGCAGCTTGGCCGGGTCGCGGTCCATATACATCAGCTGCAGCGTCAGATAGAGCTTCTGGCAGGGACTGGTCGCCTGGGCTGGCAGCAAGATGTCCTTTTCGCGCAGGATCGGCACCTTGCCCTCGATGTGCAGGCGGCTGCGCTGCTGTTCGTTGGTGATCAGCGCCTCACCGATGAGGACGCGCTCGCCGGGCTTGAGGTCGAGGACGAGGGCCATGGCGTTCTGCCTTTCCTAGGATGATCTCTCGACTAACCGAACAACGACAAGACGCTCTGTTCCGACTGCGAGGCCAGAGACATCGAGGTGACGCCGAGTTGCAGGCGGGTCTGCAGGGCCAGCATCTTGGCGCCTTCCTCGTTCGGATCGGCGAGGGTCAGCTTGTCGGAGCCTTCCTCCAGCACCTGGACCGTGTCCTGGGTGAACGTCTCGCGGGTCTGGATCAGGGTCAGGTTGTTGGAGATCGAGCCGCCGAAGTCGCGCACACTGTTCAAGGCTTCCTTTGCCTGCTGCAAGTTCGAGGTTGCGCTGGCTATATTGGTAAAGTCCGCCTCCGCCAGGCCGAGGCCGGAGGCGGTGAAGTCGGCGCCCTTGGTGACCAGGGTGTTCGATCCGTCCTCGTTGAAGGTGGTGGTCAGGTCGTCGGCCTTCAGCAGGTTGACGCCGCGATAGTTGGCGTCCTCGACCAGG
>CAYWRP010000112.1:0-5271 GCA_964460955.1 uncultured Rhodospirillaceae bacterium | reverse complement strand
GCTTGGTGCAGAAGTTGCGGTAACCCTCGACGCGGCTGGTGGAGAGTTGGATATCGCGGCCCTGCGCGGCAAGCGCGGTGAGCGTGAAACGCATCGCGTCGGCGCCGAACTGGTCGATCAATTCCAAGGGGTCGATGACGTTGCCCTTGGTCTTTGACATCTTCTGGCCGTGCTCGTCGCGGACGATGGCGTGGATGTAGACGGTGTGGAACGGCGGCTGGCCCATGAAGTGGATGCCCATCATCATCATCCGGGCGACCCAGAAGAAGATGATGTCGAACGCCGTCACCAGCACGTCGGTTGGATAGTAGCGCGCCACCTCCGGCGTCTGCTCCGGCCAGCCCAGTGTCGAGAACGGCCACAGCGCCGAGGAGAACCAGGTGTCCAGCACGTCCTCGTCGCGGCGCAGGTGCACCGGCTGGCCATAGTGCGCCGCGGCGGCCGCCTGCGCCGCCTCCTCGGTCTCCTCGACGAACACCGCGTCGTCGGGGCCATACCAGGCCGGGATCCGATGCCCCCACCACAGTTGCCGGGAGACGCACCACGGCTGGATGTTGCGCATCCACTCGAAATAGGTTCTCGCCCAGTTGGCGGGCACGAATGAGGTGCGCCCCTCCTCCACCGCGCGGATCGCCGGCTCGGCCAGGGTCTTGGCGTCGACGAACCACTGCTCGAGCAGCCAGGGCTCGATGACGACGCCCGAACGGTCGCCATGCGGGACGGTCATCGGGTTGTCCTCGACCTTGTCGAACAGGCCGAGCGATTCCATTTCCTTGACGATGGCGTCGCGCGCCTCGTAGCGGTCGAGCCCCTGGAAGCGAGCCGGCGCGTTTTCGTTGAGGCGCGCGTGGGCGTCGAGGACGTTGATCATCGGCAGCCCATTCCGCTTGCCGACCTCGAAGTCGTTGAAATCGTGCGCCGGGGTGATCTTGACGGCGCCGGTGCCCTTTTCCGGATCGGCGTGCTCATCGCCGACGATGACAATCGGCCGCTTCGCGATGGGCAGGATACAGTGCTCGCCAATCAGGTGGGCGTAACGCGGGTCTTCCGGATGGACGGCGACGGCGGTGTCGCCCAACATCGTCTCGGGCCGCGTCGTGGCGACGGCGATGTGCTGGCCCGGGCGCCCCTGGATCGGATAGCGGAAGGTCCACAGCTTGCCCACCGTCTCGCGCGGCTCGACCTCCAGATCGGAAATCGCCGTCAACAGCATCGGGTCCCAGTTGACCAGGCGGGTGTCGCGGTAGATCAGGCCCTGCTTATAGAGATCGACGAACACCTTGCGCACCGCCGCCGACAGGCCCTCATCGAGGGTGAAGCGTTCGCGCGACCAGTCGCACGAGGCGCCGAGGCGGCGCAGCTGGCCGGTGATGGTGCCGCCCGAATGCGCCTTCCACTCCCAGACCCGTTCGACGAACTTCTCGCGCCCGAGGTCGTGTCGGCTGAGCCCCTCGGCGCCGAGTTTGCGCTCGACGACCATCTGCGTCGCGATCCCGGCGTGGTCGGTGCCGGGCTGCCAGAGCACATCCCGCCCCTGCATCCGCTGGAAACGGACCAGGATGTCCTGCAGCGTGTTGTTGAGCGCGTGGCCCATGTGCAGACTGCCGGTGACGTTCGGCGGCGGGATGACGATGGTGTAGGGGCGCGCATCGGCGCGGCGGCCGCAGGCGAACACACCGGCGTCTTCCCACCGCGAATACCAGCGGTCTTCGATGTCGCGGGGATGATAGGTCTTGTCGAGCATGGAAAGCTTGGCGATCCGGAGTTCGAGAACAGCGGACGCAGGAATCGCGCCCGAATGCAGCGTAATTAGCCAGCCCGGCCAGGCCCGGTCAACGCTCGCGCCGTTCCGCCCGGTTAACGATCTGGTCGATCTCCCGCTTCACCAACCGCTCGATCAGGTGCGGCAGGTTCTGATCCAGCCATTCGCGCAGCAACGGGCGCAGCATCTCCCGCACCATACCTTCCAGGGTGACCTGGCTGGAGGCGACGGTCAATTCGCGTTGTTCGAGAATGGCCCGCGCCAATTGGGTCAAAACATCGGTGGACTGATCGCGCGTCGTGCCCGACATCAGCGCCTGCTCGGCGGCGAGGCGCATCTGCGGCGTCAGTTCCAAGACATTCGAGGCGGTAGCCGTCAACTGCGACCGGGGTTGAGGGGACGCCGGTGGCGGCGGAGCGTCAAACGGGTTATCGTCGACAGCGGCGTCGAATGGGCTCGGTGCCGGCTCGAAAATACGGTCCGCATCCGCCGACGCCGCGTCTTCCGCTTGCGGCGCGGACGTCGAGAATTCGACGACGTTATCGGGATCCTCCGGCGGTGGGTCGGCGGACCGCGCCGGGTCCACCGTCACGGTTTCCTCGAAGTCCTCCGGCTCGTCCTCCTTGCCGTCGTCGGAAAGGATGCGACGGATCGACGCCAGGATATCCTCCATCGATGGTTCGCCATCGTCGGTTTTCGCCTCGTCGCGCCTGCTGTCCTCGGTGTTCATCGCCAATCCGCCAACGAATGCCGGATGCATGTCATCGTGGCATGCCTCGGCGACACCTGGCAATCCCGCGGCGACGCCGCTGACCTGCCTCGCGGCGCCATCCAGACCCCGCGTGGCATTACGGCGTCTGCCGACCGAACTGATCGAAGCTCACGTCGCCGGACGAGGAGCCACCGAAGAACTTGAACCGGACCTCTTCATAATGCTCGCGCGGATCGTAGATTTCCACCGGCAGGTCGAGCTGCTCCGCCGTCAGATCGCCGATCGCCGACTTCACCGTGTAGCTCGCGACCACTTCGTCGCGTTGCGCCCGCACCAGATTGACCTGCGAATCGAGGAGTTCCTGTTCGGCGTCGAGGATATCGAGCACCGTCCGCGCGCCGACTTCCGCCTCGCGCTCCACCCCTTCGAGGGCTACGTCGTTGGCTTCCACCTCCTTGCGGAAGGAGACGATCGCCGCCCGCGCCGCATCGAGATCGGCCCAGGCCGCCGTCGCGTCTTCGATGACCTGGCGCTGCGCCGCGTCGATCTCCCGCCGCGCCTCCGCCGCCACCTGCTTGGACTGCCGGAGACGGGAATAGACGGCGCCCGACTGGTAGAGCGGGATACTGACGGTGACGAGCGCCTCGAGAGTATCAATACGCCCTCCGTCCTGAGACGTTTCCAGGGCACGATTGGCTTCGCCGCGCAGGTTGATTTCTGGCAGCAATTCGCCGCGCACCGTGTCCACGTCGTCGAGTGCCGACCGTTCCCCGTATTCGGCGTTGATCACGGTCGGATTGTTATCGATGGCGATCTTGATCGTATCCTCGAGGCCGGCGGGGAGATCGCCTGGCAACGGCGGCATTTGCAATTGGCCCGGCGTCTCGCCAACGATGTTGCGATAGACCGCGCGCGACCGTTCAAGATCGCCTTCGCCGGTGATGCGGTCGGCGGTGGCGCGCGCCAAGCGTGCCTCGGCCTGGAACACGTCTGTGCGCGTCACTTCGCCGACCTGGAAGCGATCGCGGCTGGCCTCCAGCTGGCGCGCCAACCGTTGTTCATTCTTGATCAGCAGTTCCAATACCGCCTGCTCGCGGAACACGTTCATATAGGCCGAGACGGCCGCCAGCAGGACCTGCTGTTCAACGTCGATCAGCGCCGCCCGTTCGGCGGTCACCGTGTTTTCCGCCGACCGCGTTTCGGACAACGTTCGCCCGCCGCGGAACAGCGGCTGGACGATGCTGACAGACAGATCCCGGGTGAATAATTCCCGGTCATCGTCGAAAAATGCTTCTGAGTTGCCATCCAGCTTTCGGGGCCCGGCCGCCACGGTCCCTTCGATGATCGGCCGCCAGTTGGACAACGCCTGCGGCACCTCTTCGTTGACGCCGCGCAGGAACGCGCGTTGGGCATCCAGGGTGGGATTGGTGCGATATGTCTGGGCCAGCGCCTCCTCGAGTGTCTGCGCCAAACTCGGCGACGCGAGCATCGACGCGAGGACGCAGACGATAGAAGGCAAGATTTGGAAAGTGCGCATGCTATCCCCCAAATAGGGCATTAATGATCCGCTTCGCACGAGAACAACACCCTGTTGCAGGAATGTCAACAGGAGCAAAACCACCTTGCGTCGTCAACCGCTTATGGGCTTACGGGTCCGTTTTGACGTAGCCCTTGCAGCATTTCGACAACGATTCCCCCGACGGCAGGGCCACCCGACCAGCGATGTCGTCACGAGAAACGGAATTCCGGTTCGGGCTCGAAGCCGGGTAGAAGCGGTGTCTGGGCGTCGAACATCACGCGCTTGGACACCACATCGCCGAATTTCATCAGCGTGGTGATGTGACCTTGGCCACCCGGCTCGCGAACCACCGCGACGAGACGGCCACCTTCCGCCAATTGGTCGATGATCGATGGCGGAACGCGCGACACCGCGCCGCCGAACAGGATGACGTCGAACGGCGCCTGTTGCGGATAGCCGGCGCGCAGATCGCCCTCCATGACCGTGACGCCTTCGATCCCGAGCTCGCTCAGCGTCTCCCGTGCCCGATCGGCGAGGTCGGGATCGCTTTCCAGACCAACGACGACGGCGGCAAGCCGCGCGGCGATGGCCGAGAGGTAACCCGGGCCGCAGCCGATATCGAGCACGATGTCGGCGGCGTCGATTTCGGCGGTCTGCAATAGACGGGCGCAACACAACGGCTCGATGAGCCAGCGCCCGCCATCGAGTGCCACGTCTTCGTCGACGTAGGCGATACCGCGCAGCCGTTCCGGCAGAAACAACTCGCGCGGGATGTCGGCCATGGCGGCGATGACACGTTCGTCAACGATCCTGTTGGGCCGAATCTGGCTCTGGATCATTTTCAGCCGCGCTTCTTCGTAATTCATTGATGCTCGCAACCTATTTCCGCCTCGCACTCGGCGGCGTGACCGTACCGCAAATCAGGTGGCAGTCAAGGGCGCGCGCGCCGCCGCAGGGCTGCGAACTCATATGACAGGTGACAGGCGGGAGATTTTCTGAATCGATGTGGCGGCCCAGAGATCGGAGTCGCCCATGCCCCTACAGATCGAGACCTCTCCCGTTGGCAAGCGGCGTCTTGCCGCGCTGCTTGACCACTTCGCGCAGGTGGAGGACCCGCGCGACGTGCGGCGGATTCTGCATCCGCTGCCCGAGATGCGGGACTGTCAGATAGTTTGTGCTTGAGGCGGTTTTCGTCATTGGCTGACGAACCTTTCGCCGAAGACCACGGCGTGCCGGGCGAGCGATGGCTCACCATCCTGATGAACCGCATCAATCCGG
>CAYWRP010000111.1:0-5290 GCA_964460955.1 uncultured Rhodospirillaceae bacterium | reverse complement strand
TCATCGCCGCACGAAACCGAGGGTTCCAAACGTTGGAATCAATCCACTAGGATTTGGTGTCGGGCGTATCCTTCTTCTTTTCCTCTTTGACGTCTTCCTCTTCTTCTTCCAGCTCTTCGGGTTCGTCCGCCGAGAGGGGTTCGGCGAATTCTTCCCAGGCCTCGTCCAATCCTCCCGCCTCGACGGAACCGCGCGGCGGATAGTCGAGCGTTTCCCTCAGCTCGTCGATGCGGTCGCGCGACAGGCGCGGGAACGGCAGCTTGCCGCCGCGCCGCCAAGCCTGCACGGCCCTGACCGCCGCGTCGCCGCTTTGTTGGTCCAGGCCCGAGTCGCGGCCGAGGTAGAGGGTCTGCGAGGGGAAGGCGAAGCCGGTTCCCGCCCCGCGGACGATATCGTTGATCCGCAGCAGCAGGTCTTCCTTGACGGCGAAGAAATCGTTCCAGTCGCGGGTCAACGCGTAGACGCGCATCTGGATGTCCAGGGACGAGTCGCCATACTCATGGAAGCGCACGCGAATGGTATCGCTGTCGATGCGGGGATGGGCATGCAGCATTTCTCGGATCTTGGCCAAGGTATAGCGCAGTTGATCGGGCTGCGTCTCGTAGCGCAGACCGAAGGTCGACAGGATCAGCATGCGATCACAGCGCGCGTAGTTGATGAGATGCATGTCGGCGAGCGCGGCGTTGGGAACGGTGATGATCGTGCGGTCCAGGGCGCGCAACTTCGTCGACCGGATGCCGATCGATTCAACCGTGCCGGTTTTGTCGCCGAAGCTGCAGAAGTCGCCCACCCGCACCGGCTGGTCGGTGTAGAGGATGAGGCCGCCGATCATGTTCTCCAACGTCGGCCGGATCGCCAGCGCGACGGCGAGGCCGCCGATACCAAGGCCGGCGACGACGCTATAGAGTGGCAATCCGAGGAAGTGGGCGGCATTGGCGAGAATGATCACCACCGCGGCGATGCCGAGGACCTTGCCGGCGAGACGCCAGAGGTGGGCATCGAAACTGTTTTCCTCGATGCGGCGCGCGCGGATGATCCAGGCAAAAAAAGCAAAGATCAGCAGCCATACAACCCAAGCGGCGGCGAGGTATTGCAGGACGGTGATCGACGCCTCGACGATGGTGGCGAACAGCCCGGCGACGTTGATCTGCAGGGTGACGAAATTGGACAGCCAATAAAGGAATACAAGCGCCGCGATAGGCGTCAAGGATCCCAAGAGCGGCCCAGAGATCATGCTATCGGGTGCGTATCGGTTGACGAGAAGACGCACGGTGTAGAGAAGGCCGGCGGCAAGCACGGCAAGCACAAACACCGCGATCACCTTCCAAATCGGTGTCTGCAGCCACGGCTTCAGAAGGGATTTTGGCATGTTGGCCGGTATCCAACTCGGGATCGCCGGGCCCGTCACTTGCGGAATGCCTCGCGTCCAACTCTCGAACCTTAGCGATGTTCGTAACGGAAGATGCTCAATGCGCTCGAAGAACCGCGGTGCGACGGTGACGGTTCGCGCGGAGAACAGGAACTCGCCCTCGCGTTCGCCCTCCGCGATGCGGACGATCTGCAACCGCGTTTTGGGAATCCGCCAGGAGGAGTCGACCTCGCCAGCCTCGACGGCCTCGATACCGGGGATCTCGTCGAGGGAAAGGGGCTCGATGCGCCCCAGGATGTCGAGGAGGTAGCCAAGCGTGTCCATGCCGACGTCGTAGCGGGCGCTCGGCGCCACTTCCGATAAGTCGATCAACGCATGGAAGCTCGGCACGAGGCTTTCCACGGCTTCGAAATTGGCTTTGGAACTGATGATGAAATACGCCTGCAATCGCTCGTCGAACAGCTGCGTCAGTCTTTGAAAGCTTTCGATGGTCTGGCGTGGGCTGTCGGTCTGGATGGGCTGCACAAAGCTGGGCGCGTCTTCGCCGGCGTCTGCCTGCGCGACGGCGTCCGAGGCGTGAAAAACGAACGCGCTGAACGCCAGCGTCGTCAAAATCGCAAAAAAAATAGCCCGAAACAGGCTCGGCCGCATCTCAAGCTCCTTGTGTCTTTGACCATTTGCCGGGGTGTGGTTATCGAAATGCTGCCGGACCAACCGATGCCCCGAATTGCCAGCCGCCACCCATCTTCCCACCGGTATGGGGATCGGCGGGCGCTTTGTCGACCCGCTGGGCTGGGGCGGTCGTTACGGCTGTTGTCGATGGGTATCCCTGAAACGCGGCGCGCGACAAGGCGCCGGCCTACTTGACGCTACAGGGCTGTTCCCGTACGTTCTAAAATCGCAAGTGAGTCGCGTTGTCGGACGCATAAAAACGCCTTTAGGGGGTTCGGCGGCGCCTTCAAGAAGCTCGGATAGCGATCCTCAAGCGAGACGGGACGTCCATGACCAGTGAGCCATTGCGATTTACCGAAGATTTTCCCAAGCCGACCGCCGAGGAGTGGAAGGCCGAGGTCGAAAAGGCGCTAAAAGGCGCCCCCTTCGAAAAGAAAATGTTCAACAAGACCTACGAAGGGATCACCCTGAAAGGGATATACACGCGTCAGGACTGGCCGCCGACCGGCGATCCATCCGGGTTCCCGGGCGCGATGCCCTTCACCCGTGGCCAGCGGGCCAGCGGCAATGTCGTCGGCAATTGGGACATCCGCCAGCTTTTCAATGAATCCGACCCCGCCAAGTGCAACGAGGTCATCCTGCGCGAACTGGAAAACGGCGTCTCCTCGCTGTGGATCCAGTTCGACGGCGCCGCCAAACGCGGACTGGACGGCGATGATCCGGCGGCCGCCGACACGGTCGGCGACGACGGCATCATGCTCTACAGCGTCGACGATCTGGACCTGCTGCTGACCGGGGTCAAACTCGATCTGGCGCCGGTTTCGCTGCGCGCCGGCCCGCAGGCCTTTTGCGCCGCCGCCCTCCTCGCGGCCCTGTGGACACGGCGCGGCGTGGCGCCGGAAGCGGCGCTTGGCGCTTTCAACGTCGATCCCCTGGGCGCCCTGGCGGAGACCGGCACGCTGCCCACCGCCATCGATGTGGCGCTGGAGAGAATGGCCGCCCTCGCCAAGCACACGGCGCACACCTATCGGCACGTCACCGCCGTCGGCGTCGACACCACCGCCTACTACAACGCCGGCGCCAACGAGGCGCAGGACCTGGCGGCGTCGATGGCAACCGCCGTTGCCTACCTGCGGGCGATGACGGATGCCGGCATGGACGTCGACGCGGCGTGCCGGCAGATCCTGTTCACCTACGCCGTCGGTTGCGATCAGTTCCTGACCATCGCCAAGCTGCGCGCGGCACGGAAGATGTGGGCGCGTATCGCCGAGAGCTGCGGCGCCTCGGAGTCGGCGCGCGGCATGCGGATGCAGGTGATCACCGCCGAGCGGATGATGAGCCGGCGCGATCCCTGGGTGAACATGCTGCGCACCACCGTCGCCTGTTTCGGTGCGGCGATCGGCGGCGCCAACAGCATCTGCGTGCTGCCGTACAATGACGCCATCGGCATCCCGGACGAGCTCGGCCGCCGGGTGTCGCGCAATACCCACAACGTTCTGGCCGAGGAGTCCAACCTCGCCCGGGTCGTCGATCCCGGCGGCGGCTCCTGGTACATCGAGACGCGCACCGACGAGCTGGCGCAGGCGGCGTGGAAGGAATTCCAGGCCATCGAGGCCGCCGGCGGCATGGCGAAGGCGGTGACCGACGGCAGCTTCGCGAAGAGGATCGCCGACAGCCACGCGGCGCGCGAGGCGAACATCGCCAAGCGAAAGGACGCCATCACCGGCGTCAGCGAGTTCCCGAACATCAACGAAGGCATGCCGCCCTATGCCGAAATCGACACCAGCGGGTTCGCCGCCAAGGCGGCGGAACGGCTGGCGGCGACGCGCGGAACCGGCGGCGGCGACACCAGCGGCCTTCTTTCGGCGCCGGCGGAACAGTTGCCGGCGGCGGCGATCGCCGCGGCCGGCGGCGGGGCGACGATCGGCGCGCTGGCCGCGTCGTTGGGCGGTGCGCCGACGGCCATCGAGGCGTTGCCGACGCACCGGTTGCCGGAGAAGTTCGAGGCGCTGCGCGATGCCAGCGACGCGTTCGCCGAGAAGACGGGCAAGCGGCCGCGGATCTTCCTTGCCAACCTCGGTCCGATCGCCAAGCACACCGGGCGGGCCACCTTCGCCAAGAACTTCTTCGAGGTCGCTGGCATCGAGACGCTGACCAATAACGGCTTCAACGACGCCGAGACATGCGCGCGGGCGTTCAAGGACAGCAGCGCGCGGGTGGCCATCATCTGCTCGGCGGATCCGCTCTACGAGGAGATGGTCGGCTCGGTGGCGCCCGCGTTGAAGTCGGCGGGCTGCGAGTACCTCTTTCTTGCCGGCAATCCGGGCGACAAGAAGGACGCGTACTTCGGCGCCGGGGTCGACGATTTCATCGCGATGGGCGGCAATGTGCTGCAACAGACAACGGATCTTCTTAAGCGATTGGGAGTTATTTCGGCATGACGACGATCCCGAATTTCGCGGACATCGAGCTTCAGCCCGGCAACGTGCCGCCGCAGGACGAGAACGGCCGTAAAGCTTGGGCTGATCGTTTCAAGACCGAGACGGGCCACGCGCCGGAAGAAGTGCTGTGGGAGACCCCGGAGAAAATCAACGTCAGTCCGTTCTACTCGTCGGTCGATCTGGAGGGGCTCGATCACCTCGACACCATGGCCGGCATTCCGCCCTACCTGCGCGGCCCCTATTCGACGATGTACGTCACCCGGCCTTGGACCATTCGCCAGTATGCCGGCTTCTCGACGGCGAAGGATTCCAACGCGTTCTACCGCCGCAACCTGGCCGCCGGGCAGAAGGGGCTTTCGGTCGCCTTCGATCTGGCGACCCACCGTGGTTACGACTCCGACAACCCGCGCGTCGCCGGCGACGTCGGCATGGCGGGCGTCGCCATCGATTCGATCAAGGACACGCGGGTGCTGTTCGACGGCATCCCGCTCGACCAGATGACGGTGTCGATGACGATGAACGGCGCCGTGCTACCGGTGCTGGCGATGTACATCGTCGCCGCCGAAGAGCAGGGGGTGAAGCAGGAGCAACTGGCCGGAACCATTCAGAACGACATCCTGAAGGAGTTCATGGTCCGCAACACCTACATCTATCCGCCGCTGCCGTCGATGCGGATCATCTCCGACATCTTCGCGCATACCTCGCAGAACATGCCGAAGTTCAACTCAATTTCCATCTCCGGCTATCACATGCAGGAGGCGGGAGCGACGGCGGATCTCGAGATGGCCTATACGCTGGCCGACGGGGT
>CAYWRP010000110.1:0-5430 GCA_964460955.1 uncultured Rhodospirillaceae bacterium | reverse complement strand
TTTCAACCGGCCCTCGAAGCGCCTCCGGTCGCGCGCGTTGAAGGCGACGATCAGCCGGTCGTCGGCGATGTTTTCGGCGGCCTCGCGGAGGAAGCGGCGGAGCACGGCGGTATAGTCCTCCTCGTTCTCGACAAGCGCGGCGAAGCGCTCCTCGAGCGTCGCCAGGGTGTCGGAGACCAACTTCCATCGCAGCCGTTCGCCTTCCGCGGCAAGCCGCAGTTCCCCCGCCTCAAGACGCTGGCGATACACTTGGTCGGCATGCTCTTCGGCCTCGCGTCGGAGTTCGCGTTCCCGCTTTTCCGCGTCCGCCTTGGCCTCGGCAATCAGCCGTCGGCGTTCCGTCGCCCCCTGCTCCCGTCGTTGGCGGGCAAGCTCGTCGGCCCGATCGAGGATCGCCTGCTCCAGCTTCTCGACGGAGGCGTCCGGCGGGCTCTCCGTCACCGAGCGGGCCATTCTACCGCTCCAACACGGACGTGCCGAGCACCCGCTCGACCAACGTTTCGACATAGGGCCGAAACGCCTCGGGGTCGGTCAGGGACGGAATCTCGACGATGGCGAGGCGGTTGCCGCGCCGCCGCGCGCGCCGCAGGATGGCCTCGCCACGGCCGGCGAGTTCCGCCTCGATCATGATCAGCGCCGTCGCGTCGTCGCGCCGCAACCCTTCCAGCAGGTCCCGCAGATCCTCGGGTGTCGCGTCGGGCACCGTCTCGGCGCCGAGCAACCGGAAGCCATCCGTCAACGCGGCGCCGCCCAGCACGATCAGGCGCGTCGGCGGGGCGGTAGTAGCGGAAGCGGCGGCATCATGGTCGGCCATGCGCGCACCCGGCCTATCCGACGCCGATCCGGCGGGGACCGCGACTTAACAACGCGACGGTCACCCGAGCCGCCCCAGCAACAGGATCGTCACCACCAGGCCATAAATGGCGATCCCCTCGGCGAGACCGAGGAAGACCAGGCTGCGCCCGAACAACTCCGGTTTCTCGGTGATCGCCGCCAGCGCCGCGGCGCCGATGGGGCCGACGGCGATGGCGGCGCCGATGGCGGCGAGACCGGTCGGCAGGCCGACGCCGATCAGCGCCAACGCGAAGCCGAGGGTGATTTCCGGCGCCGCCTCGGCGGCGTTGGCCTGAGCCCAGGTTTGCTCCACCGCCGTGAAGACCATCGCCGCGGCGGTGAGCAGGAAGACGGTCGCCGTACCGCCGACGTACTGGGCGAAGCGTCGGCGGGCGACCTTCGGCGACGGGCTGGGCCGAAACGTCAGATGGATCCCCGCGAGCACCGTCAGCAGCGGAATGGACACCATGATTGCCAGCAGATAGGACACGGGCTCAGTCTCCCGAAGCGCGGTTGCGGTTGCCGCTCACGCCGGTGCCTCCAAGGTCGCGCGCAGGGGACGGAATGGCCGTCCGTCGCCGCTATAGAAACGGGAAAACCCCTCATAGAATTCCAGGCGCAGCACCTGGATGACAACAATGCCGCCTTCGACGATTATGATGAAGACGTTTCCCAGGACGAGCGTGATGATGTGGCCAATCTGACCCATCATTCCAGCCAGGGTCAAGACCGCGAAAGCCAGCGCCGCGTGGTTGAGGCTGAACGCGGCGACACGCAGGAATGACAGAGTGTTGGAGAAAAAGGCCAGCACCGTCTCCAGTATGCCGACGCCAACGAACATCGCCCGTTCGCCGACCGGCCCCTGCTGCTGCCAGGCGATGTTGCCGGCGATTAGCGTCAGGCCGATGGCGACCACGAGGATCGGCAGGAGGTCGGCCGCCCCCGCCATCGCGAACTGGTAGGCGCAGCCAACGAGACCGAGGAAGAAGAGGAGGCCGGCCAACCCGTTGCGGTCCAGCAACGCGGCGCGCCATCGCTCGGCCCGGAGCCGGTTGACGGCGGCCAGCAGCGTGGCGGCGGAAATGAAGAAAATGCCCCAGCCGAGACCGATGGTCAACAGCCGGGTGGGATCGCTCAACGGCGCCATCCACAGCGGCTCGATGACGTGCTCCAGGCCGAAAACGCTGCCATAGAGCACGCCGAACAGGGTGGAAGACACCCCGGCGGCGATCAGGAAGGTGCCGACTCTTGGCCAGCGGCGGCGCGCCAGCAGGCCCGCCACGGCGATGACGGCGCCCTGGCCGACGTCGCCGAACATCATGCCGAACATCAGCAGGAAGGTGACCGCGAACAGCCAGGTCGGATCCACCTCGCCATAGCGCACGACGCCATACGTGCGCACCAGGCCGACGAACGGCGCCAGCCAGCGCGGATGGCGGGAGACCGACGGCACGCAGCCCGCCTCCTCCCGGGTCGGCGCGCGCGCCGAGACCGCGAACGGCCGCTCCAGCGCGTCCGCCAACGCCGCGCGGAGGCCGTCGAGCGCATCCGCCGGGATCCAGCCGCTCATCGCCGTGATCGCTCCCTTCCCGTAGGCCGCGATGCCGCTCAAGCGCGCGAAGGGAGCCGCCCGCTTCAGCGTGTCGGCGGCGGCGGTCAACTCGTTGGCGAGCGCCTCGCGCCGCCGGGCGACCGCTTCCGCGCGCTCCGCCACGGCAGCCTCTGCGTCGGCGCGCATATCCTCGAGTTTGCGCCGCACCGCTTGCGGCCGTTCGCTGAATTCGGGCGGTACCGTCGTCGCCTGCCACCCGGCGACGGACAGGGTGGCCGACGGCTCCTCACCGTCGCCGCGCGGCCCGACGACGACCGCGTGGGTCAGATCGTCCCGCGCCGCGAAGGGGCGGATCAGGAAGCCCGACAGCGCCAGTGCCTCGCCCAGCCGGGCCACGTTGGGCGTCGGCACGGTGCCGACCCGCGTCTCGAGGAACCGCCCGCTTGATCGAAGCTCGCCGAGATCGACGTCGAGTTCGGCGAACAGATCGAGGCTGGCCAGCAACCGCCGGGCATTGTCGCGTTTCGCGGTCAGTTCCCGCCGCTCATCCTCGGCCCGCGCGCACTCGCGCCATAGTGCCTCCAGCCGTTCGGCGAGGTCGGCCAACGCCGCAAACTCGACCGGCTCGAAATTCCCGGAATCCGCCGGGCTCAGGGGAAGGTCGTAGTGCGCGAGGATTCGCGTCAGCCGGCTCACCGCGCGTCGGTGGTGATCGCGATAGCTGGCGCCGGGGCGGCCCGGCAGGCGTTCGGCGAGATCGGCATCGTCTTCCGGGTCGAACACGCCATGCCGGGCCAGCGCCAGGGCGGCGGCGCGGCTGTCGTCCTCCAGCACGAAGACGCTGACGTGCCGCATCCGCACCGGCGTGAACAAGGGCGCGCGTTGTGTCGTCATCGGGATTCCGCCGTCTGCATCGGACCAATTGCCCGATGCATAACGTCCGTACCGAGCCCGAGGTTCCGCGCCCGCAGAATTGCCTGTAGGCGCTCCAGCTGACGTCGCCGCACCACAAGGTAGGCGAAGGCGCGGCCGAGCGAGAACAGCGGCGCCACGAGAAGGCGCTCCGCCAGCCGCTCGATGTCGTCGCCGAGCGCGTCGTCGATCGCCGAAATGGTATCGGCGCCTTGCAGGCGGTCGCCGAGCGCCGGCGGCAGGGCGGCGACAACCTCGTCGACGTCGCCACAGCGCGCCAGGCGTTGCAGTGTCTGCTTCGGCAGCCGCCGGCCGGGTGGGGCGAGCAGGAGATAGGTCTCGCCGGGGCCGAGGCCAAAGGTGAACCGATAGCGGAGCAGCCACACCAGGTTGATGCAGTCGAGGATCGGCAGCAGCAGCGCGCCGATGGACTGGCGATCCGCCGCCCTCAGGCGCCGGTATCGTCGCACCACGCCGTCGTAAAATCCCTGATCGATCGCCGCCTCGACGAGAAAGAGCTCGGCCCGCTCGCCGTGGCGCCGCGCGGCCGTGCGAACGGCGTCGGCCAAGGGCGTGCGCTCGACCTGGCGCAGGACGTCGCCGGCATCGCTGGCGCCGAGCAACGCCTCGCTCGCGACGATACTGTGACCGGCGAGCGGCGACAGCACCTCGCGGATCCACTCATCGGCCTGGCCAGTCGCCTTGCCCCGCACCAGCACCTTGATGTTGGCGACCTCGTCCCGCGCCATCCAGAAGCCGAAGAAGGCGCGCGCCTCGGCGGGCAGCGGGCGGATCAGCGGTTCGACATCCGCCCGCAGGGCCGCGATGAGCCGGGCTCGCGCCGCCGCCTCGCCCGTCTCCGTCGCCTCGGCGCGCGCCACTAGGCCGGTGCGCCTCAACGCCTCCGAATCGATCTCGGCGTCCGTGCTCAGGGCCTCGAACGCCCGCCGGCGCAGCAATTTCGGCCGCTTTCCGGAGACGCGGGTGGTCAGGTAGGCGTAGCGCCGGGTGCCACCCATGGGCTCACTCCCGGGCGCCGGTGAGAAGGAACGAAAACGCCGCTTCGCTCGCCGCCTCCTGGTGTGCCTCGGCGAGGCTCCTGATCTCGCCGCCGCGCCGCTCATGCGCCGCCCGGCGTTCGGCCAGCGCCGCCTCGGCGCGGCGTTCCGCCTCCGCCACAAGGGCGTCGCGGATGCCACGAATGGCGTCGCGAGGCCGCTCGCGGATACCGGCCGCCTCCTCGCGGGCCTCCTCGATGAGGCGTTGGTACTCGTCCTCGGCTGCGTCGACGCGCTCCTGCGCCCGCCGTTCCGCCGCCATCAGCCGCTTGAGACCGGAATCCTTCATGTCAGAAAGTATAGCACGGTCGGGTATTGGCCCCAATCCTCGAAAGCGATGCCATTTTCTATAGTGAGCGAAAATAAAACACTCGCGCTTTCAAATAATATATAAATAAATTCTCAAACATATTTCCCTTAGCCATTCAATATCGAAATGAAAAAAATACCAAGAGGGCAAAGGATTGTGTTATAATAATCGGTTAAGAAAGGAGAGGAGGATAAAATGACCGTGTATCGTTTTTGCGCCGACTCAGCCGTCGACGTCGACCGCTTCTACCACACCGTGATGCGGCAGATCCCGACTTCCGAGATCGAGGAGCGGGTCGTCCAGCCGTCGGCCTGCGGGCCGTTCGACACGCATGTCGAGGCGGAATGGCAGGTCGCCGGCCTCGATCGCGAGACGTTGATCTCGGTGGCGCGGTCGAACCCAGATTTCCGCACCATCGCCGAAACCCTGCAACCGGCCAACCGGTTCACCGGCCGGCGGTGGCAACACTGACGATGCGCCGCACCGAAACAGTGCCCCCGGCGGCGTCTCGGCGGAGGGCGGGCGCCCGGCCCGGCCCGGAAGAAGCGGCGCCGGCGATCGGCGGCCGACTGGCCCCGTGATCTCCGGGCTGGACACGGGAAAATTGGGGCGAGAGATGGGACTCGAACCCACGACCCCCTGGACCACAACCAGGTGCTCTAACCTGCTGAGCTACTCCCGCCACACCGATTCGTCGCTGGTGAGAAGACCGTCATCATTACGCGCAAGCCCGCCCCGCCGTCAAGGCGGCTGAGAGCCGGCGC
>CAYWRP010000109.1:0-5483 GCA_964460955.1 uncultured Rhodospirillaceae bacterium | reverse complement strand
TGTTTCCGTGGAGCCCGGACTTTCCTCCCCCGGACGCCGATGCGCCGAAGGCGGCCATCCGGCCGTCTGGCTCCTTTTCACTGGGAGATATGGGTGAAAACGGTCGTCCGACGCAAGCGCGACGGTTGTGAGCACCCAAAGAGCTTAATCGAAGAACAGTCGGTGGGGCTGCAGAATGAACGGATCGCCCGGCTGATCGAGTTCCTTGGCGACCGCCCGGCCGCCGATCAGCGAAAAGCCGCCGCGGGTGGCCGCCTTGACGGTGCCGATGACGTCGAGGTTGAACACGTAAGGGTGCATGCCGAGGCGCAGCGTGGCGCCGGCATAGTCGGAAAGCCGCTGGGCAATCTCCTGCTGGGTTTCCTTGCCGCTGCTGCTGAACCGCCAACTCAGCGCCGACGCGCAGTGGCCGCGGGCGACGATGCCGATCCGGTCGTGCGGCCCGGCGCGCACGAGGATGGTGCCGGCGAGGGGGCGCGCCGCCTCCAGCGCGGCTTGCAGGGCCGTATCCTCGATGCCGGCATCGACGGGGGCTAGTTCGATCATGAGGCGGCGCTTGCGTTCCGCCTCCGGGCGCGAGGTGAGCAGGGCATTGAAGGTGCCCCGTCGTGGCCCCAACAGCGTCTCGGGCGACACCGACAGGATGATCGCCGCGCTGTTGCTTGCCGTCGCCATCAGTTCCAGATGCTCGACGATCCTGGTGGCGACCATGATATCGACTTCCGCCCGGTTCTTCTCCCGCGCATCGTTGCCGAGCGCGCCGGCGATGGTCTGATACGCGCTGCCGTGGTAGGCGATCACCTTTTCCGCCTTGGGGCTCCACACCGGCTGGAACTTGACGGCGACCTCCTCGACGAGTGTCGGCCCGACCGCTCTTTTCGCTTCCCGCTTGGCGTCGGTTCCCGCGTCTGCCCATGGTTCGGGCGCGGCGGACTCCTCGGGCTTGGTGGAGTGGGCTTGGCGGGGCGCGTCGTCCGCCGGCGGCGGCGATGGATCGGCTGCCGGCCGCGCCGCCATCCGCTCGGCGAACACCTGGAAGAGCTTGACCTGCTCGCGTTCCTTGTTCGCCCGCATCCGGGCCACGAGCCGCAGCGCGGCGTCGACCTTCGCCAGCATGACCTCGAAATCGATCGGCTTGGCGATATAGTCGTCGGCGCCGTGGGCGAGACCGTTGAGCGCGTCCTTGCGGTCGGCCAGCGCGGTGACGAAGAAAATCGGCATCTCGGCGAACTCCGGATGATTGGCGCGGATCTCGACCAGCAGGTCATAACCGCTCATCCGGGGCATCGTGATGTCGCACAGGACGAGGTCCGGCTTGTGCCGCGTGATCGCCGCCAGGCCATCGACGCCATTTCCCGCCTGCAGCGCCTTGTAGCCGGCCTCCTCGAGTTCCTCGACGATGGTCTGGCGGATGCACACCTCGTCCTCGATGCACAGAATCGTCGCCATGGCCTACGCCTCGGCTGCCGCGAGACAGGCGGCGCCGGCGGCTTCGGGCTTGCCCTTCGGCGCCGCCGGCTCGATCGGTAGGGAAACGACGAAGGTCGAGCCCTCCCCCTCGACGCTGCTTACCGTCACCGTCCCGCCATGCATCTCGGCCAACTCCTTGACCAGATGAAGGCCGATGCCGGTGCCGCTGATCCCCGTCGAGGTGCGCGCCCGGAAGAAGCGTTCGAACAGGCGCGGCAATTCGTCCTCGGGGATACCCAGGCCGTGGTCGCGCACCGCGACGCGGATCACCTCGCCGTCGGTGCGCCCGACGACCTCCACCGGGCCGCCGTCGGGCGAATACTTCACCGCGTTGGACAACAGATTGACGAAGATCTGATCGATGGCGTTCGGATCGGCGACGATGCGCGCCGGCAGGCGGTCGACGTCGACGGCGATAGAGCGGTCGGGCGTGATCTGCCGCTGCTGGTCGCAAACCTCCGACAGGCGGTCGCGGATGGCGCACTCGGTCGGCGTGATCTTGATCTTGCCGGCATCGAGGCGGGCGGCGCTGAGCGTGCTGTCGATCAGCTCGGTCATCCGCGCCACCGCGCCGCGAATACGGCGCAGGCGCTCGTTGAGGTCTTCATCCGAGATCCCCCTGGGATATCGGCGACCGATGCGCTGGGCGGTACTGTCGATGATCGCCAGCGGCGTGCGGAACTCGTGCGACGCCATGGAAACGAACTGCCGCTGCAAGGCGTTCAGTTCCTTCTCCTTCGACAACGCGAACTCCAGTTCCGCGGTCTTGCCGCGCAACTCGAGGGTGGCGGCATCGACGAGGTTCTGCAGGTGATCCCGATGATCGACAAGCTCGGCGGTGTTGCGTTCCCGCTCGACGGTCATTGCCAGGATGTCGGCCATCGACTTCAGGAAGTTCTCGTGATCCGCCGTCGGCACGTGATCCCTCGGCGCGGCGATGACCAGCAAGCCGGCGGCCGCCCCGTCGATGGTCAGCGGCGCTTCATACCGCCCGCTCGGTTGCGAGTCGTTCCAATACGGCGTCTGCTCGGTCAAGTTCGGGCCGAGATAGCGGACGCCGCCGACCTCGAAGAGCTCGGCATATCCGGCGGCGCCGGGATCGATGGCATCGGTTATCAGGGCCGCCTCGCTTTCGAGGTTATAGGTGGCCGATGCGGCAAGATCGCGACTACGGCGCGTCGCCAGAAACAGCGCGGCGCGCGCCTGAAAGGTCACCCAGTCCAGGGTCAGGGCGACGTCCATCATGTTTTCGAATTTCTTCGCCAGGGACCAGGGCAACTGGGCGATGCGGAGCATTCGGTTCGAGGCGCGCTGAACGCCGAACGATTGCTTGACCTGTGCCTCCGCCCTTTTCCGGTGGGTGATGTCGGACTTGATGGCGATGTAGTGGGTGGCCCGCCCGGCGGCGTCGGTCACCGGGGAAATGACCGCCGCTTCCCAGAACAGGGTGCCATCCTTGCGTCGATTGAGGAATTCGCCGGTCCATTTCTCGCCCATCGCAAGCGTTCGCCAGAGTCGCTGATACTCGTGCACCGGCGTGCGGCCGGCCGCCAGGATGCGTGGATTCTCGCCCACCGCTTCCGCCGCCGTGTACCCGGTAACCGCCTCGAAGGCCTTGTTGACGTATTCGATCGTCCCGTCGGTCGCGGTGATGACGATGGCGGCCGGGCTCTGCTCGACGGCGACAGACAGTTTCCGTAAGCTCGCCTCGCTTTGCCGTCGCCAAGTGATGTCGCGGAAAACGATCACCAGGCTTAACCCGCCGTCGCTGTCCCGGAGCCGCGTGCACGCCAGTTCGACTGGAACGGCGACGCCGTCCCGGCGATACAACGTTTCCTCGCTCGCCGCGCGCGGTTGTCCGTCGTTCAGCGCCTTGGCGAGAAAACAGACCGCCTGGCCATCGAGACAACACTCTTCGCCCGGCTTGTGGAACGTATCGTGGAACGCTCTGCCAAGCATGTCGGCGATATTGCATCCCAGCAGTTCGGCTGCCGTCCTGTTGGCGAATACAATGTGGCCGGCGCCGTCGACTCCGCAGATACCCTCGCTCATCGCATTGAGGATCAACGCGTTGCGCCGGCTCAAGCGCTCGATCTCCCAGCGTGCCCGCACCTCGTGCGTCACCCGCCGGCCAGTGCCCCGATAGCCAGCGAAACCGCCCTCCTCATCGAAAACCGGCACACCGCTTACGGACATCCACACCTCGTTGGCGGCATCGTCCGTCGCCCGACAAACGAAATCCTTGAACGGTCGCCTTGCCGTCAAGTCCTCTTCGTGGCGGGTCCATTTGGCATCGCCGGAATCGTCGCGGCCGATCTCGAACCGGGTCCGGCCAATCACCCGTTGTGGCGAAATACCCGTTTCGCTCTCAAAACGTTCTGACAGGAAGGTGAACCGCGACCCGGCGTCCATTTCCCAGAACCAGTCGGAAGAGGCATACGTGAAATCGCGGAACCGGGCGCGGCTTTCCTTCAAGGCGGCCTCGCCGCGTTTCCGCTCCGAAATGTCGCGCACGGCGGAGAAGTGGTATTCCTCCCCCTCGAACTCGAAGAAATGCGCGCGGATTTCGACCGGAAATTCGCTGCCGTCCTTGCGGCGGTGGACGGATTCGAAAACGACGGCTTGCGGGCTTTGTCGAACACGATCCCAGATCGCCCGCCATCGCGACTTCGCGACCGACGGATCGATGTCGCTGACGGTCAGCGTGAGAAGCTCATCGCGGGTCAGTTGGAGACTTCGACAGGCCGCCTCGTTGGCGTCGACAATAAGCCCGTCCGGGCGGACCCAGAAATGCGCGTCCTGCAGGACCTCCAGGGAAAATCGTGCGAACCGCAGGCGCCTCTCGGCGGAGGCGTCTCCCGCCTCGCGCGCTGGCGTCGAGATGTCCTGGAAGGCCATGGCTTGCGTTCGCGCTCTTCTTTCCAAAGATGCCGTTCCGGTTAGGTTGCCCCTTTCCACACCCTGCCGGCCCAGGCGGCACCTGCCCCGCGATCCCCGCAAGCCACCACCGCATGAGTATGCCGAAACAGTGTTGCCAAGAACTTAACGCCTCGGCGGCGGTTACCGCTGGTTACCGGCCGGTCAGGTGCTCGCAAGAGCGGCGGCGATGACGGCCGTCTCGGCGTCGATGCGGCCACTGACGCGGGCGGGGCGGAAATGGCGTTGGCAGGCGCGCACCGCCGCCGGCAGATCGGCGACCTCATAACCGTAGGCAGCCAGGGCCTCGGCGGTGGCGGCCGGGTCGCAAGCCGCGGCGTTCGCGAAATCAGGCCAATGGCCGATGCCGGCCTCGGCGAGACGCCGCCAGTCGAACAGCTCACCCGGATCCAGCTTGCGCGTCGGCGCGACATCGGCGTGGCCGACGACATTGCGGGGCGGTATCGGGTGGCGGGCGAGAATGTCCGCTGCCAGCTCGGTCAGCGCCGCCATCTGCCGCCTAGGGAACGGCCGATAGCCGAACTCGTGACCCGGGTTGACCAGTTCAATGCCGATGGAGCGCGCGTTGATATCGGTGGCGCCACGCCAGAAGGAAACGCCGGCGTGCCAGGCGCGCGCCGACTCGTCGACCAACCAGTCGATCCGCCCGTCGATATCGATCAGATAGTGCGCGCTGACCTTTGCCCCGGCATCGCACAGGCGGGCGCGGGCCTCCTCGGCCGTCCGCATGCCGGTGTAGTGGAGGACCAGCATGTCGACCGACATGCGCGGCGGGCGGGCGTCGAAATTCGGCGAGACCCGGGCGCGCATCGGGCTCATGTCGGCGTCGGGCTCGGTTTCGGCCTTGGTGCGAGAAGCTGGATGATCGCCACGCCGACAATGACCGCCGCGCCGCCGACGAGCGTCATCGCCGTCACCACCTCGCCGCGGATGACGACGGCGAACACCACCGCCAGCACCGGCGCCAGCAGCATCAGCGGGACGATGGTGTTCAGCGGGTACTTGCCGATCAAATAATACCAAAGTCCGTAGGCGATGATGGACGCGCAGATCACCGTGTAGGCGATCGCCGCCCA
>CAYWRP010000108.1:0-5545 GCA_964460955.1 uncultured Rhodospirillaceae bacterium | reverse complement strand
AACCGCCACGATCAGCTCAACTCACGGCCTGAAAACGCATTCTTCACGGTCGACTCGGTAGTGCCATGACGCGGAGCCAGGGCAGCGGCATCCCCCGCGAAGGTGTCGGAGCCGCCAATGGGATTCTGCGTCAGGCCCGCTCCCGTGTTTTGAGAAACCGGATGTCCGGCCAGTTCTCGATGGTGCGGTTCAATTCCCAGGCATTGCGGGCCAGGAACACCGGCGCGTCGTCACGATCCTCCGCCAAACTGTCGCGGTAACGCGCGACAAATCGCTTGACCTGCGCGGGATCGTCGGCCGTCACCCAGCGCGCTGTTTCGTAGGGCGCCGGATCGAAACCGACCGTTACATTGTATTCAGCCGCGATGCGCGACGCGAGCACGTCGAGCTGCAACTGGCCGACCACGCCAACGATCCAGTTCGCGCCGAGCATCGGTCGGAAAACCTGCGTCACGCCTTCTTCGGCCAGATCCTCCAAGGCACGCCGGAGTTGCTTGGCGCGCATCGGATCATCGAGGCGAACCCGCCGAAGGATCTCCGGGGCGAAGTCGGGGATCCCCCTGAAGCGGATGTTCTCGCCCTCGGTCAGCGTGTCTCCGACCGCGAGCGTCCCATGATTGGGTATCCCGATGATGTCGCCCGGCAGCGCCTCGTCCGCCAGTTCGCGTTCGTGCGCGAAAAAGAAAATCGGGCTCTGAACCGACAGGGCTTTCGCCGTCCGAGACTGACGCAACTTCATGCCGCGGCGGAAACGGCCGGAGCAGAGCCGGACGAAGGCAACTCGATCACGGTGGTTTGGATCCATGTTGGCCTGCACCTTGAACACGAAGCCGGTCACTTTCTCTTCATCCGGCGCGATGTCACGCGGCTCGGCCGGCTGCGTCTGAGGCGGTGGGGCAACCGTTGCCAAGGCCCGAAGCAAGTCATCCACGGCATAGTCCTTGAGAGCGCTACCAAAGAAGACCGGCGTCATGTGACCGGCCCGATAGGCCTCCACATCGAGGTCCCGGTACGCCGACGACGCGAGCGCCGCACTGTCCCGGAACGGCTGGAGGATGGGGCTTGGAACGTGCCGATCCAGTTGCGCGTCGTCGAGGCCGCCGCATTCGAGGGCCCGCTGGTACGCCCCGCCCCGTCCACTTCGCGAGGTGAGGAATCGCTGCCCATTCAGGTCATAGCAGCCATGAAAGTCGACACCCATGCCGACCGGCCAAGTCATCGGGCTCACATCGAGGGCCAGGGTGCTTTCAATTTCGTCGAGAAGCTGGAACGGATCACGTCCTTCACGGTCGACCTTGTTGATGAATGTCATGATCGGAATATCGCGCAGCCGGCACACTTCGAACAGCTTGCACGTCTGGCTTTCGATGCCCTTGGCGGCGTCTATGACCATGATCGCCGAGTCGACGGCGGTTAATGTTCGGTAGGTATCCTCGCTGAAGTCCTGATGGCCCGGCGTATCGAGCAAATTGAACGTGATGCCGCCATGCTCGAAAGTCATCACCGAACTCGAAATCGAAATGCCCCGCGCACGTTCGATCTCCATCCAGTCGGATTGCGTTCGCCGGCGTTCGCCGCGATCCTTGACGTGACCCGCCATGCGGATGGCACCACCGAACAGCAGCAGTTTTTCGGTTAGCGTCGTCTTGCCGGCGTCCGGATGGGAGATGATGGCGAATGTGCGCCGTCGCGCCCAAGTCGACTCCAAGACCGGCAGGTCGCTTTGCGTGTTGAATTCACTTGTTAGAATGGGTCGTACACCTTTTCAAAAGAGTCGCGAAATGGAATCCCAAAACAGCCAGGATCTTTCGGAGCCGCGAAACAAACCGAGACAAATCCTTCAATGCGCGCCAGCATGAGCGGCCTGGGTGAGAAGCGTGCCGGGAGGAGCGGACACCCCGTAAAAGCGCGTCTCTGATACTGCTTTTCGGCTTTCGTGTGTTCGCCGGGTCTCCGTCTCCCACGCCACTCGACGAGACGTGACCCAGCAAAACCCAACCCATTTCCCCGGGTCGGACAATGAGCGGTATGGTGCCGGATGAGGGATTCGAACCCCCGACCTACTGATTACAAATCAGCCGCTCTGCCAGCTGAGCTAATCCGGCTAAGCCTTCAATCTGGTGGAGGTTAGGCGAGGGCCGGGGGGGACGTCAACGGCGGCCGGTGGTCGACTCAGGAGGCTGCGGTGTCGCCCCGACGCGGCGGCGGTCCGGCTTCAAGGTCGGCGAGTTCGGCGTCATCGAACAGCCGCGAGCGGGTCAGGAAGCGCACGCCTTCCGGCGCCTCGAGCGAAAAGCCGGACCCGCGTCCCGGCACCACGTCGATGATCAACTGGCTGGCGGCGAAGAAGGCGTACTGGTCGGCCCACATCCAGAACGCCGCGCCGGCGATGTCGCCGAGGTGGAGATCCACCCCGCCGACCCGGAATTCCCCCGCCGGATAGCACATTGGCGAACTGCCGTCGCAGCAGCCGCCCGACTGGTGGAACATCACCGGTCCGTGCCGGGCCCGCAGCCGCTCGATGACGGCGGCGGCTTCCGGGGTGACGACGACCCGGTCGACCATCGCAATTCGCTCCTGTTTAATCTGGGCGACAAAATCGGGCGAGAAGGCCGGCCGGCTGACTCCGCACCGGCCGGCCCCGTACCCTCGCTGACTGCCGCCTTTAGAAGAAGCCGAGTGCCTGCGGGCTGTAGCTGACCAGCAGGTTCTTTGTCTGCTGGTAATGGTCCAGCATCATCTTGTGGTTCTCGCGACCGATGCCGGATTGCTTGTAGCCGCCGAACGCCGCGTGCGCCGGGTAGAGGTGGTAGCAGTTGGTCCACACCCTGCCGGCCTGGATCGCCCGCCCGGCGCGGAAGGCGCGACTGCCGTCGCGTGTCCATACGCCGGCGCCGAGTCCATAGAGGGTGTCGTTGGCGATCTCCAGCGCTTCCTCTTCGGTCTTGAACCGGGTCACCGATACGACGGGGCCGAAAATCTCCTCCTGAAAGACGCGATGCTTGTTGTGGCCCTCGAGAACCGTCGGCTCGACGTAGTAGCCGCCAGCCAATTCGCCATCGAGCATCGCCCGTTTGCCACCGGCCAGCACCTTGGCGCCTTCCTTCTGGCCGATGTCGATGTAGGACAGGATCTTCTCCAACTGGTCGTTGGAGGCCTGGGCGCCGACCATGGTGCTTGGATCCAGCGGATCGCCCTGCTTGACGGCGGCGACGCGGGCTAACGCCTTCTCCATGAAGCGGTCGTAGATGCTGTCCTGGATCAGCGCCCGGCTCGGGCAGGTGCAGACCTCGCCCTGGTTGAGCGCGAACATCGTAAAGCCTTCAAGCGCCTTGTCGAAGAAGGCGTCGTCCTCGGCGGCGACGTCGGCGAAGAAGATGTTCGGCGATTTGCCACCAAGTTCGAGGGTGACGGGAATGATATTCTCGGTCGCGTACTGCATGATCAGGCGGCCCGTCGTCGTCTCGCCGGTAAAGGCGATCTTCGAAATGCGCGGGCTGCTGGCCAGCGGCTTGCCCGCTTCGACGCCGAAGCCGTTGACGATGTTGAGGACCCCCGGCGGCAGGAGATCGCCAATGATCTCGGCCATGACCAGGATGCTCATCGGCGTCTGTTCGGCTGGCTTGAGGACGACGCAGTTGCCGGCGGCAAGCGCCGGCGCCAGCTTCCAGGTCGCCATCAGGATGGGAAAGTTCCATGGAATGATCTGCCCGACGACGCCGAGCGGCTCATGGAAGTGGTAGGCGTAGGTGGTGGCATCGATCTCGCAGATGGAGCCTTCCTGGGTGCGGACGGCGCTCGCGAAGTAGCGAAAGTGATCGACCGCGAGCGGCAAGTCGGCGGCTGTCGTCTCCCGGATCGGCTTGCCATTGTCGAGGGTCTCGACCATCGCCAGCACCTCGAGGCGTTCCTCGATGCGGTCGGCAATCTTGTTGAGGATGCTTGCCCGTTCGGCTGGCGACGTCTTGCCCCAGGCGGCCTTCGCGGCGTGCGCGGCGTCGAGCGCTTTCTCTACGTCCGCCGCCTTCGACCGCGCGACTTCACAGAGCGGAACGCCGGATATGGGGGTCAGGTTGTTGAAATACTCGCCGTCGGCGGGAGGGACCCAATCGCCGCCGATGTAGTTGTCGTACTTGGGCCTGATAACGACAGATTTCTTGAGTTCCTCGAGCGCTTGGTGAAGCATCGGACGTCTCCCTCTGGAAATTGGTTTTGCACGGCCGACCGCAAGCCGCCCGCCTTTCGACGGCAAGAGTATCGCCTATCGGGACAGGCTTGAAAATCATGCTTACGATGCAATACTTAGGTCTTACTTCAAAGTATTCCGGCATTTAAGGTGTATAGGCGCGCTAATCCTTTACGATAGCCTTTCCTTGTCGCCAAGTCTATCGACGGTGCTGCTCAAATGTTTGCGGTTGCCCGAACGACGCCGATCCGCTCCAGCTTTTCGATGGTCGCCAGCAGTGTTTCGCGCATGCTGGCTGGCAACGCGCGGCAAGCGAGGAAGTCGCCGAGGGCCGCATCCAGTGGCATCGTACCGTCGAGGCTGGCGACGAAGTCGGCCGCGTCGCGTGAATGGATGAAAAACAGCCGCCTGCTGTCGTAGCGATAGGCCAGCGCACCGAAGCGTTCGGCGCGCAGCGCGACGCCGTCGGCCAAGCGATAGGGGGTGTCGAGGGTCATTTGAGCATCCTTCCCGCATCGACGTTCAAGGTGTGTCCGGTGACGTAGCGGGCGTCTTCCGAGGCCAGCCACAATGCCGCGTTGGCGATATCCATCGCCGCCAGCAGTTTCACCGGCATGGCGTGATGGCTGGCGATGAAGGCGACCAGATCCTCGGTCGCCATCGACGCCGCCTCGGCCATGCCGGTGATGATGTCGGTGTCGACGGCCGTCGGATGCAGCGTGTTGACGGTGATGCCGTGTTCCGAGAGCTCGTGGGCGAGGGCTTTGGCGAGCCCAACGACGCCCCATTTCGACGCGCAGTAGTGCGCCATGCCGGGTTCGCCGCGCAGCCCGGCGACCGATGACGTCATGATAATCCGCCCCCCTTTTTTGCGCGCCAGCATGTACGGGACGACATACTTCACCGCCAACCAGTAACCCTTCAGGTTAATGTCCATCATCATGTCCCACCACTCTTCGGTGATGTCCCAGGTCAGCGCCATGTCGGCGATGCCGGCGTTGCAGACGAGGATGTCGATATGGCCAAACTCGGCGATGGTCGCCGCGACGACGTGTTCCATGTCGGCGGCGCTGCGCACGTCCGCCTCCAGGCCGAGGGCGCGCCGTTGCAGCTGGCGGACGAGGCCCACCGTTTCCACCATGTCCTCTGGTTTCGCCAGCGCGTACCGGGGATAGGGCAGGTTGCGGCAGATATCGACGAGCGCGATATCGGCACCGGCGCGTGCCATGGCGACCGCGTGCGCCCGCCCCTGCCCGCGCGCCCCGCCAGTGATCAGGGCGACCTTGCCGTCAAGGTTCCCCACCTTTCAGCCTCCTCTCTCTCGCCGCCGGTCGGACCCGGCGCTGGGACAATCCTCGC
>CAYWRP010000107.1:0-5646 GCA_964460955.1 uncultured Rhodospirillaceae bacterium | reverse complement strand
GCAGGAGGTTAACAAGCCTTTAGTGCGGGTAAGAATTGTACCCGCTCGGGCTCGAGCAGCCGCATTGTGTGCGCCGCACAATCGTGCTAACGTGCAAATCGGCTGAGAACGATCAACCGATACGCAGCAGAACAGCAATAAATTAGGGACATCGGCGTCCATTGACCGATCAACCGGATCCACCGCCACCAGCCCCCCCACACGCGCCGTCGGTCATCCTCGAAGATGAGATGAAGCGCTCGTACATCGATTACGCGATGAGCGTCATCGTTAGTCGGGCGTTGCCGGACGTCCGCGACGGCCTGAAGCCGGTGCATCGCCGCATCATCTACGCGATGCAGGAAAACGGCTACACGCACGACAAGCCGTTCCGCAAATCGGCGCGCATCGTCGGTGACGTCATGGGTCGCTACCACCCCCATGGCGACCAGGCGATTTACGACGCCTTGGTTCGCATGGCGCAGGTATTCGCGATGCGGGTGCCGTTGATCGAGGGGCAGGGCAATTTCGGATCCATGGATGGCGACCGCCCGGCGGCGATGCGCTACACGGAAGCGCGGCTGGCGCGGATTTCCCAGTTCCTCGTCAACGACATCGACAAGGACACCGTCGACTTCCAACCCAACTACGACGAGACGGTCGAAGAGCCAATTGTCCTGCCGGCGCGTTTCCCCAACCTGCTGGTGAACGGCGCCGGCGGCATCGCCGTCGGCATGGCAACCAACATCCCGCCGCACAACCTGGGCGAGGTTATCGATGGGTGTTGTGCCCTGATCGATGAGCCGGACCTGTCGATCCATGAGATCATCGAACGCTTCATCCAGGGGCCTGATTTTCCCACCGGCGCCTCTATTCTCGGCCGCCAGGGCATCGTCAACGCCTACCTGACTGGCCGCGGGTCGGTGATGATGCGCGCCAAGACCCACACCGAGACCGTGGCCAAGGAACGCCCGGCGATCATCGTCGACGAGGTGCCTTACCAGGTCAACAAGGCGCGCATGATCGAGATCATCGCCGAGGCGGTGCGCGACAAGAAGATCGAAGGCATCTCCGATCTGCGCGACGAATCCGACCGGCACGGCATCCGCGTCGTCATCGAGTTGAAACGCGACGCCGACGCCGACGTCGTCCTGCACCAGCTCTATCGGTTCTCCCCGCTGCAGACCTCATTCGGCGTCAACCTGCTGGCCCTCGACGGCCGCCGGCCAAAGGTGTTCAACCTCAAGCAGGTGCTGACCGCTTTCCTCGACTTCCGCGAGGAGGTGATTCGCCGGCGCACCGTTTACCTGTTGGCCAAGGCGCGGGAGCGGGCGCACATCCTGGCCGGTCTCGCCGTCGCCGTCGCCAACATCGACGAGGTCGTCGCCCTCATCCGCCGGTCGCCGGACGGCCCCTCGGCGCGCGCCGGATTGATGGCCAAGGCGTGGCCGGCGGCGGATGTGGCGCCGCTGATCGCCCTTATCGACGATCCGGAATACACCGTCGTCGACGGCGTTTATCGCCTATCGGAGGCGCAGGCGCGGGCGATCCTCGACCTTCGCCTGCAGCGCCTGACCGGGCTCGAACGGGAAAAGATCGGCGAGGACCTGAAGGCGGTCGGCCAGGAAATCTCCGACTATCTGGATATCCTCGGCTCGCGTTCGACCCTCCTGGGCGTCCTCAAGAGCGAGATGCTCGAGATCAAGGAGCAGTTCGCCAATCCACGACGGACGACGATCGAGGATGTCGAGGCGGACATCGATATCGAGGACTTGATCCAGCGCGAGGACATGGTGGTCACGGTGACCAACACCGGCTACATCAAGCGGGTGCCGTTGAGCACCTACCGCGCGCAGCGTCGCGGCGGTCGGGGCCGCGCGGGAATGGCGACTCGCGAGGAGGATTTCGTCAGCCAAGTGTTTGTCGCCAACACGCACACACCGATGCTGTTCTTCTCCTCGGCCGGCATGGTCTACAAACTCAAGGTCTACAAGCTGCCGCTCGGAACGCCACAGGCGCGCGGTAAGGCGATGATCAACATTTTGCCGCTTGCCGCCGGGGAGACCATCACCACCCTCATGCCGTTACCGGAAAACGAGGCGACCTGGGGCGATCTTTACGTCGGCTTCGCCACCGCCTCGGGACGGGTGCGGCGCAACGCGCTCAGTGATTTCACCAGCGTCTTGGCCAGCGGCAAGATCGCCATGAAGCTGGATCCCGGTGACCGCTTGGTGCGTGTGCGCACGTTCTCCGACGACGACGACATCCTGCTGTTCACCCGCCGCGGCCAGGTGATCCGCTTCCCCGTCACCGATGTGCGGGTCTTTGTCGGCCGGACCTCGACCGGGGTGCGCGGAATCAAGCTGGCGGATGGCGACGAAGTGATCAGCATGGCCGCGCTGAGACATGTCGATGTGGACTCCGCCCAGCGGGAGGAATACCTGCAAGCCGTTAGTGCGCGGCGGCGATTGGCCAGCCCGGAGTATGCGCGGCCGCCGGAGGAACGGGCGATCGACGAGAAACGGGCGGCGCGGCTGGAAGAGCCCGACTTCGTCAAGATGGCGGCGGCGGAGGAATTCCTGCTGACGGTCTCCGAGGATGGGTTCGGCAAGCGCACTTCGGCCTACGAATATCGGGTCACCGGCCGCGACGGTTCAGGCATTTCGGCGATGGATCTCAGTCGCGCCGGACGAACTTACACGACCACCGTCGCCGCGTTTCCCCTCCTGCCCGACGATCAATTGGTGATGATTACGGATGGCGGCCAACTCATTCGCTGCACGGTCGAAACCATCAGCATCATGGGCCGCGCGACGCGCGGCGTGAAACTGTTCAATACCGCCGAAGGGGAACGTGTGGTGTCCGTTACCCGCATCCGCGATGTCGACGATGACATCGATGACGTTGATGGCCCGGCGGACAACGGCAGCGGTGGAGAGTAGGATTGAGGGTCGCATGACCGGGAGAGCGCTGGCGAGGAATGACCGGGCGCGTTAATCGAGTGCCAAGCAACAGCCGCCGCCCTCGTGCGGCGGGTGAAACGCCCCGGGACGGGCGTTCGAGCGAAAAGGATCGGGAGACCATGAGAAGCGAGCCGAGAGTCGGTCTGTATCCGGGAACTTTCGACCCGGTCACCAACGGCCACGTCGACATCATCTCGCGGGGTACGCGGATCGTCGATCGCCTGATCGTCGGTGTGGCGGAAAATCCGGGTAAAACACCTTTTTTCAGCCTCGACGAGCGGGTCGAAATGCTGGAAGAGCAGGTTGCCAAGATCCGCAATGGCGATGGCAGCCGGATTCAGGTCCGCCCCTTCAATACGTTGCTGATGAATTTCGTCGATGAGGTGGGGGCCACGATTATTCTGCGCGGCCTGCGGGTGGTCTCCGACTTCGAGTACGAGTTTCAGATGGCCGGCATGAACGCCCGCCTCAATGGCAAGGTCGAGACGGTGTTTCTGATGGCTGCCGAGACCCAGCAGTTCATCGCTTCCCGGTTCGTCAAGGAGGCCGCCTCGCTGGGCGCCGACGTCAGTTCCTTCGTCCCGCCCGAGGTATGCCAGCGGATCCGGCGCAAACTCGCCAGACCCACCGGCTTCGGTCGCGACAAGCTGGTCGCTCTTTGAGGGCGTCGCGGCGCGTCAAGACAGGACTTCGCGCAGGGTCAGTGGATTGGCGGTAGCCGGTCGCGGATCTCGGCAAACACGGTTCGGAACATCGCCGGCGTCAGGCGTCCGGTGTTCGTGTTGTAGCGCGAGCAGTGGTAGCTGTCGGCGATAAGGTGTCCGCTCGGTGGCGCGTGCCAGGCGCCGTGGCGAAAAGGATAGGCGGTGCCGCGCGCGCCGAGCGCCGACAGGATGGCCCGGTGGGCGACGGCGCCGAGGGCCAGCAACACCCGCACGTGGGAGGAAGCGCGAATTTCCGCCGCGAGAAAGGCATTGCATGCGCGTATCTCCGCGCCAGTCGGCCGGTTTTCCGGCGGCACGCAGCGCACCGCGTTGGTTACTCGACAATCGAGCAGCCGTAGGCCATCATCCGGGCGACGCTTGTACGCGCCTTCGGCGAACCCCGCCTCGACCAGCGTCGAATACAGAAGATCCCCCGCGGCATCGCCGGTGAACGGCCGGCCGGTCCGATTGGCGCCGCCGCGGCCCGGCGCCAAGCCGACAATCAGCAAACTCGACCGGAGATCGCCAAAAGAGGGAACCGGGGCATTGTGCCATCGCGGTTCCGCCGCCCGATTGGCTTGGCGGAATTCAGCGAGACGCGGACAGCGATCGCAGTCGGGATCTGGAACTGCTTCGCCGGCGGGGCCGGGGATGTCCGATTGCGGGCGCGTCATGCGTCCTGAAAGTCTTCCGCGTTGACGCTGGACGCGTAGCCGCCGCTTTCCTCGCGGTCGATGGCGGGGCGAGTGATGTCTTCCCGCAGGTCCTGAAGCTCGACGAAGCTGTCCGCTTGGCGTCGGAGCTCGTCGGCGACCATTGGTGGGTGCGAGCGCACGGTGCTGACGATGGACACCCGCAATCCCTTGCGCTGGATGGCCTCGACCAGTCGGCGAAAGTCCCCATCTCCCGAAAAAATGACAACATGATCGAGGTGTTCCGCCATCTCCATGACATCGATGGCGAGTTCGATGTCCATGTTACCCTTCAGTTTGCGCCGCCCTGAGGGGTCGGTAAATTCCTTTGTCGGCTTCGTCACCATCGTGTAGCCGTTGTAGTCCAACCAGTCGATCAGGGGGCGGATTGGCGAATAATCCTGGTCCTCGATCAAGGCTGTATAGTAAAAGGCGCGGATGAGACGCCCCTTCGATGCAAACACCTCAAGGAGCCGCTTGTAATCGATATCGAAATTGAGCGCCCGCGCGGCAGCATACAAGTTCGAACCATCAATGAATAAACCAAGACGTTCTTCAGGGTAAAATATCATAATTGACTATTCCAAAAAAGGAAAACGATTTACTCTGTAGAGGCATTTGGACCTACTGGGGGCAGATTGCGTAGTTTTGCCTCATTTATTTGTCAGCTGCCCGCTTCAAAGGTACATAATTATGGCGTTCGATCCCGGCAAGAGCGGATGACCGACAGCACCGCCCCCATTTTGATCGGGCTGGGCGCCAATCTGCCAAGCGACAGCTTCGGCCCGCCCAAGGCAACCATCGAGGCCGCTTTGGTTGAGCTGGGCTCTCGCGCGGCGGGCCCTCTCCGCTGCTCTCCATTCTATCAAAGCGCGCCATTCCCGCTAGCCGATCAGCCGGATTTCGTCAATGCCGTCGCGGAATTGTGCACTGATCTCGCGCCGTATCCGCTTCTCGAGGTTCTCCATGCGATCGAGGCGGACTTCGGCCGGGTGCGTGGCCGCCGCAACGCCGCCCGGGTGCTCGATCTCGACCTCATCGCCTACGGAGACCGGATAACGGCGCCAACGGAGAGACCCCATCTGCCGCACCCGCGGTTGCACGAACGCGCCTTCGTGGTTTTACCGTTGGCCGACCTCGATCCGGGCTGGCGGCACCCGAGGTTTGCCCTCACGGCGGCCGAAATGTCCCGGCGCCTGCCAGCCGGACAGCGCATTCGCCGTCTCGACGACGGCGGATAACCGCGCACAGATGCCAGGGCTCCGAATCCAAGTTAGGTGGGTTGTGAGGAGAGGATGGCGTTGGGGT
>CAYWRP010000106.1:0-5769 GCA_964460955.1 uncultured Rhodospirillaceae bacterium | reverse complement strand
CATCACTGCAGATCAAACAAAATCCCGCAAGGTCACCCACGCCGGATGGTTACTCGCCGGCTCCCGGAACACCTGTGTCGGGCTCGCTCTTTTCTTTCGGGTTTCCATGGATTCCTTCTCTCACGATCGGCAGCGACCGGAAAACCGGGAGCGGTTTATTCTCGGCGGACCTCGTCGCGTAGTCTGAGCGCCATTTCTTCCGAGGTCGTGGCGTGGCGGAAGAAATCGATGAATTTTCCGTCGGGACCGATCAGATATGTAAATGAGCTGTGGTCGACGAGGTAGTCATCGCCGTTACCATCGCCATCCTTGGTTGCTGCCCGCGCGTAGAAAACCCGATAACTGTCGGCGGCCTCGGCGACTTGTTTCGGCGTTCCGGTGAGACCGACAAGGCGCGCATCGAAAAAATCCACGTACTCGGCAAGTCGTTCGGGGGTGTCGCGTTTCGGATCGATAGAGATCAGGACCGGCACGATGTGGGTCGCATCGGGGCCGAGCAGGTCAAGCGCTTCAATGTTTCGTTGCAGGGATGTCGGGCAGATGTCCGGGCAGTACGTATATCCGAAATAGATCAGTAGGTGCCGACCCAGAAAATCGGCATCTGAGACCTGCTCCCCTTCGTGGGTCACTAATGTGAAATGTCCGCCAATGTCTGGTGTTCCGGTGACCGCTCCCAGTTCGCCTTCGGACGGGTCCCTCGCCAGGTAAATGTGTCGGGCCGCCAGTACGGCGACGCAACCCAAAACCAGGATGGTCAGCCCGATCCGCAAGCCGCGGAGGATGGAGCGTGCGTTTGGCTTACTTGGCGCCATGCGGATGATCCTTTAGGCAATCATGGTAAAGGCGAGATACGAAAGGGTGGTCGCGTTCAGCAACAGCACGACCGGGAGGGCGCGACTTGCCAACCCGCGCCAATATTGGCTGGCGGTATGTGACGCATAACTCACCGCGAACAGCGCGGGCACGGTGCCAATAGCGAACGCGATCATTGCCATGCCGCCGCTTATCGCGCCGCCGCTCGCGGCGGCGGCGCTGAGGGCAGCATAGAGCAACCCGCAGGGAAGGAAACCCAAGGCTGCTCCGAGACCGTACCCGCGTATTCCGGTCGGACGCGCGAACAATGGGCGGATCGAGTTGCCGAGCCGAATGGCCAACGGCGATGTCCCGCCCGATGCTTTCGCCGTTCGCTGTCTTCTCAGGCTGTTTACGGCATAGCCCGCGAACACGGCGGCGGCGACGAGCAACAAAACCGATGAAAGCGACGTGAACCCGGTCAGATGAATGGCTGAGTCGGCGATACCACCGGCGACGGCTCCGAGAATCGCGTATGTGGTTAATCGGCCGAGATGGTAGGGGGCCAGCGCGGCCCCGGCAAGGCGCTTGAACTCGCTGATCTCCGCGCGAGGAACCGTTTCGAGACGCGCGATGGTCTGACTGACGACGAACGGTCCGCACATGCCCACGCAGTGGGTCAAACCGCCAAGCAGACCGGCCATGAAGAGCGTCACCCAAAGGGGGCCGTAGGCCTCGATGGCTCCGTGGCATGCCGCCAGGGCGGGTAAAACGATATGCTGTAATGTCTCCGATAACATCAATCTGACCGTTAGACGCTACGACGCCCCGTGAATGTGCATGTGGCCAGTGTAACGAGTTTGTCAAACGAGCGTAAGCATGACCGCCGGCTTCTTGGTATCAAGGGCGGCGTCGCGAATGACGCGGCGGCTGAGCACAGCGTGGCAGCAGTCGATGCGCAATCGTCGCCGCGGTCGGCGGCTTATCACTCGATGCCGGCGGTTTCCAGCAACGCGCCCCGTCTCGGGCGCCGCGGATCCTGAATAGGCGTCTGTCGCGGGT
Source organism: uncultured Rhodospirillaceae bacterium (assembly GCA_964460955.1). Classification (GTDB taxonomy): domain Bacteria; phylum Pseudomonadota; class Alphaproteobacteria; order Rhodospirillales; family Defluviicoccaceae; genus Defluviicoccus. The sequence continues at coordinate 3,915 of CAYWRP010000106.1, read as the reverse complement.
CGGCAGCATGCGGCCCTGGGCCCGCGCCCGCGTGCCGTCGGCCGGCGGAAAACCGGTGTTGGCTTTAACTCAGGTGAAGGGACCGATGTTCCTCAGCATCTACATTTTGTGGTTTCGGAACGAACGATGCGAGGAGGGCGAACCGATGTTCCAACGAATGACCTTGCCAGACGACGAAACCGCGCTTGAGCCCCACATCTCGGCGCGCACGCTGCAATTCCACCACGGCAAACACCACAAGAAATATGTCGACACCCTCAACGAGCTTGTCGAGGGATCCGATTTGGCGGGTCTCGCGCTCGCGGAGGTGGTGCGGCTGTCTCACGGCCGCTCCGAGATGCAGGCCGTCTTCAACAACGCTGGTCCGAGTTGGAATCACGACTTCTTCTGGACCTCGATGAAGCTGGACGCCAATCCGCCGACATTGGCGATCCAAGAGTTCTTGGAGCGTGACTTCGGCGGCATCGATGGCTTTAGGGAGGCATTCAAGAAGGCTGGCGTCGGCCAGTTCGGCAGTGGCTGGGTCTGGCTGGTGCTGACGCCCGAGAACCGTCTGCAAGTCATGAGCACGGCCAACGCCGACTCGCCACTCGTTCACGATGGCCTCGAGCCGCTGCTCACCTGCGACGTTTGGGAGCACGCCTACTATCTCGACTATCAGAACCGACGGCCCGATTTTCTCGACGCGTTCGTCGATCACTTGATCAATTGGGATCAGGTGGGGGCGCTGATCCAGCGTCGTGGCGCCGCGTTGGAGGCACCCGCGTCGGCTTGAGCGCGCGATCGAGGCTAACGGGGCGGGGTAAGTGGCGCGCCATCTTTGCCCCGCCGAGGCGAGAGCGCTTCGCCGGCACAGGGCCATCGAGGGAGGACGCCATGAACCAACCCAAAGCAAACATGAAAATAGTCGAGCCGGTCGAAGGCGAGAAGGTTTCGTTGACTTTCCATCCGGAGGGACGGGTGTACGATGTCCCGGTATTGAGCCCGACGCACGGGCCCAAGGTCATTGATGTCGAGCGGCTGTATCGCGACACCAGCTACTTTACCTACGATCCTGGGTTCCTGTCGACCGCCAGCTGCGATTCGGAGATCACGTTCATCGATGGCGAGCAGGGGGTCCTCCTGCACCGGGGTTATCCCATCGAACAGCTCGCCGACGCGCCGTTGCTTGAGGTGTGTTATCTTCTCCTGTACGGGGACCTCCTTAGCCGCGAACAACTGGCCGAGTTCACCGACATCATCACCCATCGCACGATGGTGCACGAGAAGATGAAGTCATTTCTCGAGGGCTATCGTCGGGATGCCCATCCAATGGCCGTCATGGTCGGCACCGTCGGTGCGTTGAGCGCCTTCTACCCCGAAGGCATGGACGTGTTCGATGAGCACGCAAGAACGATCGCAGCCCATCGCATCCTGGCCAAGATGCCGACCATTTGCGCGATGGCGTTCAAGTATGCGCTTGGCCAGCCGTTCATGTACCCGCGCAACGACCTCGACTATGCGGCGGATTTTCTCCACATGTGCTTCGCCACGCCGTGCGAGCCGTACGAGGTGACAGAAGTACAGGCACGGGCGATGAACCGCTTCTTGGTTTTGCATGCGGATCACGAGCAGAACGCATCCGCCGCCACGGTGCGTATTGCCGGATCCAGCCAGGCGACACCCTACGCGTGCATCGCTGCCGGCATCGCGTCCCTGTGGGGCCCCGCGCATGGGGGAGCCAACGCCGCCGTCTTGGCCATGTTGCAAGAGATCGGCGGCAAGGAGCGCATTCTCGAGTTCATTGAGCGGGCCAAGGACAAGGACGATCCGTTCCGCCTGATGGGCTTCGGCCATCGCGTCTACAAGAACTACGATCCGCGTGCCCGCGTGCTGGGGGAATCCTGCCACGAGGTTTTGGAGGAATCCGGCGCCGGTGACGAACCGCTTTTCGAGCTCGCCATGGAACTCGAACGGATCGCGCTGGAGAACGACTACTTCGTTGAACGCAAGCTGTTTCCCAACGTGGATTTCTATTCCGGGATCACCTTGCGGGCGCTCGGCTTCCCCATCGCGATGTTTCCGGCCTTGTTCGCGCTGGGCCGGACCATTGGCTGGGTGGCGCAATGGAAAGAGATGATCGAGGCGCCGAACCAACGGATCGGCCGGCCGCGGCAACGCTACACCGGCCATGCGGTCCGCGATTACATTCCCATGGCCCGGCGGTGACTTGGCAACAGGCATCGAGGTTAGCCATGATGGCAAACAACTATTCGGCCGGTTTCATCCGGCAGCAGGACCCACCGCAGCCGCCGGTGGAGCCGCCGGGCGTGCCGGCGCCGGGGCCCGCCGAGGCTCCTCCCGGCATGCCGGACGAAACGCCGGTCGACCAGCCGCCAGAGACCCCGGTCAAGGATATTCCGGAACGCCCGGCGGAGCGGCCGAGCGAGGTGCCACCCGGTCAGCCGGCGGACAACTCACCACAGGATTGGTGACCGACGCTGCAGGACTCCATTCCCGCACCATCGAAATCGTGCCACAATAAAGGGTTGAAGCGATAAAGAGGGAGTACGGCCATGCAAGTTCCGCTTGAGATTGCTTTTGTCAACATGGATCCCTCGGAGTTCGTCGAAGCCCGCGTGCGTACGAAGGCGGCCAAACTCGAGAAGCGGTTTCCCCGACTGATCAGCTGTCGCATCGCCATCGAGGTGCCCCATCGCACGCAGCATCACAAGGGAAGCCAGTATCACGTCCGCATCGAGATGAGTGTGCCGGGAAAGGATCTGGTGATCAGCAAGGCGCCCGGCGATATCGGCCGTCACCGAGACGTCTACGTCGCCATCGAGGACGCGTTCGATGCCGCCGAACGCCAACTTTCCGAATATGCAGAACAGATGCGAGGCGATGTGAAGATACATGCTGGACCGCTGCAGGGCCGCATCCTGCGGCTCTTTCCGGAGCAGGACTACGGCTTCATCGCCACCCATGACGGTCGGGAGATCTATTTCCACCGCAATAGCGTCGTCGACGCGGACTTCGACGACCTCGAACCGGAGCAGACCGTCGAGCTTGTCGTCGCCGATGGCGAAAGCCCCATCGGCCCGCAGGCGAGCACGGTGCGGCCGATTGGCGAGTTCCAATACAGTCCCATGCCGCAGAAACCTCTCTAGCTGCACGCTATTCAGCGGAGCCGGGCTCGGCGTCCTTCGTGGCGCGCCGCGAAGATGCGCTGTCGCTTTCCAGCTCGTCGATCCGCCGGGCGATCGTCCCCACCGGTTTGGCGAAGCGCGCCAGCAGCCGATAGAGGGCCGGAACGACGAGCAGGGTCAGCGCCGTCGCGAAAACGATGCCGCCGATGACGACGGTGCCGATCACCTCTCGTGCCTCGGCACCGGGGCCGGTAGCGAGCGCCAGCGGCACCGCGCCAACCGCCGTCGCGACGCTGGTCATCAGGATCGGCCGCAGACGGATCGCCGCCGCCTTCGTCACCGCCTCGCGGACGTCCGTAGTGTCGCGCTCGCGCAACTGATTGGCGAATTCGACGACGAGGATCGCGTTCTTGGCCATCAGACCGATGACCAGGACCAGCGCGACCTGGCTGAAAATGTTGAATGTTTGACCCGTGAGCCACAACGCGATCAGGCCGCCGCCGACCGCCAACGGGGCGGGGAGCATGATGATCAGCGGGTGAACGAAACTCTCGAAGTGGCCGGCGAGCACGAGGAAGACGATGAGGAAGGCTAGCCCAAAGGCGATCCAGACACCGGCCGCCGACTGCTGGTACTCCTTGGAAAGTCCGAGATAGGAGATGCGCCCTTCGATGGGCAGGATCCGCTCTGCCGTCTGGGTCAGTTTGCCGAGTACGGCGGCGAGCGTCATGGCCGGCTGGTGCACCATGCGACCATCTTCGAGATGAATGTCGAAAGCTACAGGCGG
>CAYWRP010000105.1:0-5909 GCA_964460955.1 uncultured Rhodospirillaceae bacterium | reverse complement strand
AGGCCGGGCGCCCACTGGATCAGGTCCGGCGAGGCGATCGGGCCGATCTCCTGGCGCACCCACTTGACCAGCTCCTTGCGCAGCTCCTCGGTCGGCTCCTCGCCCATGTTGAGGGTGACGTAGGCGTAGATGCCCTGCCCCTTCAGCTCGTGCGGATAGCCGACCACGGCCGCCTCGGCGACCTTCGGATGGGCGACCAGCGCGCTTTCGACTTCCGCGGTGCCCATCCGGTGGCCGGAGACGTTGATCACGTCGTCGACGCGGCCGGTGATCCAGTAGTAGCCGTCCTCGTCGCGCCGGCAGCCGTCGCCGGTGAAGTACTTGCCGGGGAAGGTCGAGAAGTAGGTCTGCACGAAACGGTCGTGATCGCGGAACACGGTGCGCATCATGCCGGGCCAGGCATCGGTGATGCAGAGGTTGCCCGCCGCGGCGCCGGTCAACTCCTTGCCGTCCTGATCGACCAGCATCGGCACGACGCCGAAGAAGGGGCGCGTCGCCGAGCCGGGCTTGAGCGGCGTCGCCCCCGGCAGCGGGGTGATCAGGATGCCGCCGGTTTCCGTCTGCCACCAGGTGTCGACGATCGGGCAGCGGCCCTCGCCGACGACGTTGTAGTACCACGACCAGGCTTCCGGATTGATCGGCTCGCCGACCGACCCCAGGATGCGCAGGGACTTGCGGCTTGTCGATTTGACCGGCCCGTTGCCTTCCCGCATCAGGGCGCGAATCGCCGTCGGCGCGGTGTAGAAGATGTTGACGTTGTGCTTGTCGACGACTTCCCAGAAGCGGGCCGAATTGGGATAGTTGGGCACGCCCTCGAACATCAAGGAGATGGCGCCGTTGGCGAGCGGCCCGTAGACGATGTAGCTGTGCCCGGTGACCCAGCCGATGTCGGCGGTGCACCAGTAGACCTCGCCGTCCTTGTAGTCGAACACGTACTGGTGGGTCATCGAGGTGAAGACCATGTAGCCGCCGGTGGTGTGCAGCACGCCCTTCGGCTGGCCGGTCGACCCCGACGTGTAGAGGATGAACAGCGGATCCTCGGCGTTCATCTCCTCCGGCGGGCAGTCGGCGGACGCCTCGGCGGTGACGTCGTGCCACCAGACGTCGCGGCCGTCGACCCAATCGATGGCGCCGCCGGTGCGCTTGACGACGACCACCTTCTGCACCGTCGGGCAGGACTTCATGGCCTCGTCGGTGTTGCCCTTGAGCGGGATCGGACGGCCGCCGCGCAGGCCCTCGTCGGCGGTGACGACGATGTTGGAATCGCAGTCCCGGACCCGGTTGGCGATCGAGTCCGGCGAGAAGCCGCCGAACACCACCGAGTGGATGGCGCCGATCCGCGCGCAGGCGAGGACGGCGACGGCGAGTTCGGGGATCATCGGCAGATAGAGCGTGATGCGGTCACCCTTCTTGGCGCCGAGCACCTTCAGGGCGTTGGCGAACTTGCATACCTCGGCATGCAACTCGCGGTAGGATATGGCCCGGCTGTCCTTCGGATCGTCGCCTTCCCAGAGGATGGCGGTCTGCTCGCCGCGCGTCGCCAGATGGCGGTCGAGGCAGTTGGCCGAGGCGTTCAGGGTGCCGTCATAGAACCAGCGAATGTGGACGTCGGGCGCGTTGAGATTGACGTCCTTGACCTTGGAGTAGGGTTTGATCCAATCGATGCGCTTGCCGTGCTCACCCCAGAACCCTTCCGGGTCATCGACGGAGCGCTGGTACATTTCGAGGTACTTATCGTTGTCGCACCACGCGGCCGACGCGATGGCGTCGGGTACCGGAAAAATTTCTTCAGACATGGGCCATTATCCTCCCTTTAAGGATCGCGGGTTGGGTTGACGGTTTCGTTTCTTTTTGGCCGGCGCGGGCCGAGGCGACCTTGCCGAAGCGCGGCAAAAGCAAACTACTCCTAACAAAGAAAACAGACGAGACACAACCGAGGCCGGCGCGGGCGGCCGGAGCCCCGATTTAAGTCCTTGCGTCATAACCCGGGGCGCCGCGCCTGTCTAGGGGGTGAGCGCACCCCCGGCCGCGCGGGCGGCGGGCGTGCCTAGAGCCGGCCGTCCCAGCCGGCCATCTCGCCGATCAGCCGCCAGGCGGCCTCATCCAGCGGCATCACCGACAGCCGCGACTGGCGGACCAGCGGGATCCCGGCGAGGCGCGGCTCGGCCTTGATCTCGGCCAGTGTCACCGGCCTGGGCAGCGGGCAGAGCGCCTTGAAGTCGACCATGCCGAAACGCCCCGTCTCGTCCGAGGGATCGGGGTAGTATTCGCGCGCCACTTCCAGCACGCCGACCACCTCGCGGGCGCTCCTGGAATGGTAGAAGTAGGCGAGATCGCCGAGCCGCATCGCCTTCAGGTTGTTCGACGCCTGGTGGTTGCGCACGCCATCCCACGGCTCGACGCCCTTCGCTTGGTGCTGGTCCCACGACCACACCTCGGGTTCCGACTTGACCAGCCAATGGGCCATCGGCGTCGCCTCGCCTCCATTCACGACGGATCGGCGGGGATCACCTTCTTCCAGCGCTGAATGAAGACGCTCTCGAACAGGCCGACCTTGGCGTAGGGATCGTCGGCGGCGAACGCTTCGGCCGCCGCGCGGTCGGGGAAGTCGATGATCAGGATGCTGCCGGTCATGCCTGCGCCGTCGTCGGTCTGCAAGGGCCCGGCGGCGAACACCTTGTCCTCGATGCGCGAGAGATAGGCCAGGTGCTCGGCGCGGGTGGAGACCCGCAGCTCCTGCAGACCAGGCTTGTCGGTGCAGATGAAGATGAACAGCATGGCGGCCTCGCTCCCTGTTGCCAATTGTTGCGCGCTTTCGCTTCGTTTAGCCGGTTTTCCGCCGCGGCGAAAGCCCCGTCGCCGGCGTCGCTACTTGATCCGGAAATGGTTGCGCACGGCGAGCAGCAGCAAGAACAGCAGGATCGCCGAGATCGGGTATTGGAGAAAACTGAAGGCGGTGACCGGGTCGGGGATGACCGGAATGAAGCGCCACGGCAGGTCCGCCGGCTGCGGGGCGCACGGCCGGTCGGGATAAACGCCATAAAGGCAGGCATGGATGCGCTTGACCTTGTCGGCCGGCACCAGGCCGAACACCAAAAGGCCCTTCTGGAACGACAGGATCAGCGCGTCCCCCCACGGACTGCCACCCGGCGTTGACGACCCGGCGACGCAGCTCAGCGCAGAGAGCGTCGGCGGCGGCGCGGGCAACGGCACGGCGCCGCTGACCGCCGCCCATTGCCGATCCATCCAGTTGGCCAGCCAATCGAGGCGGGATGAACGCCAATTGGCGAAGTCGGGATGCTGGCCAAGGTAAAGCGCGGCGAAGACGAAGACGCTGGCCAACCACCACAGCGCCGGGCGAACGATGGAGCCGCCGAAATCGGACAGCACTTGGTAGGCGATGCCGAACCAGCACGCCAGATGGTTCCACTTGTCCTCGCCCCACCGCCGCGCCAGAAGCTCGCCCTTGAAGTATTCCTGCTCGCGGGCGTGGTCGTGGCCCTGGATCGCAAGGCGCTTCAACGCCCGCCAGCGCGCCGCCAGATCCGGATCGCCCTTGAACCGTGCTTTGAGCAGGTTGCTGACGCCGTCCTGTCGGATATTCTTGATAAGTTCCTTGACGCGCGGTATTGTGTTCTTGATAAGTTCCTTGACACGCGGTATTAATGGACTCGACAAGCGCCGCGGCTCGATACTGAGATTGTCGAGCCGCGGCGCTTCCTCGAAATGGGCCTGGATGAAATCGGGCACGGCGCGGAAGGTGGCGTTCGCGAGCGAAAAGGCGGTCTTCGCCTCGATGGCGCCAAAATCGGCCGCTTTGTCGAATGTTGCGTGATCGAACACGGTCCGGCCCTCGAATTTCGCCCCGTCGAACCACGCGACTCCCTCGAAGGTCGCCCCGACGAACCCCGCGTATCCCTTGAATTTCGCCCCGTCGAACCCCGCGTATCCCTTGAATTTCGCCCCGTCGAACCACGCGACTCCCTCGAAGGTCGCCCCGACGAACCACGCGTCTCCCGAGAAGGTCGCCCCGCCGAACCCCGCGTCTCCCGGAAAGAGGAAGCCGCTGAAGTCGACTTGGTCTTCGAACTCGTGATGAGAGAAGTCCGCCCTCGCTGCTTCATTCCACTGCCCCGCCGCCTCCAGCTCGGCTTTTTTGTCGAGCATGTCTTGCGCCCAGGCGTTCCAGGCGTCCTTGCCCCGGGCGTGGAGCGCCAGGCTTTGTTCCTTGTTCATGTGTCAGGCGTGCTCCCCCATCGGCGGCGGCGTCAGGCGGGTTGGCGGCCAGCGCCACCGCGCCGCCACACCCCCGCCCTCCTTCCTAACCGGTTCGGGGGCAGAATGGAAAGATCGTTCACAGCCTGGGCGGTTTTTGGCGCGTGTGCGCGACGGTGATGATTTCCACCGCCTCGGCCGCTCGGTTGATCCGGTAGTGGATGCGGTACGGCAACCCGCAATATCGTCATGGCCGGGCTTGACCCGGCCATCCACGTGGATCCCCGGATCAAGTCCGGGGATGACTCAAAAAAAGGAAATGCAAGCCTCGATCTCGCGAAGTCGGCCGATGCTTCGGGACGAAAAAACGACCTTCATTCAAGGCCGAGTTTTTTCCATACCTGGTCGGCGGGAATGCCCTGCCCGGCGTCGAGTTCGGCGCAGCCGGCGGCGATCTCGTCGGCGAGCCAGGTGTCGTAATCGGCCTGCGGGCTGTCGCCGGACGCCGCGGCATGCAAATCGGCGTTTTCGTGTTCTTGAGTCAGACTCGTTTTCATGTCGTCAGCTGATCGCAGACACCCCTCCCCAGCAACGCGCCCCAACCGGTCATGGCCGGGCTTGACCCGGCCATCCACGTGGACCCCCGGGGAGATCCCCGGATCACGTCCGGGGATGACGTAATGGAGGAAACCGCGCCCTACCGCTCGACGGTGACGGCGCGGGAGAAGGCGATGAAGTCCTTGATCTTGCCGGCGGCCGGTTTCGGCTCCGGATAGTACCAGGCCGCCGCTTCGGCCCGCGTCCCGTCTGATACGAGGTCGTAGTAGAAGGCGGTCCCCTTCCAGCCGCACTCGGTGGTCTTGCGCGCCGGCTTGAAGAAGGCGCAGTCGATGGATTTCTGCGGAAAGTAGACGTTGCCCTCGACCTCCTCGAAGGTCTCGGTCTCGGCGACGACGTGTCCGTTCCAGATCGCCCGTGGCATGGTCTCGAAGCTCCCTGTTGCGATTTCAATGCCTTTTTCTGTTCGGCTTTACGCAACGGGCCGGCGAACGGACGTCGCGGGGATCGATCCATGCGAGCGGCGTCACCCGGCGAGCGGGATCGAGTGCTCGGTGCCGGCGGCATCAGTGGCGATCAGGCGGCCGGCGTCGGAGGCCTTCAATTGCTCGTTGGCGTTCAAAAGTTCGATCCCGTAGAGGCTGCCATCCGGTGCCAGATCGATCAGAACCTGTTCCGACAGCTTCACCGTTTCGACATCCTCCCGTTTTTCCCGGAAGCGGAGATAGGCAACATTGTAACGCGGATCGTAGTCGATCTTCATCGGAGGATCCTTTTCAATCGCCCTTAGAAGTATTTGACGATGACAGTGATCGCAAGCCAACGCCCATTCTCCTCCAGGGCGATCACCTCGAGCTGTTTCATCCCGTACTGCTTGCCACGCCACGTGCCCTGGAATGGAAAGTTACGACGGAACCCCGTGCGACCGAACCGCACAGCGAACCGCTCCCCCGAATTGACGGTTTCGACAATTTCGGTTTCCGTCGCGCCGCGTTCGGTCATCCGCTCGCGGGCGTGCGGATGCAATTTTCGACGATCATCTTCCCACCCCGCCCATTTGCCAACGAGAGGAATGCTATTCCCACACTGCACGACAGTGGTTGATTGAGAGCGGCGAAGGGTGGTTTTGTGGGCGA
>CAYWRP010000104.1:0-5993 GCA_964460955.1 uncultured Rhodospirillaceae bacterium | reverse complement strand
TGCTCGCAGTGCGATTCGAGGCGGATGTCGCGCAGGACGATCATCTCGTCGTAGGCGGCAGTGTCGTCAAACGTTGTCGCAAGCAGCGCGACCGGATCTTCATTGTACCCCGCGAAGAATTCTTCATAGGCCCGCACCACGCGCTGGGGCGTGCTTACGAGGCCTTCGCGGTCGGGGTCGTCGCCCGCCCATTCAATCAGAGTCCGCACCGCCGCTTCCGCGTCTGCTCGGCTGGGCCGTCGGCGTCTACCCGAGTTGGTGAGAAGCCGGCTTCCTGCCACCGCTATGTCCATATCAAATCCTTTCCTGCGGCCACACTGGCGACCAAGAATTGGCCCTTGCGTGGAATTTATGCAACGTTATAACGTTGCATGTGTCGATTACAACAAGCGAAAAGGTCATGGCGCTTATGCCGATTGAGCCTAGTCCCTGCGCCGATCCCAACTGCCGAGTGCAGCATGCGCCGGCTGAACGGATTGCGCTGGCAATGTCCCTCTGCAGCGCGCGCGGAGCGCAACTGACAGAGCTGCGGCGCCAGATACTGGAACTGCTGTGGACGAGCGGTCGCCCGACGGGCGCCTATGAACTGATCAAAACCCTCAAGCTTAGGGGCTCCCGCCCGGTTGGGCCGCCCACTGTCTACCGGGCGCTTGAGTTTCTGATGTCCCAGGGGCTCGTCTCGAAGATCGAAAGCCGGAACGCCTATGTCCCTTGCGCCCATCCGGAGCGACAGCATGATTGCCTGTTCTTTATCTGCAGCAACTGCGGGGCATCGGTCGAGTTGGAAGACCAGCGGCTTGAGTGCCTGATCTCCGAGGATGCCGCCCTTATCGGGTTCCGCCCAACAAGGCGCGTAATCGAGGTTGAGGGCACCTGCACGAGTTGCATCGCGGCTGGCGAGGCCTGAACGGAAGAGAGGGGCCTATGGGAATCTGGAACGTCAATAGATCTTCGCAGCGTCTGCCGGTCTCGGTGCTGACCGGCTTTCTGGGCAGCGGCAAGACGACGGTGCTCAACCATCTGATCCAACAGCCAGCGCTCAGCCGGACGCTCGTACTAATCAACGAGTTTGGCGAGATCGGCGTTGACCATGATCTCGTGACGCGCAGCGAGGACGATGTCGTCATCGAGATGTCAAGCGGATGCCTTTGCTGCACCATCCGGGGCGATCTTGCCAAGACCTTGCGCGAGGCCCCCGCACGCTTTGCGCGCGGCGGCGGCGCTTTTGTCCCCGCACGCTTTGCGCGCGACGATGGGCTATGGTTTGACCGGGTGGTGATCGAGACCACCGGGCTCGCGGATCCGGCCCCGATCCTTCACACCTTGATGACCGAACCGGACGTCGCGCAGCGTTATCGCCTGGATGGCGTCATAACAACGGTCGATGCCGCCACGGGCATGACAACCCTCGACCGGCAGATCGAGTCCGTGAAGCAGGCGGCTGTGGCTGATCGGCTATTGCTGACCAAGACCGATCTTGTCGAGCCCGACGCGGTGGCGACCCTGATCCAGCGCTTGAATGCACTCAATCCCGGCGCGCCGATCATCCACACGATGAATGGCGCGGTCGATCCCGCACAGCTACTAGATGCCGGGCTCTACAATCCGAAAACCAAGAGCCTCGATGTCCGCCGCTGGCTGAATGCCGAAGCCTTCAAAGAAGCCGAGCATCATGAGGCACATGACGTTCACGATCACGGGCCTGATGCTCCTCATAGCGCCGACCACCATCACCATGACGCTAACCGACACGACGATCACATCAGGGCGGTATGCCTGACACTTGACGATCCAATACCCGGGGATGCGTTTGATCGCTGGCTGGAAGCCCTCTTGCTGCTCAAAGGCCCGGACGTCCTTCGCGTCAAGGGCATCGTCAATATCGAGCGTCTCAAAGGCCCATTCGTGATCCACGGCGTGCAGCACATTTTCCATCCGCCAGTCATGCTTAAGAAATGGCCAGGCAAGGATCGGCGCACCCGCATCGTCTTCATTACCCGTGATTTGGACGAAGCTGTATTGCGGGACACGCTCAAAATGTTCACGGATGCAGCGGTGAGCGAGATCCAGCAACCGCAACAATCCATTCCTGTTGAAAGCCGAGATCCCGATATCGCGTTATTTGAGGTGCGGAAGTGAACCCGCGCCACACCATAACAAGCGCGGATGTTGCCATCGTCGGTGCGGGGCCGGCAGGCCTTGGTATGGCGCGGAGTCTGCGACTTATCTGGATCAGGCCTGCGAGGTCTTTGGTCTGTGGGTGGAAACTGGTATCGAGGTTACGTCCCTGGTTTCCGACAGCGAGCAGATTGATCTTGTCACCAAGACAGGGACGATCCGCGCACAGTTCGTCATCTGGGCGGCGGGCCAGTTCCAGCATCTCGAGCTCGAACCCGTTGAACCACGCCGATCTGACCTTTGCCATCTGCCACATGCTCGGCGTCAGACCGCGCGTCGACGTCCCCCTCACTGCTGCAACCAGAGGCTAGATAACTATGCTCGACCGCAATGAAAGACGAGCCGCCCTTGAGGCGGCACTCAAAGAGCGCATCCTGATCATGGACGGCGCCATGGGCACCATGATCCAGCGCCACAAGCTGGGCGAAGCAGAATACCGCGGGGAGCGGTTCGCGAACTATAATCATGACGTCAAAGGCGACAATGATCTCCTCAATTTGACCCAGCCCCACATCATTGAAGGCATCCACAGCGCCTATTTCGAGGCCACCGCCGACTTCGCCACCACCAACACCTTCAATTCCACCACGGTAGCGCAATCGGATTACAACCTCGAGCACATCGCCCGGGAACTCAATGTCGAAGGCGCCCGTATCGCGCGGCGTGTCGCCGATGCCTGGACCGAGAAGACCCCGGACAGGCCGCGTTTTGTCGCCGGGTCCATCGGCCCGCTAAACCGCACCGCGTCGGTATCACCCGACGTCAATGATCCCGGTTATCGCAACATCACCTTCGACGAATTGTGCCTGAGTTACCGCGAAGCGGTTGAAGGGCTGATCGAAGGCGGCGTTGATACCTTGCTGCTGGAGACGATTTTCGACACTCTCAACGCCAAGGGAGCCCTGTTCGCCATCGCCGAAGTCTTCGACGAGCAGGGCTTCACCCTGCCGGTCATGGTTTCGGGGACGGTCACCGACATGTCGGGGCGCAATCTTTCCGGTCAGAACACCGAAGCCCTATGGAATTCGGTGCGTCACACCAATCCATTGACCGTTGGCCTCAACTGCGCGTTTGGCGCCGAGCTGCTGCGCCCGCACTTGGCCGAGCTATCTCGGGTCGCCAACACTTATATTTGTGCTTACCCCAATGCCGGCCTGCCGAACGAGTTCGGCGAATACGATGAAGCGCCCGAGACCACCGCCAGCCTGATCCGCGAATGGGCAGAATCCAGGCTCATCAACATCGTTGGCGGATGCTGCGGGACGACCCCTGACCACATCCGCGCCATCGCCGATGCCGTCGCCGACTTCGCGCCACGATCCATCCCCGACAGTCAACCCGCCCTCCGTCTCTCGGGCCTCGAACCATTTGCGTTGGCATAATGATTGGAAGCTTCGTCAATATCGAGCGTCTCAAAGGCCCATTCGTGATCCACGGCGTGCAGCACATTTTCCATCCGCCAGTCATGCTTAAGAAATGGCCAGGCAAGGATCGGCGCACCCGCATCGTCTTCATTACCCGTGATTTGGACGAAGCGGTTTTGCGGGACACGCTCAAAATGTTCACGGACGCCGAGACCCGGCAGCTGGAGTTGCACGCCAACGAGTCAGGGGACAGGGACGTCGCCAAGTTCGAGGTGCGTCCATGACGGACCGATTGGCCCTGGTGGGTGGTTTCCGGTCAGGGAAAGCCTGCCGTGCCCTTGTTTGAACCCAACAGCGTTCGCGCGCTTGTTGGCGATCGCGAAAGCGGTGAACACATGCTGGATTTGCGCGGAGCCTCGTTGAGTCACGCCCGGTCGGCGATCTCCCAGACGCTGGAAGGGTTGCGCTCAGGTGATCTGACAAGCGTGGTGATTCAAATCGATCCAGCGACTGCGACCAGTGGAGAGACCCTCTTCCTTCCGATCGGCCGGCAGCTCCTTGAGGCGCGTATGCGCGGGCTCATTACTCGTATTCATCCTTTGCCCGAGGGGGACGGCGGCGGGTTCTATGTCGAGCTGCCGGCACGTCCTCAGTACGAGGAGACGCAGCAGTGACGCTTTGCCTGACTAATACCATGAATCGGACGAAAGAGCCCTTTGTACCGGCAAATCCCGATCGCGTGACGATGTATGTCTGCGGGCCGACCGTTTACAACTTCGCTCATATCGGCAATGCCCGTCCAGCAATCGTGTTTGACGTTCTTTATCGCCTGTTGAAGCGGCGCTTCGGGCGTGTCGTCTACGCTCGTAACTACACGGATGTCGACGACAAGATCAACGCCTCCGCAAACAAAGCGGGCCTTCCGATCTCAACAATCACGGAACGCTATATCGAGGCCTACCATACCGACATGGCCGCGCTCGGAGTCCTGACGCCGGATCTTGAACCGCGCGTGACTGGGCACATTCCCGAGATCATCGACATGGTGGAACGGTTGATTGCACGGGGTCATGCCTATGCGGTCGAGGGGCATGTCATGTTCCACGTGCCGTCATTTTCGGCTTACGGTGCTTTGTCGGGTCGCAAACGTGATGAGATGATCGCCGGTGCGAGGGTGGAAGTGGCACCTTACAAGCGCGACCCAGCGGACTTCGTCCTTTGGAAGCCCTCGACACCAGACCTGCCAGGCTGGGACAGCCCGTGGGGTCGCGGGCGACCCGGTTGGCATATCGAATGCTCGTCCATGATCGAACGACACCTCGGTGAAACGATTGATATCCATGGCGGCGGCCAGGACCTAATCTTTCCGCACCATGAGAATGAGATCGCCCAAGGCACCTGCGCCCATGGCGGAGAACTCTACTGCCGATTTTGGGTCCACAACGGCTTCGTCACTGTCGACGGGCGGAAAATGTCGAAGTCGCTAGGCAACGTGCTTCTTGTCCGCGATCTTCTTAACGAAGCGCCAGGCGAGGCCATCCGCTTCGCGCTCCTAGGGACACACTATCGCCAGCCGCTCGACTGGAGCGCGGACGGACTCGCTCAGGCTAAACGCGGCCTTGATCGTCTCTATGGTACGCTCCGCGATCTCGGCGATGTTCCCGATATTGCCTATCCGCGCGGTCAGCTCCACGCATTCGAGGCGGCCCTCGAGCACGATCTCAACTTTCCAGCAGCAATCGCTAAACTCTTCCAACTATCGAAGGCGGCGCGCCGGTCGACGACCGTGGCGGATCGTGCCAGGTATAAAGCGGCCCTGCGCGAAGCCGGCAGTCTGCTCGGCCTGTTGCAAGACGATCCTGCAACTTGGTTGGAACAGCCCTCGAGAAACGACAGAGAGACGGCAAGGATCCAGCGTATGGTTGAGGCACGGCAGGTCGCTCGATTAGCACGAGATTATACCACCGCGGATCGGATCCGCGACGAACTCGTCGCGTTTGGTGTCACCGTCGAGGATCGCGCTGATGGTCAGGTCTGGCGGAGGACTGGCTGATGGATGTTCAACTCTCTGCTGTATTCTCGATAGTTTAAGGTCGCTGTCATGATCCAGATTGCCTTGCCCAACGGTGTTCAAAGCTATGACAGGCCCGTTCGTGGCCACGAGATCGCCGCTCGTTTGAGCAGAACGATCATTGATGAGGCGCTGGCTTTGAGGATCGATGGCGTCTTGCGCGATCTCAATTCGCTAATCGAGAACGACGCCGAAGTCGAGATCGTGACCCGCGAACAGCCCGAAGTGCTCGAACTGCTGAGACATGACGCGGCGCATGTCATGGCCCAGGCCGTCAAAGAACTCTATCCCGAGACCCAGGTCACGATCGGCCCTACAATTGAGAACGGGTTCTACTACGACTTCGCGCGCGAGACCTCGTTCACGCCGGAAGACCTCGT
>CAYWRP010000103.1:0-6027 GCA_964460955.1 uncultured Rhodospirillaceae bacterium | reverse complement strand
CTAGAAAATGACACGACATTCGTGATCTGCGATCCTGATTTATTCATGCAGGAGTGTCTAAAAATATTTAGTGTCTTTTTTGTGATATAAAAAAGAAAAAATTTGTTTAAAAATCCTGCATACCCAGGTTGGGTTCTAAGATTTACCAGCATGCAGGGAATTTACCACCTGAGTTCGCCCTCTCATATCATGCGATATTGTATTAACTTTGCTTTAATTTATGCAATCATGTAGTGAACCGGTAATTCGTATTCGCTTGTTAGGTTAATTATGGATTTCGGTTTGTTTTTTTCTGCTACCAGTACGACATGCTTTATGTCGGCTCTCGTTATCCTCGTAGCTTGGCCAAAGGATCCCGCCGTGTGAGGCATGGCATGTCCCCGCGGCCACGCCGCCACCGCAAACCGTTTGTCGAAATGCTGGGACGATACGTCCAGGGTTTCAGACCAACGGCTGGCCGCCGCCGTAACGCTCTCGAAAATTCTCGCTGGCCCGTTTTCGCGGTATAACGCCCCGGCGATGCACTCCTTCGACGAACGGACCGATCCGCCGCGATGAACACGACGAATTTCTTCGACCGCCTAGCCGACGATAATTGGCCGGTGGCGGCGGTCCTGGCGGCACTGATTGCCTTCATCCTCATCGCCGCCCGGAAAGTCGGCGGCCGACCGCTCATCGTCCAGTTTCCCCGCGTGAACGCCATTCTCGAGATGATCCTGGCGCCGATCGCCGTCATCGTCATTGGCAGCCTGGCGCGGGTCACCGTCCGCCACGCCGGTCTCGCCGAGTACGACAGCGACCTGCGCGCGCTGACGATTGCCGCGACCGTCTTCGTTGTTACCCTAACCGTCGCCCGGTTCTTCGAGGTGATGTATCTGACCCGCGGCGATCATGGGGCGCCCGGCCGCATCTCCGGGCTTTGGCGCGGCCTCTATTACGGTGCCTGGCTGCTCATCGTCGGCGCGCTCTATTTGTGGACGCAAGGCTATTCGATCACTGGAGTTTGGGTCTCCACCGGCGTCATCGCGGCGCTGATCGGTTTCGCCCTGCAACGCACGCTTGGCGACCTGTTCGCCGGCATCGCGCTCAGCATCGAGCGGCCGTTCGAGCTCGGCGACTGGCTGGAGGTAAGCGAGGACACCGTCGGTCAGGTCACCGACATCAATTGGCGGGCGACGCGGCTGCGCGGCTGGGACAACGCGACCCTGGTGATCCCCAACAGCGAGTTGGCGGGAAGCCGCTTCAAGAACCTGCACGGCATCGACCACAAATTCGCCCCCTGGTACCTGATCAAGATTCCCGCCGAGGTCGACCCCCGTTTCGGCAAAGAGTTGCTGCTGGACGCCGCCTTGCGCTGCCACGGCGTGATGCGCCAGCCGCCGCCCGTCGTCCGCATGGCCGACGCCACCACCGTGCCTTACACGTATATGGTCTGGGTCCACTTCCAGAATTATCCGTCGATGTTCGCCGGCCGCGAGGAGTTGTTTCGCGAGGTGCACTATGCGCTCCGCAGCGCCGGCATCCACATCGCGCCGAAAATACATGAGTGGCAGACGCGCGAGGCGCCGCTGTCGACGGGCGAACCGCCGACCATCCTGTTGGCGCTCAAGGGCCTCGACCTCGCCAGCGAATTCAGTGACGGCGAGTTGGAACAGCTCGCCGCCGCCAGCCGCTATCAGTTTTTCGACGCCGGCTCGGTGATCCTGCGCGAGGGCGAGATCGCCGTCGGCATCGATGTCGTCGCCTCCGGCGTCGTCGAGTCCAGCTTCGTCACCCCGGACGGGGTGCGGCGCGGCGTCGAGGAGCTCGGCCCCGGCTGGTACTTCGGCATCACCTCGATGACCACCTCGGAACCGTCGTTCCTCCAATTCGCCGCCTTGACCGATGTCACGACGATCCGCGTCAGCCTCGAATGCATGCGCAACGTCGTCGCCGCCAATCCGGCGTATGCCGATCACTTGGCGATGATCATCAAGCGGCGCATGGATGCCGTCGAGCAGGTGCGCGCCGCCTGCCGCCGTCCGACGCCGCGGTTAAGCCTGCACGAAGTTTTACGCCGCGTCGAACTCTCCCTGACGCGCCCCGGCCGCCGTTGACCGTTTCGCCTAGGGGGCGTATCACTTGTCCGGGCTGGGATACTGAAAATCATCGACGGCGATACAGGGGATCGAGGGCATGGAAGCAGGCGGCACTGGCGACGGCCAACTGATCGGCTCGATCATCGGCTTGATCCTGCTGGCGATCCCGTTGCAGCAAATCTTCCACAAGGCCGGCTTCAGCCGCCTGTGGGCGCTGCTTTTGATCTTCGGGCCGCTCGGCTGGCTGGTCTGCTGGCTCTTGCTGGCGCTGCGCGACTGGCCGGCGCGACGAGGGGCGTGAAGCGATGGGAACGGTTTCGATCTGGCATTGGCTGATCATCATCGTCATCTTTCTCCTGAACCTGCCGGCCTACTGGGTGTTTCGCAAGGGCGGCTGGTCCGGCTGGTGGTTCCTTATGCTGCCGATCCCGCTGGCCGGGCTGATCCTGCTCTACGTGTTCGCGTTCAAAAAGTGGCCGGCCGAAAAAGGGCAAGACGACATTCGCGGGACCGCCGGACCGTAACTCTCCCGGCCGTTTGCACTGGCGCCGAAGATGCGCTAGGTCATCGGGAAACGAATTGCCTGCCGTTCCCCACTTGTCGTGGGACACAGACCCCGAGAGCCTCGCCGCCGATGAAATACGCCATCATTCCTGTGACGCCGTTTCAGCAGAACTGTTCCCTCGTCTGGCACGAGGAGAGCAAGGTCGGCGCGGTCGTCGATCCCGGCGGCGAGATCGACCGCATCATGGCCAGCGTCGACGAACAAGGCATTACGCTGGAGAAGATCCTGCTCACCCATGGGCACCTGGACCATGCCGGCGGCGTCGCCGAGCTGGTGGAGCGCTTTCGCCTGCCGGTCGAGGGGCCGCACGCCGGCGATCAGTTCTGGATCGATGGCATGGCGGAACAGGCGCGCATGTTCGGTGTCGCCAATGGCGTCAGTCCGTTCACGCCCGACCGCTGGCTGCGGGGCGGCGAGACGGTGACCGTCGCCGGCGAGACCTTCGAGGTCCGGCATTGCCCGGGCCACACCCCCGGCCATGTCATCTTTTTCCACGCCGGCGACAAGCTCGCCCTGGTCGGCGATGTCTTATTCGCCGGCTCCATCGGCCGCACCGACTTCCCCGGCGGCGACTACGAGACGTTGATCACCGCCATCAAGACGCAGCTGTGGCCATTGGGCGACGACGTCACCTTCATTCCCGGCCACGGGCCGACATCGACCTTCGGCGCCGAGCGCAAGACCAATCCGTTCGTCAGGGATTAACGTCCGACGTGGCGTCGCTCAGAACAGCCGCCGGGCGTCGCGGAGAAACGTCTCGCGGTCACGCGGGTTGTCGATGTTCTCCGCCAGCGCCTGGTACAAATCGGCCAGTGAACCGGCGTTTGCCGCCGCTTTCCGGACCATCACCTGGGCAATTGGCCCGCAGAAGCGGGCCAGCGCCCGTGCCGCGGCGTCGAGCTCGACAGGGTCGAAATCCCGTCGTTGAAGGGAGGATCCGCTGGTGGTTCGCGTTGTCCGCGACGTCGTGCCGGGCTTGCGGCCCTCGCGGATACGCGCCAACAGCTTGTCGCCACGTTGGCGGAACTTCTCACGCTCGGCCAGCGGCTCGATATGCCGCGCGAGGTTTTTGTAGAGCGCTTCCAGGTCGCGGGTTTCCTTCAAGGCCCGCCTGAGCATCACGCCGGCGATCGGTCCGATCGCCCGCGCCAAGTCCTTCTCGACCTGTGACAGCACTTCGGGATCGCTGCCAGCGAGCGTCACGGAATCGGGCAGCGGCGGCGTCATCTGGGTAGCGTTGAGCATTGTCTCGAGATCGCTTGCCGGCACCGGTTCGCCGACGTTCTCGAACGCCGCCTCGAGAGCTTGGCGGAACATGGTGGCGTTCTGGAAGCGATCGTCGGGATCGGCGGCCAGCGCCGTCCGCACGACCCGCCGCACGGCTGGCGGCAGGTTTGGCACCAACTCGGCTGGGTCCGGCCCCTCTTCCCGCATGATCCGTTCGAGAATTTCCGAATGCGAGTCGCCGGGAAAGGGGCGTTGGACGGTAATCAGTTCGTACATGATGACACCGGCGGCGAAGATGTCGGTCCGTTGGTCGACGATCTGGCCCAGGAACTGCTCCGGCGCCATGTAGCGCGCGGTCCCGACAATCTTGCCGAACTGGGTCGAGTTCGGCGCGATGAAGCGGGCGACGCCAAAGTCCAGCACCTTGACCCTGTTGTTCTGCTCCAAAAGGACGTTGGAGGGTTTAATGTCGCGGTGCACGACGTCGTGGCCGTGGGCGCATTCCAAGGCACTCAGAAGCTGCACCATGATGGAGCGGACGCGCGGCAGGTCGAAGGTGAGCCCGGCCTTGCGCAGTTCGGCGAGTGACTTGCCGTCGATCAATTCCATGGCGATGAACGGCGGCTCGTGGGCGCCGTCGAAATCGAACACGGCGACGATGTTGGGATGCACGAAGCGGCCCGCCGCCTGCGCCTCGCGGCAGAATCGCGACAGCACCTCGTCGCGCATGTCGTCGGCGAGCAGGTCGGTGCGGATCGTCTTTACCGCCACGTCGCGGTCGATCAGCGGGTCATGCCCGCGATAGACAATGCCCATGGCGCCGCGACCGATGACCTCGGAGACAACGTACCGGCCGATCTTGCGCGGCTCGCTGGTGGATGTTGTCCCTTCCGGCGGCGGATCGCGGTCCGGCAAACGGCTATATTCCATCGATCATTTTCAAGGCACTGGCCAGGCTGCGGCGCATGCGGTTGAACGACTCCGACAGCGATCCGACCTCGTCTTTGCTCTCGTGGGTGAATTCCGGCGCGTCGAGATTCCCGAGGCTCACCTCATCGGCGACCGTCGACATCCGTTTCAGCGGCCGGATGACGATCCGGTTCAGGCCGATGTTGAGGGCGACAAGAATGACCACGAAAACCCCGGTGACCATCGCCATGGAAAGTCCGAAGTGCTCCCAGGCGCGCCTCTTCGGCACATCGGTGGGCACGGAGACCAGTTGCGCGCCGATTACATCCCCCAGTTTCCAGCCGAAGCCGTTTTCTGTCCCGTAAAGCGCGAGCATTGATCGCGGCGCGTCATCCGGCGCGCCATGGCAGCGCAGGCAGACCTGATTCTCGATGACGATCGGATGCGCCAGGGTGAGAACTTCGCCCTGATCGGTGGTGCGAACGATCACCTTTTCGGTGATATCCCGATTTTCCATGAACGTCTCGATGACCTCGGCTTCCCATCCCTTCGCCATGTCGTTCAGGTTGGTCGGGTTGAGCGCCGCTTCCTTGTACGAATAGTCGGGAAACCGCTGCTGCATGGTGCGGAAGTTGTACTGGGCGGCGAACGACGCGATCGTATGCGGCAGGAATTGCTCTTCGATCATCGGCAGCAGCAGCGGCGCGATTTCATTCGCCGTGTAGCCGCGGATCGCCAGTGCCGCCTCATAAAGAATACGGGCTTCCTGCAGCACTTCTTCCTGGGCGTTGCGTTGCGTGATCCAATACATCAACCCGCCGGAAATGGCGATGCCGACCAAGAACACGCCGCCGACCATCAGGTTGAATTTCTGCCGCAGTCCCATCTCAGCGCTCTCCGGCCATCGTTTGGAGGCCCTTCTCCGGCGTTCCGCCGACCCCCACAGGATCGACTATCACACTGGCGTGACCATGAGCCAACCGGAAACGGAAAAATGTGATCCCGATGACAGTTCGCCGCGCGGATCAGCTTACAGCCGAGCCATCCGGCGATGCATTGACACGCCGATGTTCTTGTCGAACGATGCGTAATTAGGAAGCGATTGCAAGCAGCTTTGGAGCATCCTTTAATGGCGGGCGACAAGTTCGACTATTCATGGATCCGGTCGCGGTCAATTCGGATCGGCCTTGTCGTCAGGGCTATCGCATTTGGCCGATGATGGATCTTGCGAAGTTGTCGGACCAGCCG
>CAYWRP010000102.1:0-6176 GCA_964460955.1 uncultured Rhodospirillaceae bacterium | reverse complement strand
AACGCCATCCTCTCCTCACAACCCACCTAACTTGGATTCGGAGCCCTGCGTCGACGCGCCAATTTACCACGCCACCGCTGGTTGCCACGCCAATCCGGCCCATTTCGGTTGCATGACTTCGCTGGTCTCGATCCGCGCGATCGGCTCCGCCGCCCTTCGCCGAGACACCGGGCGGCCCGTCATACCGTCGCCCTTTTCGGCCGCCGCCGCGCCGGCGGCGACAAGGGCAACTAGCCGGCGCGCCGCGCCCCGCCATCTGAACCAGCGTGGTCGGCGCGACATGGCGGATTTCCCTTCAGCGGCGATCCGCCCTAAACTGCCCGCCGATGCCTCAGTCAACGCCACCGCCGGCCGCCCGCTCGCCCCATCCGAGGCGCGTCTTCGTGCTCGGCGCCACCGGCACCATCGGCCGGGCGACGGTGCGCGCGCTCATACGGCGCGGCCACGAGGTGGTGTGTTTCGTCCGACCGAACGCCGGCGTCGGCGGCACACTGACCCCTGACGCCAGCACCCGGTTGCTGGACGGGGCTCAAATCCGCATCGGCCATGTCACCGACCCAGCTTCCCTTGCCGGCGACGGTTTTCGCGGCGAGCGATTCGACGCCCTGGTCTCCTGCCTCGCCTCGCGCACCGGCGTTCCAAGGGACGCCTGGGCGATCGAGCACCAGGCACACGTCGACGCGCTGGCCGCCGCCCGCGACGCCGGCGTCACGCAAATGGTCCTGTTGTCGGCGCTCTGCGTGCAGAAACCGTTGCTCACCTTCCAGCAGGCGAAGCGCGCGTTCGAGAACACATTGATGGCGTCGGGGCTGACCTATTCGGTTGTCCGCCCGACCGCCTTCTTCAAGTCGCTGTCGGGGCAGATCGGCCGCCTCAAGCAGGGCAAGCCGTACCTGCTGATCGGCGACGGCACGCTCACCGCCTGCAAGCCGATCGGCGATGGCGATCTCGCCGACTACCTCGCCGACTGCCTGGACGACGAAAGCCGCTGGGGCCGCATCCTGCCGATTGGCGGGCCCGGCGCGGCGATCACACCCAAACAGCAGGGCGAGCGGCTGTTCGCATTGTTGGGCCGCAAGCCGCGCTTCCGCCACGTGCCGGTGGCGCTGCTCGATGCCATCGTCGGTGGCCTGAGCACGGCAGGGCGCGTCGCGCCGAAGCTGGCGGCGAAGGCGGAGCTGGCCCGCATCGGCCGCTACTACGCCACCGAATCGATGCTCGTCCTCGAACCGGCGACCGGGCGTTACAGCGCCGAGGCGACGCCGTCGACCGGCTCCGAGACGCTATTCGATTTCTACGCTCGCATCGTCAACGGCGAGGTTTCGGCCGAGCGCGGCGACCACGCCGTTTTCTAGGCCGCCTGGCGGCGAGGCCACGTCCCGCGCGCACTTTTGAATCGCCCGGCCGCCCGCGCCGCGCTATCACGGGGCGGCATGAGACCCTGGATTGTCCTTGTCGGGTTGATGGCCCTGGCCGCCGCCGGCTGCACCCTGATCGGCCTGCCCAACTTCGAGAAGATGCGGGTGGCGCACAACGCCTACTGCGACAACCCGGACTTCGTGCGGTTCGCCCGGCGGGCGGACGGCGGCACGGCGATCACCTTACGCGACATCGCGCTCGGCCCCCTCGACATCGAGGACATATTTGGCATCAAGGCGACACACTGCTCGTCGCGCCCCGACTGCCTGCAACAGACCTGGACAATGCGCCGCGAAGACGACAGTCTCGGCGTCGACCCGTTCACCGTCACCGCGCGCTTCGAAAAGACGCCCGAGACGACCTATCTCCGCGAGGTTAACTTCCCGCCCCGCTTGGCGGCGCTGGTGCGCGAGGAGTTGCTGGGCGCCTACCTGGAGGCGAGCTGCGATTTCGACATCCGCGTCTTCGACATGGCGGTGGCGCTGAACCTGGAGGCCATCGACCCGGCGTGGCTGCCGCCGCGCGGCGATGTCCTGGGGGTGGTCGGCCCGCCGGACGCCGGCGACGGCCCCCACGATACCTACCGGTTCTGCATCGAGCCGTGCCTAGACGGTGACGGCGCGTTCGCCCTCAAACGCCGCGTCACCACCGACCTCACCTGGGCCGGCGAAGCCTTCCAGCGCAGCGTGACCCGCCAGTACCTCTTCGAAGTGGATGCCGACTTCGCCAAGCGGGAGGCGGTGATGACGGTGACGGGGTTCTGACCGCCAGCGGCCTCAGAATGTCACCCAGTCGCCGTTCCCGAGGAAGGCGCGGCTGCCGGTGCCTGCCGTCGACTGCTTGGGATAGGTCAGGTAGGCGTCGGTGCCCTTGACGATCGGCACGCCGTGGCTGATCGCCTTTTCCGCCCACATCCAGCCGGTGCAGTGGTTGCAGCCCATCTTCTCGATGCTGGACGCGTTGACCTCATCGATGATGCTGTCGAACTCCGGCTTCCAGGTGTCGAAGATGCTCAAATGCAGACCGCCGTAGCAGCCGTAGAGGCGGTTTTGCTTGAAGTTGCCGCGCGCGAAGTCGAGCAGGTTCATGATGCCGGGATGGCCGCAGCCGGTCACCGTGACGACGCCCTTGTCGGCGACGTTGAAGTAAAGGACGTTCTCGCCCCGCGTCCGCAGCAGGAACGACGCGTCGAACATGTGGATGGCGAGACCCGGCAGCGGCGAGTAGATCCCCCGCCCCGCCTCGCCGCCTTCTTCGGTGAGGATCAGTTCGCCCTCGTGGCGGACGGTGTTGCGGCACAGCTCGACCGGCCTGCCGGCACCATCGGTGGCGGTGAAGCTTCCTTGCTCGCGCAGTAATTCCCGGTCCGGTGTGCTCCATGTGGCCGGCGCGTAAATGGTCAGCCCCGGCGCATGCTTGAGCGTCGATTCGATTCCCCAGAAATGATCGAGGTGCCAGTGGGACAGCACCATGAAATCGATCTCGCCGGCTTGCAGCATCCGGTCGATCCCGTGGCGGGCGTAGACATAATCCATCCACTCGGTGTTCCAGCCGGTGTCGAGCAGGATCCTGCACTCGTCGCCGTCGAGGCCGGTCACCGTGATCAGCGCCGCGTAGCCGCCCGCGTTGCTCCACTCCCAGGGAATCGCGTACTGGCTCTGGTTTGGGCCACCGTGCGCCTGCATGGTGCCCTTGAACGCGGTATCGTCGAACCAGCCGGTTTCCGTCAGGACGTCTATGCGCAGACGCCTGACGGCACCGAATTCGAGTTCCGGGTTCATTGACGTTTCCTCCCAGTCCGGGCCGCTTGCCGCGGCCATTCGTCTCGTTACTGGGTTAAGCCGACGCAGCTGACCATTTAATGGCGATGCCCGGCACCGTGTCCGTGTCCGTGTCCGCCGGTCGGCAGGTATTGGGCGGCGGCGGCGGCTTCCGGATCCTCGAGGTACGCATGAACCGCGTCCAACGGGTCCGACTTCTTGGTCGAGATCACCTTGACGCCGCGCTCCGACATCCGATGCGCGAATTGGGGGCCGCAGGAACCAACGATCAGCACGTCCATCTCGTCCAGCGGATGACTGGCCGGATTGTCGTGGAACTCGTGCATGGACAGTTCCTTCGGAAGATCCAGGCGATCGACCTCGATCGGCTCGGCACCCGGCGTCGCCTCGTAAACGATGAACCGACGCGTCCGGCCGGCATGCGGCGTGATCGTTTTGTAATTTTGGCTGGTGACCGCAATCTTCATCCTAGCATCCCTCACTTCGTTACTGTTGAACCAGCCCGCTCTCTGCGACGCTCATTTTGCCCAAAACACCCCACCGCAAGTTTGACGGCGCGCGCCAAGCCTGCCCGTGGGTGCGTCTTGTACCGGCAGCCGTTCGGCGCCGGGCTGAAAGGATCGGGAGGGGAGCGGGGCCCCGGACGCGATCACGCGCATCCGGCGAGCCGTTCCCGTGGCGGTCCAGGCCAGCCGCGACGCTCATCCGGCATCGCGATGCCATGCAACGGGTTATTTACGACATAAAACTATACGCGCATTTCTACCAGCGCGAAAGAGCGAATATGCAACAAGGGTAGAACGTCAGCTGCCTCTTTTCCCGCCAGGTGATATCGCGCTATAGTCCGCCGTATGAGAGATCGACCGATGGAAGAGGTGCAAATCCCGATCGACGATATCTACGTGCCGGTCAAGCGGCGCAACACGCTGAAACCGGCGCGGGTCGCCGAACTCGCCGAAAGCATCATGGAAGAAGGCCAGCAGGCGCCGATCTGGGTGCGCGCCGACGAAAAGAAGCGTTTTGTCCTCGTCGAGGGTCTGCACCGTTTGGAGGCATGCCGCGCCCTCGGCGAGCCGACCATCACGGCGATCCTCGTCCAGGCGACCCAGCACTAAGCCCGTCACCGCGCGGCTGGCGATTTACAGCCCGGCGCGAAGGCGATATCCCTCCCCCTGGTCAGTCTGGCGCGTCGGCGGGCGCGCCGGCGGACGTCGTCGTGTTCCAAGGAGAGACGAGAAACGTGAACGAGTTACCGGATCGGCCCCTGGTCGGCATCATCATGGGGTCGCGCTCGGACTGGGAGACGATGGCGCACGCGGCCGAGACCCTGGATAGACTCGGCGTGCCCTACGCGGTGGAGGTGGTCTCGGCGCACCGCACCCCCGACAAGCTGTTCGCCTACGCCGAGGCGGCCGCCGGTAGCGGGCTGCAAGTCATCATCACCGGCGCCGGCGGCGCCGCGCACCTGCCCGGCATGGTGGCGGCGAAAACGCGGCTGCCGGTGCTCGGCGTGCCGGTGCAGTCGAAGGCGTTGAACGGCATGGACTCGCTGCTTTCCATCGCCCAGATGCCGGCCGGCATCCCGGTCGGCACGCTCGCCATCGGCCGCGCCGGTGCCATCAACGCGGGCCTGCTGGCGGCGGCGATCCTCGCCAACACCTATCCCGATATCACCTCGGCGCTGGAGGCCTACCGCCGCCGGCAAACGGACGCCGTGCTCGCCGATCCCGACCCCCGCGTCGATCCCCCCGGCGCGCCTGACCGATGATCGTTGGCGTTCTCGGCGGCGGCCAATTGGCGCGCATGCTGGCCGAGGCCGGCCGTCGCCTCGGGCTCGAATTCCTGTTCCTCTCCCCCGATGCGGACGCCTGCGCCGCCGCCTTCGGCGAGCACCTGCGGGCCGAGTACACGGACGAGGCGGCGCTGGCCCATCTCGCCACGCGGGCGGACGTCGTCACCTACGAATTCGAGAACGTGCCGGCCGCCAGCGTCGCCTTCCTGGAAAGCCATGTCGCCGTGCATCCATCCGCCGCCGCGCTGGCGGTCGGCCGCGACCGGCTGAACGAGAAAACCCGCTTTCGCGCCCTCGGCATTCCCACTGCCGAGTTCGACGCCGTCACCAACCTGAGCGAGCTGGAGGCCGCCGTGGCGCGCATCGGCCTGCCGGCGATCCTCAAGACGCGCACCCACGGCTATGACGGCAAGGGCCAGGCGGTGCTGCGCGCGGTCGACGATCTGCCATCGGCCTGGGAGCGCATCGGCGGCCATCCCTGCCTAGTCGAGGCGATGGTGCCGTTCGACCGCGAGGTCTCCGTCATCGCGGTGCGCGGCACGTCGGGCGAAACGGCGTTCTATCCGGTGAGCGAGAACGTCCACCGCGCTGGCATGCTGCGCCTCAGCTTAAGCCGCCCGGGCGATCCGGCGCAAGCCGAGGCGGAAGCGTTGGCGGTGCGCCTGCTCGACGATCTCGGCTACGTCGGCGTGCTGGCGATGGAGCTGTTCCAGGTCGAGAGCGCCCTGCTCGCCAACGAGATAGCGCCGCGTGTCCACAACAGCGGCCATTGGAGCATCGAGGGCGCGCGCACCTCGCAGTTCGAGAACCATCTGCGCGCCATCCTCGGCCGGCCGCTGGGGCCGACCGCGCTTACCCGCCCGGCGGCGATGGTCAACGTCGTCGGCGACATGCCGCAGGATCTGGAAGCGCGGCTGCCGCCCGGCTGCCGCTTGCACGTCTACGGCAAGGTCCCCCGCCCCGGCCGCAAGCTCGCCCACGTCACTGTCCTCGCCGACGCCGACCCCACGTTCGCCGCGCGCACCGTAACGTGTCTGCGCCTGGCGGGAGAGGACGAGATCGCGGAGAAGGTGGAAAGCGGCGCCTTCGCCGTCCCCAACACTCCACTCCGCGCCTGACTTTCCGTCTCCCCACACTGCACGACAGTGGTTGATTGAGAGCGGCGAAGGGTGGTTTTGTGGGCG
>CAYWRP010000101.1:0-6211 GCA_964460955.1 uncultured Rhodospirillaceae bacterium | reverse complement strand
CATCGATTCAGAAAATCTCCCGCCTGTCACCTGTCATATGAGTTCGCAGCCCTGGGTCCCGGAGTCGGCAACTTGTGACTAGCGCCCAACGCGGTTAAGTTCACGGTTTTCGGCAGTTCCAATCGCCGCCGCGGGACGATCGATCTTGTCGCTTGGCATAAACCGCATGTCGTGTATCATCCCTGGCCATTCCAAGAGGTAGAGCGGCATGAACATCCCCGAGGCGCTGGCGTTCGACGATATTCTGCTGTTGCCAGGACGCTCGGATGTGCTGCCGGCCGAAGTGGACACGACGACTCGCCTGACGCGAACCATCAGGCTCGGCATCCCATTGTTATCAGCCGCCATGGACACGGTCACCGAAAGCGCGCTTGCCATCGCCATCGCCGAAGCCGGCGGGATCGGCGTCATCCATAAAAATATGTCCATCGAACGCCAAGCGGCCGAGGTGCGTCGGGTCAAGAAATACGAGTCCGGCATGATCGTCGACCCGATGACCATCGGTCCGGACCAAAAGCTAGCCGACGCCCTGGCGCTGATGACGACGCATGGATTTTCGGGAATCCCGGTCGTCGAGGATGGCAGCCGCCGCCTCCTCGGCATCATCACGCACCGGGATGTTCGTTTCGCCACCGATGCCGATCAGCCGGTGCGCGAGTTGATGACGGTGGATCGACCAGAACGGCCGTTGGTGACCGTGCGTGACGGCGTTGATCGGGATGAGGCGAAAAAGCTTCTGCACGCGCACAGGATCGAAAAGCTGCTGGTTGTCGACGATGCCTACCGATGTGTCGGCCTTGTCACCGTCAAGGATATTGAGAAGGCGGAGCGCTTTCCCAGCGCGTGCAAGGATGACCAGGGTCGACTGCGAGTCGGCGCCGCGACGGGCGTCGGCGCCGACGGGTTCTCCCGCGCCGAGCAATTGCTCGCCGAGGACGTCGATATCATCGTCATCGACACGGCGCATGGCCATTCGCGTGGCGTTGTCGATGCCGTGGAGGCACTCAAACGGCTGAGCAACTACGCGCAAGTGATTGCCGGGAATATCGCCACCGCGGACGGCGCGCAGGCGTTGATCGACGCCGGCGCTGACGCGATCAAGGTTGGCATCGGTCCCGGATCGATCTGCACCACGCGCATTGTCGCCGGCGTCGGCGTCCCGCAATTCACGGCGGTTCGGGAAGTGGCGGATGTCTGCCGCCGCCACGACGTCCCGATGATTGCCGACGGCGGCATTCGCTATTCGGGGGACCTGGCCAAGGCGATCGCCGCTGGTGCCGATTGTGCCATGCTTGGCTCCCTGTTCGCCGGCACCGACGAAAGTCCGGGCGAGGTTTTTCTCTATCAGGGGCGATCCTACAAGTCCTACCGTGGCATGGGATCCATTAGCGCGATGGCGCGAGGCTCGGCCGACCGCTATTTCCAGCAGGAGATCGGCGACAAACTGAAAATGGTTCCCGAAGGAATCGAGGGGCGAATTCCCTATAAGGGGCCGGTGGGCGGCATCGTTCACCAATTGGTCGGCGGCCTACGCGCGGCAATGGGCTACACAGGCAACCGCACCATCGCCGAGATGCAGCGCAATTGCGTTTTTCGGCGGACCACCCAGGCGGGCTTGCGCGAGAGCCATGTTCACGACGTGACGATTACCCGCGAAGCGCCGAACTATCAGATTTCCGACTAGCACGCCGCCGCCATCGTGACCGACCGGGTTTTGATCGTCGATTTCGGCTCCCAGGTTACCCAACTGATTGCGCGGCGGGTCCGCGAAAGCGGTGTGTTTTGCGAGATCCACCCTTTCAACAAGGTGAGCGGCGCGTTCATCCGGCGGTTCGACCCGCGGGCGATCGTTCTCTCCGGCGGCCCCGCCTCGGTCACCGTGGCCGAGGCGCCGCGTGCCGCCGCCGAGGTGTTCACCACCGGCGTTCCCGTGCTCGGGATTTGCTACGGCCAACAGACAATGGTCGCCCAACTCGGCGGTGTCGTCGAGACGTCGGGGCACCAAGAATTCGGCAAGGCATTCGTCGACGTCATCGATACCTGCGCCCTGTTCGACGGCGTGTGGCGCCCGGGCGAACGCGAACAGGTTTGGATGAGCCATGGCGACCGGGTGACGCGGCTGCCGACGGGCTTTCGCTCGGTGGCCGTTTCCGAGGGCGCGCCATTCGCTGTGATCGCCGACGATGCGCGCCATTTCTACGGGATTCAGTTTCACCCCGAGGTGGTACACACGCCGCATGGCGCCGCCCTGTTGCGCAACTTCACGCATGGCGTGGCGGGATGTTCCGGCGACTGGACCATGGCCGCCTTTCGCGATGACGCCATCGAGCGGATCCGTGACCGGGTCGGCAACGGCCGCGTCGTCTGCGGCCTGTCGGGGGGTGTCGATTCATCCGTCGCCGCCTTGCTGATTCATGAAGCCATTGGCGAACAGCTGACCTGCATTCTGGTCGACACGGGCCTTCTTCGCAGCGGCGAGGCGGACGAAGTGGTCTCGCTCTTCCGCGGCCATTACAACATCCCGCTTATCCATTGCGACGCCGGCGATCTGTTCCTGGCCAAGCTGGCGACGGTGGAAGATCCGGAAGCCAAGCGGAAGATCATCGGCGGCGCCTTCATCGACGTTTTCCAGCAAGAGGCGGACAAGATCGGCGGCGTCGAATACCTTGCCCAGGGAACCCTCTATCCGGATGTCATTGAGTCGGTCTCCGTTGCTGGCGGGCCCAGCGTCACCATCAAGTCGCACCACAACGTCGGCGGATTGCCGGAGCGGATGAATCTCAAGCTCGTCGAGCCGTTGCGTGAACTGTTCAAGGACGAGGTGCGGGCGCTGGGGCGGGAACTCGGCCTCCCGGACGGCTTGTTGCGGCGCCACCCCTTCCCGGGGCCCGGCCTCGGCGTGCGCATCCTCGGCGCGGTGACCCGCGACCGGGTCGAGATCCTGCAGAAGGCCGATACCATCTACCTGGAGGAGATTCGCGCGGCGGGACTTTATGATGCCATTTGGCAGGCGTTCGCCGTGCTCTTGCCGGTGCGCACGGTGGGCGTCATGGGCGATGCGCGCACCTATGATAATTGTCTCGCGTTACGCGCTGTCACCTCGACCGACGGCATGACCGCCGACAGCTATCCGTTCGACCACGCGTTTCTGTCACGCGTCGCCTCCCGTATCGTCAATGAGGTTCGCGGTGTCAACCGGGTGGTCTACGACGTTACATCGAAGCCACCGGGGACCATCGAGTGGGAATGATGCGTCGCACGGGCCCTCCAATATCTTAACGAAAACTTAGTCATGATGCAGGTATAGCAGGGCGGTCCTGCCTCGCCGCGGTGCCTTGCCTCCGGCGATGGCGGCTTCCACTCACGCCTAAGGGTAGCCACCATGCGCCCCAATTGGCACATCCTGCCGCGTGCGGTTCTCGCTTCCCTCGCTGTCATGGCGTTGGCCGCGTGTGTGCCAGCGGAAGTGTTCGAGGAAGAATTCTGGCACGGCACGCAAGAGACGAAAGTCGTCGAAGACGCGGTGACGGATGCCGGTCTCGCGGCCCTGGTCAAAGGTGACCTGGCAACCGCCGATCGCCGCCTTGGCGAAGCCTTGGCGGCAAACCCCAGCAATGCTTATGCGCTGGCTGGGGCGGCAATCCTCGCTGAGCGCGCCGGAAACGACCGCCGCGCGCGACAGCTTTACTCGGTGCTCGATGCGCTGAGGCCCCCGCCCGGCGGAACCATCGCCATTCCAGGGGAGCCAGTTTCCGGCCCACTTGCCGAGGTCGCGCGTTTCAAGATCGCTCGGCGCGCGCCGGATACCGGGTCCGGGCCGGCCACCGCCGGCGAGGCAGACGTGTCGCCGGTGTCTCGGCGGCGGGCGGCGGATGGCAATGTCATCGCCCGCTTCGCGATCCTCGACCGGTTGTTGGCCGACTCGCTGATCACCCCGACCGAGCATCACGCGCGCCGCTCCACCAACCTTGGCGCGCTTCTCCCCCTGACGCAAAAGCCCCCATCACTCGGGCTGAACCGGCCGGTTCCCGAAGCCGATGACGTCGTCGGGCGGATGCGCGCCATCGGCCGGGCAATGGCGATGGGCGCAATGGACCCCGTCCAACACGCGCAAGAACGAAAACTGATCCTGGATGCATTGTTGCCGGCGCGGGCCCGCCTCGCCGCGTCATCGGCGACGATGCCGCGCAGCCACGATGAGGTGGAACGTGCCTTGCTGAGGCTTGAGGCGGCGAAGGATGCGGACGTGATCAACGCCAGCGAATATGCGGCGGAACGCCAGGCGATTGAGAGCACGCGGGAGAAATCAGCTGGTGGTGCCTCGTCAAAGCCCGCGTCCGCGCCGAATGCAGCCCCTGCGTCAGCCGGTGCTTCGCATGACAACGCCTCCGGGAGGCGTGGAAAAGCCACCACGCCGGTCAAGGCCGGTCCCGACTCGGCGTCTTATGCCATCCACCTGGCCTCGTATCGGCGACGGGATGAGGCATCGCGTGGCTGGGCGCAGCTCGTTCGCACCTATCCGCGCCTCTTGACGGGGTTGCGACCCGTGGTCTCGCCGTTCGATCTTGGCGCCGAAAAAGGCCGGTTTTTCCGCCTTGCCGCCGGTCCCCTGACGCGCGCGGGTGCCGCCGCGGCATGCACCAGCCTCGGTGCGCGGCATCAATACTGCCAACCAGTGTCGTTTTAGCCGACCACCGATCCGATACGACGGCAAGTGCCGGGTCAGACGCCGGGAAGGCCGAGAATCGCGCGCGCCTCTGACGGGCTGGCCGGCCGGCGACCGTATTCCGGGCAGATTTGGACAACCTGCCGCACCAGTTCGGCGTTGCTTTGCGCGAGGCGGGTTTTGTCGTACCGCAAATTGTCCTCGAGGCCGGTGCGGACATGGCCACCCAAGGCCAGGGCCCACCGAGCCACCTCGAGTTGATGCCGGCCGATCCCGGCCGCGGTCCAGGTCGCGCCGGCGGCGAGCGCGCCCAACTCTGCGAGCGCGAATTCAAGAATGGCGCGCCGCGCGGGGAGGGCGTTCGAGATCCCGAAGACGAACTGCACGTGCAGCGGCGACGACAACAAGCCCTCGTCGCAGAGCCGCAGCGCCGCGTACAGCATGGCGAGATCGAAGACTTCAATTTCCGGTTTGATGCCGCGGGCGAGCATGACAAGGGCCATCTCGCGGACAAGCGACGGGTGGTTCTCGTAAATCTGGTTGGCGAAATTGACCGATCCTGTCGCCAAGGACGCCATCTCCGGGAGCATGGTCAACGGCTTGACGCGCTCATCCTGGGCGCGGCCGCGACCACCAGTGGAAAACTGAATGATCATTCCCGGACAGTGAGCCCGGATACCATCCTGCACCTGGGCGAAGCGGACCGGGTCTGAAGAAGATGACTCGTCGTCGTTGCGGACGTGGATGTGGGCAAGGGAGGCACCAGCCTCAAAAGCGGCATGGGCCGATTGGACCTGTTCCGAAACCGTAATTGGAACGGCCGGATTGTCGGACTTTTTCGGCACGGCGCCAGTCAGCGCGACGGTGATGATCACGGGACTTGTCATGCCGGTGAGAATGATCAAATCTCGGTTTAAGAGCAATCGTACGCTTTTGGGGGAGTCTCGTTGCTGAAACGGAATCTTTGCCAATTTGGCTGCGTCGCCTCTTGTGTTACGAAAATGTTGCTGCTACATAGGGGGTCTGAGGCGGCGGGAAACGTCGTGACAGAAACCACCTCGAAACCGAGCGCGACAAGTTCTGGCGATGGCCGGGGTGAATGGTTGTTTGACATTGTTTGGAATGGAAGGGATGCGTGGGCGGCGGCCGGCAACGGATGCACTAGCCGGGCGATCGTTTGCGTACCTTCAACTCAAGTTATCCACTCTGGATAATTTTAGTCTGCGTTAAGATCGCTCCGAAGTTGTGTTTCGTGCGCGCCCAAAGCGTTTCCACGAAACCCAAGTCAACTTGAGAGTTTGATCCTGGCTCAGAACGAACGCTGGCGGCATGCCTAACACATGCAAGTCGAACGAACCTTCGGGTTAGTGGCGAACGGGTGAGTAACGCGTGGGAACCTACCCCAGGGCGGGGAATAACTACTGGAAACGGTAGCTAATACCGCATACGTCCTTCGGGAGAAAGGCTTCGGCCACCCTGGGAAGGGCCCGCGTCCAATTAGCTTGTTGGTGAGGTAATGGCTCACCAAGGCGACGATTGGTAGCT
>CAYWRP010000100.1:0-6358 GCA_964460955.1 uncultured Rhodospirillaceae bacterium | reverse complement strand
GAGCGCTGGCCTGTCACGCCAGAGGCCGCGGGTTCGAGTCCCGTCACTCCCGCCAGCCCGGACGGCGGCAACCGTGAACCGCGACAATCTGGCTGGCATCCAGCGCCGCAAACAATAAGGAAGCTTCGCGGTCATGGACCAGTTCCTCGTCGAGTACCTTCCGATCCTGATTTTTCTCGCCATCGCCATCGCCATCGCCGGTGGCGCCGTGCTAGCGTCCTATATCGTCGGTGGCGAACGTCCCGATCCGGAAAAGAATGCCGCCTACGAATGCGGTTTCGATCCGTTCGAGGACACGCGCGGTCGATTCGACGTCCGCTTCTATCTCGTCGCCATCCTGTTCATCATCTTCGACCTTGAAGTGGCGTTCCTGTTTCCCTGGGCCGTCTCGCTCGGCGACATTGGACTTTTTGGCTTCTGGTCGATGATGCTTTTCCTGGGAATCCTGACGGTCGGTTTTATATACGAGTGGAGAAAGGGAGCATTGGAATGGGAATAGAACGCGCACCCGAAACCCACCCGTCGACCGAGCTTCCGGGCCCGGAGGAGGTCGACAAGCTGTGGACCCGGGTCACCGGGGAAGTCGAGGACAGGGGGTTCGTGCTGACCCGCGTCGACGACCTCGTCAACTGGGCTCGCGCCAGCTCGCTGTGGCCGATGACCTTCGGTTTGGCCTGCTGCGCCATCGAGATGATGCACGCCTACGTCAGCCGCTATGACCTCGACCGGTTCGGCGTCGTGCCGCGGCCGAGCCCGCGGCAGTCGGACGTCATCATCGTCGCCGGGACGCTGACCAACAAGATGGCGCCGGCCTTCCGCCGCGTTTACGACCAGATGGCGGAGCCGCGCTATGTGATCTCCATGGGCTCGTGCGCCAACGGCGGCGGTTACTACCATTATTCCTACTCGGTGGTGCGTGGATGCGATCGCGTTGTGCCGGTCGACATCTACGTGCCTGGCTGCCCGCCGACGGCGGAAGCGCTCGTCTACGGCATCCTCCAGCTGCAGCGCAAAATCCGCCGCACCGGCACGCTTTGGCGCTAGGGCACAGACATTGGTGAAAACGATGACCGAGCCCGTCGCCGATCTGGCGCTGCAGGATCTTGGCGAGTTCGTTCAGGGCGCCCTCGGCGAGATCGTCGAGGCGGCGCAGATCGAGAAGGACGAGTTGACGATCCGCGTCGACCGCGACTCAATCTGCCGCGTGCTGACCGTCCTGCGCGATGACGCCAATTGCCAATTCAAGCAGCTGATGGATGTCTGCGGCGTCGACTATCCGGGGCGTCAGCCGCGCTTCGATGTGGTTTACAATCTGCTTAGCCTCGTCCACAACCGCCGCATCCGCGTCAAGGTGCGTACCGACGCGGAGACGCCGGTGCCGACCTGCGTCGAGGTCTTCCCCGTCGCAGGCTGGTGGGAGCGCGAGGCCTGGGACCTGTTCGGGATCTATTTCGCCGGGCATCCGGACTTGCGGCGAATCATGACCGATTACGGGTTCGAGGGGCATCCGCTGCGAAAGGAGTTCCCGCTTACCGGCTACGTCGAGGTCCGTTACGACGAGGAGCAAAAACGCGTCATCTACGAGCCGGTCAAACTGCAGCAGGATTTCCGCAACTTCGATTTCGAGAGCCCGTGGGAGGGGATGGTGCCGTCAACCCTGCCGGGCGACGAAAAAGCACAACCGCCGGGTAAGTCGTAGAGCCGATGGCCGAGACGCACATCAAGAATTTCACCATGAACTTCGGGCCGCAGCATCCGGCGGCGCACGGGGTTCTTCGCCTCGTCCTTGAAATGGATGGCGAGGTCATCGATCGCGCCGACCCGCACGTCGGGCTGCTGCACCGGGGCACGGAAAAGCTGATCGAATACAAGAGCTACCTGCAGGCGGTGCCGTACTTCGACCGGCTGGACTATGTGTCTCCGCAAAATCAGGAACACGCCTTCGCCCTGGCGACCGA
Source organism: uncultured Rhodospirillaceae bacterium (assembly GCA_964460955.1). Lineage (GTDB taxonomy): Bacteria > Pseudomonadota > Alphaproteobacteria > Rhodospirillales > Defluviicoccaceae > Defluviicoccus. Next base: position 4,400 of record CAYWRP010000100.1, on the reverse strand, counting down.
AAAGCTGCTGGGGATCGAGCCGCCGCCGCGCGCGCAGTACATCCGCGTGCTCTATGCCGAGATCGGCCGCATCCTGAACCATCTGCTCGGCATTGGCGCCTTTGCCATGGATGTCGGCGCGATGACGCCGATGCTATGGGCCTTCGAGCACCGCGAGCGGCTGATGGAGTTTTGCGACCGGGCCAGCGGCGCCCGCATGCACATGGCGTATTTTCGCCCCGGCGGCGTCGCCAAGGACATTCCCGACGGTCTGCTCGACGATGTCTGGGCATGGTGCGACGAGTTCCCGCGGACCATCGACGACATCGAAACGCTGCTCAACGAAAACCGCATCTTTAAGCAGCGCTGCGTCGACATCGGCGCGCTGTCGCCCGAGGATGCCTTCGCCTGGGGCTTCACTGGGCCTGCGTTGCGGGCCACCGGCGTAGCGTGGGACCTGCGCAAGGCGCAGCCTTACGACGCGTACGAGGATTTCGATTTCGACATCCCGGTCGGCAGCAAGGGCGACTGCTACGACCGCTACATCTGCCGTATGCTGGAGATGCGCGAAAGCTTGAAGATCATCCGGCAATGCGTTGAAAAAATGCCGGATGGACCCGCGAAGGCGGAAGATCGAAAGATCACGCCGCCGCCGCGCGCAGAGATGAAGGGGTCGATGGAGGCGCTGATCCATCACTTCAAGCTGTACACCGAAGGCTATCACGTGCCGGCCGGCGAGACATACACCGCGGTCGAGGCCCCGAAAGGCGAGTTCGCGGTCTATCTGATCGCCGACGGCTCCAACCGGCCGTACCGCTGCAAGATCCGCGCGCCCGGTTTCGCCCACCTGCAGGCGATAGATTTTCTCTGCAAGGGGCACATGCTGGCCGACATCGTCGCCATCCTCGGCTCGCTCGACATCGTCTTCGGGGAGATCGACCGATGAGCGGTCGGACGCACATCGAGCGCGGCGAACCGTTCGCCTTTTCGCCCGAGAACGAGGCGGAAGCGAAGCGGATTATTGCCAAGTACCCCCCGGGCCGGCAGGCGAGCGCGGTGTTGCCGCTGATGGACATGGCGCAGCGTCAGAATGGCGGCTGGATCACCCAGTCGATCATCGAATACATCGCCGACTATCTGGAGATGCCGTCGATCCAGGTCTACGAAGTCGCCACCTTCTACACCATGTTCAGTCTGAAGCCGATCGGCCGGCATCACCTGCAGGTGTGCACCAACATCGCCTGCATGCTGCGCGGATCGGACGAGGTGTTGGACGCGTGCCGCGAAGTGGCCGGTATCGGGCCCGGTGAAACATCCGAGGACGGCCTGTTCACGGTGACGGAGGTCGAGTGCCTGGGCGCTTGCGTGAACGCGCCGATGATGCAAATCGGCGACGACTATTACGAGGATCTCGACGGCGAGACGACGAAGAAGATCCTAGGGACGTTGAAGGCCGGCGGCACGCCGCCGAGCGGTTCGCAAATCGGCCGTCGTGCGTCGGAACCGGCGGACGGGCTGACCTCGCTGACACTTTATTACGATCCTGAGAGGCTGGAGCCCGAGCCGACCGAGCCGGGACCGAAATCGGGAGACAACTGATGCTGCACGATCAAGATCGAATCTACACCAATCTTTATGGGCTGAGCGACCCGGGCCTGGCCGGCGCGCGGGCGCGCGGCGACTGGGACGGCACCAAGGACCTGATCGTCAAGGGGCGCGACTGGATCGTCAACGAGGTGCGCGAATCCGCCATCCGCGGCCGAGGCGGCGCCGGTTTCTCGACCGGCATCAAATGGTCCTTCATGCCGAGGCAGGTCTCGCCGGAGACGCCGCACTACCTTGTCATCAACGCCGACGAAGGGGAGCCCGGGACGTGCAAGGACCGGGAAATCATGCGCCACGAGGCGCACAAGCTGATCGAGGGCTGCCTGCTGTCCGGTGTCGGCATCGGCGCCCACACGGCCTACATCTACGTGCGCGGTGAGTTCAGGCGCGAGGCACAGGCGCTGCAGCGCGCCATCGACGAGGCCTACGACGCGGGCTTGTTGGGCAAGAATGTCTGCGGAGCCGGCTGGGACTTCGATGTTTACGTCCATCATGGCGCCGGCGCCTACATCTGCGGTGAAGAGACGGCGCTCATCGAAAGCCTCGAGGGCAAGAAAGGCCAGCCGCGCTTGAAGCCGCCGTTTCCGGCCAACGTCGGGCTCTACGGCTGCCCGACGACGGTCAACAACGTTGAAACCATCGCCTCGGTGCCGACGATCCTGCGCCGCGGGGCGATGTGGTTTGCGTCGCTTGGCAAGCCGAAGAGCACCGGCACCAAGCTGTTCAACATCTCCGGCCACGTCAACCACCCCTGCACCGTGGAAGAGGAAATGGGCGTGCCGCTGCGCGAACTGATCGACCGCCATGCCGGCGGCGTTCGCGGCGGCTGGGACAATCTGCTGGCCGTCATCCCCGGCGGCTCTTCCGTGCCGGCGATGCCGAAGGACACCTGCGACAGCGTCGAGATGGATTTCGAATCCCTGCAGAAGGCAAAGTCCGCATTGGGGACCGCCGCCGTGGTGGTAATGGACCAGTCCACCGACATCGTGCGCGCCGTCGCAAGGTTGTCGAAATTCTACAAGCACGAGAGCTGCGGGCAGTGCACGCCGTGCCGCGAGGGTGCCGGCTGGCTGTGGCGGGTCATGGAACGCATGGTCGACGGGCGCGCCGAACTCGCGGAAATCGACGTCCTCAACGAGGTTACCCGGCAGATTGAAGGTAACACCATCTGTGCCCTCGGCGATGCCGCCGCTTGGCCGGTGCAGGGGTTGATCCAGAGCTTCCGGCCGGAACTTGAACGCCGCATCATTGAACGCAAGGCCGCCGAGTCGCGGGAAGCAGCTTGATCTCCCGCGATCGGGGCGGCAGCGAGAAGGGTCCCCCCAAATGTCAACACCACCGACGGTCACGCTGACCATTGATGGTCAGGAAGTCACGGTCAAGAAGGGCCTGACGGTATTGCAGGCCTGCGAAGCGGCGGGGATCGAGATCCCCCGGTTCTGCTTCCACGATCGGCTGTCCATCGCCGGCAACTGCCGCATGTGTCTGGTGCAGATGAAGGGTTCGCCGAAAGCGATCGCCTCCTGCGGCATGCCGGCCGGCGACGGGATGGAGATCGACACCCTGTCCGAGCGCGTCCAGCGCAAGCGGAAGGCGGTGATGGAGATGCTGCTGATCAATCATCCGCTGGACTGTCCGATTTGCGACCAGGGCGGCGAGTGCGACCTGCAGGACCAGGCGGTCGCCTATGGCATGGATCGCGGCCGCTTCACCGAGAACAAGCGGGCGGTGAAGGACAAGAACTGGGGGCCGTTGATCAAGACCTTCATGACCCGCTGCATCCACTGCACGCGCTGCATCCGCTTCGCTCAGGAAGTCGCCGGAGTGCCGGAAATCGGCGCCACCGGCCGTGGCGAGGACATGGAGGTCGGCACCTACCTCGAGGAGTCGGTTAGTTCGGTGCTGTCCGGCAACCTGATCGATCTGTGCCCGGTCGGCGCGCTGACCTCGAAGCCGTATGCCTTCGTCGCCCGGCCGTGGGAACTGACCAAGACGCAGACCATCGACGTCATGGACGCCGTCGGCAGCAACGTGCGCATCGATGCGCGCGGCGAGGAGGTCCTGCGCGTCCTGCCGCGGGTCAACGAGGACGTCAACGAGGAGTGGATCTCCGACAAGACGCGCTTCGCCTGCGACGGCCTGCGCCGCCAGCGCCTCGACCGGCCTTACGTCCGCCGCGACGGCAAGCTGCGGCCCGCTTCCTGGGACGAGGCGTTCGGCGTCATCGCCGAGCGCCTGAAAGGTGTCGACGGCAGCCGCGTCGCCGCCATCGCCGGCGACCTCGTCGACTGCGAATCGATGCTGCTGCTCAAGGAGTTGATGGGCGAACTGGGATCGCCGCACATCGACTGCCGTCAGGACGGCGCGAAACTCGATCCGCGCGCCCGCGCCGGCTATCTGTTCAATACCACCATCGCCGGCATCGAGGCGGCGGACGCCTGCCTGATTGTCGCCAGCGATGTCATGCAGGAGGCGCCGATCATCAACGCGCGGCTGCGCAAGCGCATCCGGTTCCCGGGGCCGGCGTTCCCGGTCGGCGTCATCGGCCCGCGCGATCTCGATCTCACCTACGCCTTCGACTGGATCGGCGACGGGTCGCAGGCACTCACCGCCCTGCAAGCCAAAGATCATCCCTTCGCCGACATCCTCGAAAAGGCGGAACGGCCGATGATCATCGTCGGCATGGCGGCGCTGGCGCGGCCGGATGGCGCCGCCGTGCTCGCCGCCGCGCGGTCGCTGGCCGAGAGCTTCGGCATGGTCAAACCCGACGCCGGCTGGAACGGCTTCAACGTCCTGCACAGCGCCGCGGCGCGCGT
>CAYWRP010000099.1:0-6775 GCA_964460955.1 uncultured Rhodospirillaceae bacterium | reverse complement strand
ATCCGGCATGCCGCCGGTCTCGAGCACGCGCAGGTTCTTCTTCGCCGCCAGCACCGCCTTCGCCGCCTCGGTAATCTCCGGGGCGACGATGACCTCGAGGAAGATTTCCGCCATCGCCGCCGCCGCGTCGGCGTCCAGCGGCCGGTTGACGGCGACGATGCCGCCGAACGCGCTGACCTCGTCGCAGGCGAAGGCCTTGCGGTAGGCGGAGAGCAGATCGTCGCCGACGGCGGCGCCGCAGGGGTTGGCGTGCTTGATGATCGCCACCGCCGGGTCGGCGAATTCGGAGACCAGATCGAAGGCAGCATCGGTATCGGCGAGGTTGTTGTAGCTGAGCTCCTTGCCCTGCAGCTGCACCGCCGAGGCGACGCCGGGCTCGCTCTCGTCGCGGACATAGAAAGCCGCCGCCTGATGCGGGTTCTCGCCGTAGCGCATGACCTGCTTGCGCCGGCCGCTCAGCGTCAGCCGCTCCGGGAAGGTCTCGCTGAGCTGCCCGGCGAACCAGCCGCCGATCGCCGCGTCGTAGGCGGCGGTGAGGGCATACGCCTTGGCCGCCAGATGGCGCCGGAACGCCAGCGTCGTCGCGCCGTCGTTGGCGACCAACTCCTCGCGCAGGCGCGGGTAGTCGGCGCTGTCGACGACGACGGTCACCGAGTCATGGTTTTTCGCGGCGGCGCGGATTAGCGCCGGGCCGCCGATATCGATGTTCTCGATACAGGTCTCGAAATCGGCGCCGCGGGCCACTGTCGCCTCGAACGGATACAGATTGACGATGAGGAGATCGATGAAGTCGATGTCGTGGGCGGCCATCGCCGCCTCGTGCGCCGCGTTGCCGCGCACCGCCAGCAGGCCGCCGTGGATCTTCGGCTGCAGCGTCTTGACGCGGCCGTCCATGATCTCTGGGAAACCCGTGTAGTCGGCGACTTCCATCACCGTGATGCCGGCGTCGCGCAGCATCGCCGCGCTGCCGCCCGTCGACAGGATCTCGACACCACGCTCGCCGAGTGCGTGGCCGAGCTCGACGAGGCCGGTTTTGTCGGAAACCGAGATCAGCGCGCGGCGGATGGATGACATGGGTGTGTTCCTCCCTGGTATGGTTATCGGGCCCGGCGCGTCTGTGTAGCAAAGGCATCGGCGGGCGTATACTCCCCGCGCCGGCGGGTCCGGCGAGCGAGGCTAGGTGGCGTCGGGGATGGCGAAGGGGCGGGTGACGCGGCCACCATGCCGGCGCACCGCGGCGCACGCCGGGCCCGCCTCGTCGGCGAACCGCCAATCGAGCAGCAGCAGATGGTCGGGCGGCCAGACCTCGAGCGCCGCCGCGTCGACGATCGGAATATCGGTTCCCGGAGCCGTCATTCCGACCAGATCGTCGAAGGCGGTGTGGATGGCCGAAACGACGTCCGCGCCGAGACCGCTCAGATGCAGCCAGGTCACCGCCTCGGCGGTCAGGCCGAGGCCGGCGACGGTGCGGCCGGAATCCGCTTCCGCGCACAGCGTTCGCGCCAACGCTTGCGCCTTCGCCGTGATGACGCGCAAGGCGGTGTCGATGGCGCCCGCGGTGAGGCCGCCGTCGCGATCTTCCGCGGCAATCATCGCCGCCACGGTCGGATCGGTGACCGGCCGATCGCTGGCCAGACGGACGACCCCGCGCAGCCGCGCCTGTCCGGCGGTGGGATACGCCAGGTGCGTCAGGACCATGTCGCAGGCATCGAAGAACCGGCTCAGCGCCTGGGCGGCGAAGTACTGGCAGGCCTGGTGACTGATGCCGTCGAGGCTGCCGAGGCGGACGATCTCGTGGATCGCCGGCGCCTCGAAAACGAAGACGCCGCCCGGCCGCAGCAGCGCCTTGGCGCCAAGCGCGAAGGCGGCGGGATTGTCGGTCTCGGCGAAGGCCTCGCGGGCGATGATGACGTCGGCAAAACTGCGTTGCTCGACGATGCTATCGGCGATCTCCGGCGTCAGCTGGCCGACGTAGGTCGGGTATTCCTTGGCCATGGCGCGGCCGGCGACATTGACCGCCGGCTCCAGCCCCTGCACCCGGTACCCCTTGTCGTCGAGGATATCGAGCAGCGCGCCGTCGTTGCAGCCGATCTCGGTGATGAGCGCGTGATCGGCTGGCGCCGCGTGGTCGAGGACGAATTCGGCGAAGGCGGCGGCGGCGCGGCGACGGGTCGGCTCCAGGCTGTCGGCGGTCAGGGCACGGCCGAGCGCGAAACGGCGGTCGATGATCGTCGCCAACTGGACATGACCGCAATCGCCGCAAACACTGAGACGCAGGGGAACGGCGGCGGACCGCACCGGCATGCCGGCCGGCTGGCAGATCGTCGGCGCCGGGGTGCGGGTCAGCGGCGCCGCGCACGCCTCGACCCGACTGCCGCAGAGGGCGCACCGGGTCTTATCTTCCGCAACGGCACCCACCGTGCGGGTCGGTATCGTCGTCACACGTTCGCCCCTCAAGCGTTCAGCCCGCCGGCGCGTGCAAGTCCCGTCAGGCGACGCGCTCCAGCCGGGCAATGAAGAAGCCGTCCATGCCGTCGGCTTCCGCCAGATGACAGGGCAAGGTTTGCACGTCGCCCCGCGGGGTGACAAGCCCGTCGATGCCGCCCACCTCGTCGGGCCGGATCGGCAGGCGGCGGATGGGCAGGCCGGCGCCGAGCGCCGCCTCCACCCGCTCCACACCCTCTTCCGCCTGCAGCGAGCAGACGCAATAGATCAGCCGGCCGCCCGGTTTCACCATCGCCACCGCGTTGGCCAGCATCTCGGCCTGCAGGGCGGCCAGGTTGGCGACGTCAGCGGCGGTCTTCGACCATGGGATGTCGGGGTGGCGGCGAATGGTGCCGGTGGCGGAACACGGCGCGTCGACGAGCACGGCGTCAGCGGGTTCGGCCGGCCGCCAGATCCGCCCGTCGGCGATGACGATTCCCGCTTCGAGGCCGAGGCGCGTCAAATTCTCCCGCAACCAGCGCATCCGCGCGGCCGAGCGGTCGATGGCGAGAACGCGCCCCCCGGCCGCCGCCAGCTGCGCCGTCTTGCCGCCGGGGGCGGCGCCGAGATCGATCACCCGGCGGCCCGAAACATCGCCGAGCAGCTTGGCCGGCAGCGCGGCGGCGACATCCTGCGCCCACCACTCGCCGACGGCATATCCGGGCAGTTCGGAGACGACGCCGCCGCCGGTGAGGCGGATCGTGCCGGTCGGCAGCAGGCGGGCGCCGAGGCGGGCGGCGACGGCGGCGGCATCGCCACGCGGCGTGAGATCCAGCGGCGGCTCCAGGAGATGCTGGGCGGCGATGGCATGCGCCGTCTCGGCGCCGAACGACCGCGTCCAGGCCTGCCAAAGCCAGTCCGGGGTGTTCAGGCGCGGCGCGTCATCGACGGTCGCCAGCGCCCGGGCCTGACGGCCGAGCCGCCGCAGGAGGGCGTTGATGAACCCCGGCTGGCCCGGCTTGGCGACCCGCTTGGCGAGCGCGACGGCGGTATCGACGGCGGCGTGCGGCGGGGTGTCGAGGAACATCAGTTGCGCCGCGCCCAGCATCAGGATCGCCCGCACCGGCGGCGTCTGGCTGGCGAGCGGCCGGCCGAGAGGACCGGCGAAGGCGGCCTCGATCTGGCCGCGCCGGCGCAGCGCCGTCGCCACCAGCAGGCGGGCGAAGGCGCGGTCGCGCGGCGCCAGCGCAGCCGTGCGAAGGGCGTCGTCGAGGGCATCGTCGAGGGCGCGGGCGTGAAACAGGACGGCGCCGAGAACGTCGAAAGCCAAGCGGCGCGCCGGCACGCCATCCTCCGAGTCCGATGCCGTCGGCCGACGGTCGGCGGATGGCTTGGCCGCCGGGCGGCGCTGCCGATCGGGCGGGCGCGTCCCCGCCCGGCCCGGCGCGATCAACTCCAGGGCCCGATCTGTCCGCCGCGCGCCGCCAGTTCACGCAGCGCGCGCACGCGATCCTGGGTCGTCGGGTGGGTGGAGAACAGGCTGCCCAGCGACCGCCCGCTCAACGGATTGACGATGAACAGATGGGCGGTTCCAGGGTTTTCCTCCGCCTTGCGGTTCTGTGCCCGCTTGGACGAGGATTCGAGCTTCTCCAGCGCCGAGGCCAGCCACATCGGATGGCCGCTGATCTCCGAGCCCATCCGGTCGGCGCCGTATTCGCGGGTGCGCGAGGTCGCCATCTGCACCAGCATGGCGGCGATCGGCGCCAGGATGACGAGGAGAATGTTGACGATCGGATGCACCCCCTCCCGGTTGCCGCCGAAGAACAGGGCGAAGTTGGCCAGCATGCTGAGCGCGCCGGCGATGGTGGCGGTCACCGTCATGATCAGGGTATCGCGGTTCTTGATGTGCGCCAGTTCGTGCGCCAGCACGCCCGCCAGCTCCTGATGATTGAGGATGCGCAGGAGGCCGCTGGTCACCGCGACGGCGCCGTGCTCCGGGTCGCGGCCGGTGGCGAAGGCGTTCGGCTGCGGCGAGTCCATGATATAGACCTTCGGCATCGGCAACCCGGCGCGGTGCGCCAGCTGTTCGACGAGGCCGTGCAGCTGCGGCGCCGCCTGGCCATCCACCTGCCGCGCGCCGTACATGCGCAAAAGGACCTTGTCGGAGTTCCAGTAGGCGAACACATTGGTGCCGATGGCGATCAGCAGCGCGATGCCCATGCCCGCCGCGCCGCCCGCCAGGTAGCCGACGGCGAGGAACAAGCCGGTCAGCCCGGCGAGCAGTAGCGAGGTACGCATCATATTCATGGCGAATCCAGACGGATGATTGCAGTTAGTCCCATATGGTTAGATGGGGCCGGCCACCCGATTCGCCGGGTGGTTCGATGCCCGCCCCAAATTTAGGGTCGCCGCCGGAACATCGGCAAGGGACCGCGAGGAGTTTAGCGATGACAGCGGATAAGACGAACCCCGAAACGGACGCTCCCGCGACGCCGGAGGAGACCGACGCCAGCGACGCCGGGACCGGACAACCGGCTCCCGAGCCGGCTCAGGGCTCGGACACGGCGTCGCCGTCCGCGCCGGAAGAGCAAGGCGGCCCCTCGGGCCCCGACCCGACCCGCTTCGGCGACTGGGAACGCAAGGGCCGCTGCATTGATTTTTGAATGCGCGGCGGGGGGCCGGTGACGTCGCCGGCCGACTGGCCCTATTCCACGTTCCGAACGTGCCCCGAACGCGGCCTTTATCCGCTTGATTGGACCGGCAGCGGCGTGGAGGATATGCGAGCGGGCGAACGCGGCGGCTGAAATCATGCGTCGGAATACGCCAAGGGGCTATTCCGACCTACGCGGGCTATGCTCGCTTAATCTTCCGGAAAGTCAGGCGTTCCGTGATTGGTGCAATTTCCACCGTTATCGTCACACGTCCGCGCAGTTTGGAAATGACCGCAGGACGTCGTGTTTGAGGGTACGTTATTGCACCCGCCGCCGCTAGCGCAGCACTGCTTTTGCGCAAGGACGCTTCCCGACCCTGAAGGGCCTGGATTCCTTAATGACTTGGATCCACCTTGCCGCTGTGGATTTTGCAGCGTATTCGAATCGTATGTTTTGTAAGAAGGTGTTCGTTCTTGAGAGACGGCGACAGAGGCCGCGCCAATCATGAACATGGAGGCTACCATAAAAATGGCCACGAAACCGAAATACCTACGAAGCATGTTGTACCCCTACTAACCTATCCGATCCTTTTGCTTGTCATGTCGACGGCTAGAGTTCTGACCATCGACGATAAATAATCCATCCACTTGGGTGGGAGGTCAAGCCCGCGTAGGTCGGATTAGCCGGCAGGCGTAATCCGACGCATGTCTTCGACCGCCGGTACGTCTGCTTCAGCATTTCGGACCCAATTGCCTGCCAGGGCACTTTTTCGTCTCCTGAGCCCGACGATCCGATCGGCTTCATTCGTCGAAATACGCCTTCGGCTATTCCACCCCACGCGAGCTCAATCACGGCGCGGTTCGGAGGTGTCTCGTCAAGTCTACGTCGTCGGGCAGGACCCGGACAATAAGGATATGACCTTCCTCGATCAGGTAGACGATGTAATGCTTGGCGTGATGATGAACGCGCACCGGCGGCTTGTATTCTGGACGTTCGACCGCGATGCGCGGATTGTCGGCGATCAGGTCGATGGCGTGGCGCAAGCCCTGTTCGTAGCGCTCGGCCTGCACCCGGCCGAAGTTCAGGAAACCGTAGAGATAGCACGCGATGATATCGGCATCGGCCTGTGCGGTGAACCTAACGTCCATCCGGTGCGGCGCTTTCCGCACGCGCCCGGGCCTCGGCCAGGATCTCATCGAGTGGCCGGGTGCTGAGCCCGCTCGCCAGACCCTCGTCAATCGCCGCCTGAAGCGCCTTCACGCGGCTCCGGCTGTCCTGGTCGCGGCGGATCAGATCGCGGACATAGTCGCTTGTCGTCGCGTAACGCCCCTCGCGAACCTGATCTTCGCACCAGTCCTTCATCGGGTCGGGGACGGAGACGTTCATCTGGGCCATGCAGTTTCCTTTCTCTCTCTCTCTCAGCATGGCAAGAGATATAAGTTTTTGTCAATTTTTGACAGGCGCTGGCGATAAAAAAGGGGGCCGCTTGGGACGGCCCCCTTGTCGCGCGAAAGTGGATGAGCAACCGGCCTATTCGTGGCGGTTCATTCGGTTGTCGATCAGGTCGTGGACGACGCCGGGGTCGGCCAGCGTCGAGGTGTCGCCGAGCGCGCCGAAATCGTCCTCGGCGATCTTGCGCAGGATGCGGCGCATGATCTTGCCGGACCGCGTCTTCGGCAGGCCGGGCGCCCACTGGATCA
>CAYWRP010000098.1:0-6790 GCA_964460955.1 uncultured Rhodospirillaceae bacterium | reverse complement strand
AACCCGAAGCACCGGCCGAAGCCGAAGCGGCGACGGCACCTGAAGAGGCCACCGAACCCGAAGCACCGGCCGAAGCCGACGCAGCGGCAGCACCTGAAGAGGCCACCGAACCCGAAGCACCGGCCGAAGCCGAAGCGGCAACGGCACCCGAGGAGGCCACCGAGCCGGAAACCCCGGCCGAGCCCGAGAGCGCCGCAGCGCCCGAAGAGGCCACCCAGCCGGAAGCGCCGGCCAAGCCGGAGGCTGTTGCCAGCGTCGACGCGGCGGCGGAGCCGGAAGCGGCCGCCGCTGCGGACCAGGCCGCCGAGGCGGACGCCACCGCTGACATGGATGGTGGCGCCGGCGTCGACAGTGCGGCGGACGCGGAAGCCTCGCCGGCACCGACGCGCGGCCCCGTCTCCTGGACGCCGCCCTACCGCCCGGCAACCCCGGCCGAATGAGCGAGGCGGACGCGCATCACGATTTGGCGGTGCGGATGGCCGACGCCGTCCGCCCGCTGGTTCGCAAGCACTTCCGCTCCGGGCTTTCGCACGAGGTCAAGCCCGACGCCAGCCCGGTGACGGCGGCAGACCGCGAGGCGGAAACCGTCATTCGTGACATGATCGGCGCGGCCTTCCCCGAACACGGCATCTTCGGCGAGGAGTTTGGCCGCGTCAACGAGGGCGCTCCCTTCGTCTGGGTCATCGACCCCATCGACGGCACCAAGTCGTTCGTCACCGGCAAGCCGCTGTTCGGCACCCTGATCGCCCTGCTGCGCGACGGCGAGCCGATCCTCGGCCTCATCGAAATGCCGGCGCTCGGCGAACGCTGGGTCGGCCGCGTTGGCTTCGGCACCACCTTCAACGGCGCGCCGGTGCGCACCCGACCTTGCGAGGACCTGGCATCCGCTTGGCTGTACGCGACGTCGCCCGCCATGTTCCAGGGCGGCGACGCGCCCGCCTACGACCGCCTGCAGTCCGCCTGCTATGCCGCCGTCTACGGCGCCGACTGCTACGCCTATGGGCTGCTTGCCAACGGCACAGTCGACCTGGTGTGCGAGGCACGCATGCAGCCCTATGACTATTGCGCCCTGGTGCCCGTCGTTGCCGGCGCCGGCGGCGTCATCACCGACTGGGCCGGCGCTCCGTTGGGGCTCGCCTCCGACGGCCGCGTCCTCGCCGGCGGCTCGGCGGCGGTACATGCCGAGGCGCGGGCCACCCTGCAAGGATGATCGATCGCCTGTGACCCATTCGTGGCGGCTGCTGTGTCTGGTATGTCTTCTTCTGCTGGCGGCAACAACCGCGCCGGCGGCCGAGCAGACGATTCACCGCGGCCACGCCATCGCCATGCATGGCGAGCCCAAATACGGGCCCGACTTCACCCACTTCGATTACGTCAACCCCGAGGCGCCGGTCGGCGGCATCATGCGCCTCGGCGTCACCGGCACCTTCGACAGCTTCAATCCCTACATCATCAAAGGGAACCCGGCGAGCGGCATCGGCGCCGAGACGCTGACCGTCGCCAGCGCCGATGAACCGTTCACCCAGTACGGCCTGATCGCCGAGACCATCACCTGGCCGGAAGACCGATCGTGGGTGTCGTTCACGCTGCGGCCCGAGGCGCGTTGGCGCGACGGCGCGCCGATCACCGTCGAGGACGTCATCTTCTCCTTCCGGATCCTGAAGGAGAAAGGTCGCCCCATCTACCGTTTCTACTATGGGTCCATCGAGAAAGTGGAAAAGACCGGGCCGCGCACGGTGACCTTCACCTTCAGCGAGGCCAACAACCGCGAACTGCCGCTGATCACCGGCCAGTTGCCGATCCTGCCCAGGCACTACTGGGAGGCGGAAGGGCGCGATTTCGAACGCTCGACGCTTGAACCGCCGCTCTCCAGCGGCCTCTACCGCGTCGCCGAGTTCGAGGCCGGCCGCCATGTCATCCTCGAACGCGATCCCGACTACTGGGGCGCCGATCTCGCCGTCAACCGGGGGCAGGACAATTTCCAAACTATTCGCTACGACTACTTTCGCGACGACACCGTGCTGCGCCAGGCCTTGAAGGCCGGCCGGATCGACTTCCGCCGCGAAAACCAGGCCAAGGCGTGGGCGTTGGACTACGACGTCCCGGCGGTGCGGCGCGGCTGGCTGCGCAAGGAGGTGATCGAGAACCAGCGGCCGACCGGCATGCAGGCGTTCATCTACAACGCCCGCCGGCCGCCGTTCGACGACAAGACGGTGCGCCTGGCGCTCGCCTACGCCTTCGATTTTCCGTGGACCAACCGGGTTTTGTTCTTCGACCAGTACACGCGGACGGAAAGCTTTTTCTCCAACTCCGAGCTGGCGTCGAGCGGCCTGCCCGAGGGCGACGAACTGGCCCTGTTGGAGCGGTTCCGCGGCCGGGTGCCGGCGGAGGTGTTCACGGAGGTCTACGATCCACCGACCACCGATGGCAGCGGCTGGCCGCGCGACAACCTGAAACGCGCCTTCGAGCTTCTGGGCCAAGCCGGCTGGCATGTCCGCGACATGGTGCTCACCAACGACGAGACCGGGCGGCCATTCCGCTTCGAGATCCTGATCACCAGCCCGACGTTCGAGCGCGTCATGCTGCCGTTCGTGCGCAACCTGAAACGCCTCGGCATCGACGCCCGCATCCGTCTCGTCGATCAGACGCAATACATCAACCGCATCCGGTCGTTCGATTTCGACATGTTCATGGGCGGCTGGGGGCAGTCCGACTCCCCCGGCAACGAGCAGCGCGCCTATTGGAGCTCGGCGGCGGCCGATCAGCCTGGCACCCGCAACTATGTCGGCATCCGGGATCCCGCCATCGACGCGCTGATCGAGCTGGTGATCCAGGCGCCGACCCGGGAAGCGCTGGTCACCCGCACCCGGGCGCTGGACCGCGTGCTGTTGTGGGGCCACTATGTCATTCCGGCCTGGCATCTCAGCAGCGACCGCATCCTCTCCTGGGACAAGTTCTCGCGGCCCGAGATCACGCCGAAGGACGGGACGGCAATCAATTATTGGTGGTATGACGCGGCGAAAGCGGCGAAGCTGAAAGACGCGATGGCCGGGGTGGACCTTTCGCAGGCGGCGGAAGACGGCGCGGCCGCCGGCGGTTCCGGTTTCATGACCACCGTCGCCTGGGCCGGCGGGCTGCTGCTCGCCGCCGCCTGGCTGATCTGGCGGCTGATGCGCCGGCCGACGGCGTGACGACAGGACAAGGAAGCGCGACCCCGTGGGTGCCTATATCCTCCGCCGGCTGCTGCTGATCATCCCAACGCTGCTGGCGATCATGGTCATCAACTTCGTCATCATCCAGGTGGCGCCGGGCGGCCCGATCGAGCAGATCATCGCCGAGTTGACCGGCGAGGGCGCCGACATCACCGAGCGGGTGACGCGCACCGGCGCCGACGAGACGGTCATTTCCGCGCCATCGGCCGCCGAGACGATCGGCAAGTACCGCGGCGCCCAGGGCCTCGATCCGGAATTCATCGCCAGCCTGGAAAAGCAGTTCGGCTTCGACAAGCCGCTGCACGAACGCTTCTTGCTGATGATGGGCAACTACATCGTCTTCGACTTCGGCGAGAGCTACTTCCGCAACCGCTCCGTCATCGACCTGGTGATCGACAAAATGCCGGTGTCGGTCTCGCTCGGCCTGTGGTCGACGCTGATCATCTATCTCGTCTCCATCCCGCTCGGCGTCGCCAAGGCGGTGCGCGACGGCTCGCGCTTCGACGTCTGGACCAGTTTCGTCGTCGTCATCGGCAACGCCATCCCGGCGTTCCTGTTCGCCATGTTCCTCCTCGTCGTTTTCGCCGGCGGCAGCTATCTGGATTGGTTCCCGTTGCGCGGCCTGGTCTCCGACAACTGGGAGGAGCTGTCGTGGCCGCAGAAGATCGCCGATTACTTCTGGCACCTCGCCCTGCCGATCACGGCGATGGTGATCGGCGGTTTCGCCACGCTGACCATGCTGACCAAGAACTCGTTCCTCGACCAGATCGGCCAGCAATACGTGATGACGGCGCGCGCCAAGGGTCTCGCCGAGAGCCGCGTGCTCTATGGCCATGTGTTCCGCAACGCGATGCTGATCGTCATCGCCGGCTTTCCGGGCGCCCTGCTCGGCGTCCTGTTCACCAGCACCCTGTTCATCGAGATCATCTTCTCGCTCGACGGGCTGGGCCTGCTGGGATTCGAGGCCGCCTTCAGCCGCGACTACCCGCTGATGTTCGGCACGCTTTACTTCTTCGCTCTGTTGGGGCTGATCCTCAATCTGGTCAGCGACGTGTTGTACACCGTCGTCGATCCGCGTATCGACTTCGAGAAACGGGAGGCTTGATCCGCCGATGGACGTCGCCCACGCCCACGCCTCGCCGGAGCCGCCGCGCGTCCTCGGCCTCCCGGTCTCCGCGCTGACCCGGCGGCGGTGGGAGAACTTCAAGGCCAACCGGCGCGGCTATTGGTCGCTGTGGATCTTCCTCGCCCTATTCGGGATCAGCCTGTTCGCCGAGTTCATCGCCAACGACAAGCCGTTCCTGGTCTATTTCGAGGGCGACTTCTTCACGCCGATCGTCAGGGCCTACCCGGAAACCGCCTTCGGCGGCGTGTTCGAGACGGAAGCCGACTACACCGATCCGGCGGTGCGGGAGATGATCGAGGCCGGCGGCTGGATGATCAGCCCCCTCATCCCCTTCAACCATCGCACGGTCGCCTGGAACCTGCGGCTCCCGGCGCCGTCGCCGCCCGATGCCAACCACTGGCTCGGCACCGACGATCAGGCGCGCGACGTCGTGGCGCGCACCATCTACGGCTTTCGCATCTCGGTGCTGTTCGGCTTCACCCTGACCCTCGTCTCGGCGGTGGTCGGCATCGCCGCCGGCGCCGTGCAGGGTTACTTCGGCGGCTGGATCGACCTGTTGTTCCAGCGTTTCATCGAGGTTTGGTCGTCCATCCCGACGCTCTACGTGATCATCATCCTCGCCAGCGTCATCGAACCCAGTTTCTGGTGGCTGCTGGGGATCTTGCTGTTGTTCCAGTGGATGGGCCTGGTCGGCGTCGTCCGCGCCGAGTTCCTGCGTGCCCGCAACTTCGATTACGTGCGCGCCGCCCGGGCGCTCGGCGCCTCTGATGCGGTGATCATGTTCCGCCACGTGTTGCCGAACGCGATGGTGGCGACGATGACCTTCCTGCCGTTCATCCTCGCCGGGTCGGTGACCATCCTCACCGGCCTCGATTTCCTCGGCCTCGGCCTGCCGCCCGGCTCTGCCTCGCTGGGCGAACTCTTGGCCCAGGGCAAGGCCAACCTGCAGGCGCCGTGGCTCGGCCTTACCGGGTTCTTCGTCATCGCCCTCATGCTGTCCTTGCTGATCTTCATCGGCGAGGCGGTGCGCGACGCCCTCGATCCGCGCAAGGCCTTCGCGCCGGTCGCCGGCGAGGGCGTCGTCGTTGTGGAGGGACGGGCCGCCGATGCTCGATGAATCGATCCTGCGCATCACCGATCTTTCGGTGACCTTCGGGCGCGGACCGAAGGCGGTCGAGGCGGTGCGCCGCGCCACCTTCACCATCAACCGCGCGGAGACGGTGGCGCTGGTCGGCGAAAGCGGCTCCGGCAAGTCGGTGACCGCGCTCAGCGTCATGCAATTGCTGCCGAAGGGCCACGCCTGGCATCCCGGCGGCTCCATCCGCTTTCGCGGCGAGGAGCTGATGGGCCTGCCGCCCGGCCGCATGCGCGAGATCCGCGGCGACCGCATCGCGATGATCTTCCAGGAGCCGCTGACCTCCCTTAACCCGTTGCATTCCGTCGAGAAGCAGATCGCCGAGGCGATCATGATCCACCAGGGCCTGAGCCGCCGCCAGGCGCGCCCCCGAGTGATCGAGCTTCTCCACATGGTTGGCCTGCCGGACGCCGAAAAGCGCCTCACCGCCCTGCCGCACGAGTTTTCCGGCGGCCAGCAGCAAAGGGTGATGATCGCCATGGCGCTCGCCAACGAGCCCGACCTGTTGATCGCCGACGAACCGACGACGGCCCTCGACGTCACCATCCAGGCGCAGATCCTGAAACTGCTGCGCGATTTGCAGGAGCGGCTGAACATGGCGCTGCTCCTGATCACCCATGACCTCACCATCGTCCGCAAGGTCGCCCGGCGGGTGTGCGTCATGCGCCATGGCGAAATCGTCGAGCAGGGCATGGTCGGCGACGTGTTCCATCAACCCACCCATCCCTACACCCGCCAGCTTCTCGACGCCGAGCCGAAGGGCCGCCCCGATCCGGCGCCGGCCGACGCGCCGATCCTCGTCGAGGCGACGGACAACAAGGTCTGGTTCCCGATCAAGCGCGGCTTCCTGCGCCGCACCGTCGGCCACGTGAAGGCGGTCGACGGCATCACGGCGCGGGTCCGGCGCGGCCAGACGGTGGGCGTCGTCGGCGAGAGCGGCTCGGGCAAGAGCACGCTGGCGCGCGCCATCCTGCGCCTGCAGAAAAGCGAGGGCGCCATCACCTTCGACGGCCGGCCGATCCAGGGCCTCGGCTGGTCGGCGCTGCGCCCCTTGCGGCGGCGGATGCAGATCGTCTTCCAGGACCCGTACGGCAGCCTGAGCCCGCGCCTAACCATCGGCCAGATCATCGAGGAAGGGCTGATCATCCACAAGATGGGCGCCAAGCAGGAACGCCGGGCGGCGGTGGAATCGGTCCTCGAGGAAGTCGGCCTCGAACCGGCGATGCTCGGCCGCTACCCGCACGAGTTCTCCGGCGGCCAGCGCCAGCGGGTCGCCATCGCCCGCGCGCTGATCCTCAAACCGGAACTGATCGTCCT
>CAYWRP010000097.1:0-7723 GCA_964460955.1 uncultured Rhodospirillaceae bacterium | reverse complement strand
GTGATGCCGCGCTTGGCAAAGAAATGCCAAATCGTCGATGGCGCCACCCGAAGTCCACGCTCCTCGGTCAGCCGTTCGGCAATCTCATGCAACGCGATGTCCTTGTTGTCGGCCACGAGGTCCAGAATGAGCGCTTCGTGAGCATCCAGTTTCGAACGCTTCGGTTGACCTTGCCGGCCCGGGCGAAGATCTCCCGTCGATCGCCAGTGCCGATACCAGGACCCCGCCGTCGCAATCCCAATAGAAAAGCGGCGCGCCGCCGCCCGCGTCGACATCCCCTCTTCAATCGACCCAATCACCCGCCGCCGAAGATCCAAACCGTATGCACGCGCCATATCTGCCTCCCAAAACATCCTCGGGATACAGAACCATGTGTCACGCCGGTTGGGAATCCCTCTTTTCAACGACTCCGCTTTCATCAAAACCGCTCTAGCGACCCATCTCGTGCTTGGCCGGCCGCTGGAGAAAGGGCAGCGATAGGTCCACCAAGTACCAGACATCCAACGATCCATGCAAAAGCCGGACAAAGGTTCGCATGTCATCTCCCGACTCGACCTTCGTGCGACGAAGGCGAAATGGCCGGCTGGCATCTACGTTTATGCCATTGAGAGAGCTGCAGGCCAACCGATAGCCGCCTTCGCGAAGATCCCGTTCGCAGGCTTCGCTGATATCGTTGCGTGTTCCGTATGGATAACAGAAGTGATCGACCGGTTGGCCGAGAATGCGTTCCAAGATACGCTTAGACTCGTTGATCTCCCAAAGCCGAACGTCGGGCGGGATTTGCGCCATTGATAGATGGTTGAGGCTGTGAGAACCGACGCTGACGAGCGGCGACTCGGCCAATCGACATACAGTGCTAATGTCCATGAAGCGTGGGCCGCCACTTTGCAGTCGATCGGCAATGACGAAGATCGTGGCCGGCAGTCTGTACTTGAAAAGTATTGGATAAGCAAATTCCCAGAAGTTCGAATATCCATCATCAAAGGTTAAAACGATAATATCGTCGTGGATCCCCTTCCCATCCAAAAAAAGATCGTAAGCGCTAGATAGGTTCAATACGTGGAAGTTCTCTTTTAAATACCTCATCTGCCGCTCGAAATTATCACAAGATACGGCAAGATCATTTTTAGGATCGGGTTCAATACCGTGATAGGCAAGAATTCGGATGCCTTTCCCCGCAACAGCGTTGTTCCATACTGCTGTGAAGCCGCTGTAGGACGCCAAGCGTGCGATGTTGCGGCGTCCCATTCGTTTGACCGCAGACCGAAAATGCATCGTCTCTCCGAACATGCTCCAAATGAAGTATCATCATTATCACTGCCATAACGGCAGCATCTCAAACAGTAAGATTGCTTACGATTCGTATATTTTTAGTTGAATTTTTGTCGTTTCGATGATTATTCTGGGTTAGATAATATATGGTTTTTTTACGCTCTAGCGAAGAGAGGTTGTAAGTGTTGTCCAGGCATGGCAGGGTGCTGGCGGTTAGTTCGGGCGGCGGGCATTGGACTGAACTCCTTGTCCTCACGCAGTCGCTGGATCCAAGCACCGTTTATTACGCCAGTGTGGCTGACTGTGCCAACAACAAGGCCAGCGCGCCCAGCCGCTTTACACCGCTTAGGGATGCCTCGCGGTGGAACAAGTTCGGCAGTTTCGTTTTGGCGGTTCAAGTCCTTTGCCTCATGATCCGAGTACGCCCCGACATTATCATCTCCACTGGCGCTGCACCCGGCGTGTTTGCACTGATGTATGGGAAGTTCCTTCGTGCCCGCACGATTTGGATCGACAGCTTCGCCAACGCCGATAAAGTCTCGCTTTCCGGACGACTGGCTCGCCCGTTTGCGGATCTTTGGTTGACGCAATGGCCCCATCTTGCTCAGCCAAGCGGTCCCGAGTTCCGCGGCAGCGTGATATGAGACTGGGCCACATACGATGATTTTCGTCACAGTTGGTATCACGTTGCCGTTTGACCGGCTCATTCGCGCGGTCGACGAGTGGACGGGCGCGCGCCACCGCACTGACGTCCTGGCGCAGACGGGTCGCGGTACCTATCGCCCAAGACACATGCAATGCGTTGAGGGGATGGACTCGAGCGAGTACCGCCGGCGCGTTGCGGCGGCGGATATCGTTGTCGCACATGCCGGCACCGGAACCATCCTGATGGCGCGAGACCTAAACAAGCCCTTAATCGTCATGCCTCGTCGGAGCCATTTAAAAGAGACAAGGAACGACCACCAAGTCGCGACAGCGCGAGAGTTGAGCGAAGCCGGCATTCTGATCACGGCCGAGGACGAGTTTGCATTGCCGGCGCGGTTAGATCACGCGCTCGCATTCGGGACGGGCACTTGGTCCAACCGTTTGTCGACCTGTAATCAACTCATTGCGACGATCGAGGAATTCGTTCGCGCCGACAATCGGCCTGCGCCAAGTCGGCCCGAACCCGTCGGCGGCGGTCGTTAGAGCGAATTTGGTTTTGAGTGAATCGTTGGGGATTCCCTGGCGGGTGATTTTATGATTATGGGATGGCCCGCCCCTCTCTGAGGCAATTCGTTAGGATTGCGGTGTTTGGACTGATGGAGAGGAGCGGACGGATGTCGATGTTTGTGCTGGGAATTGATCTGGGCAAGAACGTGTGCAGCCTTGTTGGTTTGGACGAAACGGGGTCTGTTGTTCTGCGCCGCCGGCTTCGTCGCGACGGCGTTGCGGCGTTTGTCGGCAAGCTGCCGGCCTGCATTGTGGCGATGGAAGCGTGTTGCGGCGCGCATCATCTCGATCGGCTGTTTGAGGGGGACGGCCACGAGGTGCGGCTGATGTCGCCGGAATACGTGCGGCCCTATGTGAAGGCGAAGAAGAACGACGACCGCGATGCCGAGGCGATCGCGGAGGCAGCGACGCGGCCGACCATGCGCTTTGTGCCGATCAAGAGCGAAACACAATCGGATATCCAGGCTTTGCACCGGGCGCGCTCGCGTCTGGTGGCCGAGCGCACCGCGCTGATCAATCATCTCCGGGCTCTTTTGCTGGAACGGGGCATCGTCGTGGCGCAGGGGCGACGCAAGCTGAACGATGCGCTTGCCACCTTCGCCGACGAGGACGACCCGCGACTGTCGCTGCGCATGCGGGTTCTGGTTGAGGACCTGCGCGCCGAGTGGCGTGGTCTCGATGAACGGATAGCCGCCTTCGATGCCGAGTTCGTTCGTATGGCGCGCGAGGACGAAGCGGCCCGCCGCCTGTCGACGATCCCCGGGATCGGGGTCATCAACGCCACTGCGCTGACGGCTGCGGTCGGCGATGGGCGCAGCTTCGGGCGCGGCCGTGACCCGGCTGCCTGGCTCGGTCTGACGCCCCGGCAGTCGACGACCGGAGGAAAACCGAGATTGCTCGGCATCTCCAAACGCGGCAACCGTTATCTCCGCGCCAACCTGATCCACGGCGCGCGCGCGGCGATGCCCCATATCTTTGCCCAGGATACGCCGCTGGGGCGATGGGTGCGCAGCCTGTCGGCGCGGGCGCACAAGAACGTTGTTGTGGTCGCGCTGGCGGCTAATCTCGCACGCATCGCCTGGGCGGTGCTGCACAAGCAGCGCGGTTTCGATCCGGTGATCGCGGCAGCATAGGATCATTCGGGCATCGGCGGCTGAGCTGATGGCCGTGGCACTCTGCGGGTGGTGAGAAGAAGATGGCCTGACAGTCGAACGGCAGCACGGAACCCTGGGATATTGAACGGTCGATCGAGACCGCTGTGATTATGAGGACCGGGCTGCGCGGATCTCCATCTTGGCCGGGGGCAAAACCCCGAGACCGGATACGTTGACGCAGACTGAACAGAGCTATCTTCAAATTACCCTTGCAGTCGGGGCGGGCCACACGTTCAAGATGCGGGCTTTTGAAGGAGGCCGGCTTGCATGGCGAAAGCTCTTTCTCTCGATCTGCGTCGTCGCGTTGTCGCGGCGGTTGAGTCTGGTGCGTCACGCCGCCGGGCGGCGGCGCGTTTTGGTGTTGGCGTTTCTTCGGCGATGCGTTGGGTTGTCCAGGCGCGGACGACGGGCGGCATCGCGCCGATGACCCTCGATGGCGCCATGCATGGCGCCGCGTTCCTGGCTTATGTCGCGCAGGTCCTGATCCCGACGCTCAGACCCGGCGACATCGTCGTCATGGACAACCTCCCGGCGTATAAACCGCCCGCGATCCGCCACGCCATCGAGCGGGCCGGCGCCGAACTGCGCTTCCTGCCGCCCTACAGCCCCGATTTCAACCCCATCGAAATGGCTTTCGCGAAAATCAAGGCGCACCTGAAGAAAGCCGCGGCCCGCACCCTCCCTCACCTCTGGGACGCCATCCGAGACGCCATCGACACCGTCTCACCTCAAGACGCCCGAAGCTCCTTCCCCAAATGCGGACATGAACCAGAATGAAACGATTTTGCTCTAATTCACCGTCGGCACACTAACGGCGGAGGGGAGGGCCCGAAGTCGCGCACGGTGTTGGCAAGGCGGTGGGCCGCCTCGCCGCCTCCCCCGTGCTGGACTCGCCGCGCTCCGGCGGTTACCCGGTCGCGATGGCCGGCTCGCCGGCGCGGCGGGAGCGGATGACGGATTTCTCCGCCTCGACGACCAGGAAGAAGATGGCGCCGCCGAGCAGGATCAGCGGCCAGAACGTCCACGGCAGCGGCTGGGTGTCGAAGATCGCCTGCAACGGCGGCGCATAGGTGCAGAGCAGCTGCAAAACGATCATCGCGCCGATCCCCATGGGAAGATACTTGTTGCCCTAGTGGGCCGCCAACGAAAGCGACGACTCGAACTTGAAGCGGCAGTTGATCAGGAAGAAGATCTGCCCGACGGTGATCGCGTTGACAGCGGCGGTGCGGGCCAGGGCGTCCGGCGCGCCCTGCGCCTTCATGCCGAAGAACGCCAACAGCGTCAGGGTCAACAAGCCGAGGCCGACGAAGACGACGCGCCACATGCCGAAGGCGTCGAGAATCGGCCGATTGGTCTCGCGCGGCCGCCGGCTCATCACGTCGATCTCGTGCGGCTCGAAGGAGATGACAAGCCCGAGCGCCACCGAGGTGACCATGTTGACCCCCAGGATCTGCGGCGCCGTGATCGGCATCGTGAAGCCGAGGAACACGGCGACCATGATCACCAACGCCTGGGCGACGTTGGTCGGGAACATGAACAAGATCGCCTGTTCGATGTTGTTGTAGACAGTGCGGCCCTCGCGCACCGCCGCCGCGATCGACGCGAAGTTGTCGTCGGCGAGCACCATCTCCGCCGCCTCCTTGGTCACCTCGGTCCCCTTGATGCCCATCGCCACGCCAATGTCGGCCTTTTTCAGCGACGGCGCGTCGTTGACGCCGTCGCCGGTCATCGCCGCGACCTCGCCATTGGCCTGGATCGCGGTGACCAGGCGGAGCTTGTGTTCCGGGCTGGCGCGCGCGAACACATCGACGTCCTCGACCCGTTCCTGCAGCGCCGCGGTGATGGCGTGGTCGCCGGTGATCATGGTGACGCGGATACCGCCGCCATGGCATTCCCGCACCGCCTCGATGGCTTTCTTTTGCGGCGGGTCAAGCAGGCCGACGAGCCCGAGCAGCACGAGATTATTCGGCAAATCGGCGGGCGCCAACGTGCCGGGGCGAAGAAGGTCGGCGTTCGGCAGCCAGGCGAGCGCCAGGACGCGTTCGCCCTGTGCGGCGAGCCGGTCGGCGGCGGCGTTCCACTGGCCAAGCACGAGGTCCGTGTCGGTGCCGTCGGATGTCGCCTGGCGCGCGCAATGCTCGAGAATGACCTCCGGCGCGCCCTTGACCAGGAGGACCTGGCCACCCTGTGGGCCGGTATGCAGGGTGGCCATGAACCGGTGCTCGGACTCGAAGGGAATGGAGTCGATCCGGGGATAAGCCGCGCTCTCCTCCTGCCGTTTCAGGCCAAGCTTGGCGGCGAAGGGAAACAGCGCGGCCTCCGTCGGATCGCCCTCGGCTTTCCAGACCCCTCGACCTGGCGCAGTTCGGAGTCGTTGCAGAGGGCGGAGACCCGGCCCATGAAGGTCAGAATGCTGTTCTCGTCGGCGACCGCGCCCTCCTTGAGGACCTGCCCTTCCGTGTCGTAGCCGTCGCCCGTCAGCTGGTAATCGGCGTCCGCCGTCACCGCGGAGACGACCATCATCTCCATCAGCGTCAAGGTGCCGGTCTTGTCGGAGCAGATCAGCGTCACCGATCCGAGGGTTTCGACCGTCGGCAGGCGGCGGATGATCGCGTTGCGGCCCGCCATCCGCTGCACGCCGATGGCCAAGGTGATGGTGATCAGCGCCGGCAGCCCTTCCGAGATCATCGCTACGGCGATGCCGGTGACCGCCTGGAACATTTCAACGAACGGAAAGCCCTGGACGAAATGGCCGAACGCGAAAGTCAGCGCGCTGATCGCCAGGATAATCATCGTGATCTTGACGCCGAACTTCTTGATCTGCTTCAGAAGCGGCGTTTCCAACGGGCTGACCCCGGCGAGCATCTGGTTGATGCGCCCGAGTTCGGTTTCGTTGCCGGTCGCGATGACGACGCCCGTTGCGCGCCCAGAGACGACGAGGGTGCCGGAATATGTCATGCTCTTGCGGTCGCCGACGACCGCCTTCGCCGAGACGGGCTCCGCCGATTTGCTGGACGGCACCGACTCGCCGGTCAGCGCCGCCTCCTCCGTGCGCAGATTCTTGACGTCGATCAGGCGCAGGTCGGCCGGGATCTTGTTCCCCGATTCCAGAAAGACGATGTCGCCGTGAACGAGGTACTCCGCCGGCATCATGCGGCTCTCGCCGCCGCGCAGGACGCGCGCTTCCGGCGAAAGCATGTTGCTGATCGAATCCAGGGATTTCTCGGCCTTACCTTCCTGGATGAACCCGAGCAGCGCATTGAGCACGACGACGCCGAGAATAATCGACGCGTCGAGCCAAAGCCCCATCATCAGCTTGATGAATCCGGCGCCGATCAGCAGGTAGACGAGAATATTGTTGAGCTGCGAGAGGAACCGTTCCAGCGGCGTCCGCTTGCGCCCCCCGTCAATTCATTGGTGCCGTATTTCTCGAGGCGACGCGCGCCTTCCGCATCATCGAGTCCCGACCGGGCGTCGGATTGCAACCGCCGCAGAACGATTTCCGCGCTCAACGCGAGCCAGTCAAGGGAATCGGCTTTTTACCTGCAGGTCTGTCGACTCGTTCATTTAGACGCTCCTCCCGAAACATCATTGTTGTTAGCGACGAACGACCCCAAGAGAATCACTCGCGTTTTTATGGACATTTTTTCCGCATAATTACCCCGTCCCGCCTGTAAATCAAGCCACGGTCGCACGAGATCAAGGGTTCTGGCCGAGAGTGGCGGAAGCCATCCTGGGCGCCATTTCGGATGCATGGGAATAATGCCAATTGCGGGAAACATGACCAACGCGATCGTGAAAGAGGCGCTTCGATGACGCCGGGTGTACGGCTGGCGTCGGCCGGCTTCGTCGCCACGGCGGTCGCCTTCGGGCCGGCGCGGATGGGCTTTGGCCTCTTTCTGCCCGGCTTCCGCGACGACTTCGCCCTGTCGACGACGCAGGCCGGCCTGATCGCCAGCGGCGGCTTCCTGGCCTTCCTGCTCGCGCTGCCGGTGGCGGCTTGGCTCGGCGGGCGGGTCGGCCAGCGGATGCCCGTCGTCGCCGGCGCCCTCTCGGCCACCGCTGGCTTCGTCGTCGTGGCGATG
>CAYWRP010000096.1:0-7805 GCA_964460955.1 uncultured Rhodospirillaceae bacterium | reverse complement strand
TCTGGCGCCGCTGCCGATCCTGATCATCCATGCCGGCGCGGACCGCACCGTCGATGCCGGCCATGCGCGCGCCCTCCATGCCGCCGCCGGGGAGCCGAAAAGCCTGTGGATCGTCGACGGCGTCGGCCACAACCAGATCCTGCGCCGGGAGGAAATCCGCACCCGCCTCGCCGACGCCCTGGCAACCTGCGGCCCGCTACCGCCGACGGGTCCGGGTTAGGCTTGCCTCGCCTGCCCGGGCGCTTGACTTGGCGGATTGGGGGCGTGACACTTTCGGGTCACATAACAAGGGGGTGCGCGCGATGGACAGCATCGAACTCAGGCTCACCGTCTCGGCGGTCGACGACACAACGGCCGAGGAGGTCGCGGCGGCGACCCGGCGCCTGAGCGAAGCCCTAGCCGACCGGGCCGAGGTGGCGAGCGTGCGGCCGGTGGTGGAGCCGGCGCCGGAGGGCGCCAAGGTCGGCGAGGCGATGGCGCTGGGCGCGCTGCTGCTGGCGGTGGGACCGGTGGACGTCAAACAGGTTCTCGGCATGGTGCGGGATCTGTTCAACCGGCCGGGCGGCACGCCGACCAAGGTGAGCGTCGAACGGAGCAGCGGCAAGGTGGCGGTGGAGTTCGACCCCCGGCACACCTCGGCCGAGGAGATCACGGCGCTGGCGCGGCAGCTGACGGCCGATCTCGACAAGGCTTAAAGCCGATCATGTCGGGCGGCAAGAAGCGGGCGCTCCTGATCGGCAACGGCAGTTTCGCCGACCCGCGTCTGGCGCGCCTGTTCGCGCCGACCGAGGATGTCGCGGCGTTCAAGACCGTCCTGCTTGACCCGGAGATCGGCGGCTTCGGCAGCGTCGATGTTCTTACCGACGAGCCCCTGGTGCCGGTGCGCCGCGCCATCGCCAAGCTGTGCGCCGGTCAGTCGCCCAACGACCTGCTCCTGCTCTACTACACCGGGCACGGCGTGCTCAGCGCCGACAACGATTTCTATCTCGCCCTCCATGAGACGACCGTCGAGAACCCGGAAGCGGACGGTCTGGAAGCGGACTGGCTGCGCAAGCGGATGGACCGTTGCCGGGCGAAGCGCCAGGTGCTCATGCTCGACTGCTGCCACAGCGGCGCCTTCATGGCGGGGCGCAAGGACGCCGGCGCGCGCGCGGTGACGACGGAGACCTTCGGCGAGGGCCGCTACGTGCTGACCGCGTCCGATGCGCAATCCTTCGCCTGGGATGCGCAAGCCTTGAAGGCGGGACCGGAGGGACTGGAAGGCAAGACGTCGCTGTTCACCCGGCTGCTTGTCGAAGGGCTAACAACTGGTGCCGCCGCGCCGGACAAGGACATTGTCAGCGTCCAAGACCTGCACACGTATGTGCGCGGCAACCTGCCGGCGGACGCGCCTGGGATGTCGCCGCAGATCTTTGTCGATCGCGGCGAGGGGGAACTGGTGCTGGCACGCAATCCGGCGGCACGTTTCCGGCTCAAGGATGAGCTGCTGCGCGCCCTGGATTCAGGCGAAAACTATATGCGGCTGGGTGCCGTCATTGAGTTGGAGATGATCTTGACCGGCGGCGAGCCGCGCCGAGCCCTTGCCGCCCGTGAGGCGCTGCGGCGGCGGCTGGCGACCGAGACCTACGTGCCTGTCTACAAGCGCATCGAGGCGGCGCTGGCCCACCCCGATGCGGCGGCTTCCGGGGTGGCGGCGGACCACGCCGAGCCAGAGGCGAAGAAACCCGCCGCGCCGAAGCAACCGCTGCTTGAGCCGAAGGACGGCGTCCACATCGGCGTCGATCCGCGCGACTTGCCGGACCTCGCCGTGTTCAAGGACCTCGACGCACCGTGGTGTCCGGAAATGGTGGTCATCCCGGCGGGTGAATTCATGATGGGCTCTCCGACAACCGAACCGAAGCGTTTCGATGATGAGGGGCCTCGGCACAAGGTGACGATTGGCGTGCGGTTCGCCCTCGGCCGGTACGCGGTGACCTTCGACCAGTACGACCGCTTTTGCGAGGCGACGCAGCGCGAAAAACCGGATGACAAAAGTTGGGGCCGTGGAGCACGCCCGGTGATCGATGTCAGCTGGCAAGACGCGCAGGCGTACGTCGAGTGGCTTTCCAAGGAAATCGGGCACGTTTATCGCCTGCCCTCGGAGGCGGAGTGGGAGTACGCTTGCCGGGCCGGCACGACGGCGCCTTTCTGCTTCGGGGAAACCATCACGCCGGAGCAGGTGAACTATGACGGTAACTACCCTTACGCGGGCGGCAAGAAGGGGACTTATCGGCAAAAGACGCTGCCCGTTGGCACTCTGCCGGCCAATCCCTGGGGCCTGCATGAGATGCACGGCAATGTCTGGGAGTGGTGCGCCGACCACTGGCATGACGGCTACGACGGCGCGCCTGACGACGGCCGTGCGTGGATCGATGAGGGCGCCGATGCCGGCGCGTACCGGGTGATCCGCGGCGGGTCGTGGTACGGCCACGCGCGCGGCGTGCGGTCGGCGTTCCGGGTCAGGCGCGGGCCGGGCAACCGCTACAACTACCTGGGCTTCCGGTGTGCCCGAGTTCAGTGAGCCCAGCCGGGCGGGCGGTCCGGAGGCCGTCCGTCCGGAAAGGCCGCGCGCCGGCAAGCAAGCCCGCGGGACGCGGGCGGCGAGGCGCGCGGCAGTCGAAGCCCCTCTGGGGCTTCGACGGTAAGATGAAGGGGGTCCAGGGGCGTCAGCCCCTGGCCGTTACGCCACGTCTTGCAACCGGTTGGCGAAATCGCGTCCCGATGTGGGTGGCGGCAGGGGCCTGTTCTCCGCGCGATAGATCTCGATCGCTTCCTCGACGATGTCGCAAAGCTCGGCGAAGACTTGGCGTTCATCGGTGCCGTGGCAGCCGCCATAAACCAAGCCGGGCGCGCTGCCGACGTAACACTGGTCTTCGTCCGACCATTCGACGATTTTTGCGTATTTGGCGCTATCCTTCATCTCGGCTCTCCCGGACAGATACGACAGCGGCGCCTCGGTCACGTGGCGTTCTTTTTCCAGGTGAAGACGGAGGTGACGGCGTAGTTCCAGACGACGCCGACGGCGATGCCGGCGAGCGCCGAGGCGGCCCAGACGAGGCCCTGCTGGGCGAACAGGTAGTGGGCGACGCCGACGTTGGCGAAGGCGCCGATGCCGCAGGCGAGGCAGAACGAGACCCAGCCGCGCAGCATCCGCCAGCCCTTGAGGCGCATGTCGCGGTAGGTGAGGAAGTTGTTCATGAAAAAGTTCGAGGTCATGGCGACAACCGTCGCCACCGCCTGGCCAACGATAAAGCTGGTGCCGATGAGCTGGTAGAACAGGATCAGCACCGCGAAATGGACGCCGATGCCGAAGCCGCCGATCAGCGCGAAGGAGATGAAGCGCGCCGGCAGCAGGTGGCCGAGCCGCTTGTCGCACAGCATCATCAGGAAGTCCCAGGCGACTGCCGAGTCGAGCTTGCTCTCGCCGCGCTCGCGGGTGCGGAAGACGTAGGGCACTTCCTTGAATTTGAGCGGCCGCTTGGATGACGACAGGATGTCGAGCAGGATCTTGAAGCCGATGCCGGAGAGATCGCGCACCGTCTCGTGCAGCGCTTCCCGCTTGAGCATGAAAAAGCCGCTCATCGGATCGCCGAGATCGCCCGACAGCACGAAGCGGCTGAGCCGGGTGGCGGCGCGGCTCTTGGCGACGCGGGCGGCGTCCCAGTCGCCGGTGCCGCCGTCGCCGACGTAGCGGCTGCCGATGACGACATCGTAGTCCTCGTCGCGCAGGGTCTCCAGCATCGTCTTGAGGACGCGCTCGTCGTGCTGCATGTCGGCGTCCATCACCGCGATGTAGGGCGCG
Organism: uncultured Rhodospirillaceae bacterium; assembly: GCA_964460955.1. GTDB lineage: Bacteria > Pseudomonadota > Alphaproteobacteria > Rhodospirillales > Defluviicoccaceae > Defluviicoccus. Next base: position 3,964 of record CAYWRP010000096.1, on the reverse strand, counting down.
GGCGAGGCCAGCATGCCCTCGATGCAGGCGGTCGACAGGCCGCGGCGGCCGATCCGGTGCAGGCAGCGCACGCGCGGGTCGCGCCTCGCCAGCTCGCGTACCGTCTCCGCCGTGCCGTCCGGCGAATCGTCGTCGACGAAGACGATTTCCCAGCGCTCGCCGGCAAGGACCTCGCTGACGCGCCGCACCACTTCGGCGACGTTGGCCGCCTCGTTGAAGGTCGGCACGACGATGGTCAGTCGCAGATCGTCCGTGGTTGCCGGAGCGTCGGTCAATATGCCGACGGTTTCGGCGGCCAAGCGGGATCCGGTGTCGGGAGCATTCATCGTAACAAGCCTTCCGTGCGAGGGCGGCCGGTTCATGACAACAGCCGCTCAGTCACTTCGTTCGACATAGTACTTCACGCAAAAATGGTACCAGTTAGGCGAAAAGGCGCGCCCGTCCGAGCCAAGCTTCGCTTTTTGCTTTCCTATACCGTCCTTGGTGGAGACAGGCAATGTTTGCCGTCACCCTTTTCGCCGCGGGGGATTGCGCAGCCACCGCCGTTCGTGGTCAATACCTGTAAACCAAGGGAAAAGACCATGAGCAAGACAACCGGTTCGGCGGCGATCACCTTCGCCGATGGGGCGTGGCACGACGGCGATCCGAAAATCGTCGGCATCGGCAGCCACGCGATGTGGCTGTCCTCGGTCGCCTTCGACGGCGCGCGCGCCTTCGATGGCTTGGCGCCGGATCTCGACCGCCACTGCGCCCGCGTGCTGCGCTCCGCGGAGATCCTCGGCCTCGACCCGCCGTTGAGCGCGGCGGAGATCGAGGCCTTGGCCTGGGAGGGAATCGCCAAGTTTCCGCGCCAGACGGCGCTCTACATCACGCCGATGCTGTTCGCCGAGACCGGCTTCGTCATCCCCGACGCCGACAGTACGCGCTTCGCCATGGGGTTCTATCCGGCGCCAATGCCGCCGCCGACCGGTTTTTCCGCCTGTCTGACCCGCTTTCGCCGCCCGGCGCGCGACATGGCGCCGACCGAGGCGAAGGCGTCCTGCCTCTATCCCAACGTCGCGCGGATGGGCCGCGAGGCCAAGGCGCGCGGCTTCGACATGGCGATCAGCCTCGACCCCAATGGCAATGTCGCCGAGTTCGGCTACCAGAACCTGTTCTTCGCCGCCGACGGTGTCGTTCACACGCCGGCGCCCAACGGCACCTTCCTCAACGGCATCACCCGGCAACGGGTCATCGGGCTGTTGCGCGGCGACGGCGTCGAGGTGGTCGAGCGCGCCATCGATTACGCGGAAGTCAAGCAGGCCGACGAAATCTTCTCCACCGGCAACTTCGGCAAGGTGCTGCCGTGCACCCGCATCGACGAGCGCTCGGTGCAGCCGGGACCGCTGTTCCGCCGTGCCCGGGCCCTGTATTTCGATTATGCCGCGCAATGCGGCGCCGCGACCCGCCGGTGAAGCGCGAGACACCGGTCGACGGCCGGTGACCGAGACGCAAGCGGGGATCGGTGGCTTCGGGACACCGATCCCATAACGTCGCGTCAATGCGTCAAGCCCAAAGGTCGGCCGACAGCGTCCCCGAACCCTGCAAGGCGAACAGGTCCATGTCCTCGACAACGTGCCAGGTTTCGGAATCCCGGGTCTGGTCTTCCTGCAGCGCGACGGTCACCCCGTTCTTGTCGACAGATTTGTAGCGGGTCGAGACCGGGTCGCCGCCGTTGTAGCTGTGGGTTTGCGCGAAAACTTCCGGCGTTCCGGTAAAGGCGTCGCCGAAATCCAGACGCGAATTGGTGTGATTCGCCGCGTCGGCAACGATATCGGAAAAATAGCGATGGCCGCTCCACGTTCCGCTTCCTTCCTCGATCGCGACCCAGCCGATCTCCTCGTTGGCGTGGCCGGTACGGGCGAGGCTTTCCTGCTCCTCGATCGCGACATCGAAGCCGGTGGCGGTCGTGCCGTCCTTGCGCGCATTGGCGAAATCGCCGCCGTTGAAGGTCTGCAACTGGGCTAGAACGACCGGTGCGTCATCGAAAGCCTTGTCGAACGCCACCCAGTCGAACCCGTCCGCCGGCACGTTGTTGCTGGTAACCGTGCCCGCCTGCAGTTTGGTGCCGTCGGCGAGTGTCCACGTTCCCGCCTCGACGACGAAGTAACTCACCGTCTCATTAGTATGGAAATCGTCGTGATTCGACGGCTCATCGAGCAGGACGCGGAAGGAATTCGCGGTGATGTCGGTAAAGCGTACCGATACCTGATTGCCGCCGTTGAACGAAGGCGTCACGGCGATGACAACAGGGTCGATATAGCTGTTCTCCAGGCTAACCCACTTGCCGGTGTGGTTGAGCGAAACGCTGCCAAACTCCGCCATGATGGAAGAACCGCCGCCGGTGTCGGTAGCGGTTTCGGTTTCGGTGGCGGGACCGCCGTCGTTCGTGTTGTCCGCGCCGCCGGCCGTGTCGGTATCATTGTCCAACACGTCGTCGACGGCGGACGGCTCATCGTCCGCTTGATCGACGCTGCCCGTATCGTCGACCGGTTGCGGATCGGTATTGGAGGGCGGAGTCCCTTCAATGATCTCATGCGGTCCGACGGCGATTGTCTCGACGTCTTGAAAGTCGTTGTTTTCCAGGACCACAACGACGTCGGTGAAATTCTTGACGCCCTTGCCCTTGGCATGATGGTCGATGAAGGTGTTGCCCTTGACCAACAGGCTGTTTTCACTGTGCGGATTGCCTTCGGCGCCATAGGCAACCATCGTGTTGTTGATGTTCGCGAGCGCCGTTTGAATGATGGTGTTACCCTCTAAAACGGCCTGACCGCCGTTCGGGATGTCGACCGAGTAACTTGCGTCACCGCTGCCGTCGTCGAGCGTCGAATTGAGGATGGTCGTCTGCTCGGCTCGGCTCTTGATGTGGTGGCCGACCTTGGTGTCGCGAAACACGCTATCCTCAATCGTGAGGTTGGCTATTCGATTGACATAAATGCCGTGACTGCGGCCATCGCCAAAACCATTGCCGATGAACTCGGAGCCTTCGATCGTTACCATCGCGTCGGGATTCGAAGTCGTCAGGATGCCGTCCTCGTTGTTCTCGAAGATGCTGTTTCTCACGATCAAATGGCCGCTCTCATGGCGAATGCCGGCACCATTCCGATCCGGCACGCTTGCATCCGAGAATTTGACATTCTCGATGGTGACATCGCCGTTGGTGACCAATATCGCCTTGCGGTTGGGGATCGGGTCGACGGCACGCAGGTGTACCAAGCCGTTGACACCGGTGATCGTCAGATCGTGCGAAATCTTGGCGTAATCGCTTTCATAGGTGCCAGCCTCTATCCGGATCGTGTCTCCGGCTCCCGACGCGGCGATGGCCTCGTTCAGCGTCGCAAACTCCTTACCTGGCCCCACACTCAAAATTTGGCCATTCGTCAACATGGACCGCTCCTTGTTCACTTGCTGTTGGCTGGACCTACACGGTCACCCAGGCACCATTGGTGAGTCCGTTATCGACGAAGGACTTGGAGGAAACCGTGCGCGTGCCGGAGAATCCGACGACGGCGTAGAGAGAGATCAAAATATTCTGGAATTTTTATGTTAAAAAAAAGGTTGTCGGGCAGCAAAAATGGCAAATAAATACAATGCGACACCCTGATGCAATCTATTTTGATTGGTTGATCATGCGACCGCCTGTCAATTAATTGTGACATCGAAACAAAATTTTTCTTTGGGAATATTAGCTCTTTTATTGCTCCTATTTTAAATAAAATATAATATAAATTTCATATGAGGCTTATCCCTTTGAGTCCGGGACCGCATCATGTGGTGACAGGCCGCCCAAAATGGCGTAGAACCTATGGTGAACATGCGCCATTTCGGGAGCCCAACCATGACCAAGTTTCCCCGATCCCTGCTCGAACCCACACTACACGACTCTGGGAGATTTCGCTTTCCTGGAGTTGATGATCTTCCA
>CAYWRP010000095.1:0-8071 GCA_964460955.1 uncultured Rhodospirillaceae bacterium | reverse complement strand
CGCCCAAAGCGAGCAGCAGCACGAGCCCCGCTCCGACAACGATCAGCGCGGCCAGATCGGGCGAGGCGGTGTCGGCGACATAGATCGCCTCGTGCTCCCGGTCCACCGCGAGATCGTTGAGAAACACGTCCGAGCGCGTCACCGGTGGAGCCAGGGTGATGACGCGGTGGAGGGTCTCGGTGCGCGTATCCCAGCCGACAATCCGGCCCGCATGGCCCTCGGCGGCGCCATCCAACATCCAGAGAATACCCTGCCGATCACAGCGTAGGCCGAGTACGCCAACCAGTCCTGGTCCGTCGCCTCGCGGCGCGTTGGCCCAGGCCGCATTGGGATAGGGCACAACCGATCCGTCCGCCTTGACCTCGACGACGCGCACAGGCTCGCCGAAGAAGCGGTGCTGGCTCATGAAGATCCGCCCATCCGGACCGATGGCGATGTTGCCGGGTGGCGTCTCGCGGCCGAAAGTCGCCACCGTTTCCAGTTCGGCCCGAACCTCGGAGGCCACAATAGCCAAACCGACAACGATCGCGGCGAAAACGGATCGAACCATGATCTTCTCCCGTATCCGCATTTTCGTCCTATCCCTCGATCTCATAAACTAGTGGGTAAATCCGCCTCGGGGCAAACGGGATGTCAACCGTCACGCGAACCGAGGCCGTCGTTTAGCCTGCGGGGGGGGCAGCATCGGATTTTTTCCCAGTGGCGAGTCCCGCTTGCGGCCCATCAGTTAGCGCGGAGTTTACCGGGCTCTCCCTTGCCCCCCGCGTTGATTCCAGCTAGTAACAGTGTCGAACGTCCACGTTGTGGCTATTCCCGCCACGGCTTAACGAATTTACATCAATTTTTAAGGGGAAGGGATTCATGGCTCGAAAGAAAATCGCCCTTATCGGCGCCGGCAACATCGGCGGCACGCTCGCGCATCTCGCCGCGTTGAAGGAACTGGGAGACGTTGTCCTCACCGATATCGCCGACGGCGTTCCGCAAGGCAAGGCCCTCGATCTCGCGCAGTCAACACCGGTTGAAGGCGTCGGTAGCACGATGTCCGGCATCACCACCGAACCCGATAATGTCGACACTTACGCGCCCATCGCGGGTTCGGACGTCGTTATCGTCACCGCCGGTGTTCCGCGCAAGCCCGGCATGAGCCGCGACGATCTCATCGGCACCAACATCAAGGTGATGAAATCGGTCGGCGAAGCGATCAAGAAATACTGCCCTGACTCGTTCGTCATCTGCGTCACCAATCCGCTCGACGTGATGGTCTGGGCCCTGCGCGAATATTCCGGCCAACCGTATGAGAGGGTGGTCGGCATGGCTGGCGTTCTCGACTCCGCCCGCTTCCGGCACTTCCTCGCCGAAGAGTTCAACGTATCGGTGCAGGACGTCAGCGCATTCGTTCTCGGCGGCCACGGCGACACGATGGTACCGCTTGCGCGTTACTCCACCGTCGCCGGCATCCCCCTGCCGGACCTGGTCAAGATGGGCTGGACAACGCAGGAAAAGCTGGACGCGATCATCAAGCGGACCCGCGGCGGCGGCGGCGAAATCGTCGCCCTGCTGAAAACCGGCTCGGCGTTCTACGCCCCGGCAACCTCGGCGATCGAGATGGCTGAGGCGTACATCAAGAATAAGCGCCGCCTGCTGCCCACCGCGGCCTATTGCGATGGCGTTTATGGCCTGGATGGGCTCTATGTCGGCGTGCCGGTGATCATCGGCGAAAACGGCGTCGAAAAGGTGGTCGAAATCACCTTCACCGACGAAGAGAAAGCGATGTTCGACAACTCGGTCAATGCGGTCAAGGAACTCATGGCGGCCGCGAAGCCGTTGATGTAAGGCGTGCGCGGCGTGCGGTCTGGGATCATCGCCCGGCCGCACGCCCACCATCGCGATGGCGTGATACCTCGAGGCCTCGCGCCTGCCCAGCCAACCAAAAGCATAACTCCTAAAAGCGTGAGGGACGCATGAACATACACGAATACCAAGCCAAGCAACTGCTCGCCAAATACGGCGTCGCCGTGCCACGGGGCGGCGTCGTCCACACGGCGCCGGAAGCAGAGGCCGTGGCGAAGGATCTTCCGGGGCCCGTCTACGTGGTCAAGGCGCAAATTCACGCAGGGGGACGCGGCAAGGGCGGTGGCGTTAAGGTCGTAAAATCGGTCGAGGAGGCACGCGACACGGCCGAGAGCATGCTCGGCATGCAACTGGTCACCAAGCAGACCGGTCCCGAGGGCAAGGAAGTCAGGCGTGTGTACATCGAGGAAGGCTGCGACATCAAGCGCGAGCTTTATCTCAGCATGCTGGTCGACCGCGCCAGTTCGACGATAACCATCATTGCCTCGACCGAAGGCGGCATGGACATCGAAGAGGTCGCCGCTGAAACGCCGGAGAAGATCTTGAAAGTCGCGATCGAACCGGCCATCGGCATTCTGCCGTTCCACGGTCGCAAGATCGCTTTTGGTCTCGGCCTCGAAGGCAAGCAGGTCGGCGCCTGCGTCAAATTCCTCATCGCCATGTATAAGTGCTTCACCGAGACCGACGCCAGCTTGGTGGAAATCAACCCGCTTGTCGTTACCGGCGGCGGCGACATCATCGCCTTGGACGCGAAAATGAATTTCGATGATAATGGCCTGTTCCGCCAGAAGCACATCGAGGAATTGCGCGACGAGTCGGAAGAGGACCCGGCGGAACTGGAAGCTGCCCGCCACGACCTTAACTACATCCGCCTCGACGGGTCCATCGGCTGCATGGTCAACGGCGCCGGGCTGGCGATGTCGACCATGGACATCATCAAGCTTTACGGCGGCGATCCGGCCAACTTCCTTGACGTCGGCGGTGGCGCGACCAAGGAGCGGGTTACCGAAGCCTTCAAGATCATTCTGAAGGACCCCAACGTAAAGGGTATCCTCGTCAATATCTTCGGCGGCATCATGCGCTGCGATATCATCGCCGAGGGTGTGGTCGCCGCCGCCCGCGAAGTCGACTTGCACGTGCCTTTGGTGGTTCGCCTGGAAGGGACCAACGTCGAGTTGGGTAAGAAGATCATGGCTGATTCCGGCCTGCCGATCATTTCGGCCGCCGATCTCGCCGACGCCGCTGAAAAAATCGTCAAAGAAGTGAAGGAGGCCGCATAAATGGCCGTGCTCGTCCACGCGGAAACGAAAGTCATATGTCAGGGGTTCACCGGCGCGCAAGGCACCTTCCATTCCGAGCAGGCCATCGCCTACGGCACCAAGATGGTCGGCGGTGTCACCCCCGGTAAGGGTGGGACCAAGCACCTCGATCTGCCGGTTTTCGACACCGTCGCGGAGGCCGTCGAGAAGACAGGCGCCGATGCTTCCGTGATCTATGTGCCGCCGCCGTTCGCCGCCGACGCCATGCTTGAGGCGATCGACGCCGAGGTGCCCCTCATCGTCTGCATTACCGAAGGCATTCCGGTGCAGGACATGCTGAAGGTCAAGCGGGCGCTGAAAGACGCCAAGAGCCGCCTGATCGGTCCCAACTGCCCCGGAATCATCACGCCCGGCCAGTGCAAGATCGGCATCATGCCGGGCCACATTCATCAGCCAGGCAAGATCGGTGTGGTTTCGCGTTCGGGCACTCTCACATACGAGGCTGTGGCGCAGACGACCGTCACCGGCCTTGGTCAGACGACCTGCATCGGTATCGGCGGCGACCCGCTGAACGGCACCAATTTCATCGACTGTCTCGAAGCGTTCCTCGCCGACCCGCAGACGGAAGGCATTATCATGATCGGCGAGATCGGCGGCAACGCCGAGGAGGACGCCGCCGACTTCATCAAGCAGTCGAAGACGAAGAAACCGGTCGCCGCCTTCATCGCCGGACTGACGGCGCCACCGGGCCGTCGCATGGGCCACGCCGGCGCGATTATCTCTGGCGGCAAGGGAACGGCGAGCAGTAAGATGGAAGCTTTGAGAAGCGCCGGTATCCATGTTTCAGATTCGCCCGCGGCGCTGGGTGCGACCATGCTGGAGGCGATGGCGGCTTAATTCTGGACCATCATTCGAAACGGAGGCCGTATCGAGCCCTTGGGCCGCGGCACAAAAAAACATCTGATGTCGGAAAGTATAGACTCACTCCTCACCGGCGCCAACGCGCCCTACATCGCCGATCTCTATCGGCGCTATAAGGAGAACCCCAGCTCGGTCGATCGGGTCTGGGGAACTTTTTTCGAGGAACTCGGCGACGATGCCGGGGTCGTCATTAACGAAACCCGCGGACCCAGTTGGTGGACGCCGCCCGCGGTCGACAGCAACGGCGAGACTGCCGAAGCGGTCGAAGTGTCGACTCCCGATGTCCGGGCGGCAACCCTCGATTCCGTCCGTGCCCTGATGCTGATCCGCAGTCATCGGGTGCGCGGACACTTGATGGCCAATTTCGACCCCCTTGGCCTGGAGGGGCGGCGCTACCATCCAGAACTGGATCCGAAAACCTACGGCTTCACAGATGCCGATATGGATCGGCCGATCTTCCTCGACAACGTGCTCGGTCTCGAGACGGCGACGATGCGCGAGATCATGGGGATTCTGCGCCAGACCTACTGCGGCTCCATCGGCGTCGAGTTCATGCATATCCAGTATCCTGACGAGAAACGCTGGATCCAGCAGCGGATCGAAGGCGCCCGCAATCAGACCGACTTCACGCAACGCGGCAAGCAGACGATCCTCGAACGCCTGATCGAGGCGGAGGAATTCGAACGCTTCCTGCATGTCAAGTTCACCGGCACCAAGCGGTTTGGCCTCGATGGTGGCGAGTCCACCGTGCCGGCGATCGAGCAGATTCTCAAACGCGCATCGCAGCTGGGGGTCGAGGAAGTCGTCCTTGGGATGGCGCACCGCGGCCGCCTAAACGTCCTGGCGCACGTAATGAACAAGCCCTACCCGGCGATCCTGTCGGAATTCCAGGGTCATGCCGCCAATCCGGAAGATGTACAAGGCTCTGGCGACGTCAAGTACCACCTCGGCACGTCGGCGGACCGCGACTTCGACGGCCGGCCGATCCACCTGTCACTGACCGCCAATCCATCGCACCTCGAGGCCGTCGATCCCGTGGTTATTGGAAAGGTGCGCGCCAAGCAGACGCAGCGTGGCGATACCGAGCGCGGTACCGTAATGGGCCTCCTCCTGCACGGCGATGCCGCCATCGCCGGCCAGGGGCTGGCGGCGGAGGTCTTCGCCTTTTCCGAACTGAAAGGCTATCGGGTCGGCGGGACGATCCATTTCATCGTCAACAACCAGATCGGCTTCACGACCAGCCCAAGTTACTCTCGCTCTTCGCCGTATCCATCGGATGTCGCGAAGATGGTGCAGGCGCCGATCTTCCACGTCAACGGCGACGATCCGGAAGCCGTGGTGCACGTCGCGCGGATCGCCACCGAGTTCCGCCAGGAATTCAAGCGCGACGTTGTCATCGACATGTTCTGCTATCGCCGCTTCGGCCATAACGAAGCCGACGAGCCGTCGTTCACCCAGCCAATCATGTACCGCCGTGTCGCCGAACATCAATCGACGGGCCAGATCTACAGCGAGCGGCTGGTGCGCGAGGGAACGCTGACGAAGGAGCAGGTCGAACAGCTCGGCGCCGAGTGCAAGAGCAGGCTTGATGCCGCCTTCGAGGCGGCGCCGTCGTTCAAACCGAACCGCGCCGACTGGCTGCAGGGAAAGTGGATTGGCCTGAAATCGCTGACCGGCGAAGAGGAGATGCGCGACGACGAGACCGCTGTCTCGCTCGACATGCTGCGCCGTGTTGGCAACGCCATCACCGCCCAACCGGACGGCGTCAAGCTGAACCGGAAAGTCATCCGTCTGTTGGAAGGGCGGCGGCGCATGATCGAGAGCGGCGAAGGCTTCGACTGGGCGATGGCTGAAGCGTTGGCCTTCGGAACCTTGCTGACCGAAAGCGTGCCCGTGCGCCTTTCGGGTCAGGACAGCGGTCGCGGGACTTTTTCCCAACGCCATGCCGTGCTCGTCGACCAGGAGACGGAAGAGCGCTACGTGCCGCTGAACCACATCTCCGATAGCCAAGCCAAGTTCGAGGTTATCGACAGCCCCCTGTCCGAAGCATCCGTACTCGGCTTCGAGTATGGCTACTCCCTCTCCGAACCAGGCGCCCTCGTGCTGTGGGAAGCCCAGTTCGGCGACTTCGCGAACGGGGCACAAGTGATCATCGACCAATTCATCGCATCGGGGGAGTCGAAATGGCTCCGACTCTCCGGCTTGGTGATGTTGCTCCCGCACGGGTACGAGGGGCAGGGGCCGGAGCATTCGTCGGCGCGGTTGGAACGGTTTCTCCAACTATCCGCCGAGGACAACATTCAGGTCGTCAATTGCACAACTCCAGCCAATTACTTCCACGCGCTTCGTCGGCAGATTCGGCGCAATTTCCGCAAACCGCTGATTGTCATGTCGCCAAAGTCGCTTCTGCGCCATCGCATGGCGGTTTCCCTGCTCGAGGACTTCGGGCCGGACCGGTCGTTCAAGCGGGTGTTGCCGGAAACCGATGCGCTGACGGACGACGACAAGGTTCATCGCTTAATCCTGTGTTCGGGCAAGGTTTACTACGACCTGGTCCAGGAACGGACGCGGCGCGGCATCGACGACGTGGCGATTGTCCGGATTGAACAGCTCTATCCATGGCCGCGCTTGCGCGTCATCGATGCCCTCAACCAGTATCCGAACGCCGACGTGATCTGGTGTCAGGAGGAGCCGGCAAACATGGGCGCTTGGCTGTTCGTGCTGCCGAGACTGCTGAATATTTTCGAGGAACTGGAACGCTCCCAGCGGATACCGCTCTACGTCGGCCGCAACGCCTCCGCGTCGCCGGCGACCGGCCTGTTGAAGATTCACGAACGCGAGCAGAAGATGCTGATCGACCAGGCCTTGAGGTGGGATGCCGCGTCGCTGCCGCAGCCCTTCCGCCGCCCGAAACTTAATCCCGAGATAGGCTGAGGGAGGTTCGAACGTCACCATGACGTTGGAAGTCAAGGTTCCGACCCTGGGCGAATCCGTAAGCGAAGCCACCGTCGCCAAGTGGTTGAAGAACGCCGGTGACAGTGTCAGCGTCGATGAGCCGCTTTGCGAACTGGAAACCGACAAGGTGACGGTCGAGGTGCCAGCGCCAAGCGGCGGCATCCTGGCCGAAATCGTTGCTTCCGAAGGGGCCGACGTCGCCGTCGGAGCGGTCCTTTGCACGATCTCCGAGGGCGAAGCGGCGGCGGAACCGACAGCCGAACGCTCGGCACCGCGGCCAGAACAGCCGGAGGCCGAAGCCGAACCGGCGGCTCGACCAGAACCAGAGCCGGCGAAGAAACCGGAGCCTGCTGCCACGCCGCAGCCATTGTCGCCGGCGGTGTGCAAGCTGATCGAGGAGAACAGCCTTGACCCCGCCGACATCGCGGCGAGCGGCAAGGACGGACGGCTGACCAAAGGCGATGTCCTGGCGTATCTCGAACACCACGAACCCGGCGAGGCGGCGAAACCCGCGCCCGACGAGGGCCGGGGCGTAGTTCCCTTCCCCTCGCCACAACCGGAGGCGACGCCCCGGGAGGCCAAAAGTCCGCCGCACGAGCGCGAAGAGCGGGTCAAGATGACCCGGTTGCGGAAAATGGTCGCCAGCCGCCTGAAGGCGGCCCAGAACACGGCGGCCATGTTGTCCACCTTCAACGAAATCGACATGACGGCAATCAACGATCTGCGCGCCCGCTACCGCGACGCATTCGAGAAAAAGCACGGCGCCAGGCTCGGGGTCATGTCGATTTTCGTGAAGGCCTGCATCGTCGCCTTGAAGGAGTTTCCCGCCGTAAACGCGGAGATCGACGGGGACGAACTCATCTACAAGAATCACTACGACATTGCCATCGCCATCGGCTCACCGCAGGGGCTCGTGGTGCCGGTCGTGCGCGACTGCGATTTCCTGTCGATGGCCGACATCGAGAATATGATCGCCGACTTCGGAAAGCGGGCCCGCGCCGGCCAGCTCAAGATGGAGGAGATGCAGGGCGGCACCTTCACCATCACCAACGGCGGCGTGTTCGGCTCGCTGATGTCGACGCCGA
>CAYWRP010000094.1:0-8258 GCA_964460955.1 uncultured Rhodospirillaceae bacterium | reverse complement strand
ACGGATCCTTGCCGAGCAGGTAGTTGTTGACCACGAACGACCAGATCAGGTCGTTCTCGCGCAGCATGTTGAAGGTCGTCGCCATCTCCGAGGCGTCGAGGTAGCCGCGCTCGGCCATCTTGTCCTCGAGGTAGGAAATGGTCGCGTCGTCGATGAACACGCCAAGCTCGCCCGGTTCGGAGAAGTCGAGCATGGTGGTGAAGCAGGTGCTGGACTTGACCCGGTCGTCGCCCTTCGCCGCCATGTAGGCGAGGGTCGCGTTCATCAACGTGCCGCCGATGCAATAAGCGACCGCGTTGATTTCCTTCTCACCGGTCGCTTGCTCGATGGCATCGATCGCCGCCAGGGTGCCGCTGAGCACGTAGTCCTCGAAGGTCTTCTGCGCCAATTCCTCGGTGGGGTTGACCCACGAGATCATGAAAACGGTGTGACCCTGGTCGACGGCCCATTTCACCCAGGAGTTCTTCTCCCGCAGGTCGACGATGTAGAACTTATTGATCCACGCCGGCACGAACAGCAATGGGCGTTTCTGCACCATTTCCGTCGTCGGCGTGTACTGGATCAACTCCATCATCTCGTTGCGGAAGATGACCTTGCCCGGCGTCGTCGCGATGTTCTTGCCCATCACGAACTTGTCGTAATCGGTCTGACTGATGCGCAGGCTACCCTTGCCGCGTTCGAGGTCCTTCAACAGGTTATTCAAACCGTTGATCAGGTTCTCGCCCTTGGTCTCGATGGTGGTGCGGATCACCTCGGGATTGGTCAGCGCGAAGTTGGTCGGCGACATGGCGCTGATGTATTGGCGCGTGTAAAAGGAAACCTTTTCCTGCACCTTCGGATCGAGACCCTCGACGCCGTGCACCGTTTCCTCGAGCCAGCGGGCGGTCAGCAGGTACGACTGCTTGATGTAATTGAAGATGTCGTTTTCCTGCCAAGCCGGATCCTTGAACCGCTTGTCCGCCTTGTCGGGTTCGATCACCGGCGTCGGTTCCTGGCCCATCATCCGACTGGCGGCGTTCTGCCACAGATTCGCGTATTCCTGCCAAAGCGACATCTGCGCGTTCACGAATTTGCTCGGATCGGCCATCATCTTCTGGGTCAGTTCCATGAAGCTGTTGGCGATGTTGAGCGGGTCTTGGGCCGCGTTTTGGCTCACCGAGAAGCCGTTGGACGTCAGCCATTCCTGAAGGATGCGCTGGCTTCGCTCGGCGATATCGGTGAACGACTTCGCGAGTTCCGCCGCATCCGGCATTTGCACCGCAGTGCCTTGTTGATCGGCCATCAATCTATCCCTTATCATCCCTTCTTGGCGCGGCGGCCGCTCGGCCGTCGTGTGAGCGGATCAACGCCGTCAGCCGTTCGCTTTGGCAATTAATGAGCAGTCGCTCACGCATATGGTGCGTCGTTATATCGATTTACTCAAGCACCGGCAATCGCGAAGTCGCCTCCCTCGGTGCTCCTTGCCGCTTATAATGGCTTATATCTGCGAGGAAATTATGGGCTTTTGCGATCTAACCCGGGCGGCGCGGCGCATCACCCTTGGCTTGGCGGGCCTCGCCGCGCTGTTGGTGGGCGCCGGATGTGTCTGGGAAGACAAGAGCCAGGCGGAAGCGCCGCACGGGCGCCAACTCGATTACGAGGCGCCCTACCCGAAGCTCGGCGCCTTTCCGCCGGTGCCGGAGGCAACTCCCGCGGCGGAGCGGCGGCAGGTGATGGAAAATCTGACCGTCGAGGAGCCGGAACCGGACCGCGCGGCGGAGCCGGAAGCCCCACGGTCGGATGCGGCCGAACCCTGACATGACGGGCCGCGCCAGGGCCACGGTGTCGAAAACAGTCGGCGCGCGCCGGCGTTGAGGTTATACTCCCATCACTCACTCGGTTTTTGATTTGTCCAGCCAGGAAAAGAAGATGGAACAGGAATTCTATGCCATCCGGCGCCTGCCGCCCTACGTGTTCGCTGCCGTCAACGCCATGAAGGCGAAGGCGCGGGCCGATGGCGCGGACATCATCGATTTCGGCATGGGCAACCCGGATTTCCCGACGCCGCCGCACATCGTCGACAAGCTCACCGAAACGGTGCGGGACCCGCGCACCCACCGCTATTCCGAATCGCGCGGCATCAAGGGATTGCGCCGCGCCATCGCCGGCTACTACGCGCGCCGCTTCAACGTCGAGATCGACCCCGAGCGCGAGGCCATCGTCACGCTGGGATCCAAGGAGGGGCTCGCCAACTTGGCCTCGGCGGTGTCCAGTCCGGGCGATGTCATCCTGGTGCCCAATCCGAGTTATCCGATCCATCAGTTCGGGTTCATCATCGCCGGCGCCGCCGCGCGCAGCATACCCGTCAAGGCCGATGGCGATTTCATCGCCGCCCTGAAGCGCGCCGTGCAGCACAGCGTGCCGTCGCCGACCGCCCTGGTGCTCAACTATCCGAACAATCCGACCACCGAGGTAGCGTCGCTCGACTTCTACGGCGAGGTCGTTGAGTTTTGCCGCCACGCCAACATCTATATCATGTCCGATCTCGCGTACTCCGAGCTCTACTTCGACGTCCCGCCGCCGCCGTCGATTCTCGAGGTGCCGGGAGCGCGCGAAATCGCCATCGAATTCACCTCGATGAGCAAGACCTATTCGATGCCGGGGTGGCGAATCGGTTTCGCCTGCGGCAACGCCAAATTGATCGCCGCCCTGGCGCGGGTGAAATCGTACCTCGACTACGGCGCGTTCACACCGGTGCAGGTCGCCGCCACCGCCGCGTTGAACGGCGACCAGTCGTGCGTCGCCGAGACCCGCGAGCGGTACCGGCATCGACGCGACGTCCTCATCGAGGGTCTTGCCAAGGCCGGCTGGGAAGTGCCGTCGCCGGCGGCGACGATGTTCGCCTGGGCGCCGGTGCCGCCGGCGTTCCAGCACCTGGGATCGCTCGAGTTCTCCAAGCTGCTGCTCCACGAGGCGGAGGTCGCCGTCGCCCCCGGCATCGGCTTCGGCGAGCACGGCGACAGCCATGTCCGATTCGCCCTCGTCGAGAACCGCCAGCGGACCCGCCAAGCTTGCCGCAACATCCGTAACTTCTTGAATCGCTACCACAACGTCGTCGAACTTGCCGAGCAGCGGTTTTCGGCGGCGAAATAGCTCGACCCAGACACCGACGCCGAGAAGCGGGGAGGCGTGTTGTGACGACACCACTCAAGGTCGCCATTGCCGGGCTCGGCACGGTCGGCGGCGGCACGGTCAAACTTTTGCAGGCCAATGCCGACCAACTCGCTGGTCAGTGCGGGCGGGCGATCAAGATCGTCGCCGTCGCCGACCGGTCGTCCCGAAAGTGGGATTTCCCCATCGACGACTATGCCTTCTTCGAGGATGCGCGGACGATGATCGGCGCCACCGAGGCCGAAGTGATCGTCGAGTTGATCGGCGGCGCGGAAGGGGTGGCGCGCGAGGTGTGCACGCAGGCGTTGAAGGCGAAAAAGCACGTGGTGACGGCCAACAAGGCGCTGATCGCCCATCACGGCGTCGAACTCGCGGAGATTGCCGAGCCGGCTGGCGTCTCGCTGGCGTACGAGGCGGCTGTCGCCGGCGGCATCCCCATCGTCAAGGCGTTGCGCGAGGCCCTGGTCGGCAACCGGCGTCGCCGCGTTTACGGCATCCTCAACGGCACCTGCAACTACATCCTCACCACGATGCGCGAGACCGGGCGCGATTTCGACGTCGTCCTCGCCGAGGCGCAGGCGCTCGGATATGCCGAGGCCGACCCCAGCTTCGACGTCGACGGCATCGACGCGGCGCACAAGCTGACCATTCTGGCGACCTTGGCGTTCGGCTGTTCGCTGGACTTCAAGGCGGTGCACATCGAGGGAATCCGCCAGATCTCGCCGGTCGATCTCGCCTTCGCCGACGAGCTTGGCTATCGCATCAAGCTGCTCGGCATGGCCGCGCTGACCGAAGATGGGGTGGAGCGGCGCGTCCATCCGTGCATGGTGCCGCTGTCGGCGCCCATCGCGCACGTCGACGGGGTCTTCAACGCCGTGGTTACCGACGGCGATTTCGTCGATACGGTGGTGCAGGTCGGCCGGGGCGCCGGCGAGAGACCGACCGCTTCGGCGGTCGTCGCCGATCTCGCCGACATCGCCGCCGGGCGGCGGGCTCCCACCTTCGGCATTCCGGTCGGCAAGCTGGCCTACCGGGCACCGGTGGCGATGAGCGAACGGCTTGGCGCCTATTATGTCCGGCTGATGGTGCTCGACCGGCCGGGCGTGTTCGCCGACATCGCGGCGATCCTGCGCGACCATTCCGTTTCCATGGAGGCGATCCTGCAGCGGGCGCGGGCGCCGGGGGAAGCGGTGCCGGTGGTGATGACGACGCACGAGGTCGAGGAAGCGGGGCTCGTCGCCTCCCTCGATCACATCGGCGGCCTGCCGGCCTGCGTCGAGCCGCCGCACATGATCCGGATCGAACGCCTTTGAGGGCGGCTTTGCGACGGTGCCGGGGCGGGCGATGCTGCTGACGGCGGCGCGTATCCCCGCCGATGACGCCGACGCGGCGGCGTTTCTCGGCGTCGAGACCTCGCTCGGCGGCAAGCGATGGCGGCTGCGTCCGGTCGACGACCGCTTGGCCGCCGCTTTGCGGCAACGGCTCGACCTGCCGGAGGTGATGGCGCGGGTGCTGGCGTCACGCGGCGCCGATCTCGCCGACCCGGACGCGTTCCTCAATCCGCGCCTGAAAACGCTGCTGCCGGACCCGTCGACCCTGAAGGATATGGCAAAGGGCGCCGACCGCGTCGCCGACGCCGTGCGGCGGGGCGAGACCATCGCGCTGTTCGGCGACTACGACGTCGACGGCGCCACGGCGACCGCCGTACTCGGCCGATTCCTGCGCGGCGTCGGCGGCAAGGTTCGGGTCTACGTGCCGGACCGGGTCACGGAAGGCTACGGGCCGAATGCCGAGGCGCTGCTGGAGCTCGGCTGCGCCGGGGCGTCGTTGATCGTCACCCTCGATTGCGGGGTCACCGCGCTGGAGCCGCTCGCCGCCGCCGCCGCCGCCGGGATCGATGTCGTCGTCGTCGATCACCACCAACCGCGCGAACGATTGCCACACGCGGTGGCGGTGATCAATCCCAATCGCCTCGACGAGACCGGCGACTTGGCGCATCTGGCCGCCGTCGGTGTCGCGTTTCTGCTCTGCGTCGCCGTCAACCGTCGGCTCCGCCAACAGGGCTGGTACGGGGGTGGTCGACCCGAGCCGGACGTGCGGCTGTTGCTGGACCTGGTGGCGCTGGGCACCGTCTGCGACATGGTGCCGCTGGTCGGCGTCAACCGCGCCTTCGTTACGCAAGGCCTCACGGTGCTCGGCCAGCGAATGAACCGCGGGCTGACGGCGCTCGCCGATTGTGCCCGGATCGACGAGCCGCCCAACACCTATCACCTCGGCTTTGTGTTCGGCCCGCGCATCAACGCCGGCGGCCGGGTCGGCCAATCGGACCTTGGGGCGCGGCTGTTGATGACCGAAGACGAGAGCGAGGCGCGGGCGCTCGCCGCGCGTCTCGACGCCCTCAACGCCGAACGGCAGCGGATCGAGGCGTCGGTGCTGGAGGCGGCGATCGACATCGTCGAGCCGACCGCCGCCTCGGCGCCGATCCTGTTCGCCGCCGGCGAGGATTGGCACCCGGGCGTCGTCGGCATCGTCGCCAGCCGCCTGGTCGAACGTTTCAACCGGCCGGCCTTCGTCATTTCCCGGCGTGGCGTGGAGGCGGTTGCTTCCGGCCGGTCGGTGGTGGGAATCGATCTCGGCGCGCTGGTCAACGCGGCGAGCCAGGCCGGCATCCTGAGCAAGGGTGGCGGTCATGCCATGGCGGCCGGCTTCACCGTCGCCAAGACGCGTCTCGGCGAACTTCAGGCCTTTATGACCGACCGGCTGACGCGGCGGGGCGGGACGGTGGCGCCCTTGCTCGACTACCGCCTCGACGGCGCGGTATCGCTGCGCGGCGCCAACGCGGCACTTGTCGACTCGCTGCGCCCGGTGGGGCCGTTCGGCATCGGCAACCCGCAGCCGCGCTTCGCCATCGCCGACGTCCGCGTCGCCTACGCCGAGCCGATGGGCGCCAATCACCTCCGCTGCACCCTGACCGACCGGTCGGGCGGCAAACTGCAGGCGGTGGCGTTCCGCTGTCTCGGCTCGCCGCTCGGCGATGCGCTCAAGGACAATGCCGGCGCCGCCCTGCATGTCGCTGGAACGATCCAGCAGCGGCTTTGGCGGGGCCGCCCGCAGCTCCGCTTCCACATCGAGGACGCCGCCTTCGCCTACGGTGGCGCGTAGCCACGTTCGTCTGGGCAAGTTGCCCCGCAAAACCGAGCACCGGACACGCCTTCCGTCGCGCAAGGATCCATTCGCCTTGCCGAAGCGTGGCAAGAGGCGGCCGACGTTCGTTACCGAGCTTCGCTGTTGACCCGACTTCGATTCGGGATATATGATGCGCATATCCGCATATGCATAAATGAGAAACTAATGACAGCAATACCCAACATCCTATCGGCGCTGTCCGAGCCGACCCGTCTCGCCGCCATGCAGCTCATCTGGAGCGGGGGCGAACATTGCGTTTGCGAACTGATGGCGCGGCTCGATGCCACGCAGTCACGGATGTCGCGGCACATGGCGGCACTCAAGGCCGCCGGCTTGGTGGTCGACCGCCGGGACGCGCAGTGGGTTCGGTACCGCCGCAATCCGAACCTGCCGGAAACGGTCACGCGGGTCGTCGATGCCGTGCTGGCCGCGCTCGACGCCGAACAGAGGATCGCCGCATGACCGAGACTTTCGCCGCCGCCCGCCGCGCCCTCGCCGGGCCCACCGGCGGCTGGGTGTGGACCGCCGGGATCGCCCTTGGTGTCGTCGCCTGGGTTGCGATCTACCGCCAATTGGTCCCATTCTCGGAATGGCTGGTCGCCCAGTTGCCGGTCGAACGGGCCAGTCACCTGGGCGAGGCGCTGGCGTTCTTTTTCTATGACGTGCCAAAGGTTTTGATGTTGCTGGGCCTTATCGTGTTCGCGATGGGCGTCATGCGGAGCTTCTTTTCGCCCGAGAAAACGCGCGCCCTCCTCTCCGGCAAGCGGGAAGGGCTGGGCAACACCATGGCCGCTGGACTCGGGATCGTGACGCCCTTCTGTTCGTGCTCGGCGGTGCCGTTGTTCATCGGCTTCGTCTCGGCCGGCGTTCCGCTTGGCGTGACGTTCTCGTTCCTCATCGCCGCGCCGATGGTCAACGAGGTGGCCGTCGTGCTGCTGATCGGACTGGTCGGGTGGCGGGTCGCGGCGATCTACCTCGTGTTCGGCCTGCTGATCGCCATCATCGCCGGCTGGATCATCGGCCGGCTGCGACTCGAGGGCTGGCTGCAGGATTGGGTTCGCGACATTCATTCCGGTGCGTCGGCGCCTCGGCGCGTCGAAACCGAGCGCGTGACGATGATTGACCGGTATCGACTCGGCGTCCAGGCCTTGCGGGAAATCTTCTCCCGAGTGTGGATGTGGGTCGTCCTCGGGATCGGCATCGGCGCGCTGATTCACGGCTATGTGCCGGAGGACTTCATGGCGCGGATCATGGGCGCCGACGCCTGGTGGTCGGTGCCCGCCGCCGTCGTGTTGGGGGTGCCGATGTACACCAACGCTGCCGGCGTCATCCCCATCGTCGAGGCGCTGCTCGGCAAGGGAGCCGCGCTTGGCACGGTGCTCGCCTTCATGATGTCGGTGATCGCTCTCAGCCTCCCAGAAATGATCATTCTGCGCCAGGTTCTGACGCTCCGCCTGATCGCGGTGTTCGTCGCCACTGTCGCCGGCGGCATTCTCGCCGTCGGCTTTCTGTTCAACCTCCTGTTTTGAGGACCAACACGATGAAGGACGTCAAGGTTTACGGGCCGGGATGCAAGCGGTGCGAAGCCACCGAGGCGATGGTCAAGGACACCGCGGCGCGCCTCGGCATCGATGTCGCGGTGGAAAAGGTCACCGACGCCAAGGCGATCGCCATGGCCGGCGTGATGTCGACGCCGGGGGTCAGCGTGGATGGCAAGCTGGTGCATGCCGGCGGGCTGCCGCGCGAGGACGCCATCGAAAAGTGGCTTCGTTAATCGACGCCGCCGGTTTCGTGGCCGACGTTCATAGCGGCGCGTCACCTTGGTGGCCGGTCGTTTCCCGAGGCTCCCGGGTTTTACCCCGGGGCCGGAGGAGTCGATGCGGCGGGCGTTCGCCCGCCGATGCCGGATTAACTCGGGCCTA
>CAYWRP010000093.1:0-8605 GCA_964460955.1 uncultured Rhodospirillaceae bacterium | reverse complement strand
CGGATCCGCAGCGCCTCGTCCAGCTCCCCGCGCGCCTGCAAAATGTCGGCGATCTGCCCCATCGTCACCGCGTAGCCGCGGACGTCGCCCAAGCGGTCGAACGTGTCCGCCGCCTCCTTCAGGACCCGCCGCGCCGCCTCCGGATCGCCTTTCGTCATCAGCCGATCGCCGTGCTCGGCCCGCAGCATGGCGCGCGTGCGCGGATCGCCGCCTTCGAGGGCGAGGCCACGTTCGACGAAGTTGTCCTGAAGCTCCCCGTGACCGAGCCGCTTGGCGCATTGGGCGGCGAGGCGGAGCAGAAGCAGATCCGGCGCCGAGCCGTGCCGATCCAAGGCGTCGATGGCGCGCATGGCAAGTTCGAGCGCCGCCTCCGCGGCGTGCGCCTGGAAAAACAGGTAAACGCCGCCGGCGAGCGCCGCCGCGTTGAGAATTTCCGGCCGGATTTCGCCCAGCAGCGCCAACTCGGCGAGCTGGACGCCGCGCCGGTCGTAGGGCGGCTCGCCGTCCTCACCCCGCCACGCCTCGTGCAGGGCCGGCACCACCGCCGTCGCCAGATACGCCCGGTCGGCGTCGGTCAGCGGTTCGGCCAGCGGGCGGGCCAGCGGATTGACGCCGACCTCGGCCGTGTCATCCGGATCGACGTAGGCGTCGACGAGGCCGAGCCCCTCCAGCCGCGCCAGCGCCGTGGCGGGATCGGCGATCCCCGCCGCCGTGCCGGCCGCCGCCATCGCGGATCGGGGCACGGGGATGTCGAACAGCGTCGCCGCGCGCATCAGTGTCGCTTCCGTTTCGCTCAGCATCGCCCGATAGGCTTCGAGCGACACCTTCTGGAAGAACTCCGCCACATCGCCCTGGTCCGCCGGGATGGTGCCCGAGGCGAGATAGCCCTCGACCGCCGTCACCGCCCGTTCCGCCGCCGGCGCCTCCCCCGCCCACAGCGGCCGGGAAAGGATCGCCTGCAGGCCGGGGTTGCCGCCCGCCGCCGCCTTGATCCGGGCTTGCAACGTCCGCCGCGCTCCCAGTTGGGCCGCGTCGGACGGCGCGGCGTCGTCTCCCGCCAGCCCGGCGGCGGCGCGCATCTGCTTGTCTTGCTGCACATCGTCCATCGGCGGCAGCGGCAAATCGACGAGGCGGGCGGCGAGATCGCGGCCGCGATCGGGGAGCGTGAAACAATAACGGCTGGTCAGCAGCAGCCGCGACTCCGTCGCCTCCGCCTGGTCGAACGCGGCGATGATCGCCGCCAGCGCGTCGCGGTACGCCGCCTGCACCGGCGTTCGGTCTTGCCCCGGCTTCGGGTCTTCGAGGATCTGCTCCAGGTCATCGACGACGAGGAGGATCGGCGCCGCGTTTGTCGCGGTATCGACGCAGCGGAACGGCCCCGCCAACAGATCGAGCAACGCATTCTGCAGCGCGCCGTCGTTCTCCTTCACCGCTTCCCGCCAGTCGCCTTCCACCGGCGCCTTCATTTTCGGCGGCACGGCGGCGAGCAGGGCATCGAAGACCGCCAGCGCGTCGTAGCGGTTGTACAGCACGACCGTCCTGTGTTGCGGCATCCGGCTGGCGATACGCGCCGCGAGGCTGGACTTGCCGAGCCGGCCCATGCCGTGAATGAGCACGCCCGCCAATTCGTGATCGCGGAAGGCGCCGAGGATGCGCTGCGCCTGGCGGCGCCGGCCGACGAATTCCAGCGCCGAGGCGACCGGCACCCGGTCGTTGGCGCGGTCGAGAAACTCCTTGCCGGTGCTCCTTCGCGAGGCGCGTTTCGATTTGCCGCGTTGGCACAGCACGCCGCCGCCCGCCGCGCCGACATACAACCGGGCGAGATGCCAGTGGCGGCCCTGCCGCGGGTCCTGTGCATGGCTCTGCAGCAGCGCATGGCGCGCCCGCGCCACCGCGTGGCCGACCGTGCGGTATTCGGCGAGTTGGCGATAGAGGATTTCCGCGAACCGGATGGCGTCGGTGTCGTGAACCGAGCCATCCCAACCGACGACGTTGGCGACACCGGAGCGGGTCAGTGCCTGGGCCAACGAGGCCGCCGCCGCGCCGTGCTCGGCCGTCCGGCAGGCGGAGAGGAACACCAGCCCCGGCCTGTCGGCGTCGCCGCCGAGCGCGGCAGCGAGATCCGACGCCCGCACGGGCGCCTCGCGCCCTTCCGGCGTTTCCAGGGCGAGGAACGGCTGGCCGGTTTCTTCGTCGATTTCGCCGTGGCAGGAGAGGTGCAGCGCGTCCGGACGATCGCGCGCCAGGCACGGCTCCAGAAACTCCAGGGAGCCGCTTTCCTCGACGAACAGATGCAGGTTGAGCCGCTCGGTCGCCTTGAGGATCGCCGCTTCTTCCCGCTCGTAGTCGAGAACCTTTTGGCCCTCGACGTCGGCGGCCATGAAGGTCAGCGCCAAGTCGGCGTATTCGGCGCAGCGCGGATCGCCCGCATCGCCCAGCCGGCGATCGACCTCGAACAGGCGATCCGCGTCGGCGGCGAGATAGCTTCCGTTGGGCGCCACCAGTTCCCACGGCACGTCCAACAGCGCCCGCTGCCGGTCATCCGGCATCGCGGCGACAGCGATTTGCAAACCGATGTCGCCTGTTGTGACGCTCAGCACGCTGTCGAGCCAGCCCTCCCCGTTGTTCAGGAAATCAGCGATCTCGCGGCCGATGGCGGCAAGCGGATCGCTCTGCCGGGCTCGGACCGCCGCATCGTACCGCGCCGCCCAGGCGCGCATGCATTGGATTGTTTCGTCGCTCAACGCGCGCCGGATGTCGCGGATATTGGCCCCATCGGCGTCGCAATGCAGATCGTCCCCGCGCAAGCCGAGCCGGATTTCGACCAAATCCCCCTCCTACCATAGAGTTCTGGCGCTCTTCCCGTCCGGGGAATGATGCCGAAACGATGGCAACCCAGCAAGTTATTCCGTGGCCGCCGCCCGCGCGCCGCCACGGAGCGTCATAATTCCTTTCGTTGACAGGGGGAAAGGGCCTCCGTACAAAAGCGTTTTTTTCTTTCTTGGAACAGTGGGTTTTCGGAAAGGAAACCGCTCACGGAAGAGGTTCGATGACCGCGCCGTTGCTCGGCAACTACCATCGCTACGCGATCACTTTCGACCACGGGGACGGCGCCTGGCTGGTTGCCGAAGATGGCCGCCGCTATCTCGACTTCGGCGCCGGCATCGCCGTCACCGCGCTGGGCCACTGCCACCCGCATCTGGTCGCCGCGTTGACCGGGCAGGCGAACAAGCTCTGGCACTGCTCCAACCTCTATCCGATCCCCGAGCAGGAACGGCTGGCGGCCCGCCTCGTCGCCGCCTCGTTCGCCGACCGCGCCTTCTTCTGCAACTCCGGCGCCGAGGCCATCGAGGGCGGGCTGAAGATGATCCGCCGTTATCACCATGCCCGGGGCGGCGGTGATCGCTGGCGGGTGATCTGCTTCGAGGGCGCCTTTCACGGCCGCACGCTGGCGACGATCGCCGCCAACGGCGCCGCCAAGTACCGCGACGGTTTCGGCCCCGACGTGCCCGGCTTCGACCACGTCCCGTTCGGCGACATCGACGCCGTGCGCGCCGCGTTGACCGATGAGACGGCGGCCATCCTCGTCGAGCCGATCCAGGGCGAGGGCGGCATCCGTGTCGCTCCGGAGGGATTCCTGGAAGCCTTGGCGGCGCTGTGCGACGCGCACGGTCTTTTGCTGTTCTTCGACGAGGTGCAGTGCGGCGTCGGCCGCGCCGGCGCGCTTTTCGCCCACCAGCACACCGCCGCCAGGCCGGACCTGATGGCGCTCGCCAAGGGCCTCGGCGGCGGCTTTCCCATCGGCGCGCTGCTGGCCTCGGAACGCGTCGCCGACGCGATGACGCCCGGCAGCCATGGCACCACCTTCGGCGGCAATCCGCTGGCGTGCGCGGTCGCCAACGCCGTCCTCGACGTCGTCCTCGCCGACGGCTTCCTCGCCGGCGTGACGACGCGCGGCCACCAACTCCGCGCCGGCCTCGAGGCCCTCGCCGGCCGCCATCCAGGCGTCATCGCCAGCGTCCGCGGCCGTGGCCTGATGCTTGGCCTCGAATGCCGGGTCGCCAATGCCGACATGATCGCCGCCCTGCACGCCCGCGGCCTGCTCGCGGTGCCGGCCGCCGATAACGTGGTCCGCTTGTTGCCGCCGTTGATCGTCTCGGCGGCGGACGTCGACCATGCCCTCGATATGCTTGGCGCGAGTTGCGCCCACCTGGCGGAAAAGGCCGCTTGAGCATGAAACCACCCCGCCACTTCCTCGATCTCGATCGCTTCGACACCCGCACGCTGCGCCGCATGCTGCGCCTTGCCCGCGCCCTCAAGCGCACCGGCTTCCGCAAGCGGCCGAGCCGGCTTGCCGGGCGGACGATGGCGATGATCTTCGAGAAGCCGTCGACGCGGACCCGCGTCTCGTTCGAGGTCGCCATGCGCCAACTCGGCGGCAACGTCATCGTGCTGACCGGCCCGGACGCCCAGTTCGGCCGCGGCGAGAGCATGGCCGACACGGCGCGGGTCCTTTCGCGCTACGTCGACCTGATCATGATCCGCACCAACGATCACGAAAAGCTGCTGGAATTGGCGCGGTACGCGACGGTGCCGGTGATCAACGGCCTGACCGACGAGTCCCACCCCTGCCAGTTGATGGCCGACGTCATGACCTTCGAGGAACAGCGCGGCAGCATCGCCGGCCGGACGGTGGCCTGGAGTGGCGACTGCAACAACGTCGCGCGGTCGTGGATCCATGCGGCGGTGCGCTTCAAGTTCCGCTTGCACCTTGCCTGCCCGCCGCCGCTGCGCCCGCGCCCGCGCGACCTCGACTGGGCGCTGGCCGAGGGCGGCGACGTCACGGTGATCGACTCGCCGCAGCGCGCGGTCGCCGGTGCCGACCTCGTCGTGACGGACACGTGGTTTTCCATGGGCGTCGAGCGCGCCGAGAAGCGCCATAACCAGCTCAAACCTTACCAGGTCGACGAAAGCCTGATGGCATACGCCAAGCCGGACGCCTTGTTCATGCATTGCCTGCCGGCGCATCGCGGCCAGGAGGTGACGGCGGGCGTGATCGACGGCGCGCAATCGGTGGTCTGGGACGAGGCGGAAAACCGCCTGCATGCGCAAAAGGGCATCCTCGCGTGGTGCCTCGCCTGATCCGCGCAGGCGGAAGGGGAACTATCTCACCGACGCTTGCGGGCGCAAGGGTGATCACCGATATCGTGTTGTAATGATTTATCCGCAAGACCAGACCGCTGACTACGTGCAGCCGTTCCAGATCGAGGGACTGGGCATACACGGGCGCTTCGTGCGCCTCGGTCCCGCCATCCAATCGATCCTGGCGCCGCACGAATACGCCTATCCCGTCGCGGAATTGCTCGGCGAAGCGGTGGCGATGGGCGCGGCAATGGCCAGCGGCCTCAAGTTCGACGGCATCTTCACGCTGCAGATGCATGGTGACGGCCCGGTGCGGCTGATCGTTGTCGACGTTACCAACGACGGGGCCATGCGCGGCTACGCCCGCATCGCCGAGGATGCGGCGGAAGAAATCGGCCCAGCGCGCGCCGATGCCGTCATTCCCCGCTTGATGGGCGCCGGGCGGATGGTGTTGACCGTCGACCACGGACCGGACATGGATCGTTATCAGGGCATTACGGCACTCGAGGGGGCGACGCTCGGCGATTGTGCCCACACGTATTTCCGCCAATCGGAGCAACTCAACTCGGCGGTGCGCATCTGCGCGCGGCCGGAAACCGATGCCGACGAGCCGGCCCGGGCCGCCGCGCTGCTGCTGTTTCGCCTGCCGGCGTCGCCGCTCGATGCCGACGAGGTCGAGGATAACTGGCGGCGCACCGTTGCGTTGATGAGCAGCATCACCCCGGAAGAGATGCTCGATCCGACATTGAGCGCCTCCCGGTTGCTGTACCGTTTATTCCACGACGACGGCGTGCGGGTCTTCAACCAGCGGCCATTGCGCCACACCTGCCGCTGTTCGGCCGACAAAATCCGCCGTATCCTCGGCTCATTCCCGGAAAGCGACATTCGCGAGATGGACGAAGGCGGGATGATCACGGTCGTCTGCGAGTTCTGCAAGGCGAGTTACGCCTTCGAAAGTGGCGAGATCCTCGCCCAGCGGGCCAATTCACCGTAAGCCGGGTCGAGGCGACAGAGGGGTCGCAGACATTGATCCGCCTGCCCCACGCCGCGTTTCTTGCCCTGGGGCTCGTGTTCTGCCTCGCCGCCTGCTCGCCGACACGGCTCGTCGAGGCGGTCCACGTGCTGGAAGATCTCGAGGCCTATGACCAGCCGAGTGCCCTCAAGGAGGCCACACCAGAGCCGGCGCGCGAAATCGTCCATATCGGCGAGGCAGCCGACCCGCAACGGGCGGCGCTCTACCGGACGCAAGAGACCACCGGCGGCAGCATCGTGCTGGTCCCCGGCGTCACGCCGCACGGCCTGCGAGACGCGCGCGTCGTCGCCTTCGCCAATACACTGGCCCGGGCCCGTTTCGATGTCCTGGTGCCGGACCTTACCAACATGTGGGAGCAGCGGATCGACGCCGCCGACGCCGCGACCGTCGCTCGCTGGATCGCCTTTCTGGAGCGCCGCGCTCCCGGAAGGCCCGTCGGCGTCATCGGCGTTTCCTTCGGCGCGGGGCCGGCGATGATCGCCCTGTTCCGGCCCGAGGCCGAGAGCATTGTCGACTTCGCGCTTACCATCGGCGGTTACTACGAGATCGACGCGTTGATCGCCTACGTGACGACCGGCGGCCATCGCGCGGCGGACACACAACCATGGACCTTCGCGCCGCCCGATCCGCGGGCCAAATGGGTTTTCGCGCGCACCAATGCCCGGCGGATCGAGGATCCCAAGGACCGCCGGCTTATCGACGCGATCGCCCAGCGCAAGCTCGCCGATGCCGAGGCCGATGTCGCGGATCTGGCTTCACGACTGGGAGCCGAGGGGAACGCGGTTTACGACCTGCTGACGAACACCGATCCGGCGGCGACGCCGCGTCTGATCGACGCAATGCCGCCCCACCTTTCCGAGGCCATTCGCCGTCTCGACGTCGCCCGCCACGATCTCGCCGCCCATCCGGCGCGGATCATCGTCCTGCACGATCTGCAGGACGAGGTCATTCCGCCGACGGAAAGCATCAAGTTGGCGCGCGCCGCCGGCACCGAGGCGCACCTCATCGGCAGCCTCGACCATGCGAATGTCGAGGCTCACGGGATCGGCGACGCTCTCACCATGCTGCGCATCGTCTATACCGTGCTTGGCATGCGCGACACCGCCGCCCCACTCGAACTGGCTAAACGCCAAGGCTTGAGGGCGGCACCGAACGCGCTGGCGGGCGCGGATTAACTGCTGAGGATCGCGGTGTAGGCGGCGGCGAGCGAGTCGCTGACGGCGATCAACGACGTCAAACCGGCGATGGAAATCAACCCGAGGATGATCGCCAACTCGAGCTTGCTCACGTTGGGGCCCAAGGCAAAGAACTTTTCGAGAAACTTAACCAACACAGGGCTCATTCGGGTATTTCACTTTCCGGAAATTGTCTTGGCGCGGGATCGGCATGACGCTTGTCACATGGGACGAGGCAAGTCAAAGGGGATTTCGATCGACCCTCGACGAACGACGCACACCGTGGCGAACGTCACTCGCCCGACAAGTGTTCGTCAAATATTCGCCATCCAGTCGAATTGAAAGGTCGAGGTCGGGATCATGATGGGGCGCCATCCAGGAAACCGGCAATATTCTGGAAGACCGCGCCGATTTCCAACCCAATGGCCGGGAGAACCGCGACGACGGCGAGAGCAATGAAGGCGACGAGGAATCCATATTCGAGGGCCGTCGCGCCAGTGTCGTCCAGAACAAACTTTTTATAAAATATAGATTTCATACGATGTCTATGTTCGATTGACTCTTTATCCGGCCAGTAACACCATAACACGGGCGTTCGGTCGTACAGAAATAATTATTACATATGATTTTGGCGGCAATTGCTGAACAATTTTCCGCGAAAAAATATCCCCGAGAGGGGCATAAGACGCCGCGACATCCCTCAAACACCCGCCTCAACCGCGCCAGAAGGCGGGGGTCAGGAGAATCAACACGGTGAAGAGTTCAAGGCGGCCGAGCAGCATGCCGAACGCCAACAACCATTTCGCCGCGTCCGGCAGCGACTGAAATGTTCCCGCCGGACCGACGATGGGCCCCAACCCCGGGCCGACATTGCTGATCGCCGTCGCCGCGCTCGATGTCGCGGTGATGTAGTCGAGCCCCAGCATCGCCAAGCCGATGGCGAGCAACGCAAAGCAAACACCGAAGACGAAGAAGAAGCTCAACACCGACGACAAAACCTCTTCGGGGATCGGACGGCGATTATAGTAGGCGATGAATACCCCGTGCGGCTGCAAAAGGTGATGGAACTGCCGCACCGCCGCCGCCCACAGGACCTGAAAGCGGAAGATCTTGATTCCGCAGCTGGTCGAACCGGTACAGCCACCGACAAACATGATGTAAAAGAAGATCGGCCCGGCGGCACCGCCCCAGAGCCAGAAATCGGCCGTCGCATACCCGGTCCCCGTCATAATCGAAATAACGTTGAAACTGGCAT
>CAYWRP010000092.1:7380-8791 GCA_964460955.1 uncultured Rhodospirillaceae bacterium | reverse complement strand
GGCCAAGCCGGCAGCGACGTGATCGGCGGCGAGGAAGGCAACGACCGCCTGTTCGGCCAGGGTGGCAACGACGAACTGTTTGGCGGCGCCGACAACGACTTCATGCGCGGCGGCGGCGGCAACGACTCCCTCTACGGTGGCACCGGCGACGACACCATGCAAGGCGATGCCGGCACCGACACCTTCGGTTATCAGGATGAAGTCGGTGGCTCGGGTAGCGACGAGATCCGGAACTTTGACGTCGTTCGCGACGAAATCGACCTCACGATGCTCGACGATCTCGACGTCATTCAAGTCAACACGGCGACCAACACCGGTGCCGGACAGGATTCCGCCTCGCTGAAGCTGTGGGATGTTGTTGGAGCTTATGACAACGGCCCGATCGGCGGAAACAACGATATCCTGCTGGCTGACATCCTGGTCCAAGGTCAGCTGGATGACGGTATCGAAAACGTGTTCGACAACAAAGGCTCGTATCAGACCACCTCTGGTTTCCTGACCCCGGTGGTCGCCGAGGCCGGCACCTTCGTTGATCTGGCCGACTCGTTTGACTTCACGATCGTCTAAAGGGTCGTTCTACCTTCGGTACATCCGGCCTGACGAAGCGGCACCCCCTCACGGGGGTGCCGCCAGCCGGAAATAAAACATCAAGCGACGCTAAATCCGAGGCCGGGACATTCCCGGCCTCTCTCTTTTTCAAGCCGGGATACGGCCCCATCGCCCGCCATCGGCCGGTTCCGGGAGGTCCGGCGGCCGCCGGTCTTGCCTTGGCGGCGAGCGGCGGCTATGACTGCGGGGCGCCTCCGGAGCGACGTTGCATCCACTTCAAAGCCCGCCAATTTCCAAGCATTCCGCCGGAGCCAGGGGAGAGGAGACTAAACGACATGAGCGAGATCATTGACGTCACCGCGCGCGAGATTCTCGACAGCCGCGGCAATCCGACCGTCGAAGTCGACGTGACGCTGGAGAGCGGCGCCACCGGCCGCGCCGCCGTGCCGTCCGGCGCCTCGACCGGTGTTCACGAGGCCGTCGAACTGCGCGACGGCGACAAGAAGCGCTACCTCGGCAAGGGCGTCTCGAAGGCCGTCGCCAGCGTCAACGGCGAGATCTTCGACGCCATTTCCGGCATGGAAGCCTCCAGCCAGGTGCAGATCGATCAGGCGATGATCGACCTCGACGGCACCGCCAACAAGGGCCGGCTCGGCGCCAACGCCATCCTCGGCGTCAGCATGGCGGTCGCCAAGGCGGCGGCCGACGAAGCCGAGCTGCCGCTCTACCGCTACATCGGCGGCTGCCAGGCGCGCGTCCTGCCGGTGCCGATGATGAACATCGTCAACGGCGGCCAACACGCCGATAACCCGATCGACATCCAGGAATTCATGATCATGCCGGTCGGCGCCGGCACCATCGC
>CAYWRP010000092.1:0-7370 GCA_964460955.1 uncultured Rhodospirillaceae bacterium | reverse complement strand
TGAAAGACGCCGGCCACAACACCAACGTCGGCGACGAGGGCGGCTTCGCGCCCAACCTGAAAAGCGCCGACGAAGCGCTTGGCTTCATTATGAAGGCCATCGAGGCGGCGGGTTACAAGCCGGGCGATGACATGGTCCTGGCGCTGGACTGCGCGTCGAGCGAGTATTTCAAGGACGGCAAGTACAAGATGGAGGGCGAGGGCAAGACCTTCGACGCCGCCGCCAACGTCAAGTATCTCGCCGATCTGGTCAGCCGCTATCCCATCATCTCCATCGAGGACGGCATGGCGGAAGACGACTGGAACGGCTGGAAGCTGCTCACCGACGAGATCGGCGCCAAGTGCCAGCTGGTCGGCGACGACCTGTTCGTCACCAACCCGGTCCGCCTCGCCGATGGCATCCACAAGGGGATCGGCAACTCGATCCTCGTCAAGGTCAACCAGATCGGCTCAATGACCGAAACCCTTGAAGCCGTCGAAATGGCCCACAAGGCCAACTACACCTCGGTGATCTCCCACCGGTCGGGCGAGACGGAAGACTCGACCATCGCCGACATCGCGGTGGCGACCAACGCCGGCCAGATCAAGACCGGCTCGCTCAGCCGGTCCGACCGCATCGCCAAGTACAATCAGCTGATCCGCATCGAGGAAGAACTCGGCTCGGCGGCCCGCTACGGCGGCAAGGCGGCGCTGAAGAAGCTGTAACGGCGCGGTCTCGCTACCGCGAAGAGGTCGCTGGTTGTCCGCCAGCGACCTCTTTCGCGCTTTATAGACGGTACCTTGAAGATGGTGACGGTCGGGGGAGGGAACGTCTCTACCTAAAAAATGATGATCCGGTTTATTTGCTGAAGGTCTCGGATTGCTTTCGTGCCATGGTCGGGATCGGCGCGTGAAGAGCCGGGGACTAAGGGGAAGGGACAGAGACGCCCAAAGTGCTTTGTTCCGCTGGCGACCGCCGGCCACTTGTTGGTTTTTTATTGCCGCCAATCACGCAAAAAGATCCCACCGCCGTCAAATATTTGCTATCGTCCCGGCGAATCGACCGCGGGGGTGATGTTTTCGCCCGCTCAAGGCAGATCGAGGCAGGCGCGGCATGAGCTTGATCGGTGAAATCCGGAAACGCAGCGGCACCGTGGTGGCGCCGGCGGTCGGCGTGTTCGCGCTGGTCTACGTCGTCCACCACGCGGTCGACGGCGAGCGCGGCATTCACGGCTGGCGGGTGCTCAACGAACGCGTCGCCGAGTTGCGGATCGAGGCCTTGACCGCCGAGAAGGCGCGCGACCGATGGGCCAGGCAGGTGCGGCTGGTGCACCCCGAAAGCGCCGATACCGACATGCTCGACGAATACGCGCGGCGCCTCCTCAACGTCGGCAAGCCCAACGAGATCGTCATTCTCACCGATGCCAGGGCAGATGCGCGGGCGGTCCCGGCGCGTTGAACGCGCTTACGGCTGGCGGCGGTGAGCCGAAGCCGCGCCGGATGCGCTAACCCCATGCGGCATCGGGGTGAATTGCCGTTTTCGGTGTATAAACAAATGCTTGAACTGGGACTGCAACTCAGTCTCTGGCTTGCCTTTGCGCGGGCAGGGGATTAGCATCCCCACCATCCCGGCGGATTTGCTTGAAAGCGCCGGGCAACGCTACAAAAACAAATCCTACACGGGCGCTTCACGAACCAAGAATACTTTGCGGAGGCATCATGGCACGAAAGACGGCGGCCGCCGAGTCGGACGCCAAGGCTCACCCCCTCGCCGAGCACGACATCGCCGAACTGCTCGAACTGTACCGCGAAATGCTGCTCATCCGGCGCTTCGAGGAGAAGGCCGGCCAGCTGTATGGCATGGGCCTGATCGGCGGCTTCTGCCATCTCTACATCGGCCAGGAGGCGGTCGTCGTTGGCCTGCAGGCGGTCGCCAAGCCGGGCGACACCGTCATCACCACCTACCGCGATCACGGCCACATGCTGGCCACCGGCATGGACCCGAAGGGCGTCATGGCCGAGCTGACCGGGCGCATCGGCGGCTATTCCAGGGGCAAGGGCGGCTCGATGCACATGTTCTCCGCCGACAAGGGCTTCTATGGCGGACACGGCATCGTCGGCGCGTCGGTACCGCTGGGCGCCGGGCTCGCGTTCGCGCACAAGTACCGCGAGGATGGCGGGATCAACTTCTGCTACTTCGGCGACGGCGCCGCCAATCAGGGCCAGGTCTACGAGTCGTTCAACATGGCCTCGTTGTGGAAGCTGCCGATCGTCTTCGTCATCGAGAACAACATGTACGGCATGGGCACCTCCATCGCCCGCGCCTCGGCGACGACGGATCTTTACCGGCGCGGCGAGGCCTTCGGCATTCCGGGCGTCCAGGTCAACGGCATGAACGTCCTCGACGTCAAGGCCGAGGGCGCCAAGGTGGTCGACCAGGTGCGCGGCGGCATCGGGCCGTACGTCATGGAGTTGCGCACCTATCGCTATCGCGGCCACTCGATGTCCGATCCGGCGAAGTACCGGACCAAGGACGAGGTGTCGACCATGCGCAAGGAGCAGGACCCCATCGACACCCTGCGCAACGCGATGCTGGAACGGGGCGGTGTCGACGAGGACGCGTTCAAGGAAATCGACCGCGAGATCAAGGCGATCATCAACGAGGCGGCCGAATTCGCGCAGTCCAGCCCCGAACCGGACCCGGCAGAATTGTACACGGACGTGCTCATCGAGGCGTGAACGCCCCGATCATTACCATAACAAACCGATAAGCGAACGGGAGGAAACCGATGCCCGTGCAGATACTCATGCCGGCGTTGTCGCCAACGATGACCGAAGGCAAGCTGGCGAAGTGGATGAAAAACGAGGGCGACGCCGTTTCCTCCGGCGATGTCATCGCCGAGATCGAGACCGACAAGGCGACAATGGAGGTCGAGGCGGTGGAGGAGGGTATCCTCGGCAGGATCCTCGTCGCGGCGGGAACGGAAGGCGTCGCCGTCAATTCGCCGATCGCCCTGCTGCTGGAGGAAGGCGAGGATGCCAGCGCGCTGGATGCGCCGTTGGCGGCCGCCGCCGAGGCCTCCGAAAGCCCCGGTCCGACCAATGCCGCCGAGGCGGCCAAATCGCAACCGACGGCCCCCGCCGCGCCGCCGCCGCAAGCCGAATACACGGGGCCCCGCGTCACGCAGACGATCCGCGAGGCCCTGCGCGACGCCATGGCCGAGGAGATGCGCCGCGATCCGGAAGTCTTCCTGATGGGCGAGGAGGTCGCCGAGTACCAGGGCGCCTACAAGGTGACCCAAGGCCTGCTGGAGGAATTCGGCGCCAAGCGGGTGATCGACACGCCGATCACCGAAATGGGCTTCGCCGGGCTCGGCGTCGGCGCCGCCTTTGCCGGCCTGAAGCCCATTGTCGAATTCATGACCTTCAACTTCGCCATGCAGGCCATCGACCAGATCATCAACTCGGCGGCCAAGACACTCTACATGGCGGGCGGCAAGATGGGCTCGCCGATCGTCTTTCGCGGCCCCAACGGCGCCGCCTCCCGCGTCGCCGCCCAGCACTCGCAGTGTTATGCCTCCTGGTATGCCCACTGCCCGGGCCTCAAGGTGGTCGCCCCCTATTCCGGCGAGGACGCCAAGGGCCTGCTCAAGGCGGCGATCCGCGACCCCAACCCTGTCGTCTGTCTTGAGCACGAGATGATGTACGGGCAGTCGTTCGAGGTGCCGAGCGATCCGGATTTCGTCCTCCCGATCGGCCGGGCGAAGATCGAACGCGCCGGCGGCGATGTCACGCTCGTCGCGTTCTCGCGCATGGTCGGCGTCGCGCTGGAGGCGGCGAACATGCTGGCCGACCAGGGGATCGACGCCGAAGTGGTCAACCTGCGCTCCTTGCGTCCGCTCGATGTCGAGACGGTCACCGCCTCGGTCAAGCGCACCAACCGCGTCGTCAGCGTCGAGGAGGGCTGGCCGGTCGCCGGCATCGGCTCGGAGATCGCGGCGATGATCATGGAGCATGCCTTCGACTATCTGGATGCGCCGGTGACCCGCGTCTGTGGCGTCGATGTGCCGATGCCATACGCCGCCAACCTGGAAAAGCTGGCGTTGCCTCAGCCGGAATCCGTGATCGAGGCGGCACGCGCCGTCTGTTACCGCTAGGCCCGTGAGGAGCGCAACCGATGCCGATTTCCCTGTTGATGCCGGCGCTCTCCCCGACGATGACGGAAGGGAAGCTCGCCAACTGGATCAAGAACGAAGGCGACACCGTCGCCGCCGGTGACGTCGTCGCCGAAATCGAGACCGACAAGGCGACGATGGAGGTCGAGGCGGTCGACGAGGGCGTGCTGGGCAAGATCCTCGTCCCCGCTGGTACCGAGGGCGTCGCCGTCAATTCGCCGATCGGCATCATCCTCGAGGAAGGCGAAGATGTCTCGGCCTTGGAGGGCTTCGATCCCGGCGGCGCGTCGGCGCCGGCCGCCGAACCGGCGTCGGCGGGGAAGCAAGAGCCCGCTCCGGCATCCCAGCCGGCAGCCGCGCCGGCGGCGAAACAGCAACCGTCGGGCGCACCGACGGCGTCGGACGGGCGGATCTTCGCCAGCCCGCTGGCGCGCCGAATGGCCGCCAACAACGGCCTCGATCTCGGCAGGATCACCGGGTCTGGCCCGCACGGGCGGATCGTCAAGCGCGACATCGAAGCGGCGCTGGCGGCAGGAACCGGCAAGGTGGCACCGGCGGCGGAGGAGGCGAAGGCCGCGCCCGAGAAGCCGGCGCCGGCGGCCGCCCCGCAACCCGTCTCGGTGCCGGAGGGAACGCCGTACACCGAAATTCCCAATTCGACGATGCGCAAGATCGTTGCCCGCCGCCTCTCCGAGGCGAAACGGGAGATGCCGCATTTCTATCTCACCATCGAGTGCAACATCGACGCGGTGACGGAAATGCGCCAGCAGCTCAACGGCCGCGCGCCGGAGGGCGACGGCGGCTACAAGCTCACCGTCAACGACTTCATCATCCGCGCCGTGGCGCTCGCCCTGCGTGCCTTCCCCGCCGCCAACGTGACCTGGACCGAACAGGCGATCCTGCAATATGAGACGGTCGACGTCTCGGTCGCCGTGGCGACGCCGAACGGACTGATCACGCCGATCATCCGCAATGCCGACCAGAAGGGCCTGGCGGCGATCTCCAACGAGGTGCGGCTGCTGGCGGGGCGCGCCCGCGACGGCAAGTTGATGCCGGAGGAATACCAGGGCGGCGGGTTTACCGTCTCCAACCTCGGCATGTTCGGGATCAAGGAGTTTTCCGCCATCCTCAACCCGCCGCAATCGGCGATCCTCGCCGTCGGCGCCGGCGAACAGCGGCCGATCGTCAAGGATGGCGCGTTGGCGGTGGCGACGATGATGGGCTGCACGCTGTCGGTGGATCACCGCTCGATCGACGGCGCGGTCGGCGCGCAGTTCCTGCAGATTTTTAAGAGACTCATGGAAGACCCGTTGACGATGATGCTTTGAGGCGGCGAACCGGAAGGATTGGGATACATGGCTGACACATCATTCGACGTCATCGTCGTCGGCGCCGGGCCGGGCGGCTACGTCACCGCCATCCGCGCCGCGCAACTCGGCATGAAGGCGGCGATCGTCGAGGGCAATCATCTCGGCGGCATCTGCCTGAACTGGGGCTGCATCCCGACGAAGGCCTTGCTGCGCACCGCGGAAATCTTCGAATACATCAAGCACGCCAAGGAGTTTGGTCTAGAAATCAAGGATTTCAGTTTTGATATTAAGAAGGTGGTTGAGCGGTCCCGCAAGGTCGCCGGGCAGCTCAACGGCGGCGTCGGCCATCTTCTGAAAAAGAACAAGGTGCCCGTTTTCGACGGCTTCGGCAAACTGAACGGCTCCGGCAAGCTGCGTGTCGAAAAGGACGGCAAGACGGTCGCCGATCTCACCGCCAAGCATATCATCCTTGCCACCGGTGCCCGCGCGCGCACGCTCCCGGGCCTGGAGCCGGACGGCAAGCTGATCTGGACCTACAAGGAAGCGATGGTGCCGGAGGCGATGCCGAAATCGCTGCTGGTGATCGGCTCGGGCGCCATCGGCATCGAATTCGCCAGCTTCTACCGCTCCATGGGCGCCGAGGTCACGGTGGTCGAGATCCTGCCCCGCATCCTGCCGGTCGAGGACGAGGAAATCTCCGCCTTCGCGCACAAGGCGTTCGAGAAGCAAGGGATCAAGATCCACACCTCGACAACCGTGAAGGCGTTGAAACCGGCCGCCGACAGCGTGACGGCGACCCTCGATACGGACGGCAAGAGCTGGGAAATCAGCGCCGAGCGGGTGATTCTCGCCGTCGGCATCGCCGGTAACGTCGAGAACCTCGGGCTGGAGGGCACCAAGGTCAAGGTCGAGAAGACCCACATCGTCGTCGACCAGTGGTGCCGCACCGGCGAGCCGGGGGTTTACGCCATCGGCGATGTGGTCGGCCCGCCGTGGTTGGCGCACAAGGCCAGTCACGAGGGCATCCTCTGCATCGAGAAGATCGCCGGCGTGCCGGGCGTCCACCCGATGGATGTCTCGCTGATTCCCGGCTGCACGTACAGCCGGCCGCAGGTGGCCAGTGTCGGCATGACGGAGACCGACGCCAAGCAAGGAGGGCGCAAAATCAAGGTCGGCCGGTTTCCCTTCATCGGCAACGGCAAGGCGATCGCCCTCGGCGAGGCGGAGGGCCTGGTCAAGACGATTTTCGACGCTGATACCGGCGAGTTGTTGGGAGCGCACATGGTCGGCGCCGAGGTGACGGAACTCATCCAGGGCTACGGCGTCGCCAAGACCCTCGAAACCACCGAGGCCGAGTTGATGCATGCCATCTTCCCGCATCCGACGCTGTCGGAGATGATGCACGAGTCGGTGCTCGACGCCTACGGTCGCGCGGTTCATTTTTAGGTCCATCGAGGCCGTGGTCGGTGGTGGCTTCGCGTCTGCCCTCCGCGCACGGCGTTCCGGGCGCGCGCGGAGAAAATCGAGATGCGCCGCGCCCCAGGCGGCGATGTTCTCGTCGTCGTCGCCATCGGCGATGGCGCCGCGGATGACGAGAAACAGCAATGAGTTCGGAGCCCTGAGCGGGTTAGGGTGGGGGTGGACGGAGATAAAAAACGGTGCGGGCGGGGCGCGGCTACTCGGTGGCGCCGGCATTGGCGCGCGCCTGTTCGAGGGCCGGCACATCGGTCGGGAACAGCGTCCCCGCTGCTTGCATCGCCTCCATTT
The DNA here is from genome assembly GCA_964460955.1 of uncultured Rhodospirillaceae bacterium. Lineage (GTDB taxonomy): Bacteria > Pseudomonadota > Alphaproteobacteria > Rhodospirillales > Defluviicoccaceae > Defluviicoccus. Next base: position 140 of record CAYWRP010000092.1, on the reverse strand, counting down.
TCTCGGCGACGTCGGCCCATGTCACGCCGCTATCGTCGAACCGCGCCAACCGCCACATCGAGACCCACACGTCGCGCTTGGCTTCGGCGCTGCCCGGATTGGCCGCCGAAAGGTCCTCGGCGATCCGCAAGCTCGCCTCG
>CAYWRP010000091.1:0-9068 GCA_964460955.1 uncultured Rhodospirillaceae bacterium | reverse complement strand
CGGTTCGCCGACGACATTGAGGATCCGGCCCAGTGTCTCGGGGCCGACCGGCACGCTGATTGGCTCGCCGGTGTCAACGACCTTGGCACCGCGCACCAGGCCGGCGGTGGTGTCCATGGCGACCGTCCTCACCGTTCCCTCGCCCAGTTGCTGTGCCACTTCGAGCACCAGCGTCTTGCCCTGGTGTTCCACGTGCAGGGCGTTGAGGAGATTCGGCAGATCGCCCTCGAAGCGCACATCCACCACGGCGCCCAGGACTTGTGTCACGGTGCCGATCGCATTCTTGCTCATCCTCTTTCGCTCCTTCGTTCGTTGATATCGTCCAAGCGCAACCTAGAGGCTTAGGCGGGCCTAAATGGCCTCGGCGCCGGAGATGATCTCGATCAGTTCCTTGGTGATCGCCGCCTGACGGCTGCGGTTGTAGGTCAGTGTCAGCGAATCGATCATGTCGCCCGCGTTGCGGGTGGCGTTTTCCATGGCCGTCATCCGCGCGCCCTGCTCGGAGGCGTAGCTTTCAAGCAGCGCGCGAAAGATCTGCATCGCCAGGTTCGCCGGCAGGAGTTCCTCCAGCACCGCGTCTTCGCTGGGCTCCATTTCGTACAAGGCGTCCGAAGGCGATGTTACCATTTCCGCCTCGGTGAGCAGCGTGGTCGCCGGAAACGGGATGATCTGCTTCACGGTGACGATCTGGGTGATCGCCGACTTGAACGTATTGAAGATCAGCGTGCAGATGTCGAACTCGCCGGCATCGTACATGGCAATCAGCCGGCGCGACATATCCCGCGCCGCCGCGTAGTCAGCGCCGTCGCGCGTCGCGTTCTCGATCGTATGGCGGACTTTCGAGGCATGGTCGCGCTTGATGCCGTCGCGGCCCTTACGGCCGATGCAGACCACCTCGACAGACTTGCCGGCATTCGTCAGCGCGAGGATCTGCCGGCGCCCCTCGCGAACGATGGACGCGTTGAAGCCGCCACAGAGTCCGCGATCGCCCGTTACGAGGACCAACAGGTGCCTTTCGTCGGAGCCGGTTCCGGACAACAGCGGCGGCGCCGGGGCGCCTTCGGCGGCCGCGCCGACCAGCCCGCCCAGCATCCGTTCCATACTGGCGGCGTACGGTCGTCCGGCCTCGGCGGAGGCCTGTGCCTTACGCAGTTTGGCCGCGGCGACCATCTTCATTGCCGACGTGATCTTCTGCGTCGACTTGACGCTGTTGATGCGGTTCCGAAGGTCCTTCAGGCTCGGCATTGGCGATTTGCCTTTAATTTGGTGGCGCTTGATGGCGCTTTTTCAGTTACGCGGACGCCGGGTGCTGGCCCCGTCTACCCGGCGTGAGCGTTAGGCGAATCCCTTGACGAAATGCTCGAGATACTGGGTCAGTTTCTCCTCGATTTCGGGCATGATTTCCTTCTTGGTGCGGATGCTGTCGAGGATATCCGTCCCATTCGCCCGAATGTCATCGAGCAGCGCCTCCTCGAAGCGCGGAATGTCGGTATCCTTGATCCGATCGGCGAAGCCGCGCACGCCGGCGAAGATAACGACCACCTGCTCCTCGACCGGATAGGGCGTGAACTGACCCTGCTTCAGCAACTGCGTCAAACGGGAGCCGCGGGCGAGCAGCTTTTGCGTCGAGGCGTCGAGGTCGGAGGCGAACTGGGCGAAGGCGGCCATCTCGCGGTACTGCGCGAGTTCGAGTTTGATCGTGCCGGCGACCTTCTTCATCGCCTTGATCTGCGCGGCCGAGCCGACGCGGCTCACCGAAACGCCGACGTTCACCGCCGGACGGATGCCCTGATAGAAGAGGTCCGTTTCTAGGAAGATCTGCCCGTCGGTGATGGAGATGACGTTGGTGGGGATGTAGGCCGAAACGTCGCCGGCCTGCGTTTCGATCACCGGTAGCGCCGTCAGCGAACCGCCGCCATGCTCGTCGTTCAGCTTCGCGGCGCGCTCCAGCAGGCGCGAGTGCAGATAGAACACATCGCCCGGAAACGCCTCACGCCCAGGCGGGCGGCGCAGCAATAGCGACATCTGCCGGTAGGCGACCGCTTGCTTCGACAGGTCGTCGTAGAACACCACGGCGTGCATGCCATTGTCGCGGAAATATTCGCCCATCACACAGCCCGTATAGGGCGCCAAGTATTGCAGCGGCGCCGCTTCCGACGCCGTGGCGGCAACGACGGTGGTATACGACATCGCGTCGTTGTCTTCCAAGATCTTCACGAACTGGGCGACGGACGACCGTTTCTGGCCAATCGCGACGTAGATGCAGTAGAGCTTTTCCTTCTCGTCCGTCGCCGCCTCGTTGATCTGCTTCTGGTTGAGGATTGTGTCGAGAATGATCGCGGTCTTGCCGGTCTGCCGGTCGCCGATGATCAACTCGCGTTGGCCGCGGCCGATCGGGATCAGGCTGTCGATGGCCTTGATGCCCGTCTGCATCGGCTCATGAACCGACCGCCGCGGGATGATCCCCGGCGCCTTGACGTCGACCTCGCGTCGTTCCGTCGCCTCCACTGCCCCCTTGCCGTCGATGGGTTCGCCGATGCCGTTGACGACGCGTCCAAGCAGGCCCTTGCCCACCGGGGCGTCGACGATGGTCTTGGTGCGCCGGACCGTGTCACCCTCGCGGATATGGCGGTCGTCGCCGAAAAGCACGACGCCGACGTTGTCTTCCTCGAGGTTGAGCGCCATCCCTTTCGTGCCATCGGGGAATTCGACCGTCTCACCGAACTCGACCTGATCAAGACCGTGAACGCGGGCGATCCCGTCACCGACCGACAATACCGTGCCCACCTCGGCGACCTCGGCTTCCGTGCCGAACGAGGCGATTTGTTCTTTCAGAATGGCGGATATTTCCGCAGCCCGGATTTCCATTATCCGATTCCCTTCATCGCCATGCTTAAGCGGTTAAGTTTTGTTTTTAGCGAACTGTCGACCATCCGCGAGCCCAGTTTAACGACGAGGCCGCCGAGGAGGTCCGGCTCGACGCGGGTCGCCACTGAAACGGGCGAGCCGACCACCGACTTCAAGGCCGTCTCCAGCGCCTGCATCTGTGCCTTGGTCAAAGGCTTGGCGGAGATCACCTCGGCGGCGGTTTCGCCACGCTCCTTGGCGAGCAGGTTATGGAACGCCTTGAGAATCCCCGGCAACGCGAAGAAACGTCCATTGCGGCCGACCAAGCCGACGAAGCGTTGCGTCAGGCTGCTCATTCCCGCCTGTTCGAGGATCGCCGCCATCGCCCTGCGCTGCTCGTCCCGGCTGATGACCGGCGAACGGAGCATCCGTAACAGATCCGGACTTTCGTTGATCATCGCCTGAATCTGCGTCAATTCGGCGGCGACGGTATCGAGGGCGTTGTCGGCCTCGGCCAGTTCGAATAGGGCAAGCGCGTAGCGGTGGTAAAGGCTTGTTGATTCGGATGTTTTGGATGCCACTCGGGAGCGCCCCTAAGTATTTGTTTGTGAGAGGTTGACGTTGCGCCGACCCTCGACGCCCGACAGGCTCATGTTGCCCGCAAGGCGATTTTCTGTAACACACTCGATTAACCCTGGCAACCCGACGCACCGATCGTCGATCATGCCAAAATCGTCGGGGCCGCCCTCCCCGCGGAACGCGACGGAGTCGGCGAACCGGACGCCCGGTCGGCCCGAAAAAAACGGTTACAGAAAGCTCAGCGGATCGATGTCGATCTGCACGCGGACGCCGCTCGATGTCTTGATTGGGGCTAGCCACGCGCGGACGATCTCCGATAGCCGACCGCGCGTTTCGCCGTGCATAAGAAAGCGGCGGCGATGGCGACCGCGGAGCATGGCCAAGGGCGCCGGTGTTGGACCCAGGATCCGCATGCCCTCTCGATAAGGGGCCGCCGCGGCAATGGCCCGCGCCGCCAAATCGACGGCGCGTTCGTCCGGTCCGGAAACGATGACGGCGGCGAGTCGACCGAACGGCGGCATGGCGGCGCCGGCGCGGGCGGCCTCTTCCGCCGCGTAGAACGCATCGCGGTCGCCGGCCTTGAGCGCTTGCATCAGGATATGCTCCGGCTGACAGGTCTGGATGAACACGGTACCAGGATGCTCGGCGCGGCCGGCCCGCCCCGCCACCTGATAAAGGAGTTGGAACGTCCGTTCGCCCGCTCTCAGGTCGCCGCCGCTCAACCCCAGATCGGCATCGACGACCCCGACGGTGGTGAGCCCCGGGAAATGGTGCCCCTTGGCGACCACCTGCGTGCCGATCACGATGTCGACCGTGCCGGCCTGGATGCGATCGACCAGGTCGGCGACCGCTTTCGGCCCCGGCAATGTATCGCTGGCGGCGATGGCGACACGCGCCTGGGGCAGGATGGCGGTGACTTCCTCGGCTAGCCGTTCGACGCCAGGGCCGCAGGCGGCGAGTGCGTTCTCGGCGCCGCAGGCGGGGCACGCGTTCGGTAAGCGAGTGGCGTAGCCGCAGTGATGACAGCTCAATCGGCCGGTCGCTCGGTGTTCGACCAGCCACGCGGAACAGGACGGACAGTTGAATCGGTATCCGCAGTTTCGGCACAAGGTCAGCGGCGCGTAACCGCGGCGGTTGAGAAATAGCATTGCCTGGCGGCCCGCCGCGACCGTCGCGTCGAGTGCCGCCCGCAGGCGGGGCGAGAGCCAGGCGCCGGTCGGCGGCCGTTCGGCGCGGAGATCGACCAGCTCAATGCGCGGCATTTCGGCGCCCGCATGGCGTTGCGGCAGGTGAACGCGCGAATACCGACCCCCGCGCGCGTTGATCAGGCTTTCCAGCGAAGGCGTGGCCGAAGCCAAGACGATCGCGCAGTCGCCAATTCGGGCCCGGACAATGGCCATGTCGCGCGCATGGTAGAATACGCCGTCGTCCTGCTTGTACGAGGGGTCGTGCTCCTCGTCGACGACGATCAAGCCGAGGTTGGGAAACGGCAGGAACAGCGCCGATCGCGCGCCGACGACGACCCGCTGCCGCCCGTCCGCCACCGCGCGCCAGGTCCGCTGTTTCTCGGCGCGGCGGACGTCGGAATGCCAGACGCCCGGCTCGCAGCCGAAGCGTTCGGTAAACCGACGCAGCCATTGCGCGCCAAGGGCGATTTCCGGCAGCATGACGAGCACTTGGCGGCCGGCCTGCAGGGCTTGCCCGACGGCTTCGAAATAGACCTCGGTCTTGCCGGACCCTGGCACGCCGTCCAACAGTGTCGCCGAAAATCCATTATTGACCGCCGCGCACAAGTGCGTGGCCGCGCATGCCTGATCCTCGGACAGGACCGGGGCGCGGGCCAACTCCGGTACTTCTTGCGAAGGCTCCGCGAGCGGCACGGCAGTCAGAGCGGCCGCCTCGACGAGACCATCGATAACACCGGGAGTAACGCCGGCTTCTTGTGCCAGTTCAGCGCGGGTCCGCGGCGGGCTGTCGGCGAGCACAGCGAGGACTCGACGACGGGCTGCCGTGAGACGGATCATTTCGGCGTCTTCGGCAAGGACATAACCGCGAGCCGTCCTGGGCGGACGCAGTGCTTCCGGGATGCTCATCGTCATTTTGAGAACAGTTCCCGGTGGATGCACCGTGTAGTCAGCGACCCAATCGACGAATCGACGCACGATTTCCGGCAACGGTGGCGCGTCCAAGACCTCTTCAATGTCCTTCAATCGAGTCGCGTCCAGCGGCGTTGACGCTTCCCCCCAAACGACGCCGATGATGCTACGCCGCCCCAGAGGCACACGTACGAAATCGCCCACATCCACGGTTAACTCACTGGGAACGCTGTAATCGTAAGTGCCCGCTAGCGGCAGCGGAAGCAGCACGGAAACTTGCGCCACTGCCTAAACCCGGCTACCGTGTTGGGAAAGAGAATGAGAGGTGACCGTCATTTGCATCTTGGTCGCTCGCGGCGTGGCAACACTATGGTAATAGGCTGACACCCTGCGACCGGAAAGCAAGGACGGATCCAATGGACCACCAGGCACTCGACAACGCCGTGCCCGCCGAAGGCGAAAGAGACAATGACGCGGCGGCGGAAAATGTCGCGGCTTACCTTCGTCGCCATCCCGATTTTTTCAACGATCGACCGGATCTTCTCATCGAACTGACGCCGCCCACCCGGTGGAGCGACGACACCGTGGTCGATATGCAGCGGTTCATGGTTGAATCCCTGCAAGGTGAGATCTCCGGCCTTCGCGACTGTGCCCAGGAGGTGATCGAGACGAGCCGCGTCAACATGATCGTCCAGGCCCGAACCCATGACGCGGCGCTTGCCGTCATCCGCTGCGAGACCCTTGCCGACCTGCTGACGGTCGTCAGGGATAAGTTGCCGACCCTGCTTGGCGTCGACGCCGCCAACATTGTCGCCGAGGACATGGACGATCTCGACCTTTCACCGCTGGACGTCACCGCCCTGCCGACCGGCGCGTTGGCCGGCTGCATGGATGCGCGCGGCGACATTATCCTGGTCAACGATTCCGCCGATGCGCAGCGGCTGTTCGGCCGCGAGACCGCCAGTGAGGTGCGTTCGGTGGCGGTCGTGCGCATGCGCGCCGAGAGGATCCCGACGGCCAGTGCCTTCTTGCTCGGCTCCTGCGACCCGGAAGGCTTTCATCCCGAGCAGGGCACGGAGCTGTTGGCATTTCTCGCCCGCGTGGTGACGGCGTGTTTCGATCGCCTGGTGGCGGCCGCGGTGGCGAACTCCTGACCGCCCAGCCCGCCGTTCTCGACGCCGTCCAGGCTTGGCTGCGCTGGCTGAGCACCGAACGCCGAGTGGCCACGAACACGCGCGACGCCTACGCCCGCGACATCCAACAGTTCCTGGCGTTTCTGGCCACGCATCTCGGCCAGCCGGTGGATCTGAACGCATTGGCGCGTCTCGGCGCGGCGGACTTTCGTGCCTATCTGGCATCCCAGGCAATGCGGGGTTTCGCGCGGACCTCGACGGCGCGTGGCTTGGCGGCGATTCGCGGTTTCCTTCGCTTTGCCGATCAGCGCGGGTTTGTCCAAGTCCCCGCCGTTCGCGCCGTGCGCACGCCAAAGGCGCCGAAACGCCTGCCGAAGCCGTTGTCGGCGCCGGACGCCGCGGCGCTCCTCGAAGCGGCCGGCGAGGCGAATGCGGAGCCCTGGATCGCCGCCCGGGACGCCGCCGTCCTGACCCTGTTGTACGGCTGCGGGCTTCGGATCGCCGAGGCCTTGTCGCTGCCTCGCCGTCACGCGGACATGGCCGAGGCGATCACGGTGACCGGCAAGGGCGGCAAGCAGCGGGTCGTGCCGGTGCTGCCCGTCGTCCGGGAGGCGGTGGCGAGCTACGTCGCGCTCTGCCCGCATGACCCGGGACCGGATGGACCGCTGTTCCTCGGCGCGCGCGGCAAGCGATTACGCCCGGAAATCGTCCAGAAAGCGATGCGCCGACTGCGAGTGAGCCTTGCCTTGCCGGAGACGGCGACACCCCACGCCCTGCGCCATAGTTTCGCGACCCACTTGCTCAGCGGTGGCGGCGATCTGCGCACCATTCAGGAGTTGTTGGGTCACGCCTCGCTGTCGACGACGCAGCGTTACACCGAAGTCGATGCGCAGCGGCTGGCCGCCGTACACCGCGCGGCCCATCCGCGCGCCGACGGATAGCGGCTCAGTCACTTACGCGGCGCAGGAATAACGGCCCCAGGGCACCGACCGCCGCGACGCTGAGGAAGGCGATTCCCCAGGCCGACAGGCCACTGCCGCCGCCGCTATCCAGGGCGAGACCGAACACGACCGGACCGACCCCAGCCGCGCCGAACCCTATCAGGGCGTGGACGGCGAGGGTCGCGCCCGTGCGGTCGGCGTCCGCCGTCATTATCGCGCCCGCGGTCAACGCGGCGGAGTCGAGCTGGATCAACACGGCGTACAACAGCGCCAGCATCGCGACGACCGGATAGGGGAGAGCGGCGGCGAATCCGAACGTGGCGGCGGCGATTACGGATGCGATGAGCACGAGCCTGATTACCCGGGCGCGGCCGAACCGTTCGCAAAGTTCGTTGCCGCCGAAACTGGCCGCCGTCGCGACGAGGCCGCTCGCCGTCGCGATCACCGTTGGCGCCAGCCAGCCGGCTCCTGCGTTGGAGAACGAGGCGGAGGCGAAGACGAGGAATGCGACGAGCCACGAGCGATAGGTGAAAAGCTCCCAGCAATGGACGCCGTAGGCGAGGATGTAGCCGAGCGCTTTCCGGTTGGCGAGGACCGGACGGATGTCGAACAGAAGCCGAGTGCTGGTGCGCGGGCGGACCGGCACCGCCGGCAGGGCGCTGATGAGCACCCCGGCGACAACCGCCGCCACGCCGGCGCCAGCGAACACTCCCCGCCAGCCGAGCAGGCCCGCTAGTTCGCCGGCGAGAAGGTAGGACAGCGCGGTACCGAGGCTGAAACTCGCCGTGTAGAAGGCGATGGCGCGCGACCTTCGGGGGCCTCGGTGGCGATCGACGAGCACTCGTAGGCCCGGCATGTAGGTGGCGCCGAGGCCGATTCCGGCAAGCAGGCGAAAACCCAACGCTGTCCAGAATCCCTCGGCGAAGAGCGCGAAGCCGCCATGGGCGAACGTGGCCATCAGGGCGCCGGCGGCATAGATCCAGCGGGCGTCATGGCGGTCGGTGAGCGGAAGCAGGATTGGAACCGCCAGCGCATACCCGGCGAAGTACATCCCGGCGATCCATCCGGACTGCGTGCCCGAGAGCGCCCACAACTCGGCCAATGTCGGCAGCAGTGCCGGATAGGCAAAAACGCCGATCATCGTCAACACCTGCGCCGCGCACAGGCGGGTTATCAACAAGCGTGGTTGTGCCAATTCGGCGGCGTCGACAGGGTTCCCGTTGGGCCGCGGATCGGTGGCGGACAGCGGGCTCAGGTGTCGATGAGGATGCGCTGCGGGTCCTCGACGCATTCCTTGAGGCGGACGAGGAACGACACCGCCTCGCGGCCATCGATGATGCGGTGATCGTAGCTCAGCGCGACATACATCATTGGCCGCGCCTCGATCGACCCGTCATCCATCACCATCGGCCGCTGCTGCACCTTATGCATGCCAAGGATGCCCGACTGCGGCGGATTGAGGATCGGCGTCG
>CAYWRP010000090.1:0-9186 GCA_964460955.1 uncultured Rhodospirillaceae bacterium | reverse complement strand
CACAGCGCAGCATGGAATCCCTAATCGGACCCTTTCGTTCCGATCAATCCACTAGTTAGACCGGTTCCGTCATTGCGCGAGAACATGCAGCGTATCGCGATAGCGGTGCATAATGTCCTCGGCCTTCGTCATCTTCTTCTCAAAATCAGGATCGTAGGGCACAAGGCGATAGCCGCCGCCCGGCGCCTCGGTCAGGTAGAGGGGCGCACCGTCCTGCGTGTTCAGACGCGAGATCACCTCTTTCGGCAGGACGACGCCCAGTGAGTTGCCAAGCCGGCGAACCTTCAACTCAACCATGGAAACCTCCTTTATGGTATTATATCCGTAATAATTTTCTCGGGCTCTGGCAACGACTAGACGGCAACATTAGACAGCGTCTGGGCCAGTTCGGTTAGGCCGATGGCTTCGACATTGTCGCGCTTCGGGTAGCGGTCTTTGCCGCTGTGGACGATAAAGGCCTTGTCCGGCCGGATATCCTCAAGGGCGACGGAAAAGCCCTTGGTGGAACTGGCCGACGGGCTTCGTTTGATCTCAATCGCCCAGCAAGCGCGCCGGCTTCCCATTTCGAGAATCAGATCAATTTCGGCGCCGCGAGCCGTGCGATAAAAACTTGCCCGCGTGCGGCGCGGCACAACGGCCAGCAAGCTTTCCAGCACAAAGCCTTCCCAACTCGCGCCGACAACCGGATGACCAAGAAGATCATCGAGCGTCGTGATATTCAGCAGGGCATGAACGAGGCCGCGGTCGCGCAGATAGACCTTGGGCGAGTTCACCAGCCGTTTGCCAATGTTGGCATTGAGCGGCGGCAGGCGTCGGACCAGAAGGAGATCGCTCAACAGGTCGATATATAATTGGCGATGGTGTGGCCTGAGACGCCGAGATTACGCGCAAGCTGAGCGGCGTTGAGCAGCGCCCCCTGATTATGCGCGAGCATGGTCCAGAGCCGTTCCATCGTGGTGGCCGGAATGCGCGGCCCGAACATCGGCACATCGCGTTCGAGGTAGGTGCGAATAAAGTTCTCACGCCGCGTCATGCTCTGCTCATCATCCTCCGCCAGAAAGCTGCGGGGAAAGCCGCCGCGCAGCCATAGTTTGGTGGTGACGCTATCCGGATCGACTTCAAGAGCGTGCAATGGACCGAGGTCGATGTATTCGATCCTGCCCGCCAAGGTCTCCGATTGACGCATCAGGTCGATGCTTGCCGAGCCAAGAAGAAGGAACCGTCCCTGCTCACGGCCTTGCCGGCGGCCTTCATCGATAATGCCGCGCAGGCTTTCAAACAAAGCTGGAACACGGTGTATCTCATCAAGGATCACCAGCTTGTCGCCATGAAGCCTCAGATAGGCCTCCGGATCGTCCAGCTTCTCGCGATCGGTGCGGCTTTCAAGGTCAAGATAGAGCGAGGGGCGCTCCGCGGCGATCTGCAAGGCCAGCGTGGTCTTGCCGACCTGGCGCGGACCAATCATGGCCACGGCCGCTTCGCGAGCGAGGGCCGCATCGACGAAAGATTTGGCGCTTCTCGGGATCATTGTTGCAATTCTGCATATAAGGTTCACATTTGCAACGATAGCAATCAGGGCTGGTGCTCGCTTCGGTACGCTGACGACGCCGGGCCCAGTCACTCGGGCCCATAACCTCAAAGCGGAGCGAATCCACTACTGGCGCAAGCATCCTAACCTGCATAGCTTGATGGAGAAGCTCTACGTCGAGAAAGGCGGCACCGAGACGTTCAACTGCATCACACTCTTGCTGACGGCGGCCGATCTCGACCGTCTGGAGGCAGATATTCGTGCCAACGCCCTTCCGGCGACCTCCGGCTTCTTCTTCGGCGAATCCGATGGAAGCGAGACCGACGATGATCTCGCCTTCATCGACAAAGCCCGCGCCGCTATCGCTGACGGAAAAACCGTCTTCTATGAATTGTGGTGGTAGCAACAGCGGACGGGCGCGTACTGCGCCCGTCCGCTTCATCATGCCGCGCGGAACGGGTTAACGATGCGCAACCGCTCGCCGAGCACCATGCCGTGCTGCAGATCCTCCGACCAAAGCGTGTCGCAATCGGCACGCAACGCCGAGGCGGCGATCAGGGCATCGTAGATGGAGAGAGAGTAGCGCTCGGCGAGGGCCAGTCCGATGTCGTGGGTTTCAACGGAGATTGGATGCACGGTGACGAGGGCGCGAATGGTGGTCAGGAATGTACGCGTGTCGTGCCACGAAAGCTGCATCTTGCGACGGGCGACGTTGGCGATTTCGTTCAGTACCTGAACGCTTATTGCGCCGCCCTGGGCGACGATCTCTTCGGCACGCTCGGCTTTTGCGGCGTCGCTGGCGGCGAGGTAGAGCAGGACATTGGTGTCGAAAAAGCTACCGGGCATTGGCGTTGTTGCGATCGAATACAAAATCAGCAGGTAGCCGACCGCGAAAGGCGCGCAGACGCTCGAGTAAGTCCTCCCGGCTGGGTTTGCGCGCCACGGCGAACTCCCTTGCATCGGCGATATGAATTTCGATTTCGTCTCCTTCCTTAAGGTCAAGCGCCTCGACCAAAGCGGCGGGGAGCCGCACCGCCAGACTGTTGCCCCATTTCGCGACCTGCATCGTAACCCTCCTTGATATACAAAAGCTAAAATGTGTATCTATCCGCCTCCCGGGTCAAGAACACGCGTGCGGGATGACGGAATTTGCGGAGGAAATCGGTTGCGGGAGAATGCCAAAAGGTGAAAATGAAAGCGTGTCGAGTAGACGGATTTTCACCACGACTGTCGGTGAAAGTCGTGGTGGGGTCAGGGGTTGGCTATGTTATCGTACGTTCGCGCCAAGACAGCTGCCGACCGAACGATGACAACAATTTTTCATAACAAATTTTATGCGATAAAGGGATCTGCCCTCTCCGGGCGGCGCTTTACATGATTTGTCGCGTCCTTTCTTGCGCTTACACGCCGTCCGTGCGTTCTCTTTTTTATCAAGGCTTATTCCCCGCTCACCATCACCTGTGGCCTCCAAAAAATCCCGGTCTTGGCTGTTATTTCCGCCGGATGCGTCTCCGCGCCAGCCTTCAGTTTACTGCATACATCCAGAACATTTATTGAGCATCACTCCCGACTCAAATAATCCCTTACTCCATATTCTCCGTTACTTAGTCAGAGCCCAAAAAGCGCTCTTGCGGCCATGCTCCGCTCTCAACCTGGCCTCATAGGCATCGTGCGTTTGGAACGCCCCAAAATGGGCGATCGCCGAAGATAGACTGGCGCACGCCAATAAATGGCGGGCCGCGTGCCGGTATCGGCTGGACCGACTTTGGGCCAGCGAGAAATCGATCATCGATCTCAGCACCAGCGTGGCGGCCAGCGGGTGCTGCCCTGCTAACGCCTCCGCGGCCGGTGTCAGGACCTCGTAATAATTGCCATCCAATTCCGCCGCCCGCTGGGTAACCAGCGCGGCGGCACGGTCGAGGGACGGCCACGAGACGAGAAATGACAGCGCCTGAAGAATACTCTTGGACTGCTGTGCGTGATCGAGCGCACGCTTTTCGGCCTCGAGGTCATCGAAATCTGGCAGCCGCTTCAGGTAGGCCCGCAGATGCCGGGCTGACAGCGACCGCTCGAAACACGACCATCGCGCGGTCTGCGCTTCATTATCCCGGCCGAGAGCCTCCATGACCTCGATTTGCGTATCCTCCCATTCAAAATCCGGCCACCCCTGTCCCTTACGCCGATGTTCGGCAGCTTGAACCGTTTGCCATGCTTCTTCGGCGCGGCCGGCAACAAGCAGGCGCCGCGCGATCTGAGCGGCGATCCGTGGCACCTTTCTGGTCTGCTCGTCGTACTGCGCGATGAAACCATCGATATCGCCCTGGGCATCGGCAATCTCCATCAAGGCTAGGCGCACGGTGCTGACGCGGGACCGCTCGGCGATCTCGTCTTCGAAGATCGGGCCACCCGGTCCATAGCCGATGGCGCGTCGCTCCTTCTCCGCCGGTTTCTGGATGGGCTCGTTGGAAAGCGCGATCATCCGACGCTTCAAGTGTTCTAAACCCTTTTGCCCCAACGCCGGCGTTAGAACACTGATGAGGTCGTTGTATTGGCCGTAGTCGTTCTGGGTCAGGGCCTCGAAGGTTTGATCCGCCAGCTTGCGCTTATCGACCTTGGCGATTTGGGCGATTTCGCCCAGGTCGGTGCTCGCCGCGTGAAAGACGCTCATCACCGTGCCGCTACTGTCGTCGCAGCGGGCGAACACCGAGTCAGCCAGCGCCATGAAACGCCACATCAAGTCCAAAGCCCCGCCGGCATCCGCTTCGGCGACCCGTTCGACGATGGCCCGGCGCTGCATCTCCAGGTCATCCGCGAGTGCCCGCCTTCCCTGCCAATCGACGAAGGAGCGCGACCGCCCGATCGTTATGAGCCGTTTGCGGACCTCTTTCGCGACCTCCTCGGGACTCGCCGTCGCCGCGAGTTCCAGGCGAAGCCGGCGTTTCGCCGCCGCATCGCCCGTGCTGATCTCGATTAAGAGTTCGGCGAGGCGGGGGGCGCCAAGCGCTTCAAGGTTCTTGGCGTTGAGGGCTTTTTTCGATGCCATTGATCATTCCGCGGCAGGGCGGTTCGTTAAATTGATCAAACGGGATCACAGCGCTCTCTGTCGCTCCTAGGGATTGAACGCTACTACACGTTGACCACTCGCGCATCACACCACGACGAGTAAGCGAATAAACCTGCATAAAACGCCCGATCTTGAGAGATGAAAACGCTGCTCAATAGTTGCTGAATCCCCTCCTGCTGGTAAGTTTACACACTGCACGACAGTGGTTGATTGAGAGCGGCGAAGGGTGGTTTTGTGGGCGATTCTGCCTTGCAACCGGGATCGTCCGATGACCACGAAACTATCCGCCGCTCTCGCCGAGAGGCTATCGTCATATATCGAGTTGAGCAACAGCCGGCTGGAAACGTGTCGATAACAAACGGAACTGTCCGGCTTAGGTACCAAATGAATTGACCGCTTCCGTTGTGGTTGTGGGGCTTGTGGGGTTGTGGGCAACGCGCCGGCGTTGTCCATAAATCCACAGGCCGTTCGCGGCGTCGAAGCGGTTCACGCCGCCTGCCGATCGGAGCCGTCGACGAGGCTTCCATCAGCTGCGTAACTGGCCAAACGACGGGGGCCATGGAACACCGCGAGGCTGCCGTCGGGGTGTTCGTGGACGCGCACCGTCGCCTTGACGTAGTGGTGACGATGGCGATCGGCCGGGATCTGCAGCGTGCGGTTCTTGTGGCGCACCGTGTTGTCGTTACCGACGACCCGCTGCTCGTGGACGCATAGGATATCGTCGAGGGGGCCTGAGAACGGCACGAACGCCGAGCCGGTGTCTTCCGCAGCGCGGGCGAAACAGGCGTCGTGGCGCGGCAGATAGACCTCTTCGAGGAAGCGGTTGGCGGCCTCCATGCCGGTGATGCCGGCAACGCGCAGCTCCTGCGGCAAGCGCTTCTGCAAGGTGCCGAACATCCGCTCCGAACGCCCCCTGGCCTCGGGCGAGTAGGCGGGGATCATCTCAATGCCGAGCTGCCTGAGCGCGCGGCCGACCTGGGTGGCGTTGCTCTTGTCCACCGGACCGCCGGCCTCCGGCGTGTGCCAGTAATGCGATCCGCGATCGGCGTAGAGCGAGCAGAACAACCCCTGTTCTCTGATCACCGCCTCAAGCCCCAGAAACGTCGACATCGTTCCCTCTTCCTCAACGAAGAACGCCGAGTAGATCTCCGAGCTGGCGTCATCCATGGTCACGATCAGGTCCCACATCTCGCCCCCGACCCACGCGTGCCGCGAGCCGTCCTGGTGCAGCATCATGCCGACCATCGGCCGCCTCGGCCGCTTGCGCCGGTGCGCGCCGCGACGCGGCGCCGGCCGAACGCGGCCGTGCGCCTGCAGGGTGATCCTGAGCCAGTTGTAACTGCGCCGGAACCCATGCGCGGCAATCAGCGTCTCGTGCAGGTGCTTGACGCCGAAATCCCAATAGCGGGTGTCGAACAGCTCAAGCACCGCCATCACCTCATCAACCGCCGCCCGGCGCGCCGATACCTTGCCAAGCCGGCGGTCATAAAGCCCATCCGCGCCCTCGGCCTCGAACCGGCCCCGCCAGCGCCGAAACGTTCGCTCCGAGATCCCCAAAATCTCCGCCGCTTCCTCTTGGCTCAACGTCCCGGCCCGCGTCCGGCCGTAAACCTCCTCGAACTTCATCAGGCATATCCCCTGGAAACACTCCGTCCGTTTCATCACCGCTCCCTCCTTCGAGCGGTCCTAAAATCGGACAGATCATCTGTTCCCTACGCCGGACATACCTCGTGTTAGCGACAATGTAATGTTATAACATTGCGCCCAGTAGATCGATGCGGTACCCTGCGTCAAGCTCAGGTGGTAGCGAGATGAAGTATGTTATCGAGGACAAGGCGCCAACGCCAAGCGGATGGCGTGATCGCTTATCTCCGTGTGGAGAAGCAGCCATTGTTGCCGTATCAGATTCTCAAGCGTCTTTGCGCCAAAGAGCTGGTCACGCCGACAACTGTTTGTCGGGCGATCACTCGGTTCGCTGCAGCGGACCGCGTTCACAGGATCGAACCGCGCAGCGCGTGGACGGCCTCTAGTGGTCCCTGCTACGCCGAAACGCCGGTCTTCGAGATTTGCGACGAGTGCGGCACCGTGACGGAACTTCATGACGTAAGTTTCGCCCAGGAAATCGACGCCTTCTGCGATCGCACCGACGTGGCGGCCGACCGATCGGTCATCGAACTCCGCAGCCGATGCGGCGACTGCCGCGCGGGCGCTCCAACCGCTTGAAGGAACTAATCATGGACCAGAGTCCGCAGATCCCCGTCACAGTGCTTACCGGCTTCCTAGGCGCGGGCAAGACGACGCTACTCAATCGGATCCTCACCGAGCGCCATGGCAAGCGCTATGCCGTAATCGTCAACGAGTTCGGCGAGGAGGGCATCGATAACGACCTCGTTGTTGACGCCGACGAAGAAGTCTTCGAGATGAACAACGGCTGCATCTGTTGCACCGTGCGTGGCGACCTGATCCGCATTCTCGGCGGCTTGATGAAGCGCGCCGAGAAGTTTGACGCGATCATCGTCGAGACCACGGGCCTCGCCGACCCCGCCCCAGTCGCACAGACCTTCTTCGTGGATCAAGACGTCGCCCAGCGGACCCGGCTCGATGCCATCGTGACTGTCGCCGACGCCGTCTACCTCGACGACCAACTCGGTGAGCACCACGAGGCCGAGGAGCAGATCGCATTCGCAGACGTCGTGCTGCTCAACAAGACCGATCTCGTCAACGCGGACGGGTTGGGCCGCGTTGAGGACCGCATCCGACGCATCAACCCCTACGCCAAGATCATCCGCACCGAACGCTGCGGCGCAGCACTCGACGAACTGATTGGTCTCAACGCCTTCAGCCTCGATCGCGTGCTGGCGGTGGAGCCCGACTTTCTGACCTCCGACCACGACCATGAGCATGACGACGACGTGAAGAGCCTTTCGCTGTTCTCCGAGGCGCCACTGGACCTGGAGAAGTTCCAGACCTGGTTCGGTGGCCTTTTGCAGACCCGCGGGCCAGACATTCTTCGTTCCAAGGGTATTCTCGACTTCAACGGCGAGACTGAGCGCTATGTGTTTCAGGGCGTCCACATGCTGATGGACGGCGCGCCGATGGGGCCGTGGCCGGATGGCAAGCGTGTCTCTCGTCTCGTCTTCATCGGACGTAATCTCGATACGATGGGCCTAGAAGACGGCTTCGCCGCATGTCGAGCGGCGTGACGACAGAGGCCCCGCGCCGCGACGGCTTTGCGCAGACCGTCCTCGAACGCACTGGACTGACCGTCGACACTAACGCGCCGGTCACCGCCGCTGTGACGGCCGGCGCCTGTGTCGCGGCCGGCTTCGGCGACGGGACGGTGCGCTTCTTCCACCCCGCCGCGCCTCCGCTGTCGGTGGTCGCGCATTGCGGCGCGGTGCTCTGCCTTTCACCCGACTGCCAGACGGATTCCGTTGTCACCGGCGGTGATGACGGCCGCTTTCTGCGTGTCTCCCTCGATGGCGCCGTCGAGGAGATCGCCAGCTTCGGCACAAAGTGGGTGGACTGCGTGGCTGCGAGTTCGGACTGGCGCGCCTGTTCATCGGGTCGTGTGGCCCATGTCTGGCGGCCGGGCAAGACCGCCGAGGTAAGCTTCGAGCACCCCAGCACGGTCGGCGGCCTCGCCTTCGACACGAAGGGCCGGCGGCTTGCCGTCGCCTATTATGGCGGCGCTACCGTATGGGAGCGGCGTGAACGGCGCTGGAAGGCCTCGAAGCTGGTTTGGAAAGGCTCGCATGGCGCGGTCGCCTTCAGCCCCGACGGGAAATACATCGTGACTGCAATGCAGGAAAACGCTTTGCACGGCTGGCGCCTGCGCGACAAGGCCGACATGCGCATGTCCGGTTACGCCGCCAAGGTAAAGAGTTTCGCCTGGGTCGGCAACGCGCCCTATCTCGCAACCTCTGGAGCGGACCAGGCCATCTGCTGGCCTTTCGACGGCAAGGACGGTCCGATGGGGCGACCGCCTTTCACCTGCGCGTATCGACGTAAGCAACTCTGCACGGCGGTGGCAGGGCTCGTCGACCTTTCCGGAGTTTTCGCTGGGTTCTCCGACGGCAGCGTGCTCGCGAGCCGGCTCTCCGTCGAGACCGAAGATCTTGTGATCAAAGGCTCCAGCGGCTCGTCGGTCGCCGCGCTCGCGCTGTCGCCAGAGGGATGGCTCTTCGTCGGCGAAGAGTCGGGCCGCGTTCTCTGGGGCCGGCTCGGTGGAGAAACGGCATGAAGAACCTCTTCGCCCGTCGCGCCGCGCCCGGCCGCGCTGGCATAGTTAAGAGCTGGGTGACTGAGCGCCTCGGCCTTACGGAGGCCGACCTCGTAACTGTTGCGGAACTCGCCTGTCATGAGCCGGGTTGCCCGCCTGTCGAGACCGTGGTGACTGTGCACGCGGCCGACGGCGCGCGCCGCAATTGGCGGGTTCACAAAGCCCTCGCAGAGATCGATCAAGCGGACATACTGAAAGCGTTGCCTCAGGAACACTGCACCTGATGGACGGCGCATTCTCTGAACCTTCGACGCCCGTATGCTGGCGGTCTGACGGTGGTGAGGGACTACGTCCGGGTTGCTTGGGGGCGAT
>CAYWRP010000089.1:0-9237 GCA_964460955.1 uncultured Rhodospirillaceae bacterium | reverse complement strand
GGGCCTCATTATCCAGCACCCGAAAATGCCGCCAGAAGAACGGCGCGCGCGGGTGTCGAAAGCCTTGAGCGAAGTTGGCCTCGACCCGGCGACGCAGGACCGCTACCCGCATGAGTTCTCTGGCGGTCAGCGCCAGCGCATCGCCATCGCGCGCGCCATGGTGCTGGAGCCGAAATTCGTGATGCTCGACGAGCCGACCAGCGCGCTCGATGTCTCGGTGCAGGCGCAGATCGTCGCCCTGCTCCGCCAGCTGCAGGCCGATCACGGGCTGGCCTACATCTTCATCAGCCACGATCTGCGTGTCGTCCGCGCGCTGGCGCACGACGTCATCGTCATGAAGGACGGCCGCGTCGTCGAATCCGGCCCGGGCGAGCGGATCTTCGCCGACCCGGAAACCGACTACACCCGCGCCCTGATGGCCGCCGCCTTCCAGATGGAGACGACGCCGGGCGGCGGGTGAGCCTGCGTTGCGGGAGAATAATGCGCTCCGGATCGCGAACCGGGGTGATCGGCAAGACGCCGCTCGACGCCAAACCCGCGCAAGGCATACCGAGGCCTCACAAAACTTCCTAAATCCCAATGCATTGACGGCGACCAAGCCCTCACACCGCGATAACGTAGCCGTGTCTGTTACTTGATCGGCGAACGTGGCACATTTAATCGTGTCGACTTGGCGAATGGGACGCAACCGCACGTGCCGCGCCTATTAGCCACGCGAACGACAGATAATCGGGTCATCTTGGAGGACAACGATATGCCGCGCATTCGCCCTTGGGCCCACACGCTGCTGCTGGCCTTCGGTCTCGGCATCGGCGCCGCGGCCTTCCCTGGCCAGCACGCCAAGGCGACCGGGGAAGTGAACATCGTCGGCGGTTACGCGGTGCACGGTTATGACGTCGTCGCCTACTTCACGCAAGGCGAACCGACGCCAGGCAAGGACGAGTTCACCGCCGAGCACGAGGGCGCCACGTACCGTTTCGCCAGCGCCGAGAACCGCGACGCCTTCCAGGCCGATCCGGCGAAATACGCGCCGCAATACGGCGGCTACTGCGCCTTCGGCGCCGCCATGGGCCGCAAGGTCGACGGCGATCCCGACGCCTGGGAGATCGTCGACGGCAAGCTGTACCTGAACCTCAACGAGAAGGTGCAAGACATCTGGTTGAAGGATGTCCCTGGCTACGTCCGTGGCGCCGATCACAACTGGCCGCTCATTCGCCCGATCGCCGATTCGCGGCTTGAATCTTCCGCGCCGGATGGTATCACGCTCGGCGCGCAATAACCGAGATTACCGATGGGTTTTCGGGGGTCGCCCATCGGCTGGCGTTCACATAATAGACCCCTGATCGACGAACGCTGATTCGGATAAGGAGTGATGACGATGAACGACGTAGTTGGAAAAGGCTCGATGGTGATGGCCGCGGCGCTGGTGGCGGCGGCCAATCTGGCAACCGCCGACGCCGTGCACGCCGCCGACCAGGTGAAGTGCTACGGCGTCGCCGAGGCCGGCGAGAACGATTGCGCGGCCGGGCCGGGCACCACGTGCGCCGGCACCTCGACGGTCGACTACCAGGGCAATGCCTGGACGCTGGTTCCCGCCGGCACCTGCGAGTCGACGACCATCGAGACCGCCGACGGCCGCACCATCGCCGGCAGCCTCGAGCCGCTCGACCGCGATCTGCCGCAGAGCTGATCGCTCGTCCGCTGTCCGCCGACCATTCCGGCGCCTCGCCGCGCCGGGGTGGTCTGGCGGCGCGCGGTCGAAACTTGTCACCCCGCTTGGATGTTCCGCGATGACACCGATATCCTCCGCCCCGTCGCATCCGGCCATTCCGGAAGTGGCCGGCGTTTCCTTCAAGGCGCGGCACGCCAGCGTCGTGTTGGAAGGCCTGGCCGATGTCGGCTGGTTCGAGGTCCATCCCGAGAACTACATAGTCGACGGCGGCGAACGCCTCGCGATGCTGGAGGCGGTGCGCCGCGACCATCCCCTCTCGCTGCACGGCGTCGGCCTGTCGCTGGGCGGCGCCGAGCCGCTGGATGCCGGCCACCTGCGCGCCCTGCGCCGGCTAACGGATCGTTTCGAGCCCGGCCTGATCTCCGAACATATCGCCTGGTCGGCCTGGGACGGCGTCTACTTCGCCGACCTGCTGCCGGCGCCGCCGAACGCCGAGACACTGGCCGCCTTGTGCCGCAACATCGACCAGGCCCAGGAGGCGCTCGGCCGCCGCCTCCTCATCGAGAACCCGTCGCATTACCTGGCGCTGCCAGGCGCGGACATGCCGGAAGTGGAATTCCTCGCCGCGGCGGCGCGGCGCACCGGCTGCGGCCTGCTGGTCGATGTCAACAATATCCATGTCAGCGCAGCGAATATCGGCGTCGACGCCGAGGCCTATCTGGACGCCCTGCCCGGCGACTTCGTTGGCGAAATCCACCTCGCCGGGTTCAGCGTCGACGAGAGCGCGGCCGGCCGCCTGCTCATCGATACCCATGGCGCGGCGGTCGCCGAACCGGTGTGGGCGCTCTACGAACGCTTGATCGGCCGCATCGGCCCGCGCCCGACGCTGGTCGAATGGGACACCGACGTTCCGGAATGGGCGGTGCTGCAGGCCGAATGTGATCGGGCGCAAGCGCGCCTCGACGCCGTCCGCTGGGCGGGAGCGGCCTGACGATGAGCGCGCCCCCGCTACCCACCCTTCAAGCCGAATTCGCCGCCGCGCTGCTCGCCCGCGACGCCGGCGCGCGGCCGGATTTCCTCAGTGGCGAGGCCGCCGAACGGTTCCGCGTCTACCGCAACAACGTCTTCCACGGCCTGAGCGAGGCGCTGGGCGATGCCTACCCCGTCGTCCGCCGCCTGGTCGGCGAGGCGTTCTTCCGCGCCATGGCGGGCGAGTATCTCGTCCTCCACCCGCCGAGGAGCCGGACGCTGGCCCTGTTCGGCGCCGAGTTCCCGCGTTTCGTCGGCCGCTTCCCGCCGGCGGCGTCCGTCCCCTACCTCGGCGACGTGGCGCGCCTGGAACGGGCGCACCTGGAAGCCCGGCATGCCGAGGACGCGCCGCCGATCGACCCCGACGCGGTGGCGGCGCTCGGCCCGGCGGCGGTGACGGCGCGCTTCGTCGCCCACCCGGCGGCGCGGCTGGTGGCATCCGAGTATCCCATCGCCGAGATCTGGCGCGCCAACCAGCCGGACGCCGACGGCACACCGGCCCAGCCGCTGCGCATGGGCCGCGGCGGCGCCCTGGTCACCCGGCCGCGTTACGAGACCCATGTTCGGGCGCTCGGCGCGGCGGAAACCGCCTTCGCCCAGGTATTGTTGCGGGGCGACGACACGGCGACCGCCTTCGCCGCCGCGGCGCTGGTCGAGCCCGGCTTCGACCTCGCGGCCGCCTTCCGCGCGCTGCTCGCCGCCGGCGCCTTCCAGGCCATCCAACCGACCGACGCCACTGCGTCGAGCCTAAAGAGATAAGAGGACCCCGACCCATGGCCAATACCACCCACACTCACGCCTCGCCGACCGGCCGGTCGTCGTCGCCGCTCGGCATCCTCAACCTGTTGACGCTGGAAAACCGTTACGGCGAGATGATCACCGCCTGGCTGGGCGCGCTGGCGCTGCTGGCGCTGCGGCTGCCGGTCGCCGCCGTCTTCTGGTACTCTGGGCGCACCAAGGTCGAGGGCTGGAACATCCTCAACGTCAAGAGCAGCCAGTATTTCCTGTTCGAGCACGAATTCGGCCTGCCGCTGCCGCAATTGATGGCGCACCTGACGGCGATCGCCGAACACATCCTCCCCATCCTGCTGGTCGTCGGCCTGTTCACCCGGCTCGGCGCGCTCGGTATGCTGGTGATGACGATGGTGATCCAGTTCTTCGTCTTCCCCGACGCCTGGTTCAATGCTCACATGTGGTGGGCGGCGACCCTGTTCGCGGTCATCGCCCTCGGCCCCGGCAAGATCTCCCTCGACTACCTGATCGGCCGCGCGACGACGAAGTAATGCCGCTGCGCACTGGCGAAATCGGTTGATTTTCGCTAGCGCGCCCTCTCTTCTTCAATTTCCGCCGGGCGGTCATCAGTGAAAGCGACAAGGCCCTCGGCGTCTGGCCGGCCAGCACTTGCGTCAAGGTCGACGACACCCCGGTCGGCATCCAGGAGGGCCGCAACGCCGGCTGCTGGACGGTCGGCGTCACCGACACCGGCAACGAGGTGGGGCTCTCTTTAGAGGAATGGACCGCGCTCGGCGATGCGGAACGGGAAAACCGCCGCGCCCGCGCCGCCGAGACCCTGCTCGCGCCGCCGGCGCCCACGCCGTCACCCCCTCCGTCGCTGACCTGCTGCTGTGCTTGGACGAGTTCAAGGCGCGGCTTTCGCGGAAAGAACGAGCTTGAGAGTCTTCCTTGCCGGCGCTCACACCAACGGTGCCTCGGCGTCGAGGCGGGCGGTGAGTTCGGCGAGGATGACCTCGCGGACGATGTTGATGGCGCGGTCGGTGTCCGGCGCGTCGACGCCGAGGTGGAAGACGGCGCGCACGCCGTCGGCGCCGCTGGTCAGCATGGAGAGACCGGCCTCGAAGCAGCGCTCGACGAAGTCGGCGGCCGGCATCGCGATGACGCGGAAGCGGACGATGTTGGTCTCCACCGTCTCGAGGTCGATGGCGATGCCGGCCTGCAGGTCGAGCGCCTCGGCGAAGCGGCGCGCGTTGGCGTGATCCTCGGCCAGCCGCTGGCGGTGGTGTTCGAGGGCGTAGAGCGCGCCGGCGGCGACAATGCCGGCCTGGCGGAAGCCGCCGCCGAACAGCGCCTTGAACCGCCGCGCCCGGGCGACGATGTCCGCCGACCCCGCCAGCGCCGAGCCCATCGGCGCGCCGAGCCCCTTGGAGAAACAGACACTGACGCTGTCGAACGGGCGCGCCAACTCGGCCTCGTCAAGGCCGCTGGCGACGGCGGCGTTCCACAGCCGGGCGCCATCCAGGTGCAGCGCCAGGCCGTGGCGGCGGGCGACGGCGGCGACCTCGATCAGCGCCGCCGGCGGCCAGACGGTGCCGCCGCCGAGATTGTGCGTGTTTTCGACGCAGAGCAGCTTGAGCGGCGGCTGCACCCCCTGCGGCGAGAACTTGTGCGGCGGCGCGCATGCCGCCGCGACATCCTCGCCGGAAAAAATGCCATGGTCGCCGGGGAGCGCGCGCATCGTCACGCCCGAGAGAGCTGCCGGCGCCCCCTTCTCCAGCACCGCGACGTGCCCCTGGACATCGGCCAGCACCACGTCGCCGGGCTCGGTGTGGGCGCGGATCGCCGTCTGGTTGGTCATCGTGCCGGTCGGCATGTAGCAGGCGTCTTCCTTGCCGAGGATCGCCGCCGTCCGATCCTCCAGCGCGCGCACGGTGGGGTCGTCGCGGTAGACGTCGTCGCCGACTTCCGCCTCCGCCATGGCGCGGCGCATCGCCTCGGTTGGTTTCGACACCGTATCGCTGCGCAGATCGATCATTTTGTACCCCATCCCCTCAGGCGCCGGGCGGGATGCGTCCGCATCCCTTGGCTTCGCGCCTGGAGTCTCTTGTCTTCCCTCAAACGCCGGGCGGGATGCGTCCGCATCCCTTGGCTTCGCGCCTGACCGGCGCGGCGCTCAGTCGCGCTTATAGGAATTGGATATTGCCTCGCCGATGCTGGAAACCCAAGCCGTTTGCGTCAGCCGCAGGCGCCTGTGTCGGCGGCGTGCTCGGTGAAGCCGAAGAAGCGGAAGGTGCGCGCCATGTGCTCGGGCAACGGCGCGGCGACGCGCAAGCGTCCGCCCGACGGATGCGGCAGGGTCAGCGCGCGGGCGTGCAGATGCAGGCGTTTGTCGACGACATCGCCGGGGATGAACGCCGCCGCGCCGCCGTACTTGCCGTCGCCGAGGATCGGCGTGCCGAGATGCGCGCAGTGGACACGCAGCTGGTGGGTCCGCCCGGTGCGTGGGTTGAGCTCCAGCCAGGCCGCGCGTCGGCCGGCGCTCTCGATTGTCCGATAGGCGGTGGTGGCGCGCTGGCCGGTCACCTCGACCACCACCCGTTCGCCGGCCGCCCCGCCCCGCTTGGCCAGCGCGGCGCGGATCTCGCCCTCGGATGGTTTCGGCGTGCCGACGACGACCGCCCAGTAGAGTTTTTCCACCGCACGGCCGCGAAACGCCTCCGCCAGCGCCGCGGCGGCGCGCACCGTGCGCGCCAGCACCAGCACGCCAGAGGTATCCTTGTCCAGCCGATGCACCAGACGCGGCCGCTCGCCGCCGTCGGCCAACGCGTCCAGCATGGCATCCAGATGCCGCGTGGTGCCGGCGCCTCCCTGCACGGCGAGGCCCGGCGGCTTGTTGAGGACGATGACGGAGGCGTCGCGATGCAGGACGGCGGCGCGGACCCTCTCGATGTCGGCGTCGGCCACTTGGCGTTTTCGCGGTGCCGCCTCGGTCGTCTGGTCGGCGGCGTCCATCGGCGGCACGCGCACCCGTTCGCCCGCCCGCACGCGGTGCGCCGCCTTCGCCCGCCGGCCGTCGACGCGCACCTGGCCGGTGCGCAGCCAGCGCTCCAGCCGGCCATGCGAGACCTGCGGATAATGCCGCTTGAACCAGCGGTCGAGGCGGGCGTCGGCGTCTTCCGGCGACACCGTCACCGTCGTCGCCCCGTTCGCGCCATGGCTCATTCCGAATTCCCCGCTGAAACGCGCCGGCCGCCTAGGGCTCAGCCTTAGTCCCAGACGAGGCGGATCAGCTCCTGGTACGGGACATTACCGCCGCGGCATAGAGTCGCTGGTTGGCCCATTGGTTGTAGGCGGCGAGGCGTTGCAGATGGGCCAGCATCGGTTATGCGCTCTTCGTCCACGGTGACTTCAGCGGACGCCCGGCGACATTCGCCCGGCCCCGTCACGGCGCGTGCGTAACGGGGAACCGGGCGGCGGTCAAGGGTGGTTGGCCGAGGTACGCCACCGGCGCCGCCGACGGTGGCCTCGACCGCACCCAACGAAGCGGAATTACAGGGAAACGCCGAGCGATTTCAGCGTTTCCATCGTCAGTTCGCCGCTCGCCAGGCCACGCGCCTGCTGGTACGAGTTCACGGCGCGGCGGGTCATCGGGCCGATCTGTCCGTCCGCCGGACCGTTGTAATGCCCCTTTTCCTTCAAGGCCGCCTGCATCGCCTTGATGACGTCGGTGGTGACGTTGGTCTCGCACAGGATTTCCCGCCACTCCATCTGACCGTCGGACGTTTTCTCGACCCGTGTCACGGTCTGATATTCGGCCGGGATGGCGGTGCGTTCCTCGCGCGCCGGGCTGACCAGCTTCTTCACCTTGACCGTCTTGTATTCCGCCGGCACTTGGATGGTTTCGGTGGTCGCCGGGGTGTCGATGACCTGCTTCTCGACGGTCTCGTAGACGGCCGGTTTGGTGACGACCTTGGTCGTCGCCGGCGTTTTCAGGACCGTCTTCTCGACCGTCTTGTATTCCGCCGGAACGGTGATCAGACACATGATCTCGCCGGTCGACTCATTGATCCGGGTGATCGGGCCGGTACCCTTTTTCCACGTCGTGTAGGCGGCCTTGACCATGACGCGCTCTTCGACCGTCTCGTACTCGGCCGGCACATCGACGAGCTCGGTGGTTTCCGGCTCGATGAGCACCTGCTCCTCGACCGTCTTATAGGTCGCCGGAACGATTTCCAGCTTTTCGGTGGCCTCCTTGACGAGGACCTGCTCCTCCACCCACTCGTACTCGGCGGGGATGATTTCGATCGTTTCAGATTCCTCGCGCATCAGAACCTGTTCGGTGACCTCGGTGTACTGCGGAGGCACGAAAACCCGTGCATAGCAATGACCCGGCAAGGCATTGGGCGGAAATAGCGGTGTCTGGCCTTGCGCGGCCGCCGATCCACCAAACCCGAATGAAGCGGCGGCAAGAATTGTCGCGGCGCTGGCGCCGACCAACAGCGTTTTCTTCATGAGATGCTCTCTCCCTTTGAGATCCGACTAAACCAAAATCCTCGTCGCTTTGGGCAGGAAGCAGACGATAAACCGCGTTTTGTTGCTGCACATATCTGTCCCGTCGTTTACCCCGATTGGCCCAACCTGGCAACCGCCACAAGGCGAGTGGATCTCTTTCGACTATAACCAACCGCCAGCGGCTGCCGATGGCGGCGCGACATGGAAAGCGATCGATGCCCGCCCGCCCGCCGCCCCGCGTTTGGAGAAACCTGTCTCGCCGCAAAACATTTTTGAATTGGAACAGGTTGTGCCAGGGTCTGGCGTCGGGCGCGGCGAACGCTAAAAAACCGCCTTGCCCGCCGCCAAACTCTCACCGCGATCGCCGTGGCGAGTCGCCGCAAGCCTCGACCGCCCGGTGGTGGCACCCGGCGGCTTGCCGGATCGCGACGGGATGCACCGAATCGACCGCTCAACCCGCCTTCTCCTTTGCTTGGACTCCGCTCCTGGAGTAGTTTGCTGGACTTGCAATCGGGCTGTCTTGAATAAAGGGCGCCGAGCACCGGTTCGGCGCGCGGGCGGCTGATACCGTCCGGCCCGACGACTTTCTTGCCCATTCCAAAGGAGTACCGTGTCGACAATGAGCGGCGAAACGCTGGAAATGATTCTCGTCGTCGTCCTGATCGTCGTCGTCTTCGCCGGCTTCGTCAGGGAAACGATGTCGCCCGATATCGTCGCCATGAGCGCGGTTGGCGTCCTCCTCGTCACCGGCATCCTCGGCACCGATCAGGTCCTCGGCGTCTTCAGCAATGCCGCTCCCATCACCATCGCCTGCACCCTGGTGCTGAGCGCCGCCCTGGAACGCACCGGCGTCGTCGAACTGATCGGGCGGACGTTGTCCCGTCATACGTGGCGGTCGCCGCTGGTGGCGATGGCGGCCATGACCACCCTGGTCGCCGCCATCTCGGCGTTCATGAACAACACCCCCGTCGTGGTGATCCTGACGCCGGTGATGATCATTCTCTTGATCTTTGTGGGTTTGTTTCTGATATCCGCCGGCCTCGACGAGCTGGCCAACCCCCGACTGCGGAGAAGAGTATGAACGGGCAGATTCTACAGGTGCAGGACCTCCGCGTGTACTATGGCACCGACGCGGGCAACGTCAAGGCTGTCGACGGCGTCACCTTTAATCTGGGGCGCGGCGAAAAGCTCGGCCTCGTCGGCGAGTCCGGGTGTGGCAAGTCCACCATGGCCATGAGCATGATGCGCCTCATCAAGCCGCCGGGCCGGGTCGTGTCGGGCCAGATCAT
>CAYWRP010000088.1:0-9282 GCA_964460955.1 uncultured Rhodospirillaceae bacterium | reverse complement strand
CCATCGCCGGCACCCGCCAGCCGCCTTCCCAGTTGGTGTTCTTCTCGCCGCGGAATGGGTTCCAGGCAGCATCCGGCCACGTGTTCATGTGCGGCCCGTTGTCCGTCGAGTAGAACACGAGGGTGTTTTCGGTGATGCCGAGCTCGTCGAGCAGGGCGAGAAACTTGCCGACATGCATGTCGTGCTCGACCATCCCGTCGGCGTATTCGTCCTGGCCGGAGATGCCGCGAAGCTCTTCCTTGACGTGGGTGCGGAAGTGCATGCGGGTGCCGTTCCACCAGACGAAGAACGGCGTGCCGTCCGCATGCGCCTGGCGGATGAAGTCGATCGCCGCGTCGGATGTTTCGTCGTCGATGACTTCCATCCGCTTTCGCGTCAGCGGGCCGGTGTCCTCGATCTCGCCGCCGGCGGTCGACCGGATAACACCGCGCGGGCCGAATCTTTGGAGGAAGGTCTGGCCGTTCGGCATGACCATGTCGCGGGGATAGTCCTCGTTCTCCGGCTCTTCCTCGGCGTTGAGGTGGTAGAGGTTGCCGAAGAAGACGTCGAAGCCATGGTTGGTCGGCAGGTGTTCGTCCTTGTCGCCGAGATGGTTCTTGCCGAACTGGCCGGTCACGTACCCTTGCGCTTTCAGGAGGCCGGCGATTGTCGGATCTTCCTCCCGCATGCCGAGATCGGCGCCGGGCAGGCCGACCTTGGAAAGGCCGGTGCGGAACACGCTTTGGCCGGTGATGAACGACGACCGCCCGGCGGTGCAGGACTGCTCCCCGTAATAGTCGGTGAACATCATGCCCTCGTTGGCGATACGGTCGATGTTGGGGGTCTCATAACCGACCAGGCCGAACGTGTAGGCGCTGATGTTCGACTGGCCGATATCGTCGCCCCACAGCACGAGGATGTTGGGTTTCGATGGCTGGGTTGCCGTGTCGGATGCTTCCTGGTCTTGCGCCAGCGCCGGTCCGGCGATCAGTACCGCCAGTGCGGCGACAATGATCAACAGACCAGCGACCATTTCTATCGTACCTCGCGACGTCATTATATTCCCTCCTACGGTTACTTGTTTAGCTACATCCTACGTGACTAAAGGCCGCTTTCACTATGACTTTCAATCTTCTTTACCTCGGCGCCCGTGAGCCCCCTGTAAACGAAGCCGTCGAACCCTACCGATCGACGGCACCATCCGGAACATCCACAGCCGCACCTAAGTTCCAACCGCCGACGAACAGGGCAGGCACGGAAGAAAAGCAGTGAGCGGGCGGCGAGGGGACACGAGCCATCCGCCCACCCAGTGATTGAGCCCCCGCGAGTATCAAGAATGGAGGGTGGGGTGCGTTCCAGATGCTCTCATCGCCAGCCAAGTGTTCGTTATTGCCGGCCGCCGCGGTCATTCCGACTCGCGAGTTCACTCGGATTTTCGCGATCGGCTCGCAACATGCGAGTACGAACATGTTTGTACAGGTGAGGTTACCAACCTGTGCGCCGTGTGTTATTCAAGGGTGCGAGCGGGCGAGGACGATCATGCTACCGCGCTTGACAAAGCGCGGGTTGGGTCGCGGAAGGAGCGGACGTGGGGCGAGATTCAGCGGCAGACTCACTCTTCGAGGGCGGTCTGACCGATGCCGACGTCCGTGCGCAGCTTGAGCGCATTCTCGCCAGTGCTGCGTTCCGCGGCGCCGTGCGGCGGCGGGAGTTTCTAAGGTTCGTCGTTGAGGAAACACTCGCTGGCCGCGGTGAACGGCTCAAGGGCGTGGCGATCGCCAGTGCCGTCTTCGGCCGCGACGAGACCTTCGATCCGCAGCTTGATCCCATCGTCCGCCTGGAAGCCAGGCGTCTGCGGCGTGACCTCGATGGGTATTACGCCGAGGAGGGGCGCGATGACCCGATCCGCATTTTCATTCGCAAAGGCGGTTACGTGCCGACGTTCGAACGCCGGCAAACCGCGGCACCGGCCCAGGCGGAGACGCCCGCGGCATCGCCCGACTCCGAAGCAATGACGCGGCGGGGCGGCCAGCCGCATACCAGCCGCCTCCTCGTCACCGGCCTGTTCGTGCTCGCCTTCGCCATCATCTTGGCCCAGGTCCTCCCCCGTATCTGGCCGGAATCGGCTGAGCCGGCACCGGAGCCCGACGATCCGGCACTGATCGTCCCGCACGGCCCCTCGGTCGCCATCCTGCCGTTCGTCGACCTGAGCGGCGACACCGCCCAGGACTACTTCGCCGACGGGATTTCCGAGCAGCTGGCAACCGAGTTGGCCCGATTCCGCAACCTTCGCGTCCTCTGGCTTGGATCGATCCCGGCGTATCGGAATGGCCTGGCCGATCCGCGCGAACTCAGGCGGGCGCTGGACACCGATTACGTCATCGAGGGCCGTGTTCGGATGGGCGCTGGGACCATTCGCATCACGGCCCGATTGATTCAAGCCGCGGACGCCGAGCAAGTGTGGGTCAAGAGTTTCGAGGAACCGCTCGATCCGGGGCGCATCTACGAGGTGCAAGACGCCATCGCGGGCGAGACCGCTGGCAACATCGCCGCGAAATACGGCGTCGTCGCCCACGGATCGATGGCGGTATCCAGCCGGAAACCGCCCGAAAGCCTCGATGCCTACGACTGCGTGCTGCGCTACTACGCGTATCAAATCACCATCGACGCGGCGCGCCACAGCGATGTTCGCGCCTGTCTCGAGCGCACCGTCGAGGCAGAGCCTGACTTCGCCGAGGCGTGGGCCGTACTTGCCAACGTCTACATGCAGCACGTGCGGTTTGGGTACGGTGATTATCGCGCCATCGACGATCCGGTCGCCCTGGCACGCACCTTCGCGCGCAGGGCGACCACGCTGGATCCAGGCGATTCCACCGGCTACATGGTCCTCTCGAACCTGTTGTACACGGAAGGCGACATCAACGGGTTCAAGGCGGCGGCCGAACGGGCACTGCGCATCAACCCGAACGAGACCGACCTGCTGGGCCACTACGGGACGCGGCTCGCGCTGAATGGCAACTGGGAGCGGGGGTTGGCGCTGATCGACAAGGCGATGGCGATCAACCCCGCCCATCCCGGCTGGTTTTATTTTCCCCGCGCCTTCTTCTACTACGACCGTAGAGAATACGAACGCGCGCTGGCGGAGTTGAACAAGATCGACATGCCGACCTTCTTCTGGACCCCGCTGATGCGCGCCGCGACATTGGGTCAACTCGGACGGGCCGACGAGGCCGAAATCGCCGCCGGCGAGTTGCTGGCCCTGAAACCGTCATTCTTGGCGGAAGCGATGACCCTGATGAAGCTTTGGCACTTCGAGGAAGGATTGCTGCCGCATATCGTCGAAGGCCTGCGCAAGGCGGGCCTCGACGTCACAAAAGAGGTGGCCAGCCAAGGCTGACCTCCATGGGCGGTCGCGCGCGACGCCCTGTGACTACGAGGCGTCTGGGCCAGGCAGCACGGCCGCCAAATGCGCCTCGATCCAGTCCGCCGGCAAGGCACCGACGGATTTCGCCGCCGTTTCGATCCGGCGGTACAAGGCCGGGTGGAGATGCACGGTGACCGCGACGTCATCGCCGCCGAAAAGATCGGTCGACAGGTCGGCCCGGCCGTGCTCATCCAGCCAGGCGCGCGCCATCTCGTCCGTCAACGGTGTCAGCAGGGCGCCGTCGACGCCGTGCACTTCCCGCTCATCGACGAGGAAGAAGTGCCCTTCCGGGGATCGGTAGAGACTCGCCGCCCGATGGATGTGGGTGCTGGCGCTGGACTGGGATGCCACCAAGGTGGCGTCAATGGTGTCGTATAGCCGGCCGTCGATCTCGCGTTTCATGCCTGACTTCCACGCCTCCTAAATAAGGGTTTTATGTCCCCTATGGAACCAACGTTCCCGAATCGCGACCCGGTCTAGAGTGTCCAGATATGTCGGTCGCGACACGCGCATCGCCTTTGGTCGGATCAGGATCCGCCTAGTTGGCCGTGCCGCCGCGCCGTTGGCTCGTCCGGCGTCGCCACCGCGTCGGATCGGCCTCAGTAGCTGAGTTTGGGATCGAGCTTCTTCGCTTCGCCGATCCAGGTCTCCAGCTGATCGTTGCTCGGCGGCGTCGCCACGAGTTTCTTGGCGACATTCACTTCCGCCATGGTGGCGGCGAGATTGTCGGCGCGGCGGGTACGAAGCTCCTTGATGGTGTCGACGCCGGAGGCTTCGAGAAGCTCGGCCAGCTTCCCATCGACGCTGGAAAGGCGCATCAGATCGGCGACGTTGGCCCATTTCAGCAGATTCTTCTGCGAAATACCGGTCTTGTCGGCGGTGTCCTTGCGCCCCTTCGCCGTCGCGCAGGTGTCGAGCAGGTCGCCGACGGTGTTGATTCCCTTACCGTTCAGCTTCTTCTTCGAGGCCGGACCGAGCCCCTCGATCTGCTCGAGATCGGTGTCGGCGGCGGCCGGCTTGGCTGGTTCGTGCGGCGGCGGGGTGGTTTTCGCCTCAGCCGGCCGTGGCGCCGCTTGCGGGGGCTGCGGCGCGGCGGCCTTTTCGGGCTCGGCGGCTGGCGCGGCGTCGGCCTTCGCCGATTTGGACTCCGACTCAGCGGGGGCCGCTTTCGTGGTGGTCGTCTTCGTCTCCACCTTGACGCCCATTGTCGAGAAGGATTCCGAGGCGGCGTCGACGGCGTTTTGCATGTCCTGGGCGGTCGGCATCATCCTCTCGGCCGCCGACTGCGTTGCCTTCAGCACCTCACGTTCGGCCGCCAGCCAGTACTCCATCGCCATGCCATACTGACGTCCGGCGGACTCCCACATCATGTAGGCCACTTCGCGAATACGATCTTGCATTTCCTGGGGATAGTCTTTCATGTCCTGGTTACTCATAACGGCCTCCCAATTGCCGTGGCGGCTCGTCCGGGTTCTTGCCAAGGGATCGACGCGGCGAAACGCCGGCTACGCCCGTAAATGGACTAATCGAACGGCGCTTCCAAAGCAAAGATAATCGAACTTTATTCGCAGCCAGCGAGTTTCTCTTGCCTCTGTAACCCTGGTTGGCCGCGACCCGGTGCCGGCTGACCGGTCCAGGTGAGAATCGGCGAGCGCTGATTGTCGCTCGCAAGGAACCGCCGCGGGTCGAGATCTGGGGCGACCGTGTTCCAGGCGTCACACTTTGGTGCGAAAATGCAATAAGCCGAATTCGACATCGACTTTTAGACCTCGTTCGGCAACGCGAAGCGCGTATTACTCGTGGAGCTGCTTTTGACCCATCCAGGCATGGCCCGAAAGGCGCTGTCGAGGATCGACGAGGAGAGACGATGTCACCCATTCGCAGGCTGCTGGCCACCGGACTGATGATTGCGTTTTGCGCCGATGCGGCGGCGCAGGATGTCGGCGGGGTGGCGGTACCAACGCCGCCACAACAGAAGAAGGGTTGGCACGGTTTTATCGGCGGCGCCGTCGGCGTAACGCCCGATTACTTCGGTTCCGATGACTACGAGGCGGGCTTGGCGCCGCTGGCTCAGATCAATTACAACGAGTACTTTCTGCGGCTCCGCAGCGAACTGGCCGGCGCCGGTGTCCTCGAATTGTCGGCCAACGTCATGCCGGATATTGTGTCTTTCGGCAAACTTAACGTCGGCCCGCTGCTCCAGTACCGCAAGGGGCGCGGAAGCGTCGAAGAAGACGCGGTCGACGACCTTCGGAACATTGATCCGGCGATCGAGGCGGGCGGCTACATCGAATACAGCTTCCCGGTCGCCAATGACCCCCGCCAGCGGTTGGCGTTCGAATTCAAGGGCGCGCATGATATCTCCGACGAGCATGATGGCGCGCTTTTCGGCCTCCGGTCCCGCTTCAGCCAACCCTTCACCGACGACATTCTTGGCATCGCCGAGGTATTCAGCCACTGGGGCACCGAATCCTACATGAGCACCTACTTTGGCATCGATGGCGATGACGCGCGGCGCAGCGGGTTGGACCGCTTCAATGCCGACGACGATTTCCGCAACATTGGCTTCGCGCTCGTCGGCAATTACCAGTTTGCCGAGAATTGGGGGGTGACCGCCGTCGGCGCCTATAGCCGGTTACTTGGCGACGCCGAGGACAGCCCGATCGTCGACAATGTCGGCTCGCCCAATCTGTTCTTCGCCGGGATGGGTCTGACCTACAGCTTTGGTCTCTGAGCCGTTCGGTCGGGTAGCGGGCAGCCGGCTCCTCCGGCGCCCGTCCCGGGCCGCCGCTAGTGGACCGTATCGAGGGTCGCGGCGTAGCGCAGTTTCGGCGGCTTGATCACCTCCGCCGAGGCGACGGTGACCGAGTGCAGGCGGCCCTCGATGTTCTCCTCCCAATAGCGCAGGAAGCGCCGCAACTCGGGAAACTCCGGGTGCAGGTCCATGTTCTGCCAGATGAACTTCTGCAGCAGGGACGGGTGGTCGGGCATGCGGTAGGTGATTTCGGCGGTCATCAGCCGGTAGCCGTGCAGCGTGGATTTTTGACCGAGCATGGGATCAAACCTCCGTGTTGTAAGGCCATATGATCGGCTAGTGTGAACGAGTCGCAGGCGCGGTTTCAAGAAAAAAATGCAGTGGAAACAGCAGGTTAGCAGCCGGAGCGGGGGAGTGCTGCTAAACAATCGCGCGATTGAGCCGATAACCCCTACAACCTCCGGCAGTTTCTCCCTGCTCGGCTCCGGCGCCGCCGGCACAGGCGGATCTTGACCGCGGGCCCCGGAGGCGCGTCTCATTCCGCCGTATCACCGCCCTCGCTCGCATGGAAAGGCCACGCACCGCATGCCGGAACACAAGCCCATCGATCTGATCCTCGCCGGCGGAACCCTGGTCCATGAATGGGGGCAGGTTCCGGCCGACATCGCCATCGACGCCGGGCGCATCGTCGCGCTCGGCGAGCCCGGCACCCTGCCGTCGGCGCGGCGGCGCATCGACATCGCCGGCCGCCATGTGCTGCCGGGGATCATCGACGTCCACGTCCACTTCCGCGATCCCGGGATGACCGAGAAGGAGGACTGGACCACCGGCAGCCAGGCGGCGGCGGTCGGCGGCGTCACCTGCGTCTTCGACATGCCGAACACCATCCCGCCGACCGACAGCGCCGACCGGCTGGCCGAGAAGCTGGCCATCGCTGCCGCCAAGAGCGTCGTCGACTTCGGCGTCTACGGGCTGTTGGGCGACAACAATCTCGATCAGCTGCGGCCGATGGCCGACGCTGGCGCCATCGGCTTCAAGCTGTTCCTCGGCAACACCACCGGCCACCTGCCGACGCCGAACGACGGCGTGGTGCTGGAGGGCTTCGAGATCATCGCCGCGTTGGGCAAGCGCTGCACCATCCACGCCGAGAACTGCGGCATCCTTGAGCGGCGGGAGACGCGGCTGAACGATGCCGACCGGGCCGACCCGCTGGCCCACCTCGCCTCGCGCCCGGAAGTGGCGGCGGTGGAGGCGCTCAACCGCAGCTGCACGCTGGCCGAGTGGACCGGCGCCCGCATCCACATCGCCCACGAGACGACGGCGCGCTCGCTCGACTTCATCCGCTTCTGGAAGGGCCGCGGCCTCGACATGACGGTCGAGGTCTTGCCGCAGCACCTGCACCTGGCGGCGGAGGACATGGCGCGCCCCGGCGGCGAGATGCTGCGCGTCAACCCGCCGATCCGCGAGCGCGCCAACCAGGCGCCGCTGTGGCGGGCGCTCGCCGACGGCACCATCGACATGCTGTCCACCGACCACGCGCCGCACACCCCGGCCGAGAAGGCCGGCAACCGGATCTGGGACGTCGCCTGCGGGCTGCCGGCGGTCGAGACCTCGCTGCCGCTGATGCTGACCGCCGTGCGCGACGGCCGCCTCGGCCTCACCGACCTGGTGCGCGCCACCTCCGCCGCGCCGGCGCGCGCGTTCGGCGTCTTCGGCCGCAAGGGGGTGCTGGCGCCGGGCTCGGATGCCGACCTCGTCGTCGTCGATCTCGACGAGGAGTGGACGCTGAGCGGCGCCGACCAGCATTCGCGCAGCGGCTTCACCCCCTACGAGGGGCGGACGGTGAAGGGCCGGCCGAAACTGACGCTGGTGCGGGGGCGGATCGTCGCCGAGGACGGCCAGCCGGTCGCCGAGCCCGGCTGGGGCCGCGCCGTCGAGCAGGCGATGTCGCCGCCGGCGCCGCGCTTCGAGGAGATGACCATCCGCGCCAACCTCGCCGCCAACCACCCGCCGTTTCCCACTGACGGCGGCGGCACCGACTCCTAAGGGTGGCTGGCGGCGGTGCGTTCTTGCACCAGGGCGGGCTGTCATTCTGTGGGTCAACGCGTTGACTCCGTTACGGTTTTGGCGATTTCGCGGGGGGTGCCAAGCGAAGAATGTCGTCATTTGTCGTCAAATGTCGTCAAAACAGCCGCTAAGTCCTTGATTTCCTTGGATGCCGAATGTCGTCACATGTCGTCATTTCTGCCCTCCGATGTCGTCACATGTCGTCAAGAATCGTTCTGTTGCCGCGTTGAGCCGAACGCCGGCAGAGCCCGACTCGACCTCGGGGCTGCTCAGGGTAAACCATGAACAAACGCGAACATACCAGGATCGGCGCTCGGACGCAATCGAGGCGTTGCGCGCGCGAGTGCGGCGGCCGGATTGCCGCGCGGCGGCATCCGGCTTAAAACACGGCGCTCGCGCATCGGCGCGTCGCCGGGCCACATTGGGAGGCGAAGACGATGAAGACGATCAGCCAGACGTTCGACGACGCCGAGACGACCCAAGACGTCGAGCAGACCTTCGCCAGGATCGCCGAGGCGCTGGGCGCCCCCTTCACCCCGCACTTCTTCCGGGTGTGGGCGCGGTCGCCGGAGTCGCTTGAGGGGATCTGGCCGGTGATGCGGCACATCCTCTGCGGCGGCCGGGTCAGCCGCCGGCTGAAGGAGATGATCTTCGTCGCCATTTCCTCGTTGAAGAACTGCGACTATTGCCAGGATGCGCACGCCGCGTTCTGCGCCACCATCGGCGTCGCCAACGACCAGATCCAATCGCTGATCGAGACCCACAGCCTCGACGGCGGCGATGAGAAGGACAAGGCGGCGATCGACTTCGCCGTCAAGCTGGCCCAGGACTCCCACGCCGCCGACCAGGCGGAAATCGACAAATTGAAGGCGGCCGGCTACGACGACGAGGAAATCATGGAACTGATCGCCATGTCCGGCATGGCCGTCTTCTACAACCACCTCGCCAACGCCACCAAGATCATGCTGGATCAGGGGTTTAAGGATATTTTGGCGGATAGAACCACACTGCACGACAGTGGTTGATTGAGAGCGGCGAAGGGTGGTTTTGTGGGCGA
>CAYWRP010000087.1:0-9537 GCA_964460955.1 uncultured Rhodospirillaceae bacterium | reverse complement strand
CCAGCAGGGCCAAGATGCCGATGCCGGCGGCGCCGACGAGGCCAAGCCAGCCCGCCGACGCGGCGATGTCGGCGACGGCATGGCCGTCATAGGCCATGGAGACGATCCGCCACAGCACCAGGATTCCGAAATAGATCGCCACCGTGTGGGCATGAAACACGTGCCGCGCCATGGCCTGCCAGCGGGGTTCGCCCTGCCAGCGGATTTCCTCGCCTTCCGGCAGCAGGGCCGGAAGGCCCCGCACCGGTTCGAACTCGAAGTCGTGTCCGCTCACAGGATCGGTTCCTCTCGCTCGGCGGTCGCGTACAGGTGGCCGCCCGCGAAGTACGCGCAGATGCGGTCTTCCTCGCGCTGGTTGACTTCATCCGGCTTGGCGATGCCGGGCGTGCGGG
Source organism: uncultured Rhodospirillaceae bacterium (assembly GCA_964460955.1). Lineage (GTDB taxonomy): Bacteria > Pseudomonadota > Alphaproteobacteria > Rhodospirillales > Defluviicoccaceae > Defluviicoccus. Next base: position 9,145 of record CAYWRP010000087.1, on the reverse strand, counting down.
CGATCTGCGCCGTGGTCAGCGATTCGACGCGGACGGAGCGCCGGCCGGATTCGACGCAGGCGAGGTTGATCGGCACCAGGATGCGCCGCTTGGCGCCCTTGTCGTCGACTTCGGTCTCCAAGTAGCGCACCTTCGGCTCCGAGCGGTCGACCCAGATCTCGACTACCGTGCCGGCGATGTTGCCATCGACGCCACGTACCGAGTAGCCGCGCGGGTCGGGTCCCTCTTCGTCCATCGAGAACTCGGGCGCGGCGCGCATCGGCCGGCAACGCGGCGTCCCGTCGATGGCCAGTTCCGGCTCCTCGATGCGGTGTTTGGTGTAGGCCGCCGGACCGACGCCGTCCTGCAGCGGATCGCCGGTGGGCACGAGCGGGGCGCCTGGCCACGGGGCGGAGGGCTTCGCCTTCAACTCGGGACCCTTCGGCTCGGGGCGCGGCAGCATCCGCGTCTCGCCGTTCGGTAGCAGCAGCGTTTTCGGCTTCGGAATGGTCGGCGCGCCGGGTGCCGTTGGCGCTCCGGGGCGGTCGTATACGAGGGGGAAGCCTTCGCGGCGATCCTCGCGCCGCAGATAGACGATCAGCCCAAAGAAAAACAACCAGAACACATACAGCGTGACGAGCGCGACGTCGATGTGGCTGGTTATTGCGCCGGTCTCCATTTTTCCGTCTCCATGGTCATGCTGGCCCTTTTGATCACCCGGGAAGATCGGCGAGGCCAAAGCGGGTCGTGGGCTGCTGGAGGGGCTCCCGGGAGCGTCCGACGAGCGGCCCGATGGCAACTAGGCTTGCGAAGAGTAAAACGATCTCGACGTGATAGACGATGCCGTAGCTGGCGGCGGGGCCGGTCAGGGCGGCACCCAGGTGCCCATCGGCGGCGACGGTGGCGACGACGTCGCGCAACGCGCCGCCGAGGGCGATGGCGCCGCCGGCCGCGGTCGCCTGCACGGCACCCCAGGCGCCGAGCGCGAGGCCGCTGTGACCGTCGCGCGACAGGGCCATCGCGGCGGTCAGCGTGCCGACGGCGAACAGACCGCCGCCGAAGCCGATCAGGAAGGTGCCGGCGCGGAACAGCGCCGGTGCCTGCAGGGGCGCCGCGAAGACGACGGCGGAAAAGGCGACGATGCCGGCGAGGACGCCGATCGCGGCGAGGCGATGCGGATCGGCGCCAAGCGTCAACCGACGGGCGGCTATGGCGAAGCCGAGCAGGGCGCCGGAAGCCAACAGGGCGGTGAGCAGGGTCGTCCCGCTCACCGAGAGGGCGAGGATCTCGCCGCCGTAGGGTTCGAGCAGGACGTCCTGCATGCTGAACCCGGCGGTGCCGAGGCCGACGGCGATGAGCAGCCGGGTCGAGTTGCCGCCGGCGCGGAATTTCCGCCACGAGGCGCGGAAGCTCTCGCGCGGCCGGTTGGGAGCGGTGAGCGCCGGGTTGCGCGCTTCCTGCTTCCACAACGCCACCAGGTTCAGGGCGATGGTGATGACCGCCGCGCCCTGAACCACCTGAATCAGGCGGACGTGGCTGAAGTCGTCGAGCAGGCCGCCGAACGCGAGCGAACTCGCCACCATGCCGACCAGCAGCATCACGTAGAGGAGCGCAACCACCCGCGGCCGCGCCTCCGGCGGCGCCAGGTCGGTGGCCAGCGCCAGGCCCGCCGTCTGTACCGTGTGCAGGCCGGCGCCGACGAGCAGGAACGCCACCGCCGCGCCGACCTGGCCGACGAACGCCGGACCGTTGCCTTCGCCGGCGAGGAGGAACAGGGCGAACGGCATCATCGCGAAGCCGCCGAACTGCAGCATGGTGCCGATCCAGATGTAGGGCACGCGCCGCCAGCCGAGGACCGACTTGTGGACATCCGAGCGGAAGCCGATGAAGGCGCGGAACGGCGCGAAGACCAGCGGCAGCGCCACCATCAGCGCGACGAGCCAAGTGGAAACGCCAAGCTCGACGATCATCACCCGGTTCAGGGTGCCGGTGAGCAGGACCAGCGCCATGCCGACCGAGACCTGGAACAGCGACAGCCGCAGCAGGCGGCTCAGCGGCAACTCCCGGGTCGCCGCGTCGGCGAACGGCAGGAACCGGGGAGCCAGCCGGAGCCAGGTCTGCATCAGGGCGCGCGAGGGTCCGATCATACGAGGCTCAGTTCCTGGGCTTGCGAGGTGTAAAAGCCGCTGGCGATACGCCGCGTACGGCCGGCCTGCCAGGCGGTCACTCGCGGCTCGGCGGCGATTTGGCGCAGTAACTTGGCGGGGGCGACGGGAACGATCGCCGGCGCCCGGTCACCGCGCGGAAACAGCCGGCCAACCGTGTGCATGACCGTCAGCAGCGCGGTGCGGGGGGCGAAGGTGAACAGGATCGACCGTTCGGTCCGCTCGGCCAACGTGGCCAGGCCGGCGACCATGTCAGCGGGCAGGTAATGGATCAGGGAATCCATGGCGACGACGTGATCGAACCGGCCGAGCGCTGGGTCGAACATGTCGCCGACCCGGAAGTCGATGGATCCCGGCCCCGGCAGTGCGTCCGCCCGCTCGCGCGCCAGGGTGGTCAGCGTCGGCGAGAGATCGATCGCCACCACCGTGGCGCCGCGCCGCGCCGCTTCCGTCGCGAAGGCGCCGGTGCCGCAGCCGGCATCGAGGATGCGCCGGCCGCCGAGATCGTCCGGAAGCCAATCGAGCAGGGTCTGGCGCATCTGGTCGCGGCCGGCGCGCACGGTCTCGCGGATCCGCGAGACCGGCGCGTCCGACGTCAGGCGCGACCAGGCCTCGGCCGCCGTGCGGTCGAAGTAGGCCTCGAGCTGGCTGCGACGTTGCCGGTAGGTGGCGGTCTGCATCAATCGAACCCCAACAGATCGAAGATTTCCCGATCCTTCAACGGCGTCACATCGAGTGGGTCGACGTCATCCCACAGCATCTGCGCGAGACGCATGTATTCGGCCTGAACGGCTTCGAGGGCCGGCGTCGGGTCCATCTCGAAGATCGTCGACTTCTTCAGCCGGCTGCGGCGGATGTCGTCGAGGTCGGGGAAATGGCCCAGCGTGCGCATGCCGACCCGCTCGTTGAAGCGGTCGATCTGGTCGAGCCCGGCGCTGCGGTTGACGATGCAGCCGCCGAGCCGGACGTCGTAGTTGCGCGCCTTCGCCTGGATCGCCGCGATGATGCGGTTCATGGCGAAGATGGAGTCGAAGTCGTTGGCGGCGACGATGAGGCCCCGGTCGGCGTGCTGCAGCGGCGAGGCGAAGCCGCCGCACACCACGTCGCCGAGGACGTCGAAGATGACGACGTCGGTGTCCTCGAGGAGATGATGCTCCTTGAGCAGCTTGACCGTCTGGCCGACGACGTAGCCGCCGCAGCCGGTGCCCGCCGGCGGGCCGCCCGCCTCGACGCACATGACGCCGTTGTAGCCGGGGAACACGAAATCGTCCGGCCGCAGCTCCTCGCTGTGGAACTGCACCGATTCGAGGACGTCGATGACCGTCGGCACCATCCGCTTGGTCAGCGTGAAGGTCGAATCGTGCTTCGGATCGCAACCGATCTGCAGCACCCGCTTGCCGAGCCTGGAGAACGCCGCCGACAGGTTGGACGACGTGGTGCTCTTGCCGATGCCGCCCTTGCCGTAGATGGAAAATACCTTGGCGGTGCCGATCTCGAGGCGGGGGTCCAAGTGAACCTGGACGCTGCCTTCGCCGTCCTGGCGGCGGGGGACCATTCGAATAGGCGAAACCACGTTCATTGACCTCTCCCTATGACCTTTTCTAAGCCGCCATCACGGGGTCGATCCCCTCGAGGCGGTCTTCCAGTTCGTCACCGGCGCGGCGCAGCGCCTCCAGCACGTCGGGCTCGGGCGACCAGTACTGGCGCTCCTGCGCCTCCAGCAGCCGGTGGGCGACCTTCGCCGAGGCGGTCGGGTTGAGCGCGGCGATGCGGTTGCGCAGGTTTTCGTCGAGGACGTAGGTCTCGGTCAGCTGATGATAGACCCAGGGCTCGACCTGGCCGGTCGTCGCCGACCAGCCCATGGTGTTGGTGATCTGCGATTCGATCTGCTGCACGCCTTCGTAGCCGTGCTTCAGCATGCCCTCGTACCAACGCGGGTTGAGGGCGCGGGTGCGGGTTTCCAGCGCCACCTGCTCGGCCAGGGTGCGCACCTTGCCGTCGCTGCGCGTCTGGTCGCTGATGTAGACCGGCACCGGGGCGCCATTCGCCTTGCCGACGGCACGGCTGATGCCGCCGAGCGTGTCGAAGTAATGATCGATGGCGGTGACCCCTAGCTCGGTGGAGTCCAGGTTCTGGTAGGCGAGCTTGACGGTGCCGAGGATGGAGGTCAGCAACTCGGCCTGGCGGACCGGCTGGCCGCCGCGCCCGTAGGCGAAGCACTTGCGCTTGGCGTACATGTCGCCGAGTTCGTTCTCGTCCTCCCAACGGCCATTGTCGATCATCATGTTGACGTTCGAGCCGTAGGCGCCGTCGGCGTTGCTGAACACCCGCAGTGCCGCCGTCTCGAGATCGAAGCCGTGCGCCTCGGCGTGCGCCAGGGTGTGCTTGCGGACGAAGTTGCGCTCCACCGGCTCGTCGGCGCTGGCGGCAAGATAGGCGGCCTCGGCGAGCAGGCGGGTCTGCAGCGGCAACAGGTCGCGGAAGATGCCGGACAGCGTCATGATCGCGTCGACGCGCGGCCGCCCGAGTTCCTCCAGTGGGATCAGCGCCGCCCCGGCGAGGCGGCCGAAGCTGTCGAAGCGCGGCTCGGCGCCGATCAACGCCAGCGCCTGGGCGATCGGGCTGCCCTCGGTCTTCAGGTTGTCCGTGCCCCACAGCACGACGGCGATGGTCTCCGGAAATTCCCGGTTCTCTGCCAGGTGACGGTCGAGCAGCTGGGTCGCCTGGCGGGTGCCTTCCGCCATCGCGAACTTGCTCGGTATGCGGAACGGGTCGAAGGCGAAGATGTTGCGCCCGGTCGGCAGGATCTCCCGGGTGCGCAGGAGGTCGCCGCCCGGCACCGGCGGAACGTAGCGTCCGTCGAGGGCGCGCAGCAGGGCCGGGATCTCGTGATCCTCGGCGAGCAGCCGGTCGATGTTGGCGAGGTTGCGCGAGGCGGCGACGACGGCGTCCGACTCGGCGCGCGGATAGCCCCGCGCCAGCGCTTCCGGTGTCTCGCCGGCGACAAGGCCGGCCACCGTGTCGCGTGTCAGCCGCGGGCCGTCGGTGTCCTCGGCGATGGCGGTCAGCATGTCGATGCGCTCTTCCGCGCTCATGCCGGCGCCGACGATGTGCAGGCCGTGCGGGATCAGGGTCGTCTCCAACTCGATGACCGCCGCCCACAAGGCGTCGATCGCCGCGCCATCGGCGGGCGTCCAGACCGGCTCCGCCGGCGCCAGGTCGAGTTCCGCCGCCTGGGTGTGGATCAGCGGCGCCAGCCGGTCGCGCTCCGCCGTCGCGTCCGGGGCGAGGCCGCGCCACCGCTCCAGCGAGGCCTTGATGTCGAGCAGTTCGCGGTAGAGCCCGGCGTGCGTGACCGGCGGCGTCAGATAACTGATCAAGGTCGCCGCCGCCCGCCGCTTGGCGATCACGCCCTCCGACGGGTTGTTGGCGGCGTAGAGATAAAGATTCGGCAGGTCGCCGATCAGCCGGTCCGGCCAGCAGGCTTCCGTCATGCCGGCCTGCTTGCCGGGCATGAATTCCAGCGCGCCGTGGGTGCCGAAATGCAGCGCGACGTCGGCGGCGAAATCCTCCCGCAGATAGCGGTAGAAGGCGGAGAAGGCGTGCGTCGGCGCGAACCCGGCCTCGAACAACAGGCGCATCGGGTCGCCTTCGTAGCCCATCGACGGCTGCACGCCGACGAAGACGTTGCCGAACTCGGCACCGAGGACGAACAGCGAACCGCCATCGCTCTGCTGGCGGCCGGGCGCCGGTCCCCACTGCGCCTCGATCTGCCCCAACCAGCGTTCGCGGCGCACATGGTCGTCGACGGGAATGCGCGCGTGGACGTTGGCGTGGGTGCCGAAGCGCTCGGCGTTGCCGCTGGTGATCCGCTCGCGCAGCGCATCGACCGACGGCGGCACGTCGACGCTGTAGCCTTCCGCGGCGAGCGACCGCAACAACTGGTGCAGCGATTCGAACACCGCGAGATGCGCCGCGGTGCCGGTGTTGCCGGCATTGGGCGGGAAATTGAACAGCACCACGGCGACCTTGCGGTCGGCGCGCGGCCGTTGGCGCAAGGCGACCAGGCGGTCGACCCGCGCGACCAGGGTTTCGATGCGCTCCGGGTGCGGCCGCATGTCGGTGTTGCTGGCGGTCGCAATTTCCGACCGCCCTCCGAACACCATCGGCCCGGTCGCCCCCTCGAGTTCGGGGATCGCCACCATGATCGTCGATTCGACGGGGAGCAGGCCCCGGGCGGAGGCCTGCCACTGCTCGATGGTCTGGAATTCGATGGCGTGCGCCGCGACGTAGGGCACGTCGAGCCGGCTCAGCAGATCCTTCGCCGCGCCGGCGTCGTTATACGCCGGGCCGCCGACCAGCGAGAAGCCGGTCAGCGAGACGACGGCGTCGACGAGCGGGCGGTCGCCGGCGAACCAGAACCGCTCGGCCGCCGGGCGGGCATCGAGACCACAGGCGAAAATCGGGATCACGCGCAGGCCGCGCCCCTCGAAGGCGCCGATCACGGCGTCGTAATGGGCGGTGTTGCCGGCGAGCACGTAGGAGCGCATCAGCACGAGGCCAACCGTGCCGCGGCTGCCACGCGGCGCCGCCGGCAGATCGGCGGCGTTGCCGGACATCCGGCCCGGCAGGCTCGGATGATAGACGCCGTTGTCGGGATAGTCGGCCGGCGGGTCTGCCGGCAGCGCGCCGCGCAGATGCTGGCGCGGTCCGGCGGCATAGCGGTCGACCAGGAAGCGGACCATGTTGCGGACGTTGTCTTCCGAGCCGGCGAGCCAGTATTGCAGGAACAGGAAATAGGCGCGCACGTCCTGGGCGGTGCCGGGAATGAACCGGAGAAGTTTAGGCAGCCGCCGCAGCATCGCCATCTGCCCGTGACCCGACGACGACTTGTTGGATTTCCGGTTGCCGCGCAGGCGCTTCAACAGCTCGATGGCGCCCGACTGCGAGCCGTCCATGCTGAACCGGCCGATCCGCGTCAGGCGGATCACCTCGCCGGCCGACATGCCGACGATCATCGCGTCGCACGCGTCGCGGCGCGCCCGCAGGGCCGGCAGCACCGGATTGATGTGCTCTTCCATGAACAGCATAGTGGCGATGATGATGTCGCCGTTGGCGATATCGTCGCGGCAGCGCTCGAGGGAGTCTGGATCGTCCTTCCAGTTGGTGGCCGCGTGCAGGCTCAAGGTCAGCCCGGGGAGGTCGCGCGACAGTTTCTTCGAGGCACGCGCGGCGGTGCTGGCGAGATGATTGTCCAGCGTGATGATGACGACGCGGACGGGGGTCGGATCAACGGGAGAAGTGCGCTTTGGCATTGTATAATGTCTCGACGGTGATCTGGGTTATTCCGCATTCTTCGGCGAATCGTTCGGTGTTCCGCTTGGCCTTGCCGCGAACGAAGAAGGGGATCTTGCGCAGTTCGGCCTCCGCGTCGGCCTGCCAGACCACCTCTTCCATGGCGGCCGGCTGACCGCCTGGCGCCGGCGCCTCGCCGGTCGCGGGCCGTTGGTCGACGCCGTGGCCAAGGTGCGATGGCCGTGCCTGGTCGTGGAATTCCGGGTCGTCGCGGAACATCGCCAGCAGGTGTTCCTCAAGCCCCATCATCAGCGGATGAACCCAGGTGTCGAACAGCACGTTGGCGCCCTCGAAGCCCATCTGTGGCGAATAGCGGGCGGGGAAATCCTGGACGTGCACCGGGGCCGAGATGACGGCGCACGGAATGCCGAGGCGCTTGGCGATGTGGCGTTCCATCTGCGTGCCGAGGACCAGTTCCGGCTGTGCCGCCTCGATCGCCGCCTCGACGTCGAGGTAGTCATCGGTGATCAGCGGCTCGACGCCGTAAAGCGCCGCCGCCTCGCGTACCTCGCGGGCGAATTCGCGGCTGTAGGTGCCGAGCCCGACCACCGCGAAGCCCAGTTCCCGCTCGGCGATGCGCGCCGCGGCGAGGGCATGCGTCGCGTCGCCGAAGACGAACACCCGCTTGTCGGTCAGGTAGGTCGAGTCGACGGAGCGCGAATACCAAGGCAGCCGCGAAGGGTCGCCCTCCAGCGCCGGGCGCGGGTCGACGCCGGCGAGGCTGGCGACCTCGTCGATGAACTGGCGGGTGGCGGTGATGCCGAGCGGAATGGTGGCGACGCGCGGCGTGCCGAAGGTGCGCTCCAGCCAGCGGGCGGCGGTGTCGGCGATCTCCGGATAGAGGACGACGTTGAAGTCGGCGTCACCGAGGCGGGCCAGATCGGCCGGCGCGGCGCCGAGCGGCGCGATCACGTTGACGTCGATTCCCAGAGCCGACAGCAGGTTCGAGATTTCGCTCACGTCGTCGCGGTGACGGAAACCGAGCGCCGTGGGGCCGAGAATGTTGCAGCAGGGGCGGGGCGAGCGGCGTGGGGCGTCGTTGGCGTCGCGGGCGCGCGGCCCGCCGAAAGCGCGGATGAGGGCGTAGAACGTCTCCGCCGCGCCCCAGTTTTCCTTGCGCTGATAGGCCGGCAGTTCCAGCGGCACCACCGGCACCGGCAGCCCGAGGGCGCGGGCCAAGCCGGCGGGGTCGTCCTGGATCAATTCGGCGGTGCACGACGCGCCGACCAGCAGCGCGTCGGGCCGGAAGCGCTCGCAGGCCTCGCGCGCTGCCGTCTTGAACAGGGCGGCGGTATCGCCGGCGAGATCGCGCGCCTCGAAGGTGGTGTAGGTCACCGGCGGCCGCCGGCCCTGGCGCTCGATCATCGTGAACAGCAGGTCGGCGTAGGTGTCGCCCTGCGGCGCGTGCAGCACGTAATGGACATTGCGCATCGCCGTCGCCACCCGCATGGCGCCGATGTGCGGCGGCCCCTCGTAGGTCCACAGGGTGAGCTTCATGACGCGAGGCCTTCCAGCCGCCGGGCGCGCGTCAGCGGCCGCGCGAACAGGCCGGCCAGGTCGCCCGCCTGCTCGTAGCCCTGGATGGGCGAAAAGATGAGCTCGATCGCCCACTTGGTGGTCAGGCCTTCCGCCTCCAGCGGGTTGGC
>CAYWRP010000086.1:0-9620 GCA_964460955.1 uncultured Rhodospirillaceae bacterium | reverse complement strand
TACCTCAACGCCATCCTCTCCTCACAACCCACCTAACTTGGATTCGGAGCCCTGGTGCGCCGCCGGTCACCGTCGCCGCGGCGAACAACGCACCGGGTCGAGACATGCAAATGAGGCAACAAATCCAGGACCGCGCCCCCCAAACCGCTTCCATCCCAGCGAGGTTACGGATTTATGTCATAATGCGCTTGCGTCTCCTGTGGCCCTGCGGCAGTGTAACCAAATCAACCGCATACGGGGTGCGCTGCGTAACATTTCCGGGCGGTTGTGGCAAAAGGGAGAGGATGACGCTTCCGAACGGTCGAAACAGGCCGAAGAATTAACCATTCAGGAACGGGACGATGCCTGGTTGGGGGATATGCCTCATCTGAGCCGGACTCATCATGTGTGGCGGGGGTCACGGGTGGTCGTTGTGGGAACGCCATGACGACGGCGACCGCCCGCCGAAAAAATTCGGTCAGGACCCTGAAGATTGCCACGTGGACCGTCGCCCTCCTTGCCGCGGCGACCGTCGTATTGGGCTTCGTCACGGCGAATGATCGGCGGTTTTCCGCGACGGCTTCCGTCGCCGCCGCGACCCGGGGCGCGTCGCTTGGCCCGGCGGCCGCGACGCCGCCAGCCCCCGGATTGACGACGCGGCCCGGCAACATCGGCGATCAAGTTGCCAGCGCGGGGACCGGCGACCATGACGCTGCCAGCCTGACAGTCGACACAGTCGACGCGGCCCGGCCGCATTCGCTTTCCCTCAAAGCCGTTTCGGCGGTCCGGTTCCGTGCATCGGCAGAAACGACCGAGGCGACCGCGCCGGCCGGCGACCCGCCTGGCGCCAATCTTCCCGGTCGGTCGGCGGCCAACAAGGGCGATCCGGCCGCGTTGTGGAACCCCGCCGCGCCGACGGCCGCGGTGCCGCTTGCCGCCTGGTCCGCCAATCCCGCCTTCGCGGAGCGCGCCGCGGTGCCGTCGGAGGACGCCATCGCGCCCGGCGATGACGCGCCGACCGTACATGCCGGAAAAGGCGACGGGGATGTCGCGGCCACCGGCGATGCGGCGCCGCCGAGCATCGTCAACGCGGAAGACCGACTCGGCGGCGACGCGGCGGATGGCGCGCGGGGCGACATCACCGCCATGGACATCGAACCACCGCCGGCACTGGAAGACCTGGAGCCAGCGGCCGGCGGCGCGGCGATGACGATCCCCGTCGTCGACGCGGAAACCAAGGCGGAAACGGATGCCTTGATCGCCCGCGGAGACGCGCTGCTCGAAAACAACGACGCGGTGTCGGCCCGGCTTTACTATGAACTGGCGTTGCGCCGCGGCCGGGGAGATGTCGCAATCCTCATCGGCAACACCTTCGATCCGGTTTACCTCTCCGACCGCGCCATCCGCGGCGTCCGTCCCAACCCGCGCGAAGCCTTGAAGTGGTACATTGACGCGTTGACGTCGGGCCATTCCGAGGCCACCGAGCCAATGCGCCGCCTGATGGATCATCTCGAGGGCGCGGCCCGCTTCGGCGACGCCGAGGCGCAGAGGATTCTCGAAGATCTCGCCGAGGTCCCCGTTTCCGACCCCTAGGAATCGCCCTGGCGGCAGCCTGCCGCCTCGAGGGTCCTAATCGTACTAGTCGTAATCGTCTTCAGCGGTTGGCCGCTTCGTATTCCTGCCATTCGAGAAAGCGGCGAAACAGGTCGCGCTTCTCCGCCGGGCTCATGCGCTGCACCGCGCCCATGTCCTCCGCCATGAAGGCGAGGAATCGCTCGAAGGTGGCGCGCAATTCGGCGTTGGCGCTTAGCTCCGCGTTGAGCGGATTGTCGTCCAACCATCGCTGCGCCGGCGGGAACCGCGTCCACCCGGGAACCGCGGTGGCCAGATTCACTTCACGCCACTTGGCATGACGTGGCGGTTGCAGGAACTGCTCGAAGTTGGTGAAAAACGCTTCGATGAAACGCTCGACCTTGCGGTAGCGCTCGCTTCCCCGCTCCCAGTTGTAGACCGCCATCACCGCGCCGACGGCGACCGTCTCCACCGCCTCGCCGGCGGGAACGAGGTTGGGATAGTCGGTTTCGGTGAACTGCGACGGCAGGTAGATTTCCAACAACTCCGGCGTCGGCGTAATCGGCAGCAGCCGCAGGCCGGCCGTGTCGTCGGCGATGTTGGTGAACAGGGTGGTCGGCTTGCCGGCGACGTAGGCGAGCGCGGCGATCTCGCCGTTTTTCAGTTTTTCCAACGCCAGCGCCTGATCGAAGTCGGTTGGCTCGGCTTCGATTCCGAGAATGTCGAAGACCGTCGAGACGGTGATAAACGTGCCGCTGCCCTCGACGTCGAAATTGACCTTGCGGCCCTCGAGATCGGCGACCGACGTCACCCCGGGGCCGGCGAGGATGTGCAATTCCTCGTTATAGAGCTTGGTGATGTAGTTGATCCGCCGGTCGATGGTCGGATGGATGCCACGGTCCCGGATGTAGGTCACCACGTCGGATTGCACGATGCCGATGTCGACGCCCCGCAAGTACAGGATATCCGTGATGTTCTGCACCGACCCCTTGCCGACGATCGGCAGGATGCGCAGCTCGCTCGGCCGGTCGAGCACCGATGCGAGGTCGCTGGCGACACGGATGTAGGTGCCGTTGACGCCGCCGGAGATGATGGTGACCGTGCCGCGGTTGATGCGCGCCTGCATCGAGCTGTAGCCGCGGCCTTGGCCCTGGCCTTGCGCTTCGGTGGCGGCTTCCGGCGCCGGCTGCCCTTGCTGCGCGCCCGCCGGCGGCGCCGTCATCAATACCATCGCCAGACCCGCGGCGATCCACCCCAGTCGTCCCTTCATGCTTGTCAGTCCTGTTTCCTGGTTGATCCACGCAGACGAACCATGCCTGCGGCGGCGCGCCGTCGTGGCCCAGACAGGGCCTCGGCGACAAAACAAAAAAACAGCCAATTTGAACAAGCTAGCAAAAACGGAAGGGGTTTGGCCATGCCCGAAATGACTGCCGCCGTGAGGGCTTGCCACATTCGGCGGCGGCTTCCCACTTGGGTGGCGCATCGAACCCCCGAACGCAGGCATTCCGCGTGGCCGGACGGCCCGCGGCGGAAGCTGGATTATATGAGAATAATTTGCATTCTCATATAATGTCCCGTAAACTCGGTGTCGTTTTTTGCGGGATCTCGTGGATCGCGCATGGCTTCCAGATACGGAAAGGTTTGGCCGATGACATTTCCGCCCGCCGGCGCGCTCCGATGCGACCTGTTGACTTTCCACGATCAGTTCTTGATCTGGGCCACCCGGAACTGGGTGATGGCCTCCACCTCTTGCCCCACCCTGCCGCCGATCGTTCGCGAAGGCTTCGGCGTCGCCGGGGCGGTGGAAGCCGCCGACGACCTGCACCAACTGTTGTCGATCATCACCGTCAGTGCGGTGCGCGTGATCCAATTGAAGCCGCCGGGTTGCCGCATCCTGTCCCCGGACGAGGCCCGGTTTCTCACCCTGATGACGGCGGCCCGCTGTGAGACGTGCGACGCCGACACGATATCGCTATTTCGCGATTGGCTGCCGCCGGCGGCAGCGCGTCACGCGCTGTGGCCGGCGCGGCGGCTCGCCTGGGCGACCTTCGAGAAGATCGGTTCGCCGGCAAGCCCGCACGCCGATGCGTGGCGGATGGATCGCCATGCCAGCCTGCGGTCACCCGATCCGGGTAATACGCTGACCCACTGACGAGGCTGATGGTACGCCCGGTTCCGCGACGCCGACCGACACGGTTGCCCGGCGAACCGTCACTGGCCCAGGGACTCGGAGATCCAGTCGGCGACGACGAACCGGGCATCGTCGCTCGCCACCTCGGGGAAGCGATGCCGAAACAGCGAGACCGCCGTCTCGTAAGCATGGCGATCCGGGTAACCTCGGGACCGCAGTTCACCGTAGGCGCGCACCGCCGCGTTTTTCGTCTCTTCAAACATCCTTGCCTCTCCCACCGTGCCCAAGCTCTTCATTCGATTATTAACGTCATACCCTTAAAGAAAGTAGGCGAAATGTCAAATCATTTAGCGACTCATTTTCGTTTTCAAAATTCATTGACTCCCGTGCGATATCCCTCATAATGAAATTGAGAGTCATTCGCAAATAATAAATGCCGCAAAGGGAGCTGGGTTTATGCGCGACGCCAAGCGCCTGACAGCCGAGGAGCCACCGCTCAGACCGGCCGACATTACCCGGCTCGTCGTCCTCGGTTCGGTCCGCGCCGGCTGCGCGCCCTTCGAGGCGATCGCGGCGATTGCCCGCGAATTGGCGCCGCTGCAGTGGCAGCCGACGCCGGATGTTCTCGAAAACAGCATTGGCCTTGCATTACGCGATGGATTGGTTCGCGTCATTGCCGCGCCAAAGGGCGACGGAAAACCCCGGCTGGAAATCACATCGCAAGGCGCCGCGGCCTTCCGCGCGCTGTTGAGACGGTCGGTGCCCGGTGTCTGGGGCGGCCCCTGCCGGACCTGCGTCGCCGCCAAACTGTGTTTTCTCGACGATCTCGAACCGGGGGAGCGATCGATGGAGGTCGAAGCGCTGGCGCATCTGTACCGACAGACCCTGACAAGCATCAGGCAGCGGTACGACGCGCCAGCGCCGAGCCCGGCGGTTTCCCGCCGCTGGCTGCGCCACGAAATCGACCGCCTGGAATGGGAACTCGACTGGCTCGAAAAACTGCGGGCCGACCTCGATCCCGCGGCAGACGCGCCCTGCCCCGCCTCTCCGCATCAACCCATCTCGGATATCCTCGGGGAGCGAACGCGATGATGATCTGGCTCGGGCTTGACCGAAAAGCGGCCGGCGACCTGCTCGTCTCCTGGGCCCGCAAGATGCGCCGGAAGGAGGACGAAAGACAGCGACAGGAAAACGCCGCATCGACATCCAAGACGGCGCCGAAACCGCCTTCGCCAGACCGCCGCGAGGGCGACGATGTGTGACCACCACCCGCGACCCGCGGATCCGAACCCAGAAGACAGACCGCCCCGCCGCCGCAAACTGTGGGAATTGGAATGCCGGCTCCATTGCTCGGTGGTCGGAACCTGCCTCAGCCTCGCCGACCTCCATCGCATCGGCGCCAAACTGCGCCTGCAGCTGAAGGAAGGAGTCGAGGAATATGAGATACACGGCTATTTCGTGAATGCCGCCGGTCAGGGCGGCCGCGTCGCCAAGACGATGCACAAGACCCTGGACCGACTGCATGCCAGCCCGATCCGCCGCTTTGCCCGCCTGCGGCACGAAAACGACGTGCTCGCGATGTGGCGGGACGCCCTCGACGAAGGCGACATTCCCGGCCCCTACTGGGCGGTGGTTACCCACCCCGCGGCTTCGGACCAGCTGATATACCGCGTCTTCGGCCAAGTGCACATGCTGTCGCATCTGGTGGGGGCGGCCAACCGGGCGGACATCCGCCGCCTCAACACGCTGGAGCAGGAACGCGACACCCTTGGCGGGGCCCTTGCGGAGGCCCGCCGCCGCGTTGCCGAGCGCGAGGCGGACATCCGCCTCCTGCTGGATCAACACGCGGCGGAGATCCGCGCGCTGGATGAACGCCTCGTCGCCGCGCGGACGCAACGCCGCTACGTTGAAACGCTGGAAGAGCGCGTGAGCGATCTGGAAAGCGGCGCCACCGTCCGCGCCTTGACCCTGCGCCTGAACGACCTCAAGGCCCGCCTCGGCCAGGAAACCAGGCGTGCCGACGACGCCGGCGCGCGGCTGATCGAACAAGGCCAACTGCTCGACCGCCTGCGCGGCGATGTCGAGCGCCTGGAACGGTCGCTCGCCGAGACGAACCGGGAATGCGCCGCCCTGGAGACGCTGGTGCAAAACCACTACGGCGCTGGAAACGGCACCCCCGACGCGGCGATCGACCTCTCCGGCTGGCGGATCGTCTACGTCGGCGGCCATCAACGCCTCATTCCGCATCTGCGATCCCTCGTCGAGCGGGCCAACGGTGCCTTGATCCACCATGACGGCGGCGTCGACGAAAACAGCGAGCGGCTGGGCAACGCGCTTTCGCGGGGAGACGCCATCTTTTGCCCCGTCGACTGCGTCAGCCACAGCGCCTGTCAGGTCGCGAAACGGCTGTGCAAGCAGCGCTCGAAGATCTTTGTTCCGTTGCGCAGTTCGGGCTTATCCTCCTTCGTCACCGGTTTGCGTGAGATTACCGCGAGCGGCCTCGGCCCGGCCGACGGCCCACCGACGTGAAACCCATGAAACGAAGGGAGCAATAGGGATATGCCGGAAAACGATTTCGACAAGGATGCCGTCGTCGCCGTCCTCAATCGGATCCTGGAAATGGAACTGGCCGGGGTGGTGCGCTACACGCACTATTCGCTGATGGTGTTCGGCTACCATCGGTTGCCGATCATCGGCTGGCTGCGCGAGCAGGCGAACGAGTCGATGATGCACGCGCAGGAGGCCGGCGAGCTCGTCACCCATCTTGGCGCCCACCCATCGCTCGGCATCGGCCCGCTGCTGGAAACCGAACAGCACGATATCGGCGACATCCTGCGCGAGTCACTCGCCCACGAACGGACGACGCTGGCCGTCTACCATGAACTGCGCGCCCTCGTCGCCGGCCGGTCGGTGTTCCTCACTCAGTACGCCGAGCGGCTGATCGAGGAAGAAGAACGCCACGCCGGCGAGGTCGACAAGATGCTGCGCAAACCGGGCGCCATCGAGGCGTATGCCGGCGGTTGAACCGGCTCGCATTCGTTTCACGCCAACAACAGAGGAGACGGGACTTATGAAGACGAAGAAGGAACTACTCACAGGCATGATCGCCGCCGGAGCGCTCGGCGCATTGACGGCCCTGCAGCCGGCGAGGGCTCAACCGACGCTCTTTCGGAGGGCCCTGTGAAGCGGCGGTTACCGGATGTTTATGTGCCGCGCCAGCACCGAAAAGGTTCTCAGGAAACCAGGGCCCGGACATGATCAGTGAATTCGATCCGGACGGCTGGTTCTAACGCCTTTGCGGACCATGCCCACGGGGGCGGCGGCGTCGGCTTCGTGTTGGCCTCTCGCTGACGCCGCCGCCGTTCTTCGATCGTTGACCTGTCAATGCAAGTTTTTCCCCGACCTGACGAAAAGGTTGTTCGTGAGTTATCGGGTTCCGCCATCCACCATACGGTATAAGGACCAAAACCATGGAGAAAGTACAAAGTTCCCCATCTTCGGAGGCTTTCGGATTTGAGACAAGCAATACTCCTGAAAAAGCGGAATACGTCCCTGCTCAGCGCATCAAGGGGGGTGCCAATCGCCCGGCGACTTTGCCCAGAACGTTCCGACCTATCGTCTTCGCTGTCGGCCTCATGCTGACTTTACCATCCCTTCCGGCCGCCGCCGATGTCGCGGATTTCCGTCCCTACGCAGCCAGCCTGATCGATCAACTCGTCATCGGTACCGAAAATCTACACGCTGCGGTGGACGCCGGCGACCTCGACGCCGCCAAGGCGGCCTGGATCGTCGCCCGCACCGGATGGGAGGCCGGCGAGACTTTTCTCGGCGAATTTTTTCCCCAGCACGACGAGGCCATCGACCTGTGGCCAGATGCCAAGGCAGGTTTCCACGGTGTGGAACCCATCCTGTTCACGACCGGCGAACTCGCTCCGGCGAAGCCGCTGGTCGATAAACTACGCGACGATGTCAACGATCTGCAGACCGCCTTCGGGAAAACCGAAATCACCCGCCAGGGACTTTTGAACGGTTTGGCCGGCCTGACGTTCGAAGTTGGCTCTGAGAAAGCGGACGGCGGGGAGTCACCGTTCTCGGACACCTCTTTGAGGGACATGAAAAACAACATGCGGGGCATCGAAGCGACGTACACGCTGGCATTCGCCGAGGATCTCCGCAAAGCCGATGCGGCTGCGCACAAGCAGGTCATGCAGGAAATGATCGCCATGGAAAAACTGCTCGACGTGTCGGCCATCGCGGCACTCGATCAGGCCGCCCTGCTCGAATCGAGCGAACGGTTGGCCATCCTGATCGGCAATGCCGCCGCTCCCCTTGGCTTGGAGAAACCTGAGCTAGGCGATTAGCTTAGATTGGATGCAGTAGCCATGCGGAAGATGCGCTCACGAGTCTCGATGCTCTGTCTTCTTGTCGGATCCCTCAGTATCGGAGCCGGTGACGGGCGCGCGCAGGAAGTTTTCTCTGACACCGCGATTTTGCCCAAGGGATCGACGTTCGGCGGCTTTCGAAACCGCGAACCCCGACAGGTGCTGACCGTGGAACGGCTGGGGGCGGAGCAAGGGTATCTGGTAGCACTCGGCAACATGGCTTTCAGCAGTCCTGGCCTGTTCGGCGGCGCCGCCGAACAGGCGGGGCTCAGCTGCGCGACATGCCACAGCTCGGGCGACATCAATAAACGGGTTTTCATCGTCGGCGGCTCTTCCCATCCCGGAAGTGCCGACGTGACCAGTTCCTTGTTCAACATCCGCAACGAGGACGAACTCCGCAACCCACTGGATATTCCAAGCCTTCGGGGGCTGAAATTCACTGCGCCCTACGGTCGGGACGGGCGGTTCGCTTCCCTGCACGACTTCACCCGCAACGTCCTTGTCAACGAATTCGCGGGTGCGGAAACCGATCCCTTGATCCTCGACGCGCTGGTTGCCTATCAGCAACAGTTTGAATTCCTGGCAAATCCGCAACTTGATGCTCAGGGACGGCTAACCGAGCAGGCGCCGGCGGCGGCAAAACGCGGCGAGGCGCTGTTTCACCGCCCTTTCGCCGCCATGAGCGGTCGCAGTTGCGCCTCCTGCCATGTACCTGCCTCTCATTTCACCGACAATCGGCCCTATGATGTCGGGACCGGCGCCGTGTACGTGACGCCGGCCCTGCTGAACACACAATTTACCGCGCCCTACTTCGCAACGGGCATCGCCGAAACCTTCGCCGATGTGGTGGCGCATTTCGACGATTACTTCGGCCTTGGACTTAATCCCACCCAGCGGGCCGATCTCGTTGCCTATCTCGAGGCCGTTGGCGACGGCGAGCAGCCTTATGTCGCCCGGGATTTCGAGTTCGAGCTTGCGGAGGTCTTGGTGTTCGCCAGCACGCTTGAGCAGACCATCGCCGACCGCAACGCTTCCATCGTCGATCTCACGGTCGACACCATCAACGCCGAACTGCGCGACATGCGGGAAAGATGGACTCCCGCCGATGGGCGTCAACCGCGGGCCATCCTCGCGGAGTGGGTATTGCAAATGAGACGAATTGACCTCGCCGCAGAGGCAGGCGATTGGAAGGAAGCGCGCTCGGCACTCGCATCGTGGGAAGTCATGGTAGAGCGGGGTCGCGACGCCGTTTCGGCGGCACAGGCGCAATCGTTCTACAATCCCGCTCGGCTGGCCGAACGGCGCGATACCTTCGAATCCCTGTCCCGGACAGCCGGGCAATAAGCGGAAATCCCCGCCGCCGAGCTTGGCGGGTCGGCGCGGTGCAACGCGCGTCACTGGCCGACACGCCGGGAGTGATTTTTTGACACATCATCGACGCCAGCCCCGAAACAGTGCCTGCCGTTGTTTTGTGCGCGCCATGTTGAGTTGCTCTCGGCCGGATCGGCATAGGGGGCGATCGTGATCGATTGCTCCCCTGCCACACCACCCGGCAT
>CAYWRP010000085.1:0-9726 GCA_964460955.1 uncultured Rhodospirillaceae bacterium | reverse complement strand
TTTCGCCGTCGGTTTCGCCATCGGTTTCGCTATCGGTCTCGCCGTCGGTTTCGCCATCGGTCTCGCCGTCGGTTTCGCCGTCGGTCTCACCATCGGTCTCGCCGTCGGTCTCGCCGTCGGTCTCGCCGTCGGTCTCGCCGTCGGTCTCACCGTCGGTTTCGCCATCGGTTTCGCCGTCGGTCTCGCCGTCGGTTTCGCCGTCGGTTTCGCCATCGGTCTCACCATCGGTCTCGCCGTCGGTTTCGCCGTCGCCGACTTCGATCCCCTCTTCCGGGAATCCTTCGATGATCTCGCCGGCTTCGTCTTCAATGGCGATCACCGGAGCGAGGTTCTCGAATGTCAGGTCGGGGTTGAAGTCGAAGTCCTGGAATTCGATCGAGCCGCCGGGATGGACAAGAGACAGGAACCCGCTCTCGCTTTCTTCCAGGAGCCAGTTTTCACTGGCGTCGAAGTCGGCGAGGGCGAGCACGGCTTCGTCGCCGTCGGCGGCCGGCAGATCCGGATCGGCTTCCAGTACCTCCGCCGCGTTGAGAAGGATGTAGTCACCCGGGGTGACGACACCGAGGCTTTCCGCCGGCGCCTCGAAGTCGGTGATGACATCATCACCCTCGTCTTCGTTGGCCGGATTGAAGGCGAATTTGTCGCTTTCGGCGCCACCGGTGAGGAAGTCGTCGCCGGACAAACCGGCCAAGGTGTCCGCCGACCCGGCGCCGGCGTCCTCGCCAACCGCGCCATTGTCGCCAATCAGAACGTCATCGGCCTCGGTGCCCTCGATCTCGCCGGCGCCGACGATCAGCCCGTCGATGGTCAACAGGCCGGCCTCTTCGAGTGCCGCGAACGAGAGTTCCTCGATGCCGGTTACGTCGACGGCGGAGAGGGTGATGGTGCCGCCTGGATGGGTAATGACGACGTCGACGGGGCCCTCCGCCTCTTCGCCATCCTCGCCATCGGTGCCGTCTTCGCCGTCGGTACCGTCCTCGCCATCGGTGCCGTCTTCCCCATCCGTACCCTCTTCGCCGTCCGTGTCGTCCTCGGCGATGGCGATGGAGTAGAAGTCTTCGCCAAGTGCGTCGAGACCGGCGCCGGAAAGCTCCTCGATCTCCGGGGTCGCCCGCAGGATGCCGGCGGCGCTCAGCGCGACGACGTCACCGTCTTCGGCGGAGAAGTCGACGATGGTGTCTTCGTCGGCCTCGCTCTCCGAGGGGTCGAACAGGAAGGTGTCGGCCCCCTCATCGCCGCGCAGCGCGTCGTTGCCGATGCCGCCGATGATGGTGTCATCGCCCAGACCGCCGAGGACCGCGTCGTCGCCTTCGCCGGCGTCGATGCTGTCATTGCCGTCCAACGCGAGGACAAGATCGTTGCCGGCCAACGCGGTGATCGTGTTGTCGTCATTGGTCGCCAGAACCCACTCGTCGGACTCCGTGCCCTCGATGACCTCCTCGTTGCCACCGATGATGAATGAAATACCACCGATCTCGATTGAAACACTCATAACCTTTCCTTTCCCCAAAAACCCCGATGACGCTGTCCACGTTATTAGACCTTTGTCGGCACAGCCTGTTCAGAGTTCGATCAATGAACCATGGGACTATCCCACGTCAGCGCCCGCAACTGGCTACGAGACGTCCGCACAGATGCGAATTGAAAATGGTTTTTCCTGGGTAATATCGTGACCATCGGGTCCAGAAATTTTCATGATTTGTTTCCATAATTGGCTTAAATATGCCAAAAAATTGATTATTCCAATATTAAAAGTTGAATTGCACACCCACCTCTCATTGCCTTAAGCTGAAATTTGTCATTCATAGTGGGTCATTGGCGATTGTCCTAAATGCCGAAATGTATATTACACGTAGATGAAATTTTTGGTTTCAGTGTTGGAACGCACGAATGTTTGCTCGCAAAGCCTGCCGATTTTGGCGGATCACTACTTTAAAATTATAATTTTCCAAATTTATACAATTATTACGCGTTTTTGCGACGCAGGCTCAACGCCAAGGCATTTGCGCTCCACTCTGCCGCCGATTAACGTCGAGGACAGCACTGCCCCGCGGAAGGAGCAACCATGGAGCACGAGCATACGGCGTGCGGCCATCACCGCGCCGAATCCCCGGACTCAAGCGGCCCGACCAAGGACCCCGTCTGCGGGATGAGCGTCGATCTGGCGACGGCGAAGCACCGTTGCACCCACGAAGGAATGGAATATGGCTTTTGCAGCGCCGGCTGCCTGGAGAAATTCCGCGCCGATCCGGCGGTCTATCTGGACGCGGGACGTATCGCGGCCCGGCGTGAGCAACAGGCCGAGGCGGCCGGCGACGACGCCGTCTACACCTGCCCGATGCACCCCGACGTCGAGCAGATCGGCCCCGGCGACTGCCCGGAATGCGGCATGGCGCTGGAGCCGAAGGAGGTTTCCGCCGACGAAGGCCCGAGCGCCGAGTACCTTGACATGCGCCGCCGGCTCAGGATCGGTGCTGTGCTGGCCGCCCCCCTGGTCGTCCTCGCCATGGGCCGCCATCTCGCTCCCGGCGTGTTCGACTTCGCCGCCGCCGGCTGGCTGAACTGGGTCGAGCTAATGCTTGCAACGCCGGTCGTCGTCTGGGTGGCGCGGCCGTTCTTCGTCCGCTTACGGACTTCGGTGCGCACCTTGCGGCCCAACATGTGGACCCTGATCGGCCTCGGCGTCGGCGCGGCGTATGTCTTCAGCGTCGTCGCCACCGTCGCTCCCGGCATCTTTCCGGATACCTTCCGCGGCCCGGAGGGCGAGGTCGGTGTCTACTTCGAGGCGGCGGCGGTGATCGTCGTCCTCGTCATCGTCGGCCAAGTGATGGAGATCCGCGCCCGCGAGCGGACCGGCGGCGCCATCCGCCAGCTGCTCAATCTCGCCCCGAAGACGGCGCGCCGGGTGCGCGACGACGGTTCGGACGCGGAAATTCCCCTCGAGGATGTCCAGATCGGCGACCGGCTGCGGGTGCGCCCCGGCGACAGTATCCCTGTCGACGGCACCGTGGCGGAGGGGCGCAGCGCGGTCGACGAGTCCATGCTCACCGGCGAGGCGGTGCCGGCGGAGAAGGCGGCGGGCGACGCGGTCACCGGCGGTACCCTCAACGGCTCCGGCTCCTTCATCATGACCGCCGAGCGGGTCGGCAACGAGACGATGCTGTCGCGCATCGTCCAGATGGTCGCCGAGGCGCAGCGCTCGCGGGCGCCGATCCAGCGCCTGGCCGACGTCGTCGCCGGGTATTTCGTGCCCACGGTCGTCGCCGTCGCCGTCATCGCCTTCGTCGCCTGGTCGATTTTCGGCCCGCCGCCGGCGATGGCCTACGCCCTCATCGCCGCCGTCTCGGTGCTCATCATCGCCTGCCCGTGCGCGCTGGGCCTGGCGACGCCGATGTCGATCATGGTCGGCACCGGGCGCGGCGCCCATCTCGGCGTGCTGATCAAGAACGCCGAGGCCCTCGAGCGGCTGGCCAAGGTTGACACGCTGGTGTTCGACAAGACCGGCACGCTGACCGAAGGCAAGCCCAAGGTGGTGGGCGTCACCGCCGCGGCGGGAGGCGACGAAAACGACCTGCTGCGCCTGGCGGCGAGCTTGGAGCGGGGCAGCGAACATCCGCTCGCCGCCGCCATCGTCGGCGCCGCCGAGGAACGCGGCCTTGACCTCGCATCCGCCGAGGACTTCGACTCGCTGACCGGCAAGGGAGTGACGGGAACGGTCGACGGCCGCCGTATCGGCCTCGGCAACACGGCGCTCCTGGAAACGATCGACGTCGACGCGTCCGCCCTCGCCGAAGCCGCCGAACAGCGGCGGCGAGACGGCGAGACGGTGATGTTCGTCGCCATCGACGATGCGGTCGGCGGGTTGATCGCCGTCGCCGACCCGATCAAGGAGACGACCCCGGCGGCGCTGAAGGCGCTGCGCGACGATGGCGTGCACCTGGTCATGCTCACCGGCGACAACCGCACGACGGCGCAAGCGGTGGCGGCCGAACTCGGCATCGAGGCGGTCGAGGCGGAGGTCCTGCCGGAGCGCAAGCACGAGATCGTCCGCCAGCTTCGCGACGCGGGCCGGGTGGTCGCCATGGCCGGCGACGGCATCAACGACGCGCCGGCGCTGGCGGCGGCCGACGTCGGCATCGCCATGGGCACCGGCGCCGACGTCGCCATGGAGAGCGCCGGGGTGACCCTGGTCAAGGGCGACCTGCAGGGTGTCGCCCGCGCCCGCCTGCTGAGCGAGGCGGTGATGCGCAATGTCAAGCAGAACCTGTTCTTCGCCTTCGTCTACAACGCGGTCGGCGTGCCCATCGCCGCCGGCATCCTCTATCCGGTGTTCGGCCTGCTTTTGAGCCCGATCATCGCCGCCGCCGCGATGAGCCTCAGCTCGGTGTCGGTGATCGCCAACGCGCTGCGCCTGCGCACGGTGAAACTCCCCGGGGACACTGGATCCGCCGAGACGGGTTGACCACGCCGTGCAGAGGCGCATGATCAAAGCGCCATTCGGGCCGGTGACGCGTTCCGCCCGGACGGCGATGGGCGCGGCGGAGTGGAGAGCGACAAGGCATGGATAGCCGGGACGGTGCCGGATGGCTGGGCCATTCCTTCGTCTTTCAGGATGCCATCGACATTCACGATCCGGTCTGGGTGCCGATGCGCGACGGCTGCCGGCTGGCGGCGAAGCTGTGGCTGCCGAAATCGGCGCGCGACCGGCCGGTGCCGACGATCCTCGAATACATCCCCTACCGCCGCAACGACAACAAGGCGAGCCGCGACCAGCAGATCCATGCCTGGTTCGCCGCGCATGACTACGCCAGCCTGCGTGTCGACATGCGGGGCTCGGGGGACTCCGAGGGGGTGCTGACCGACGAGTACCTGCCGCTGGAGATGCGCGACGGCCTCGACATCCTCGAATGGATCGCCGCGCAGCCGTGGAGCAGCGGCAAGGTCGGCCTGTTCGGGCTGTCCTGGGGCGGCTTCAACGGCCTGCAGCTGGCGGCGATGCGGCCGCCGCAGATCGGCGCCGTCGTCACCGTCTGTTCGTCGGACGACCGCTACGCCGACGACGTCCACTACATGGGCGGCTGCCTGCTGACCGACAATCTTTCCTGGGCCAGCAACATGTTCGCCTTCAACTCGTGCCCGCCGGACCCGGCGATGGTCGGCGTCACCTGGCGCGCGTTGTGGCTCGACCGGCTGGAGAACAGCGGCTTGTGGCTGGCGACCTGGCTGCGCCACCAGCACCGCGACGCCTACTGGAAAAGCGGTTCGGTGAACGAGAACTACGCCGCCATTGAGGTGCCGGTGATGGCGGCCAGCGGCTGGCGCGACGGCTACACCAACCCGGTGTTCCGCCTGATGCAGAACCTGAAGGTGCCCAGGCGGGCGATCGTCGGCCCCTGGGGGCACAAGTACCCGCACATGGGCGGGCCCGGCCCGGCGATCGACTTCCTCGGTGAATGCCTGCGCTGGTGGGACCGCTGGCTGAAGGGTATCGACAACGGGATCGAGCACGAGCCGCGCCTGCGCGCCTGGATGATGGCCCCATCCTCGCCGCTGGAACCCAACAGCCCCGGCCGCTGGGTGGCGGAAGACGACTGGCCATCGCCGCGCATCATCGAGCGCGCGTGGAGCATCTGCGGCGGTGGCCGCCTGGCGCCCGAAGGGTGTGCCGGAGACCTGCTGGGCGAGCCGGAAAGCATCGAAAGCCCGCTCAGTGTCGGCCTCTTCGCGGGCAAATGGTGCTCCTACGCCGAGGAGACTGACCTGCCCTGGGACCAGCGGCAGGAGGACGGCGGCGCCTTGCTCTACGACACCGCGCCGCTGCGGGAAGACTTCGAGATCCTCGGCGCGCCGCGTGTCGACCTGGAGATCGCCGCCGACCAGCCGGTCGCCATGGTCGCCGTGCGCCTGTGCGCCGTGGCGCCGGACGATCGCTCGGCGCGGATCAGCTACGGCATCCTCAATCTCTGCCACCGCGACAGCCATGAGCACCCCCGCCCGCTACAGCCCGGCAAACCGGAGCGGGTCACCCTGACCCTCAACAACATCGCCCAGCGTTTCCCCGAGGGGCACCGCGTGCGGCTCGCCATCTCCAGTTCCTATTGGCCGCTCGCCTGGCCGTCGCCGCGGCCGGCGCGGCTGACGATCTATCCCGAGAACTCTCGGCTGATCCTCCCCTCGCGTCCGCCGCGCGCGGAAGATCTGCTGCTGCGCGGCCTCGGCGAGCCACGCAAGGCGCCGGCGCCGCCGGCGACCCTGCTGGCCCCGGCGGAACGGCGTTGGACGGTCACGCTCGACCTGGGCTCGAACCGGGTCGAACTCCACGTCATCAATAACGACCCCCGCATCCGCCTCGAGGAACACGGCCTGGAAGTCGGCCGCGAGGCGCGCGAGATCTATTCCTATCTCAACAACAACTACGCCACCGTGCGCGGGTTCGTCGAGCAGGTTCGCCATTTCAAGCGTGGTGATTGGGAGGTTCAGACGGTGACGCGTACCACCCTGACCTCGACCGAGGAGAGCTTCCTCATCCGCGCCACCCTCGACGCCTACGAAGGCGACGCCCGCGTGTTCGCCAGGAGTTGGGACGAAGAGATCGGTCGCAGCCTCGTCTGACGACCGCGTTCACCAAGCCATTCAGATCCCAGGAGGATTTGCCATGTCGGCGAAGCAGCCGATTTTTTTCGTCGGATTGGACGATTTCAACACCGCGACGTTGGAGACCCTGCCGCAGGCGGCGGAGTTCGCTTTCCAACCGGCGCTGACCTTGAGCGAGATGCGCGACGATCCGACCGTCGACGTAACCGCCCTGATCGACAAGGCGGCCGAACGCATCGAGTCGGCGCCGCTGCCCCCGGCCGGGGTCGCCAGCTTTTTCGACTTTCCCGGTACCATCATCGCCGCCGCCCTCGCCGAGCGCTTCGGCCTGCCGGGGCCCGGCATGGAAAGCCTCTTCAAGTGCGAGCACAAGTACTGGAGCCGGCTTGAGCAACAAAAGGTGGTGCCGGAAAACATCCCCACCTTCCAGGCGTTCGACCCGGCGGACCAGGGCGCCTACGCCAAGCTGGGCTTGGTCGCGCCGTTCTGGATCAAGCCGGTGAAATCCTTCCGCTCCTACCTGGCGTTTTCGGTCCCCGACGAACGCCAGTTCGCCGCCATCACGGCGATCTGCCGGGACAAGGGCCCGGCCATCGTCGAGCCGTTCCGCGACGTCATGCGCGCCTACCAGATGCCCTATGAACTCACCGAGATGCCGGAGACATTCATCGCCGAATCCGCCATCGGCGGCGCCCAGTGCACCCTCGAGGGCTACGCCTTCGACGGTAAGGTCGTCATCTACGGCGTCGTCGACAGCGTGCGCGAGGCGGACAGCTCCTCGTTCGCCCGCTACGAGTATCCGTCGATCCTGCCCCTGGAGGTGCAACACCGGATGATGGACGTCACCCGGGCGGTGATTCACCAGTTCGGCTACCAGCACGGCCCCTTCAACGCCGAGTTCTTCTACGACCAGACCAACGACGCCGTGTGGCTGCTGGAGATCAATCCCCGCGCCTCGCAGAGCCACGCGGATCTCTTCCGCAAGGTGCACGGCGTGTCCCATTTATCGATGGTCGTCGACCTGGCGGTGGGCCGCAAGCCACGGCCGCTGCCGCGCGATGGCCGGTGGAACGTCGCCGCGCACTTCTTCAAGCGGGTAACCAAGCCAGGCCTCGTGACGCACGCGCCGAACCGGGCGAGCATCGAGCGCATCGAACGCCGCCAGGGCGACACACGGATCCAGCTCAACGTCGACAAGGGCACCCATCTCGGCAAACTGGCCAACCAGGACAGCTACAGCTTCGAACTGGCGCACGTCTATATCGGCGGCCGCGACCGAACGGATCTGCTCGACCGGTACGACCAGGTTCTCGACGTCCTGCAGTTCGATATCCACCCCGACCCTCTGTAGGCCGGCGTATCGGCCGGCTCGGCACCGATGGAATTTTCGCGCCGCTGGGTCGTTGATGGTGCGGGGATCCACCGAAGCCGCCTGGCGCCAAATTCGGGGGCATACCCATGGGCGAAGCTCTGTTATCCTGGAAGACGTTAGGGAGGCGACCGAGGAGACTTGACCGAGATGCCATCACGCCACGCCAACGACTGGATGTGGGCCGAAGCCTGCGAAATGCTGGAACGCGCCGAACGCCTGCATCGCCACTTTTTCCGTGTCGCGACCGTGCCGGCGGCGAGGCCGACGTGGGAACCGCCGGTGGACGTCATCGAGACGGCGTCGGACATCGCCATCGTCGTCGCCTTGCCGGGCGTCGAGGCGTCGCAGATCGATATCGCCCTCGACGGCGATGTCCTGCGCATTTCCGGCGCGCGTCCGTTGCCGATGGCGCATCGCAGCGCGACGATCCATCGCCTCGAGATCCCGCACGGTCATTTCGACCGGCGCATCGGCTTGCCATCGGACCGCCTGCGGTTGGCGCGGCGCGAACTGATCGACGGCTGCCTGCTGCTCGTGTTCGAGAAAACCGGCTGAGGTAAAGGAACGAAGGGACGGTCGCAATGAGACGCCATGGAACGGAAAAGCTGTTCGCCACCGACGATGCCGGCGCCGGCAACGGCGGCGGTATCGGCGCCTTGCCGACCCCTGATCCCGCGTCGTCCGCCAAGGTCGTGCTGCCGGACGACGCGATGATCATCCTGCCGGTGCGCAACGCGGTCGTCTTTCCGACGATGGTGATGCCGCTCGCCCTCGGACGCCCGGGGTCGATCGCCGCCGCGCAGGAAGCGGCGAAAGGCGACCGGCCGGTCGGCGTCGTTCTGCAGCGCGCACCCGCCGAGGAGCCGACGCCAGACGACCTCCACCCGATCGGCACCGTCTCCAACATCCTGCGCTACCTGACGGCGCCGGACGGCACCCACCACATCGTCGTCCAGGGCCGGACGCGCTTCAAGTTCGTCGAGGCGCTCGAGGGTCATCCGTTTCTCTGCGCCCGCGTCGAGACCATCGAGGACCCGGAGGGCGCGCCGACCATGCAGATCGAGGTGCGCATGCACCGGCTGCGCGAACGCGCCCTCGAAGCCCTGCAGCTGCTGCCGCAAACGCCGGCCGAGCTGGTCGACGCGATCCAGAACATCCCCTCGGCGTCCGTCCTCGCCGACGCGATCACCAACTTCATGGACCTGCCGCCCGCCGACAAGCAAGAGGTGCTGGAAACCCTCGACCTGCAGATACGGCTCGACAAGGTGCTCGGCCACCTCGACCACCGCATCGAGGTGATGCGCATCTCGCGCGAGATCGGCCAGCAGACGAAAGAGTCCATGGACGAAAAGCAGCGCGAATACGTGCTGCGCGAACAGCTGCGCACGATCCAGAAACAGCTCGGCGAGGAAGACGAGAAGGCGGCCGAGATCGCCGAGCTTTCCGAGGCCATCGCCAAGGCGGAGATGCCGGAGGAGGTCGAGCAACAGGCCCGCAAGGAACTCAAGCGCCTGGAACGCATGCCCGAGGCGGCGGGCGAATTCTCGATGGTGCGCACCTACCTCGACACCCTGATCGAGCTGCCGTGGAACACCTTCAGCGCTGGCGAGATCGACATCGCCGAGGCGCGCCGGGTGCTCGAGGCCGATCATTACGGGCTCGCGAAGGTGAAGCGGCGGATCCTCGAATTACTCGCCGTGCGCAAGCTCAACCCGGAGGGCCGCAGTCCGATCATCTGCTTCGTCGGCCCGCCCGGCGTC
>CAYWRP010000084.1:0-9731 GCA_964460955.1 uncultured Rhodospirillaceae bacterium | reverse complement strand
GGTAAAATTGGGGGGGGGTTGCGGGATTATCTCGGCTGTCGTGGCCGGGGGGGGGAAGGGCGAGATGGAAGATGGGCTTTCTCGGCGAGTTTCCACAACCGACACCGGCGCGGGCGGCGATCGAGGCGGCGGCGACGGCTGACGAGGAACGATGCGTCGAGGCGCTGCTGGCGGAGGTCGGCCTTGGCGAGGCGGCTCGGGCGCGCATCGGCGAGCACGCGGCCCATTTGGTCGAGGTGATCCGCGAGCAGGCGACGGACACCGGCGGCATCGACGCCTTCATGGGCGAATACGATCTGTCGTCGCGCGAGGGCGTCATGCTGATGTGCCTGGCGGAGGCCCTGCTGCGGGTGCCGGATGGGCGCACCGCCGACCGCCTGATCGCCGACAAGATCGGTGGCGCCGACTGGGAACGCCACCTCGGCCATTCGGATTCGCCCTTCGTCAACGCCTCCACCTGGGCGCTGATGCTGACCGGCCGGCTGATCCGCCTGGAAAAGCAGGACCTGCGCGACCCCGCCAGCGCGCTGAAACGCTTGGTCGGCCGATCCGGCGAGCCGGTGATCCGCCGCGCCATGGTTCAGGCGATGCGCATCATGGGCCGCCAGTTCGTCATGGGTCGGACCATCGAGGAAGCGCTCGGCCGCGCCAGGGACGACGAGAAGCGCGGCTATCTGCACTCCTTCGACATGCTGGGCGAATCGGCGGTCACCGCAGCGGACGCGGAGCGGTACTGGCGCGCCTACAGCCACGCCATCGAGGAGGTCGGCAAGGCCAACGCCGGGCGCGGGCCGATGGCCGGTCCCGGCATCTCGATCAAGCTGTCGGCGCTGCACCCGCGCTTCCAGACTGCCAAGCGGGAGCGCATCCTGGAGGAACTGGTGCCGCGCGTCGCCGACCTGGCGCTGAAGGCCAAGCACCAGGATATCGGGCTTTGCATCGATACCGAGGAGGCCGACCGCCTGGAGATCACCCTCGACGTCTTCGAGGCGGTGATGCGGCTGTCGGACCTGTTCGGCTGGGAGGGCTTCGGGCTCGCCATCCAGGCCTATCAGAAACGCGCCCGGCCACTGATCGACTGGCTTTCCGAGGTGGCCAGGCGGCACCAGCGGCGGCTCAGCGTGCGGCTGGTCAAGGGCGCCTACTGGGACGCCGAAATCAAGCGCGCGCAGGTGGAAGGCCTCGCCGGCTATCCGGTATTCACCCGCAAGATGAACACCGACGTTTCCTACATCGCCTGTGCCAAGCGGCTGCTGGCGGAACCGGTGGCGTTCTACCCGCAGTTCGCCACCCACAACGCGCATACGCTGGCCTGCATCCTCGAGATGGCGCAACACCGCACCGACCTCGAATTCCAGCGCCTGCACGGCATGGGCGAGCCCTTGTTCGACCAGATTGTCGGCGCCAAGGGGCCCGGCATTCCGGTGCGCATCTACGCGCCGGTCGGCAGTCATGAGGCCCTGCTGGCCTATCTCGTCCGCCGGCTGCTGGAAAACGGCTCCAACACGTCGTTCGTCAACCGCATCGTCGATATGCAGCTGCCGGTCGATGAGGTGGTCGCCGATCCCGTCGCACAGGTGGCGAAACTGAAAATCAAGGCGCATCCGCGGATTTCCCGACCGACCGATCTGTTCGGCGGCGAACGCCAACTCGCCAAGGGAATAGACCTCGCCGAACCGCAAGCGCTGCGCGCCCTCGACCGGGCGATGGCGGACGCCGAGGTGACGGCGGCGGCGACGCCGCTGGTCGGCGGCGAGATGATGGAAGGCGGCGAGGACCGCCCCGTCATCAGCCCGGCGGACCATCAGCGGATTGTCGGCATGGTGCGGGAAACCTCGGCGGCGGCCGCCGAGCGGGCGGTCGCCACCGCCGTCGCCGCGCAGCCGGGGTGGGACGCGACACCGGCCGACGAGCGGGCGGCCTGCCTCGAGCGTGCCGCCGATCTGATGGAACGCGAGATGCCGGCGCTGATGGCGGTGTGCGTCCGCGAGGCGGGAAAGACGATCCCCGACGCTCTGGCCGAGGTTCGCGAAGCGGTGGATTTCTGCCGCTATTACGCCGCCCGGGCGCGTGCCGAGTTCGCCCGGCCGCTCGTCCTGCCGGGGCCGGCCGGCGAAGCGAATTCGCTCGCGCTGCGCGGCCGCGGCGCCTTCGTCTGCATCAGCCCGTGGAATTTTCCGCTCGCCATCTTCTGCGGCCAGGCGGCGGCGGCGCTGGCTGCGGGCAACGCCGTCGTCGCCAAGCCGGCGGAGCAGACACCGCTGATCGCCGCCCGCGCCGTCTCGCTGCTGCACGAGGCGGGCATCCCGCTGGAAGCGCTCAATTTCCTGCCGGGCGACGGCGAAACCGGCGCGCGATTGGTGGGCGATCCGCGTATTGCCGGTGTCGCGTTCACGGGGTCGGTCGAGACGGCGCGGGCGATCAACCGGGCGCTCGCCGGGCGCAGCGGGCCGATCGTGCCGCTGATCGCCGAGACGGGCGGGCAGAACACGATGATCGTCGACTCGACCGCGCTGCCGGAGCAGGTGGCGACCGACGCGGTGACCTCGGCCTTCCGCAGCGCCGGTCAACGGTGCTCGGCGCTGCGCGTGCTGTTCGTGCAGAAGGACATCGCGCCGCGCGTCACCGACCTGCTGGTCGGCGCCATGGAAGAGCTCGAGGTCGGCGACCCGGCCCGCCTCGCCACCGACGTTGGCCCGGTCATCGACACCGACGCCTTGGCGATGCTGCGGACGC
This sequence comes from uncultured Rhodospirillaceae bacterium, assembly GCA_964460955.1. Lineage (GTDB taxonomy): Bacteria > Pseudomonadota > Alphaproteobacteria > Rhodospirillales > Defluviicoccaceae > Defluviicoccus. Next base: position 6,995 of record CAYWRP010000084.1, on the reverse strand, counting down.
ACGCCGACCGGATGAAACGCGACGCGACGCGTCTCGGCCGCGCGTCTCTCAGCGAGGCGTGCGCCGGTGGCACCTTCTTCGCCCCCGCCGCCTACCGCATCCACAGCCTGGCGATGATGGAAAAGGAGATCTTCGGGCCGATTCTGCACGTCGTCGAATACGGCGACGATCACCTGGATTCCGTCATCGAGGCGATCAACGCCACCGGCTACGGCCTGACGATCGGCATTCACAGCCGGGTCGATGCCTTCGCCGACTATGTCCACAAACGCGTGCGCGCCGGAAACGCCTATGTCAACAACCCGATGATCGGCGCCGTCGTCGGCGTGCAGCCGTTCGGCGGCGAGGGGCTTTCGGGAACGGGCCCGAAGGCGGGCGGGCCGCGTTACCTGCACCGCTTCGCCGTCGAGCGCACGCTGACCGTCAACACGGCGGCGGCGGGCGGCGACGCGGCGCTATTGTCGCTTGAGGATGACGCGGCGGACACGGGGCCGTCGTGAGGCGGGCCGGGCATGGGCTGGACTTGCGACGGTTGACAGGCGACAGTGCGCGCATCGCCCCTTGAGCCGAGGCTTGCCGTCATGCACCGATTTCGCATCCTCGCCGTCGCCCCGCTGATCGGCCTCGCCGCCGCCTGCTCGCTGGTTGACCCGTACGTCTACAAAAAGGACGAGTTTGACCGCGAATCGGCGACGTTCTACGTCGAACCGGCGGACCGGGACTCGGTGACCATCTGCTATTCGCCCCTCGCCACTGACGCGCCCGAGCATGCCGAATTGGCGGAGGAGACTTGCGGCCAATACGGCAAGATCGCCAACTACGATGGGTCGGGGGTCGGGGCTTGCCCCGTTCTCACGCCGGTCGAAGCGATCTATCGCTGCGAGACGCCCTGACCGCGGCGGCGGCTTGATGTCGTTCGCCCTGCAAATCATCGGCGTGACGGTCGCCGGTTATGTCGCTCTCGCCGTGTTGATGACCGCGCTGCAACGCCATTTCATCTACTTTCCAGCCACCGACCGTCCCGATCCCCAGCGCGCCGGCGTGCCCGAGATGCGCACGGTGGCCTTCGAGACAGCCGATGGCCTGGAGCTGTTTTCCTGGTATGCGCCGGCGCCACCGGGCCAGCCGACCGTCCTGCACTTCCACGGCAACGCCAACCACATCGGCCATCGCGGCAAGCGGGCGCGCGCCTTCCTCGACGCCGGGTTGGGCGTGATGCTGATGGAATACCGGGGTTACGGCGGCAATCCCGGCCAGCCGACCGAGCCGGGCCTTCATGCCGACGCCCGCGCCGCGCTCGCGTTCCTGGAGGCGGAAAGCGTCAGGCCCGGGGACATCGTGCTGATCGGCGAATCGTTGGGATCGGGTGTCGCCGTTCGGCTCGCCGCCGAACGGGCCGCCGAGGGTACACCGGTCGGCGGCGTCGTCTTGGAAGCGCCGTATACCTCGGTGACGGACATCGCCCAGATGCGCTTTCCGATTCTTCCCGTGCGCTACCTGTTGAAGGACCGCTTCGAGTCCGAGGCGCGAATCGCCGAGATCGCGGCGCCGCTGCTCATCGTGCACGGGATCGACGACGAGATCATTCCGGTCCGCTTCGGCAAGCGCCTGTTCGAGGCGGCGCGCCAGCCAAAGGAGGCGGCATGGATCGACGGCGCGATGCACGAGAACCTGACGGAATACGGGTTGGACCGCATCACCCTCGACTTCATCGTCCGCCATGTCACGGCGGCCGCCGCGCCGTGAGCCCTCAAGTGAAGGCCTTGAAGGCGATGATCGTGTAGGTGTCCTTGATGCCCGGCAGGGTCTGCAGGTGTTCGGTGACGAAACGGCCGATGTCGGCGTCGTCATCCAGGTGGCACTTCAACAGCAGGTCATAGTTTCCGGACGTCGAATGGACTTCTGACACGTTTTCCACCCGGTCGACGGCCTCGGAGGCGACGCGGTAGACTTCGCCCAGTTTGCATTTGACTGGCACGAAGATCGTTTTCACGGCGGCGCTCCGATCGCTTAGGAGGTTTCCTCTGTCGCCGGTGTCTCTTCGTCATCGCGCTCGGCGCGCGACAGTGCCTCGCGGGGATCGCGCAGCAGGAAGGCGGGAACGTGGTCGCCGAGGCCGACGACCGGCTCGTCGCGATCCGCCTTGTCCCGATCGCGGCGCGATTGCCCCCTGTCGCCGACGACGTCGGGTTGCGACTTCGCGGGGCGTCGATTGCGCCCGGGGGCGGCCTTCGCGGGTTTCTCGGCGGCGGCGGGAGCGGCGGCGGCCTTGTTGTTCTTCCGCCCCCGACGTCGGCGGCCACCGCTGGTATCGAGTTCGCCCGTGACGAGCCCGTCCATCTCGACCCGTTCGATGGTCTTGCCGATCAGCGCTTCGATTTGCTGTACATACTTGCCGTCTTCCGGAACGGCGACGGTGAACGCGCGGCCGGTCTTGCCGGCGCGGCCGGTGCGGCCGATCCGGTGCACGTAATCCTCGGCGCTGGTCGGCACATCGAAATTGAACACATGGCTCATGCCGGCGATATCGAGGCCGCGCGCCGCGACGTCGCTGCAGACGAGGAGGCGAACGTCGCCGCGCTTGAACCGCTCCAGGACCTCCGACCGCGCCGACTGCGCCATGTCACCGTGCAGCATTGCCGCGTCGAAGCCGTGGCGGGCCAGTGAGCGCTGGACGATACCGACATCGCGCTTGCGATTGCAGAACACGAGCGCGTTCTGAACCGTCTCGTTGTCGATCAGGCGCCGCAGCACGGCGCGTTTCTCCTTGGCGGCCGACTCGCCGGCGCCGGCGATGACGACAAGGCCCTGGCTCACCGTCTCCGCCGGCGTCGACGGCGGCGCGACGGTGACCTCCTTCGGGTTCGTCATGAAGGCGTCGGCCAGCTTGCGGATCGCCGGCGGCATGGTGGCGGAGAACATCAGCGTCTGGCGCTGTCTGGCGACCAGCTTGGCGATACGCTCGACATCGGGGATGAAGCCCATGTCGAGCATCCGGTCGGCCTCGTCGATGACGAAGATGCGCACATCGTTCATCAACAGCGCGCCGCGGTCGAACACGTCCAGCAGGCGGCCAGGAGTGGCGATCAGGACGTCGGCGCCGCGCTCCAGATTGCGCAGCTGATCGCCCATGGATTCGCCACCGATGATCAGCGCCTTGGTCAGTTTGACGTGCTTGCCGTAGGTGTCGAAGTTGTCGGCGACCTGCGCCGCCAGTTCGCGCGTCGGCTCGAGGATCAGCGATCGCGGCATCCGCGCCTTGGCCTGGCCGCGGGCCAGGACATCGATCATCGGCAGGGTGAAGGACGCTGTCTTGCCGGTGCCGGTCTGGGCGCAGGCAAGAATATCGCGGCCCATCAGGATGTACGGGATCGCCTGCGCCTGAATCGGCGTCGGTGTGTCATAGCCGGCATCCGCAACCGCGCGGAGTACCGCTTCGCTCAATTGAAGATCGGAAAAGGACAAACGCGTTCCAGGGCCTACGCTGGGAAATTGAACAATCCGTCGCCCCCCTCTCCGGACGCTTATCCACAATGTTAATGACGCGACGCGCGAAGTCAATCGCAGCGGTCGTTATCGGTGAAGACGAACCGCCATAGTGTGGCCTTGGGAGAACGCCTATCATCCGGCGAACCGACCCGCGCCGGGCTTATCGCGCCTCCAAGTCGCGCAGGTGGCGGGCGAGTTCGGCGTCGGTGTGATGGATGTGATCGATGAGCCAGCCGCCGAACGTCTCCAGGCAGGCCCGGGCGCCGACCGCGTCGCCGGACTTCAGTCGGTCGCGCAACTCGTCGAGCTTAGCCAGCGCGCATTCATGCTCGTCGAGATGGCGGACGTAATCGGGGTACTCGTAAAGCCGCATCAGTAATTGTTCGGACGAGAAGTGGATCCGCGAGAAGTCGGCGAGCTGGTCCAGGATCGCGTCGATGTCTGCACCCGGATCACCGCGCTCGACGCCATCGCGCAAGGCTTTCAGCAAGGACATCTGCATCTGATGTTCGCCAAGAAGCTGGCGCGGCGCGGCGGCGGCGGTGTCGGTCTCGCTCACGGGCGCCATGTTGTCGGTCCTCGCTGGTGACGGCGGACTGTCGCGACCTCAATGGGTCGAAGTGGAGCGTACCGGATTTCCATCGATACTGGCAACAACCGGTCGGCGGCGGCTTGGCGACGCGGCGGCTTTCGGCTACGGTCAACGACTTGTCGCCAACCACAACCAGGAAAAGTCTCATGCTCATGAAGGCGGAAAAGTCGTGCCTGCTGATCGTCGATATCCAGGAGCGGCTGGCCCGCGTGGTCGGTGATCCCAACAAGGTGGTCGCCAACGCCGACCTGTTGATCGGCGCCGCGCGCCGGCTTGCCGTGCCCGTCCTCGCCTCGGAGCAGTATCCCAAGGGTATAGGCCACACCGTTCCGGCGCTGTCCGGCTACCTGCACGCCGACGACGTGTTCGAGAAACTGCATTTCTCCGCCGCCGCCGATCCCGTTCTTGGGCCGCGCCTGACCGAAATCGGCCGCCGCCAGATCGTCGTCTGCGGCCTGGAGGCGCACGTCTGCGTACTGCAAACGGTGATCGACCTGGTGGAATCGGGCTTCGAGACCTTCGTCGTCGCCGACGCCACTTCGTCACGGCGGCCCGAAAACCACGCCGCGGCCATCGAGCGGATGCGCGCGGCGGGGGCGTGGCCGGTCACCACCGAGATGGTGGTCTTCGAGTGGTTGGAGAAGGCGGGCACGCCGGATTTCAAGGAACTGAGCGCCCGCATCCGCTAGAGGCGTGCCCGACGATGACAAAGATCCCGCTGATCCTGGTTCCCGGCCTGCTTTGCGACACCGAATTGTGGCGCCACCAGATCGATACGCTGGGCGACCTGGCGGACATCCGCGTCGCCGATGTCGGCCAGGACGAGTCGATCGCCGGCATGGCCCGCCGGCTGCTGGCCGACGCCCCCGACTCGTTCGCGCTGGCCGGGCTTTCCATGGGCGGCTACGTCGCCTTCGAGGTTCTGCGGCAGGTGCCGGAACGGGTGACGCGCCTCGCCCTGATCGACACTACCGCGGCGCCGGACACGCCCGAGCGGAGCGAGGAACGCCGCGCGTTGATCGATGCGAGCCGGGAAGGGGCGTTTCGCGGCGTCACCCGGCGGCTGCTGCCGAAACTTCTCCATCCGGCGCGCCTTGACGACGATGGCCTGACGCGGATCATCTACGAGATGGCGGAGCGGACCGGCCGCGACGGCTTCGTCCGCCAGCAGCGGGCGATCATCGGCCGGCCGGACAGCCGTCACGATCTGGGGCTGATTCATTGCCCGACGCTGGTCGTCTGCGGCCGCCAGGATGTGCTGACCCCGCTTGCGCAAGCGCGGGAGATGGCCGAGGGCCTGCGCGACGCCGCCCTTGTCATCATCGAGGACAGCGGTCATCTTCCACCTCTGGAGCAGCCGATCGCCGTATCCGCGTTGATGCGCTACTGGCTACACGGATAAAGATGAAGCGGGACGGGAAGAGTGAGCAGTAACATATTACCCCACAAAGGGATTCTGCCGAAAATCGCCAGCGGCGTGTTCATCGCGCCGACGGCGACGATCATCGGCGATGTCGAAATCGGCGAGGACAGCAACATCTGGTTCGGCTGCGTCGTCCGCGGGGATGTCAACGTGGTGCGCATCGGCGAGCGGACCAACATCCAGGACGGCACCGTCGTCCACGTCAACCGCAAGAAATGGGGCACCTACATCGGCAACGACATTACCATCGGCCACATGGCGCTGATCCATGCCTGCACGCTGGAAGACGGCTGCTTCATCGGCATGCACGCGACCGTGATGGATGGCTGCGTCGTCGAGGAAGGCGCGATGGTCGCCGCCGGCGCGCTGGTTACCTCCGGCAAGCGGGTCGGCAAGGGCGAGCTGTGGGCCGGGTCGCCGGCGAAACTGCTGCGGCCGATGAATGAGAACGACCGCGAGAGCTTCGCCACCACCGCGCCGCACTACGTCCGCCTGGCGCACCTCTACCTAGACGAGGGGATCGGCGCCGAGGTGCCCGATGAGTGAGGTGGCGGCCGCTGCCGACGACACGCTCGCGCCGCTGATCGAGGAAGTCCGCGCCGGCAGGCGGCGCTCCGTGGCCAAGCTTATCTCACTCGCCGAAACCAGCGGCGAGACCGCCAAGCGGGTTTCGGCGGCGATCCACAAGTATGCCGGCCGCGCCCATGTCATCGGGCTGACCGGCGTGCCCGGCAGCGGCAAGTCGACCATGGTGCGCGCGTTGACCCAGCGCTTCCGCGAGTTGGGAAAGACGGTGGGGATCGTCGCCGTCGACCCTTCCAGCCCGTTCTCCGGCGGCGCCATCCTCGGCGACCGCATCCGCATGCTCGATCTCGCCCACGATACCGGCGTGTTCATCCGCTCGATGGCGACCCGCGGCGCGCTGGGCGGCCTGGCCCGCGCCTCGCTGGACGTCGTCGACGTGCTCGACGCCGCCGGCTACGACGTCATCCTCATCGAGACGGTCGGCGTCGGCCAGGACGAGGTGGATATCGTCCAGGCGGCGCAGACGGTGGTCGTCGTCTCGGCGCCCGGCCTCGGCGACGAGATCCAGGCGATCAAGGCCGGCGTCCTTGAGATCGCCGACATCCATGTCGTCAGCAAGTGCGACAAGCCGGACGCCGATGAGACCATCGCCCATCTGCGCGCCATGCTGAAACTCGGCGCGCTCGGACGCGGCACTGGCGACGCCTGGAAGATCCCGGTGGTGGCGACCAGCGCCCAGCGCTCGGAGGGCATCGCCGAGTTGGTCGACCGGATCGAGGCGCACCACGGCCATCTGCACGACAGCGCGGAAATCGTCGAGCGCCGCCGGCAGATCGCCCGCATGCGGGTGCTCAAGGCGGCGGAGGACATCGTCCACAACCGGCTGATGCGCAACAGCGGCGCCACCCTGGAAAAATTGCTGGCGCAGATGCTGTCCGGCGACCTCGACCCGCACGCAGCGGCCGA
>CAYWRP010000083.1:0-9779 GCA_964460955.1 uncultured Rhodospirillaceae bacterium | reverse complement strand
CCGTGGGCCCATTCGCCGACCGGGGGTCGACGACCCATTTGAGAATCACGTTCAGACCGCCGTCGCCCTCTTCGTGCGGGATGGTGAACGCCGAGATCAACGTCGGATCGGCGGCGGAATCCGAAAGCCGCCGCAAGGCGCCGTGCAGGCGGAGGTGATCGGGATGGCGCATGGCGGCGAGAAATCCATCCTGCAGGCACAAACCGTCCTGCTGCTGGACGATTTCGCGGGCGACCTGGTTAAGGCCGAAGACGCGCCCGCCGGGATCGGTGAGAACGATACCGCAGTTGAGGTGGTCCATCGTGCTCCAGACGGCGCGGGTTTCTGCCCGCGAGGCCTGCAACAGCCCATCGAGGCGCCAGTTGGCCGCGCAGGCGGGCAGAACGGCGCCGAGAATCGTCGCCTCCGTCTCGCCAAAGTGGTTTCTCGTCCGCTTCCGGGCGAGAACGAGCAGCATGACCGAGCTGTCGCTGCGCGAGAGCACACCGAAGGAATGGTGGAACAACCCCTGCGGTTTCAGCCAGCCGCGATAAAACTCGGTTTGCTCCAAGGTCGCGTCGGGCAGCACGTCGTGGCCGCTCACCGTCATGCCGACATCTTGAAAGCAAAACTCGTTATCCAGCCAAGGATCGATCTGCGAAAATCGATGGCGATACGCCTCGGCGGCCTCGGCGGCGACGTTGATGGCGAACAGGATGCGCCCGCGCCGCGTTTCGGTGTCGTATTGGACCACCCACGCGGCATCCGCCTGACACGCCTCCTTCAGGCGTGAAAGGGTCTGCCGCCAATGCACTGCCCCCTTCTGGGCCACCATGAACGTTTGTGCGTTCCCCGAACGCCGCGCCAAATCAAGCCCACTCCTCGATTCCGGCATCTTTCCCCCGATCTGATCCACAACCTGTAAAACCAGCTCGCCGCCAGCGTTTTGGCCCTTATGGGATAGTAATCAACCTAACCGTGCGAAAGAGAAAAACACGAAATGTAAAAGTTGTGTCAAGACTTTAATCTTGCGATATTCAAGAAATATGCATCAAATGACTGTGATGGATCATCATTGCCTCAACTCACCCCTTAATTCAATCAAAAAATGCTTATTGACGACATTCAATACAGACGTCCACCAATGCATACTCGTTTGGGTTATTATCGAGCAAAAGATCTGAATTTGAGTTTACAATTCAGTTACAGACGATAGCTCGTTAGCGGCAATGTTACTTTATGCCTGGACTGAAAGAAATCGCCGGATTCTCGATCTAGAGTCAACTACCATCACATTGCTCGTTCGCTTTGGCGAGGCGGGAGCCAGGCGACAGTCGTGGTTCGATTTTTACTCGGAAATATCGCTCAGGGCGTCCCAGGCGGCGCCGTGCAGGGCGGCCTTCGGGTCGAGGATCACTTCGACCGGGATGCGGGCGATCCAGTCGCGGAAGCGGCCCTTGTAGCAGATCGCGTCGAGGAAATCCGGCTGCCGCAGACGCGCGATCAGCCGCGGTGGCAACCCGCCACCGAGATAAAGCCCGCCGGTGGTCATCGCCTTGAGCGCCATGTTGCCGAGCACGTTGCCGAGGATGTCGACGAACAGGTCCAGCGCGGCGATGCAGATCGGCGCCTTGCGGGCGATCCCGGAATCCATGATCAGCGGCGTCGGATCGGCGGCGGCGGCGATGCCGTCGCGCAGCCACGCCGGCTCCTCGTAACGCCCGGTGTCGACCAGGTAATCGTAAATGTTGATATAGCCACTGCCCGAACAAACCCGCTCGAAACTCACATGGCCGAAGCGGCGTTGCAGGAATTCGAGCAGGCCGCGCTGTTCCGCCGTCACCGGCGCGAAGGAGGCGTGCCCGCCCTCGGTCGGCCAGGCGCGGTAGCCGGCGCCCTCGGGGGTGAGGAACGCCTCGCCGAGCCCGGTCCCCGGCGCGACGACGCCGATGACGCCGCGTGGGTCCTTGGCGCCGTCGCGCAGGACGTGGACGTCCGCCGGCTTGAGATGCGGTACGGCGGTGGCGATCGCCTGCAGGTCGTTGAGCAGGTGGACGCTGCGGATGCGGAACCGCTCGGCGATCGCCGCCGCGTCGAGGATCCAAGGCAGGTTGGTGGTCTTGCAGGTCTGATCGATGATCGGCCCGGCGACGCCGAACGAAGCGGCGCGCGGCCGGGTTTCGATGCCGTCGAGGAACCGTGCCAGCACGGCGTCGAAGGATGGATGGTCGCGGCTCGAAAACCGCGCCTCGCGCAGCGGCTCGCCCACGCCCTGCCCCGGGGCATAGAGGGCCAGCACGGTCTTTGTCCCGCCGATATCGCCTGCCAGGATCATCCCCTTCGCGCTCCCTTCCCACGTCCACGTCTGAGTTTATAAGTCATCCAACTTACAGGAAGATCGCGCGGCCGCCAAACCGGCGCCGACGTCGATCATGCTCAGCCGGTGGTGCCGAGTCCGCTGGCGATCGCGTTGACGATCAGCTGCAGCCGCGAATGCGTCTCGGTCGCGGTGACATCGTCGCCGTCCCGGCGCGTCAGGCGCCACACCCGCATCAGGCGGATCTGCTGATGATGCAGCGGCCGCAGGCCCACCGTTCGCAGCTGGACCGTGCACGCCATCACCGGGCGCTGGTTCTCCAGGGTGTCGCCGAACAGCGCTTCGATGTCGCCCCGGGTCGTCGAGAACTCATCCAGGATGGTGTTCAGAATGCGCTGCCGCAGTCCCTCGTCGCTGACCAGGCCGGCATAGGCCCGCATCAACGCGGCATCAGCGGTGAGAACGCTGATCACCGCGTTGCCGATCACGTAGCCGAGCGGCGGCCAGCTCTCCCCGCGCACCGCCGCCGCCAGCGCCTCGAACGCCTCCGGCGCCTCCGTTTTCAGGCTCGCCAGCGCGCTGCCGACGCCCTACCAGCCGGACAGGTAGTAGCGCGATTGGCTCCACGCGAACACCCAGGGAATGGCGCGCAGATCGCTCAGCTTGCGTTCGCTGCTGCGCCGCCGCCGTCAGACTGCGCCGGGTGAACGGATGGTCGAGGAAGTCGCGGACGATCGCCGGCGCCTGCCGCAGGTCCTCGATGGTTTCGAACAGCGGCACCACCGGCAGCAGGCAGCGCACGCCGGTGGCGTCGTCGACGAGAAGCCCGCGTTCGCGCGCCAGCAGATAGACCACCAACAGATCGGAGAGACTGCGCGTCATGCTGACGATGAGGGCGCCCAGCCCATCCGGCCCGTAGGCTGCATTGTGCTCGGCAAGAACGGCGTAACAATCGAGAACCGCCCGCGCGTCCGCGCCGACCGGCGTGTCGACGCGGGTAAACGGGCGCCGGCTTGCCAATTCGGCGTTCAGGAAGGCGAGCCGTTTCGCCTCGGTCCAGGTCTCGAAATCGGTCTCGGGCAGCTTGGCCGGCCGGAGGAGCTGGCCGACGGCGCGGTCGTGAAAGGCGGAGTTCTGGCGGATGTCGAGCTTGGCGGCGTGGAAACCGAAGGTGCGGACGACTTCCCTGACGCCATCGATCTCGACGCGGGCGATCCGATCGGCGCCGAGCCGGACAAGGTCGGCACGCAACAGATCGAGGTCGGCCAGCAGGGCGTCGGCTTGCCGGTACCCGCCATCAACCGGCTCCGCGTCGGCCGGCAGCATGGCGCGCATGGCATTGACGAACTGGCGCCAGGGCTCGTCCGGGTTGCGCTGGAGCGCCGCCTCGCCCCACTTCCCAAGGCTGGCCACCATGTCGTGCAGGCGCGACATCAGGGCCTCGCCCGGCTGCTGCGCGAGGTTGGTCAGACTGAGGTGCATGGCAAGACCGGTCAGCGCGTCGTCGACCAGACCCAGCTGCCGAAGGTCAGATGCGGCTGTACCGGATAGTGCGCCTCCAACAGCGCCGCATCGAACCCGGCGTCGTACCACGCCTCGCGCAAGCGGCGGGCGGTGAGCGGCAGAACGGTCGGAAAGACGTTGTGCAAATAGTGGATGGCGTTGCGCACCTCGCTGCCGACATCCGGCCGTTCCAGCTTGATCTCGCCCGAGCGCCACACGCGCTCCAGCACCGCCTTCATCCGCTCGCGAATGTCCGCCTGCTCGCCCGGCGTCCACATCTGGTTTTCCCGCTGCACCAGGAGGACATGGAGTTCCCGGTGATGTTCAAGGATGGTCCGGCGTTTGGCCTGCGTCGGGTGCGCTGTCAGCACCGGTTCGACGCGGACTCCGGGCATGGCGGCAGCGATCTCGGCGCCGGAAAATCCGGCGTCCTTGAGCAGCGCCAATGTGCTTTCCCAAGAGCCTGCCCGCTCGCGCAGCCGGCCGGCGGTGGCCAGTTCGCGATGGTGCCGGGCGTAGGCGTTTTCCTCGACCATGTTGATCAGGCTGAACGCGGTCGAATAGGCCTGCGCCACCGCCGGAGAGGTCTCGCGGTCCTCGGCGGCGGCGGTCGGATCGTCGGCCAGCTACGGCAGGGCGTCGGCCACCGCGTGTTCGCCCTGTTCCCGCAGCACCTCGCCGAAGCAGATCATCAAGAATTCGAGGTCGCGGCGGATCTTCGGCATGCACCCGTTCCCGTTTTCCCGAGGCAGCGCGCGTCCGGCCTCCCCGGAGGTGGCGCCGATGCTATCCGAACGGCGTGGCGCGGGAAACCGCCAATTCTTTTCAGTGCTTTACCGCCGCCGCGGCATGCCTTCAAGCGCGATCGCGGAGCCGCCAGCTGCGCCCCGGACGGATGGTGACGCGGCCCTCCCGGTCCTCCTGCGGTTCGCCCCGCAATGTCGCCACCACGTCCTCGATCGCTTCCGGGCGCAACCGGTAATATTGGTGCCGGCCGTGCGCGGTGATCGTATCGGAGATGTCCGAACAGTCGATGGCGATCACCCTCTCATCCAGCAGGTCGAGGTTTTCCGGCCCATCCGTGCCCAAGCGGTCCGGGTTGCCCTTCGTCCGGTCGGAGACCTGCAGCGCGACATCATCCCGGGCGTTATAGACGTGCACCCGGTTGGCCAAGCGGAGCAGTTTCGCCAGCTTCTCCGGCCGGGCCAAGGCATCGGCGTCCTCGTCGGCCGCCATCAGGAAGACGTGATCGAGCAGGCGCGGCACCCGACCGTCATTCTCCTGAGCGAATTTATTAATGGCGTGACGAAGCGCCCAATTGCCCATCGAATGGGCGACCAGATGCAGCTTGCGTTGGCATTGCCGCAGCACTTTTTCATCCGGCACTTCGCCCCGGCTGCGGGCTTCCCGGATCTTGGCGGCGTCTTCATGGCGCAGCCTTTCGAGAAACTCGGCCAGTCGTTTCAGCGCGCGCCCCATCGCCAGGCCGGAAGCCTCGGCATCATCGCGGTCGGAGAAGTATTCGTAGGACGGGAAAACTTCGCCGTTGGAGGGCCACGAGAACATCACGACGATCGCCGACTTGCCGCCATCCCCGTACAACTCCTGCAGCGAGGCGGCGCGGCGCGCGGTGCCGGGGAAGTCGTTGGCAAAGCCGTGCAGGAAGATAATGACGTCGCAGGTATTGTCCTTCAGTAACCCGCGCAGCTCATCAAACATTTTGGCTGACCCGAGGAGCGCCCCGCCTTCGGACGCGCTGTCTAGCTTCTCCGTAAACAGCTCGCATCGCCCGACCTCCCACACGTCGTCGTCGGTGCTCAACGGATCGCCGTTGAGAGTGACCTCGACCGTGCCGACCCGGAAGCACTGCGGCCCCAAGGCGTTGAAACGATCGCCAAAGTTGTTAGCGTTCTTCGACGTTTCGTGTTTAACATCGCGATTGGTGGCGAAGAAAATCGTGGACATCGCGTCCTCCCCAAAAAAACCCTATCCGGGTTAAGATCATGGACAGGCTTCGGTGACCAGTCAATTAGCTTCCCTTGGCTCGCTCTATGCATCGCTGGCGATCATTGCACCGGCGGTCGTGCTGACCGGGCTCGCCTTGCTGCAGAGCGCGCCGGGCGAGTGGGGCCGCGGCGCGTTGACGGCCTACGTCGCGGTTTGGGCGGCCTGCTTGGCCGGCCTGGCGCATCAAACCCTCGGCCCGTGGGTCGTCCTGCCGCCGGTTGTCGGGTTCATCGCCCTTGTCATCGGCGGCCCGTGGGGCGCCCTCCTTGCCGGCCTCGCCGCGGCCGGCCTCGCGGCGACGCATTGGCTGGTCGGCCCGCTGCCGGTCCAAGCCTGGCTCGCCCCCGTCCTGGCCGCTTGCGCCATCGCCGCCGGTATCCGCGGGATGATGTAAGGCCCGGCGGCGCGAGACATGCGCGCGTTCGCCCCCCAAATCTCCCATGAGGCCTACATCCAACGGGCGACTTCACGATCTGATCTGAGGAGCAGCAGCCATGGCCAATCAACTCCCGTTCCGGACCACCACCGCAAGCGGCGAAATCATCGATATCACGTTTCCGCTGCACCCGGAAACCATCTCGCCGATGCGCGTCTCGCAGATGCTCACCGCCGTCCTTGAAGCCATCGACCGGGAGGTCAATCTCACCGCCGACACCAGCAACGGCGATGTCATGCAGGCCGTCGCCATGGCGCTCGCCATCCGCGCCGCCATGGTCGAGGCGCCGAAGCAGACCACCGATCACCTCTCGCATCACCTCGTCGCCACCGCGCTGGCCGCCCTCGGTGACGCCGACCGCCGCTATCGCCAGGTGGGACACGCTTAGAGGCTAAAGGCGCCGGCAACCGACGCTTGGCCGGCGATCAAGGAAACAGCGCCGGCACGGCATTGCGGTCGAGCTTGCCGGCACCGGTGAGGGGCAGTTGCGCCACCGTCTTGATCTGTTTCGGTACCTTGTAGTCGGCGAGGGAGTCGCGGCAGGCGGCCTTCAAGTCGTCCTCCGAGGCATCCTGGCCCGCATGCAGCACCACCAGTGCCGCCGGCACCTGTCCCCATTTGGGGTCGGAGATGCCGGCGCAGATCGCCCCGGCGACGGCGGGGTGTTTCATCAGCGCCTGCTCGATCTCCTCCGGCGAGATGTTCTCGCCGCCGGAAATGAACATGTTGTCGGCGCGCCCCCTGATATAGACGAGGCCGTCGTCGTCGCGCACCGCGAGGTCGCCGGTATGGATCCAGCCCTCGGCGTCGAGCACCTTGTCGGTGCGGCCGGGATCGTCGAGGTAGCCATCGAAGGTGTGCGGGCTGCGCAGGCACAAGACGCCGACCGCGCCGGGTTCGACCTCGCCGCCGGTTTCCGGATCGACGATCTTGGCGTCGCAATGGAACATCGACGTGCCGATGCTGGCCGAGTTGGTCAGCAGCTCCTCCAACGAGTCGGTGCGCGCGGTGTAGGCGAAATTCGATGGGCCGGCCTCGGTCATGCCGTAGGTTTGGCTGATGCGGATGCCCTTATCCAGAAACACCCGCATCACCGATTTCGAGCACGGCGCGGCGGCGGTGATGATCGCCTTGAGATCGGAAAAGTCCGTCTGCGCGAACTTGGGATGGGCGATGAGGAACTGCAGCATCGCCTCGACGGCGCCGAAATTCTCCACCCGCCCTTCGTCGATCAACTCGAGCACTCGTCCGGGATCGAACTCGCGCAACAGGACGCCGGTCACCCCGGCATGGACGAGCGGTGTCAAGGTATTCCAGCCGCCGATGTGGAAGAACGGAAAGGTGATGAGCACGGTCTTGCACTGGCCGATGACTCCCGTCGCCAGGATGTCGACGGAATTCCAGATCATCTGCCGGTGCGAGACGATGCAGATTTTCGGCACCGCGGTGGTACCGCCGGTATGCACATAAAGGAACGGATCGTTCATCGCCAGCGGGACATTCACGGCCCGCGCCGGTGTTTTCAGGATCACCGTCTCGAACAGCGCATCGTCACCGTCGAGATCGATCACCGCCTGAACCGAGGCCGGCATGGCGAGGCCGCCGACGAGGTCGGCGAACGCGTTCTCGTGCACCACCGCCTTCGGCCGCAGGCGCGCCAGCAGATCGTCCAGCTCCGGCTTTTTCAGCCGCTGGCTCAGTGGCGCCAGGATAACACCCAGCTTGCCGCAGGCGAGATAAAGATCGATCGCCTGCAACCGGTTGCGGCAGATCAGCGCGACGACATCACCCTTCCGCAAGCCGAGAGTATCCGCCAGGTAGGTTCCGACCCGGCGGGCGCGGTCGTCGATTTCCTCGTAGGTGTAGGACGTCCTGGTAAAGGAACAGTAGAGCGCGGTCCGCTGCGGGGTAAGCGCGGCGCGGCGCCCCGCCCAGTCGCCGACCCACTGCATGGGCAGATCGTCGTAGTTCTTGATGGACGTCATTGGCAGCTCCGTCGATCAGAGGCGATGATCACGCGCGGCGTTAGGGCCTTTTTGGTCCGCGCATTCGCGCGGCTGGCACCTCCCGCGACCACGCCGCCGCAAGCATCGTCTCGCCAGCCAGTCATGCTGGCTCAGCTTGCGTGCGCTTGGCAACTCTGAATGCGCGCGGACGTGAAGGAGTCGCCTGCCCGCCTATTTCACCCGACCCGGCGTGCGGCGCAGGCAGGAAAGCGATGGGCTTGAGATCGGCATCATCCCTCGATCCGGGCTGGCTCGGCCATTTCGTCGGCGTCGCGGCTGTCCTTGAACACCTCCTCGCGGATGACGCGGTCGGTGACGTCCGCCAGGTAGTCGGTGAGCGCCGCGTTGATCTCCCTGAACTCCGGCCACAGGACGGTTTTCAGGAATGTCGCCGGCGCGCGGACGAGGACGCTCTGGCGTTGCATGCGCGGATAACGGTAGGGCCGCAGTCCGTAGCGGCGGCAAAGCGCGATGAACAGCTGGCGAGCCCACGGATCGCCGACACTGAACCGCATCTCAACCGGCGGCTCGCGCGTCGCCGCTTCGTCCAAGCGGGCGCGGATGCGTTCGGCGGCGGCGCCCGCGGCCGCCTTCTCGCCGAGCGTCGCGGCACCGGCGAACAGTGCCTCGATTTTGCGGAGCTTGTCCCGCAACGTCATTTCGTCATTCATGGCCGTTGAATCCCGTCTCTTCGGCGGTGGTAGCCACGGCTGTCCCGTCGCCTCGACCTATGCCCGAGCCGACCGGGGGAGTCCATGCCCGAAAGTGACGACATGCTGATCATCGACGATTTCGCCGGCGCGGGCCCGGTCTCGGCGCTCGGCACGCCGTGGCGCGGCTTCAGCGACCGGGTGATGGGCGGCATCTCGCAAGAGACGCTGAAGCGGACCGAGATCGACGGCCGCCGCTGCCTCAGGCTTACCGGCGACGTCCGCCTCGAGAACAACGGCGGCTTCATCCAGATGGCGCTGGATCTAAGCTCCGACGGCGCCGCGTTCGATGCCGCCGCCTACACCGGCGTCGCCATCACCGCGTACGGCAACGGCGAGACCTACGGCCTGCACCTGCGCACGCCCGACTGCCTGCGCCCGTGGCAATCGTATCGCGCGCCGTTCGTCGCCGAGCCGCGATGGCGCGACGTGCGGCTGCCGTTCGACCGCTTCGCTCCGCACCGCGTCGCGGCGCGGTTGGAACTCCGCCGCCTGCGTCGGCTCGGCCTTGTCGCCATCGGCGGCGGCTTCCACGCCGACCTCGCCATCGGCCGCATCGGCTTCTACCGTTAGACGCCGAATCGACGCCCATGCCGCCCTAACCCCGCGCACTATCATCGCCACGGCGTTGCCGCCATGCCAGTTGGAAAATTTTTTCTTATCTTGTCATATACGACATCAAAAAAACTATTCTGTTTTGAAGAAAAGAGAGTTTAGCATCCTTCGATATCGTTCACTGACGGTGCTGACTTCCTTGTGTGCTTCTTCTAGTGGATTGATCGGAACGAAAGGGTCCGATTAGGGATTCCATGCTGCGCTGT
>CAYWRP010000082.1:0-10186 GCA_964460955.1 uncultured Rhodospirillaceae bacterium | reverse complement strand
ACCTCAACGCCATCCTCTCCTCACAACCCACCTAACTTGGATTCGGAGCCCTGCGCATAGGGCAGCGCCGTCGCGCTTACTGCCGGTTGCCTTTGTCAAAAGCAAGGGTTACTTGTAATGTTATAACATTTGAGGACCTGAAATCGATATGAGCAGGTTGGGGTCGTTTTTGTTGCTAGGACCGGAACTCCGATGGTCGGGCCCGCGACCAAACCTTTACCGTCGTAGGGACAGCTATCAACATACCAGCGCCTCTCCCGCAGAGGTCCGGTCACCTTGGCATCCGGGAGATACTCGAGGGCATGACTGAATGACTCCAATTCCAGTGACCCTGATTACCGGTTTCCTCGGCAGTGGCAAGACGACGCTGCTGAGCTATGTGCTGAAAGACCCGCGGTTTTCCGACACGGCGGTTGTCATCAACGAATTCGGTGAAGTGGGTCTAGACCATGCGCTTGTTGAGGCGAGCCGGGAAGAAATTGTCGAGATGACGTCCGGTTGCCTTTGCTGCACGATCCGTGGCGACATTCGCAAAACCCTGATTGATCTGCATGCGAGATCTGCTGCTGGCCTCATCCCGATGTTCTCGCGGCTTGTGATTGAGACCACGGGATTGGCCGATCCAGCGCCAGTCCTACACACGCTGATTGCCGATTCTCTGATTTCGTGGCGCTATAGCTTGAGTACAGTTGTCACCACGGTGGACGCGGTAAACGGTGCGGCGACCCTGGAACGCCAGGCCGAGTGCATGAAACAGGTGGCAGTGGCGGATCGTCTGGTCCTGACCAAGACCGACCAGATCAAAGATTCGGTTTCCCGCAACGAATTGCACCAACTGCGGCAAACGCTCTCAAGGATCAATCCGGGCGCAGTGATCCTGGATCGGACAGCGACGGATTTTGACCTGCGACGGCTATTCGATACAGCCCTCTATGACCCCGCGAACAAGACCATCGACGTCCAGCAGTGGTTACACGAAGAAGCGTATCGAACGACGGATGAGGCGCACAACCACGCTCACGAGCATGACCTGGATCACGTTGGCGGCCACGACCATCATCCACAACATGACGTCAACCGCCACGGTACCGACATCCATGCCTTTTGCGTGGTGCGCGACCAGCCCGTCAGCAGCCTCGCACTGAGCGTCGCCTTGGAACTACTGATCGCCAACCGCGGAGAAGACCTTCTGCGCGTCAAGGGGATCATTCACGTTATCGACGAACCTGACCGACCGTGCGTCATCCATGGGGTGCAACATATTTTCCACGAACCAGTGTGGCTCGATGCCTGGCCTGATGATGACCGGCGAACACGGATCGTCTTCATCACCCGCAACTTGCCCCAACACGTGATCGAACCGGTGATCGCGGCGTTTGACGGGCTCACGGCAAACACGGTCTAGGCAGGCGAGTTATCTTGGCGCGAGGAACCAGCACACATGGGCTTGAGTGTGAGATCGTAGTTTGGCGGACTCTCCCAAACGCGCCAAAAAATCCGCTTCCGCAATGGCTTCGAAACCCTATTACATCTCGAGCCGATTTCACGAAACTCCCGGTAACACGGCCACCTCATGCCGGGACCCACTGCTGGACGCCGCGAACTCGACGAACTCAGCACGGCGCGCCACCGCAGACGCCTCGCCGCGCTTGCGCCGCGAGAAGCGCCGCACCCATGACGGTAAGGTGATCGTCACGCGGTGCAGTTTTTCGAACTTCTCATTTCCCCTTGCGTTACGTTATAACATAACATATCGAGGAGGCGAATGAGGGATGGAGGCATCGCGTGAACAATCGTGGAGAGAGGATCAGGGCGGAGGTACTAACGGTTCTGCGCCGCCGTCGCCGTCCGTTGTCAGCCTACGATATTCTGCGAGAGTTGCGCGAGGCCAATCCGAAGATCGGGCCACCAACCATCTACAGGGCGCTGTCCGCGCTGATAGAGCGCGGGCGCGTACATCGCCTCGAATCCCTCAAGGCATTCATCGCGTGCAAGGGCGACCGACACCAGCACGCCTCCATCCTGTCGATCTGCAACGATTGTGGGTCCGTTGAGGAGAGCGTCGCCCCCGATTTGCATAACGAGCTCTCCAGCATCGCCGCCAAGACCGGATTTTCGCCGACGCGGCATGTGATTGAGATCCACGGGCTATGCGCGTCGTGCGGCGGTGTACGGGCAGCCGCATGAAAGCGCAATGGGTGATGGTCCGCCTGCTCCTCCTCGGCGCAGGGCCCCGTCTGGCCGGCGCGGCACTGATTGTGGCGGCGCTCTGGGCGGGCTTTTTCTGGGCAACTTCGACCCCCGGAGCTTTATGATGCCGGCTCTCGCCTTGCAGAACCTCACGCTGGCCTATGACCGTAATCCGGTGGTGCGTCACCTCCAGGCCGAGATCGCGGAAGGAAGCCTCACAGCCATTGTCGGCCCCAACGGCGCGGGCAAATCGACCCTGTTGAAGGGAGTAATCGGCGCTCTCGCGCCTTTGGAAGGCCAAGTCTCATTCGGTCCGCTGAACCGCGAGGACATCGCCTATCTGCCGCAGCAATCGGATATCGACCGGTCCTTCCCTCTCTCGGTGGCCGAGCTTGTCGCCATGGGCCTGTGGCGCGAGATCGGTTCCTTCGGCCATCTTGGAAATCATCATCGCGACCGCGTCGCCACAGCGATTTCGGCGGTCGGCCTCGAAGGGTTTGAGGCCCGTCCCATTGGGTCTCTCTCGGGCGGTCAGATGCAACGGACGCTTTTTGCGAGGCTCCTGCTGCAGGATGCACGGCTCGTTCTGCTCGACGAACCCTTCACGGCGATCGACGTTCGCACCATGGCCGATCTTCTCGGCGTGGTTCGGCGTTGGCATGGTGAGGGGCGCACGGTGCTCGCCGTGCTGCACGACTTCGAGACGGTGCGCGCCCATTTTCCTCAGACGCTGATGTTGGCGCGAGAACTCGTCGCCCATGGTCCAACAGAGCAAGTCCTGACGGCGGAAAATCAGTTTCGCGCCCGGCAGATGTGCGAAGCTTGTCATGGTCCGCCGCATACCTGCGGCCGGAGCGCGGCGTGATGTGGGAGGCCCTTGTCGCTCCCTTTGCCGATTTCGGCTTCATGCGCCGGGCGCTCCTGGGTTGCATTGCGATCTCTGTAGGTGCGACGCCGGTGGGCGTCTTCCTAATGCTGCGGCGGATGAGCCTGACCGGTGACGCGATGGCGCATGCGATCCTGCCTGGCGCTGCCGTCGGCTATCTCGTGGCAGGCTTGTCGCTTGGCGCCATGACCATCGGAGGACTGATCGCCGGCATGGTGGTCGCGCTTTTATCCGGCTTTGTTACCCGCGTCACGGCCCTGCGCGAGGATGCCAGCCTCGCCGCCTTCTACCTAATCTCGCTCGCGGTCGGCGTGCTGATCGTTTCGACGCGCGGCAGCAACGTTGACCTGATGCATGTGCTATTCGGCACGGTGCTGGCGCTCGACGATGCAGCACTGATCCTGCTCTGCACGATTGCAAGCCTGTCGCTGCTGACCCTGGCAACCGTATTCCGGCCTTTGGTTCTGGAATGCGCCGACCCGCAATTCCTGCGCTCGGTCGGTGGGCTCAGCGCGGTTACGCATTTCACCTTCCTCGCGCTCGTGGTGCTGAATCTGGTCGGTGGTTTCCATGCGCTCGGCACGCTCATGGCAGTCGGCATCATGATCCTACCTGCCGCCGCTGCGCGTTTCTGGGCCGCAAGCATCGGCGGGCTCGTCTTCGTTGCGGTCGCTGTCGCCATTCTGGCGAGCTTGAGCGGCCTTCTACTTTCCTACCATTACAGCCTGCCGTCCGGGCCGGCGATCATCCTCGTGGCCGGTATCGTCTACGGGGCGTCGCTGGTGTTCGGGCCGTCAGGCGGTCTTGTCGCGCAGGCCTTGCCGCGCCGCTACTTCGAAGCCTGAAAGGAAATCCCATGACGACCCGCAGAACCCTCCTCAAGTCCGCGACAGCCGTCCTTGCCCTGTCACTCGCCGGACCGGCAGCGGCCCAGCCGACCGAGCAAATCCCTGTCGTTGCCACCTTCTCGATCCTCGGCGACATGGTGGAGCGCATCGGCGGCAAGCATGTGGCTGTCACGACGCTCGTTGGCCCCGACGGCGACACCCATGTCTACCAGCCAACCCCCGCCGCCGCTCGTTCTGTAAGTGAAGCACAAGTGCTCTTCGTCAACGGACTTGAGTTTGAAGGCTGGCTCGACCGGCTGATCGATGCTTCCGACTTCGATGGTCTGCGCGTGGTGGCGACGAAAGGGATCGAACCGATCGCCTATGAAGATGGAGAAGATCACGCTCAGCATGATGACCACGCGGATAGCGGACATGATCATGGCAAACACGAGGGCGAAGACCACGCCAAACACGATCACGGCGATGGCCACGACGACCACGCCGAAGAGGCTGGTCATGACCATGAAGACCATGCCGAGACAGGCCACGATCACCATCACCACGGCGCCTTCGACCCGCATGCCTGGCAGAGCCTTGGCAATGCCGTCTTCTATGTAAACAACATCACTGCCGCATTGGCGCAGTCGGATCCGGCGAACGCGGCCGACTTCTACCAGAACCGCGCAGCTTATGTCGCAGAGATCGAGGCGCTCGATGCAGAGATCCGCGAGATGGTGGCAAGCCTGCCGGCCAACCGACGTACGGTCGTCACTTCGCACGATGCGTTCCAGTATTTCGGTCGCGACTATGGGTTGACTTTCCTGGCCCCCCAAGGACTGAGCACCGAGTCCGAAGTGTCGGCGCAGGACGTCGCCCGGCTGATTGAGCAGATGCGAGCCGAAGATATATCGGCCGTCTTTGTCGAGAACATCACCGACTCCCGCCTTTTGGAGCAGATCGCGAACGAGACCGGAGCCACCATCGGCGGCACGCTCTACCCCGGCGCGCTTTCCAGCCCGGACGGCCCGGCACCCACCTACCTCGATATGATGCGCCACAACGCGACGACGCTCGCGCAGGCACTGAGTTCATAAGAAACGGAGAGTGAAGTCATGAAGGCTCAAGACGCCCGCCTTCCCGTCACCGTGCTCTCCGGCTTTCTCGGCGCCGGCAAGACGACACTACTGAATCGCGTGCTGAACAACCGCGATGGCCGACGAGTCGCCGTCATTGTCAACGACATGTCCGAGGTCAACATCGACGCCGATCTGGTGCGTGCAGATACAGAACTCAGCCGTACCGACGAGACATTGGTCGAGATGTCGAACGGCTGCATCTGCTGCACGCTGCGCGATGACCTACTCGCCGAAGTGCGGCGCCTCGCCGAAGAGGGGCGGTTCGATTACTTGCTGATCGAGTCGACTGGCATCTCCGAGCCCTTGCCCGTCGCCGCCACGTTCGATTTCCGCGATGCAGAGGGGGAGAGCTTGTCGGACGTCGCTCGCCTCGACACGATGGTCACGGTCGTCGATGCGGTGAACTTGCTGCGCGACTATTCCAGTCACGACTTCCTGCGCGACCGCGGCGAGACAATGGGCGAGGAGGACGAGCGCACGCTCGTGCATCTACTCACAGATCAGATCGAGTTTGCCGATGTGGTGATCCTCAACAAGGTCACCGACGCGGAGCCACACCAGGTCGATGCTGCGCGCAAGATCATCCGCAGTTTGAACGCCGACGCGCGGATCATTGAGACGAACCACTCCGATGTTCCGGCAGAGATGATCCTCGACACCGGGCTGTTCGATTCCGAGAAGGCGCACAAGCATGCGATGTGGGCCAAGGAGCTTTACGGCTACGCCGATCACGTCCCGGAGACCGAGGAATATGGCGTAACGAGTTTCGTCTACCGGGCGCGTCGTCCCTTCGTGCCACAGAAAATTATGGCCGTGCTGAACGGTGAGATGCCCGGAGTCATTCGCGCCAAGGGGCATTTCTGGATCGCCACACGGCCAGACTGGGTGGCCGAGTTCTCGTTGGCGGGGGCGTTGTCGAGTATCGAACCGCTCGGCACTTGGTGGGCCGCGGTGCCGAAGGAGCGCTGGCCGGACCACGAAAGTGCGCGGACCTACATGGCCGCGCAATGGCGGGAACCTTGGGGTGACCGGCGGCAGGAGATCGTCTTCATCGGCGCCGGCATCGATTGGTCCTCCCTCCAGGCGCGGCTCGACGCGTGCCTCTTGCCCGAGCACCTCGCGCTGGGCCCTGACGAACTCCCCGATCTGCCGGACCCGTTCCCGCTCTGGCAGCGCGCCGAGGCAGCGGCATGACGTTTGTCCGAGAAATCGTAACGGATGCCCTCTTCGGTGTTGGCGTGGCGGATACGGCTGAGGGACTGTCTGCGATTCACCGTCCGGGCTGCGCCGCCGTGATCTGGCGGCGCGACCCGTTGCCGAGCTTTCAATCCTGGGTCGACGCGCTGGAGCCCGAGCGGCTGCCGAAAGCACGCGTGATCCTCCGGCCTGAGAACGTGCGCGAAACGGTGATCCAGATCTGCGAAGCATCGGGAACGCCGGACTGCGGCGAACGGGAAAGGCTGGTGGACGACACAGCAGCTCTGGCGGACATCTTTTCTGGTCTGACACCCGCACCGTATCTCCGGCTGCGCTTCGACGTCGTCACAACAAACGCCTGTCGGAAGTTCCATATCGACGCCGTTAGGGCACGCCTCATCTGCACCTACCGAGGGACAGGCACGCAATACGGCATCTGCACGGACAGGGCCGAGCCTCAACATTTCTATACCGTGCCCACCGGGGCACCGGTCCTGCTGCGCGGCACGCTTTGGCCGGAGCGCCCGAAGTCCGGCCTGCTGCACCGCTCACCGCCCATCGAGGGCACTGGCGAGACACGACTGGTTCTCGTCCTCGACCCCATTAACGATACGGATGACGAGTGCCCAAAATTGGCATGATTCAAGCTCCAAATGGACTATGCGCAAATTTTGTGTATTGGGTTCATGCGACGGCGTGATCCTTGGTGTTTTTGATCGGCACTCCATCGCCGAACTGGATGCCTTCGACGATCTCACCGAGGCGGTTGGTTCCATTTAGACGGCGCCAATGACGCTCGGCGGATTTGACCAGCTTGAAGACCATGGCGAGCGCGGTGTCGCGTGACAGGCAGCCTTTGGTCTTGTCGGTGCGAAGCCGGACGGCTGCGAACGTACTCTCGATCGGATTGGTGGTCCGAACATGCTGCCAATGCTCGGTAGGCACGTCATAAAAGGCGAGGAGTGCGTTGCGATCCTTGGCCAGGCAGGCGCTCGCCTTTTCGTATTTCGCCCCGCACTTGGCTAGAAAGCGATCGAAGGCCTCCTCGGCGCTAGCCCGGCTGTCGGCATGGTAGATCTGGTGGAGATCGCTTTTGGCTTTTTTCTGAACCGACTTTGGCAGATAGTTCAGGACATTGGCGGTCTTGTGAACCCAGCAGCGCTGTTGCCGTGTCGCGGGCCAGATCTTCCTGACGGCCTTCCAAAAACCGAGCGCGCCATCGCTGGTCGCCAGTTCGGGATCGATGGTCAAGCCGTTCTCGTCGCGTAGGCGAACCAGGAGTTCGTTCCAGCTCTGTTCGCTCTCTCGAAAGCCATCGTCGATTGCCAGCAGTTCCTTCTTTCCCAATGCGTCGGCGCCGATCAGAACCAGAATGCACTGGCGCTCATGGTCCAGCCTGGGGTTGAAATAGACACCATCCGCCCAGACACAGAGGTAGCGTTTCAACGATAGATCACGCCCTTGCCACCGCTTGTGCTCGTCCTGCCAGACCTCGACCAGGCGCCGGATCGTGCTCGGCGAGAGGCCGCCGGACTTCGGGCCGAGCAACACGGCGAGCGCTTCCTCGAACTGGCCGGTCGAAAGACCCTTGAGATAAAGCCAGGGCAACAGTTCCTCGACATGCTTGGTGCGTCGCAGATAAGCCGACAGCACCGCCGACGTGAAGCGGATCGGCGGGGCCTCGCCGGTGCCGCGGTCACGCACACGCGGACGCTGAACCTCAATCGGCCCGATGCCGATCTGGATCTGGCGTTCCAGTGCATAACCATTCCGCACGATCCGTTTGCGGCCGGCGTTGTCGACCAAATCGGAATGGTCGTCAACAAAGGCGTCGACCTCGGCCTGAATAGCCTGCATCAACATCCGCCGGACACCCTCGCGCAGCAGACAAAGCAAAGGGTCATCCTCGACAATCCCGCCCAGTCGCGGCAGGCTCACAACGGTTTCTTCTCCCATGGCGTATCCTCACATCGGTAATTTCAACCATCACCAAGAATACGCCGCCAAAAAACTCATTTACCAAATTCAGCCATAGCCCCTGAGCGTTGACAACGAATCGCTACTTTACCAATGGCACGAAGAAGGCGGCGCCAAAGGCCACGGCCTCGTCGAGGGTGAACTCAGTCTTTTCGCCCTCGCCCTCTTGCACCCAGCGGCGGGCGGTGTCGCCATCCTTCAGAAACACCATCTCCAGGCACATGCTATGGGCGGCACAGGCTCCGGGTTGTTGCCAGCGGACCCCCACCCGGACATCGGCGGAGGGTTCGGCGGACAGGATCCGGTGCCCTTTCTGGTGGACCCGGATAGGCTCGCCGGTCACTTGGCAGCGCGACTCGATGGCCACTTCGGCGTCGTACATGGGCCCCACCGCCACCGCGTCTAGCGCACAGATGGCATTCACGGCGCGGCCGTTCACCCTCAGGTGATGGACGGTATTCTCCACCGTCATCGGGTAGGCCCCCACCACTGCGGTCTTGTCGGCGTTGAGCACCGCCAAATCGTCGCCGCCCAGGCGTTCCATGGCTGTCGCCACGCCGTCGGCACCCACCAGGGTCGACAGCTCGTCGTTGGTGAGGGCCCGGCCCTCCTCGGCCAGGGTGCGCAGGATGGCGCGGTGGGCCGCCATCAGCCCGGGGGGCAGCGCCTGCTGGCGCGCCAGCAGCGGCAGCTGGCCGTTCAGTTTGTCGATGGCGACGGCGATCTTGTCGTTGGCTTCGGGCATGTCACGCTCCTCGTTGGTTGCTGCTCGCAGTGATCGTTCCCATCAATGCTGGAACAGACGTGTCAGGACTAATTGGCGCCTCTCCTAGGGCTTCCGATCATCGCCAAAAACTCTCTGCGGGTCGCGGGATTGTCGCGAACGGAGCCGAGCATGCGGCTGGTCACCATGCTGACACCCGGTTTGCGGATGCTGGCCGGGCCGCAGCATGCGATTACGGAGCACACATGGTCCAGCGCCTCGGCAAGGCGGGGTGGCGGTTCGACACCGGAGGCATCATCAATCGGTCCGAGCAGACCGTGCATGAACGTTTTCGCGAACATCTCATCGTTTCTCATAGCTGTGTTGGGTTCGGCGCGTCACCGTAGACGTCCATCGGATCAAACGATTTCTGTGACTCCGTGAATAGGAGTCGAGCTGACTCACCGGAAGAACCGCCGAGCTCAACAGATCTGTAGAAGCAGGAACGGTATCCGACGTGACAACTGGCGCCTGAACCAGCGGTCTGGACGCGTAACCAGACGGCGTCCTGGTCGTCGTCGATGCGCATCTCGACAATCTGTTGGATAAGGCCGCTTGTCGCGCCCTTGCGCCACAGGCACTGGCGGCTTCGGCTCCAGTAGTGCGCCTCGCCCGTCTCAATCGATTTTTCCAGAGCCTCGCCATTCATGTAGCCCACCATCAACACCTCGCCCGTGTTGGCGTCGGTCGTGACGCAAGGGATCAGTCCGTCGGCGTCGAACTTGGGCGCCAATGCGAGGCCTTCCTCGACCTGTTCGATCGTCGTGCGGGTGGCAAAGGTGGCTGCTGGCGGGACAGACTTGTCAGGAGTCATTGGCGCCGCTCCTGGGGCTTCCGATCATCGCGAGAAACTCCCGGCGGGTCGTCGGGGCGTCGCGAAAGGAGCCGAGCATGCGGCTGGTAACCATACTGACGCCTGGCTTGCGGACTCCGCGTGTGGTCATGCATTGGTGCGCCGCCTCGATGACAACACCAACGCCGCGCGGCTTCAGTACCTCCTGGATCGTATCCGCGATTTGCGACGTTAACGCCTCCTGGATTTGCATCCGCTTGGCGAAAACTTCGACCAGGCGCGCCAGCTTGGATATTCCGACCACGCGACCTGCCGGCAGATAGCCGATATGCACCTTACCCATAATGGGGACGATGTGATGCTCGCAGTGCGATTCGAGGCGGATGTCGCGCAGGACGATCATCTCGTCGTAGG
>CAYWRP010000081.1:0-10335 GCA_964460955.1 uncultured Rhodospirillaceae bacterium | reverse complement strand
CGCGTCGAGGGCGCCGAGGCCGAACACCGAGACGGCGAGGAACAGCACGGCGAAGACGAGCAGGAACGTGCCGACGATCTCGCAGGTCACGTTGGCGACTGGATCGTGCACGGCGGGCGCGGTGCAGAAGCAAGCGAGATTGAGATCTTCGTTCTCGGTCAACGCGAAGTGCTGGCGGTAGAACAGCCACACCAAGGCCGAGCCGATGAAAGCGCCGATAAACTGGGCAAGAACGTAGAACGGCACCATCGCCCACTCGAACTTGCCGGCGATGGCAAGCGCGACGCTGACCGCCGGATTGATGTGGGCGCCGCTGAACGCCGCAACGGTGAACACGGCGACGAACACCGCCATGCCCCATTCCCAGGTAATGACGATCCAGCCGCTGCCCTCCCCCTTGGTTCCCTTAAGGACGACATTGGCAACGACCCCGTTGCCGAGCAGGATCAAGATCGCGGTGCCGATCACCTCACCGAGAAACGGCGTCATTGGTTTTTCCCCTTCCCTGTCTAAGGATCCGGACGGGTATTGTTCGCGGGTGGCGCCGGCCGCCCCCGTCACCCATTGCTTTGGCAAGCGGCGCCGACGGGTGCGCGGGTCAGGAGGCGTGGGCGACGCTTGGCCGCTCTCGCGCCGAAGACGCGGGAGCGCCGAAGTATTCGTCGATCCTCGCCCGCGCGTCATCGCCGAACAGGATCTCGCATGCCTCCAGCAGGCCAGGCGAGTCGCGGATTTCCTCGCGCCGCACGACCAGGGAGATCTTCGAGCGCCGGCGCAGGAAATCCTCCAGCTTGACGATCATCTCCCGCTGCGCCTTGTGGTGGACCTCGCAGCGCGTGTATTCGGTGCCCTTGATCAGCACCTCCGCCTGCCTGGGATCGGCGCGGATGTGTTCGAGCAGGTCGAACGCCTCCATGCCGTAGCGCCGCCAATAGCGCGACGTGAGTTTCTCCGAGGAGGCCGGGTCGGTCAGCGCGTCGAGGCCCATCAGGCGTGCCCGATGCTCGAACTCCGCGCGCAGTTCCGCCGGCGGCTCGCCATACCATTTATGCTTGCGGAACGGCAGGTTGACTCCCATGCCGGCGACGTACTCGCTGATCTCGTCGCCGACGTTGATGCAGTCGGTGTGCTTGCCGCCGAAGATGCTGAGGTGTTTCTCGGCGTGATTGATGTCGACGGCATGTTTGCGGGAGAGTTGCAGGAAGTCGCGGCCGCCCTTGCCGGCGTCGCCCTTCATCGCCAGCGGCCGCACGCCCCAGCGCTCGGCGATGATATCGTCCTTGGTCAACGGTTTCGCCAACTGGAGCCGTTTGTTGATGTTGTCGAGGACGAAATCGCGGTCCTCGTCGGTGACTTCCGTGTACGGGCTGTCGACCGGCGTGTCGGTGGTGCCGATACAGGTGCGCGCGCCCATCGGGATGACGAAGAACAGCCGCCCGTCGGTGGCGAAGAAGGCGAGCACACGCCGGTTCGGCGTCAGCTGGTCGACGATGAGATGGATCCCCTTCGAGAAGAGGTGATGGTGTTCCGTCTGCTGGCCGGTGCGTTGGTTGTGCTCGTCCGCGAACGGGCCGGCGGCGTTGATCAGCACCCTGGAACGGATGGTGAAGGTTTGACCGGTCGTCACGTCGCGCGCCTCGGTGACCCAATGGCCGTCCGCGTCGCGCTTGCCGCCGAGGGATTCCACGTAGTTGGCCGCGATACAGCCGTTGTTCATCGCCGAGCGGATGAAACCGAACACGAACCGCGAGTCGTTGTCGTGCAGATAGGCGTCCGAATACTCGAAGCCGCCGGCGCTCTTGTCCGCCGCGATGATCGGTTCCTCCCGCTGCATGTCGTACGTCGACAAGAGGCGCGGCGTCTTGGTGAAACCGTTACCGAACAGCCAATAGAGCCAGGTACCGGCATAGAGCTTCATCCGGCTGTGGCGGAAGCCCTTCGGGATGGTGGTGAAGAAGGGGATCTCCTTGACGATGGAGGGAAAGCTGCGGATCAGGTGGTTGCGCGACAGGCACAACTTGCGGACCAGCGCGAAATCGAAGGTCTCCAGGTACTTGATGCCGCCCCAGGCGAGGTTCGACGATTCCTGGCTGGTGAAGCAGGCGAAATCGCCGCGATCGACAAGGGCGACCTTGGCGCCCTTGCCGGACAAGGCGGCGGCCGAGACCGCGCCGTTGATCCCGCCGCCGACGACGAGGACATCGAACGTCTCGTCGGCGAGCTTGGCGATATTATTTTCTCGTAATGACATAATCGGGAATCTCCCAAAACCTTGAGGTCGGCCAATGGCGGACCGCCGGCTGCCGGGCGTCAGTCGTCTTCCATCGCCCAACCCTTGGCGCGCTCCACCGCCTTGAGCCAGCGGGCATGCAGTTTGGTCCGCATCGCCGCGTCCATCGACGGCGCGTAGCGGCGATAGAGCTGCCATTTCTCGGCCAGCTCATCGCGGCCCTTCCAGAAGCCGGTGGCGAGGCCGGCGAGGTAGGCCGCCCCCAACGCGGTCGTCTCGGCCACCTTCGGCACTTCCACCGGCACGTTGAGGATGTCGGACTGGAACTGCATCAGGAAGCTGTTCGCCGAGGCGCCGCCGTCGCAGCGCAGTTCGGCCAGCGAGATGCCGGAGTCACGCTGCATCGCCTCGACGACGTCGCGCGTCTGATAGCACATGCTCTCGAGGACGGCGCGCGCCAGGTGGGCGCCGGTGGTACCGCGCGTCGCGCCGAGCAGGGTGCCGCGCGCGTACGCATCCCAGTGCGGGGCGCCGAGGCCGACCAGCGCCGGGACGAAATAGACCCCCTCGTTACTGGTCAGGGATCGCGCCAACGCTTCCGTCTCGGCGGCGTTGTTGATGATGCCGAGGCCGTCGCGCAGCCACTGCACCCCGGCGCCGGTGATGAAGATCGCGCCTTCGAGGGCGTATTCGACGGGATCGTCGCCGACCCCCCAGGCGATCGTCGTCAGCAGCTTTTCCTTGCTGTGCACCGGCGTGGTGCCGGTGTTCATGAGAACGAACGAGCCGGTGCCATAGGTGTTCTTCGCCAGGCCGGCCTTATAGCAGGCCTGGCCGAACAGCGCCGCCTGCTGGTCGCCGGCGATGCCGGAGACGGGAATATCGCGCGTGCCAAAGAACTTGCCGGCGTCGGTGTGGCCGTAGACGTACGACGACGGCTTGACCTGCGGCAGGATCTCGCGCGGGATGTCCATCAACGCGAGCAGTTCGGCGTCCCAGTCGAGATCGTGGATGTTGTAGAGTAGGGTCCGCGAGGCGTTGGAATAGTCGGTGACGTGCGCATGGCCGCCGGTCAGATGCCAGACCAGCCAGGAATCGATGGTGCCGAAGGCGATCTCCCCCCTCGCCGCCCGCTGGCGCAGGCCCGGCACGTTGTCCAGCAGCCATTTCACCTTGGTGCCGGAGAAGTAGGCGTCGATGACGAGGCCGGTCTTCTCGCGGACCATGTCCTCGAGCCCCTGCAGCTTCAATTCGTCACAGTAAGCGGCGGTGCGGCGATCCTGCCAAACGATGGCGTGATTGACCGGCTCGCCGGTATTGCGGTCCCACAGGACGGTGGTTTCCCGCTGATTGGTGATGCCGATGGCGTTGACGTTGGTGGCGCTGATGCCCGAATGCTCGAGCGCCTCGCCGATCACCGAAAAGGTGACCCGCCAGATCTCGTCGGCGTCGTGCTCGACCCACCCCGGACGCGGGAAGTGCTGCGTGAATTCCGAATAGGCGCGGGCGCGGACACTGCCTTGATGATCGAAAATGAGAACGGTGGACCCGGTCGTGCCCTGGTCGATGGAAAGGACGTACTCCTCCGCCATGCGTTTTCTCCCTGGCATGCGCCGCTTTTAAAGGTCGCGGCGACTTTTTTGCCGGGCGACGCCGGAAGAGAGACCCGTGACGCTGCAACTTCTGGCGCCACCGACCCCATGCAGGCGTTGCCCGAGCTATTATCGTATGGACGGAGTTACGCATGATTGTCATACTTGACAAGCTATTTCGAAAAACAGGCCTGTTTTTAACAGGTTGCTTTCGAATTCGAAAAGAAACAACACCATCGCCGGGAGGACGCCATGACCAAGTTTGCCAGCCCCTTCTCGCCCCTCGGCCGCCTCGATCGCCGTGCCCTGTTGACGGGCGCCGGCGCGTTCGGCCTCGCCGCCCTGTCGGCACTCGATTACGCCCGCGCGCAGACGCAAAGCGCCCGAATGAGTGCCGCCGAGCGGTGGGTAAAGGTGGAGTTCCAACCCTCGACGCTGACGACCGATCAGCAAATGGCGGAGATGGCGTTTTTCGAGCGCGCCGACCTGCGCCAGCGGTTCCGGGACCGGCACGGTTACGACCTCGGCGTGCCGGTCAACTGGAAGGCCTACGAAGACATCGCCGATTTCTTCACCAACGACGTGCGCGAGATCGACGGCCGGCGCGTCTGGGGCCACATGGATGACGGCGAACGCGACCCCTCGCTCGGCTGGCGCTTCACCGATGCCTGGCTCGGCATGGCCGGCGTCGGCTATCCCGGCCTGCCCAATGGGATGCCCGTCGACGAGTGGGGCATCCGCGTCGAGGACTGCCATCTGGTCGGCTCCAGCGTCAGCCGCGGCGGCGGCGCCAACAGACCGGCGGCTGTCTACGCACTCCGTAAATACGTGGAATGGATCGAGAAGTACGCTCCGCCGGAGGCGCGCGGGATGACCTTCTCGGAGGCCGGGCCGGTGCCGGGCGCGGGCCACATCGCGCAGCAGGTCTTCTGGTATACCGCCTTCACCGCCGACCTGCTGCGCCCCAACCTGCTGGTGATGGATGACGACGGAACGCCCAAGTGGCGAATGGCGCCCTCGCCGCATGGCGCCTATTGGCGGCCCGGCATGAAGCTCGGCTATCAGGACTGCGGCGCCTGGACCCTGCCGGCGAGCACGCCGACACCGCGCCGCCAGGCGGCTTGGCTCTACGCCCACTTCACCACCTGCAAGAGCGTCTCCTTGCGCAAGACGCTGGTCGGCCTGACACCGATCCGCCGGAGCGACCTGGTGTCGGAGGCGTTGGGCGAGGCGGCGCCGCGCCTGGGCGGCCTAGTCGAATTCTACCGCGGCCCGGCGCGGGACGCCTGGACGCCGACCGGCACCAATGTGCCGCACTACCCGGCGTTGGCGCAGCTGTGGTGGACCTGGCTCGCCGCGGCCGTGCACGGCGGCGCAGACCCCAAGCTGGTGATGGACAATCTGGCGGCGGCGCAGGACGAAACCCTGGCCCGCGTCACCCAGGCCGGCATTCTCAATCGCTGCGAGCCGCGCCTCGCCGACCCCATCGACCCCGAAACGTGGCTGGCGCGGCCCGGTGCCCCAAAACCGCCGCTGGCGGACGAGGAGGGCCAGGGGCGCACCGTGGCGTACGAGGATCTGCTGCGCGCGTGGCGGACGGGCGAGCCGGCCTGAGCGGGCGCGCCGCCGGACGTGAATTTCGAAACCGAATATCGCGTTGAAAACCGAATATCAAACAGCGGCATGGGTGGCGTTGCTACCCGCCGGCCTCGGCGATGTGCAGGTGGACGTCATTGCGCTCGAGGATGCGGATGATCGTCTCCGGCGGCTCTTGATCCGTGTAGAGGTCGTG
Source organism: uncultured Rhodospirillaceae bacterium (assembly GCA_964460955.1). GTDB lineage: Bacteria > Pseudomonadota > Alphaproteobacteria > Rhodospirillales > Defluviicoccaceae > Defluviicoccus. The sequence goes on along the minus strand of CAYWRP010000081.1, from coordinate 4,721 downwards.
CACGCACGACAGATCGCCGAGGCGGACCATGGCGCTGCGGGCAAACTTGGTATGATCGACCGCCAGCACGACGCGGCGCGAATTGCGGATGATCCGCTGCGCCGCGCGGACCTCGCGGTAGTCGTAATCGAGCAGCGTGCCGTCGGCGTCGATGCTGGAAACGGTGATGATGCCGAAATCGACCTTGAACTGGTCGATGAAGTCCTCCGCCGCCTCGCCGACGATGCCGAGATCGTGGGCGCGGATCAGCCCGCCGGTGATCAGCACCTCCTGGGCCGCATTGCCGGAGAGGATCGCCGCGGCATTGAAGTTGTTGGTGATCACGCGCAGCCCCTGATGGTCACGTAGCGCCTTGGCGATTTCCTCCGCCGTCGTGCCGATGTCGATGAAAACGGAGGCATCATCGGGAATGTCGCTAGCCACCAGGTGCGCGATGCGCGCCTTTTCCTCGAGGCACATGCCCTGGCGCGAGCCATAGGCGATGTTCTCGACGCTGGAGAGCAGTCCGGCGCCGCCGTGAAACCGCTGCAAAAGCGCTTGGTCGCAGAGCTCGTTGATGTCGCGGCGAATCGTCTGCGGCGAAACCCCGAAATGTTTCGCCAGCGGTTCGATGGAGACGAACCCCTGGCGCGGCACCAGCTCGAGGATTCGTTTCTGGCGCGGATTGAGCGACAGCGACGCCCGCTTTTCGATATCGACACCTTCACCGTCGCCGGCGTGACCGTCTTGCTCCATCATCACCTCATTCCGCGCCAACACCGATCGCCGTGCCGTTGGCTTGACTTCGCGGCCATCCTTTCGGTTGCAGCATTCCAGAAACCACGCCGGCGTTTCAACAGTTTCTGTTTTGTCCATGCGGCGGCTGGGTTTGTAAGCTTTCGCGCGGTGCGGAAACGCGCGCGTCGCCTCTTCGTGCCGCTTCTGCCGAATAGACCCCCGACGGGACGGGCCCGCGGGCGCGGATCGCCTTTGCGTCGCCGACGCTGGCGGGCGATAACGGCGCCTTTCACCGTCAATTACCGAAAGGGAGGGCTTGTCCGATGTCCCGCTTCCGCCGCCTGCTCGCCGAGGAGACGCCGCTCGTTCTCCCCGGCGCCCACGACGCGCTCAGCGCCCGGCTGATCCAACAGGCCGGCTTCAAGGCCTTCGTCATCGGCGGCTTCCCGCTGATCGGCGCCCGCTACGGCCTGCCGGACCTGGGCTTGGCCGGCTTCGGCGAGATCCATGCCGGCGTGCGCGATATCGTCGGCGCGTGCGACCTGCCGGTGCTGGTCGACTGCGACAACGGCTACGGCGACGAGAAAACCGCCGTCCGCACGCTGAACGCCTACGAAGAGGTCGGCGTCGAGGCGGTATTCTTTGAGGACCAGACGCTGCCCAAGCGCTGCGGCCATCTCGCCGGCAAGGACGTCGTGCCGGCCGACCGCATGGCCCGGCTGTTGCGCGCCGTGACATCAGAGCGCGCCAACCCCGACACCTTCATCCTGGCGCGCACCGACGCCATCGCCGTCGAGGGCGTCGAGGCGGCCTTGCGCCGCGCCGAGGCGTATCTCGCGGCCGGCGCCGACGGCATCTTCGTCGAGGGGCCGCGCAGCGTCGACGAGTTGGAGCGCATCGGCCGCGCCATCGACGCGCCGCAGGCGGTCAACGTGCTGCACGGCGGCCTCACCCCCCGCTTTCCCCCCGCCGTGTGCGCCGAGATGGGCTTCGAGATCGTCTTCTACGGCATCGACCTCGTGATGCACGCCGCCAAGGCGATGCGGTCGGCGCTCGCCACGCTGGCGGCCGGCGCGCTGCCCGACGCGGCGGACGGCTTGAGCTTCGCCGAGTACCTCGACGTCGTCGACCTCAAGCGCTGGGCGCGGCTGGAGGATGCGCGCAGGCCGGAATAGCCCTCGATGTCTTACAACTCGTCCTCGCGGAAGTGGAAGCGGGCCTGTAGGAGGGCGCGGTAGGCGCGCATCAGGGTCGGCGTGACGAAGACGATGACGGCGCAGAGCGAAACCGTTGCCAGGATGATGAGAACGCCCCGGTCCGACCCGCCGAGGAACAGCGCGCAGGCGGCGACGATAGCGACGCCGACCGCCAGGGTGACGACGGCGACCATCGGCCACTTGCGCAGCACCGCGTTGATCGCCCGGTACTGGCCGAGCGCCTGGTCGCGTTGCGGCGACGCGTGCCGCCCGGCCGCGTCGGCGTTGCCCGGGTGCCGCCCGCTCTTTCCATCCTCCGGCATGCTCTTTCTCCCTTCTCCTTGGCCGCGACGTCTTCTTCGAGAAGGATACACCAGTCGCCCGGCGCCGGAACAGGCGGCGGCGGCTTTTGGTGGCTTGCGCGCGGCGGCGATCCTTGCCACGCTGGCCGCCATCCATCGCGGCGACACTTAAAAGAAATCGAGAGGAGAAACGAAGATGTGGGGCAAGACGCGGCCGACCGCCATCCCGGCCAGTGAGAAAGTGGCCGTCAGCCAAGCCTGCCAGCGGTTCATCGACGACGTGCTGAAGCCGCGATTCCTGCCGACCATCCAGCCGACCGAATTCAATTACCCGGTCGACATCCAGGGCAAATGGCATGGGCCGCGCTATCGCTTCGTCCAGCGCTACCGCTCCGGCTTTCCCGACAATACGGGCGAGGAATTCGATGCCCCCTTCGTCCGCCTGGACTGGGTCCGCCGCGACCGCTTCGACATCCAATGGCACCGCCATACCGGAACCTGGCATTGCGTCTATCGCGACATGCCGCTGGCCGAGGCCCTGAAAACCATTGAAACCGACAGCCTCCTGCACCCGCATTGAGGGCTTGAGTCGGCTCGCGCGCGATGAGGGGATTGGGGGATAGCGGGTATGACTATTTCATACCCTGTGATATCCTACAGAGAGATGAGGAGACCCCCATCATGGCGAAGATTGAAAAGCGGACGGTGAGCCTGCCCGAAGAGCACGCCGCCTTCATCGATAAACTAGTCGCTTCCGGCGCCTATGCCTCGGCAAGCGAAGTCGTGCGGGCCGGGCTACGCGCGCTGCAAGAGCGTGATGCCGCCGTCGAGCGTTGGCTCCATGAAGGGGTTGGGTCCACCTACGATGCCATGCGGGCCGATCCCGCCCGTGCGGTCGGCATCGACGACGTCTTCACCGACCTGCGCCGCCGCCATGCGAACCGGTTGGCGGAGCGTGGATGAAGGAACGAAGCGTCGCGTTTTCTCCTGAAACCGTTGCGCGTTTTGTCCTGAAACCGTTGATGGTATTTTGCGAACATGGACGAAGTTGATGAAATCATTTTCACACATGAAATTCTTTGGCGGTCCTCGAACGCTTTAGAAGATTTTACCAAAAATAAGCCGGATGACACTCGCCTCCTAATTCCATTGCTTTTATCAACTTTTCTTGCGTATGAGGCATTTATCAATTTTTGCGGCATGGCGCTCCTTCCTGACTTGTGGGAGGACGAAAAAAAACATTTTAGAGGGAAGGATATTGAGTTTAAGCTGGGAAAACTTTATGAGAAAATTAAAATTTTTAAATGGGAGAAAGACAGACGTCCCTATCAGACTGTTCGAGAGCTACAGCGCTTTCGTAATATAGCAGTTCACGGTAAGGTAAAGCGCAATAAGTATTTTACTTCACCTCAACCTGATGGTCGGAATTTTCGATTCGAGCATGATTGGGACCAATTTTTGACAACTGACAAAGTTTGCCTAGCTCGGAGTGACACAAAACAATTTTGCCAAATACTATTGGAATCGATCCGGACTTATGCCGAACAGGAATTACTGGACGATGAAATCTCCGACCACTTCCTCTTTGATGCGTTCGAAGGACCTCTTGCGAGCGGTAGTAGTAGTGGCCCCTATACGCCGGAATGAACGTCAAACGTATTCCCCCAGATGCTCATATAAAAGCGCTTTCAGTGGCTTACGCCAAAGCCAACCATTTTTGCCAATCGACCGTCCTCCCTTATAACCCCGCCGAAACACACATTTTAAATCTTCAGAAATTCGTCGATGCCGTAGCAGAAGCCTTTGCTGCCTATGGCGGAGGGCTTGGCGGAGTCAAATGCGCCACTTCTATCGCGATGGTTCCGCGAATTTTACAACCGCGAGAACGGGTAGCTTGGTGGGGCGGACGCAGGGTAGACTGCGCAAGGTTAGGTACTGGCACAGGGCGAGCGGAATGTTTTCCGAAACGGGGAGGCCAGCGCTCGGGCAACGATGGGCGATCACGAGGCAAACCCCATGCGCAAATCGCTGAAAATCCTGCATACGTTGGCGTCTTGTGGGTTGTTGGGCGGGTTGTTGTGCTATGCCATCGTGCTGCTGGCGGTGAAGCCGGAGACGGCCGCCGGGTATGCCGATCTGCGGGCGGCGATCGCGGCGATCAGCGATTACCTGTTGTTGCCGTCGCTTGCGGTGGCGCTGATCACCGGGCTGTTCGCCATGGCGGTGCACAAGCCGTTCATGGACAAGGGCTGGGTGTGGGGCAAGGCGGCGATGGGCTTGCTGATGTTCAAGGGGACGCTGGCGATCATCGGCGCCAACGCCGACTCCGCCGCCGCCGTCTCGGCGAAGATCGCCGCCGGCGAGGCGCCGCCCGAGGCGCTGGAGGCGGCGCTGGCCAACGAATGGTACGCGCTCGGCGTCATCGTGTTCCTGTCGGTCGCCAATGTCGTGCTTGGCGTCTGGCGGCCCAGACAGATGTGGCCGTCGCGGTCGCGCGCGCCCGGCA
>CAYWRP010000080.1:0-10546 GCA_964460955.1 uncultured Rhodospirillaceae bacterium | reverse complement strand
CTACCGCAATTTCGGCACCAAGCTGTGGAACGCGGCCCGCTTCTGCGAACTCAACGAGGCCCGGCCGATCAAGCATTTTGATCCACGAACCTGTGTCGAGCCGGTCAACCGTTGGCTGGTCGGCGAGGTGGCGGAGACGGCATCGCGCGCCGCCGCTGCGATCGAGGCCTACCGCTTCAACGATTACGCCGACGCCGTCTATCAGTTCACTTGGCGCACCTTCTGCGATTGGTATCTCGAATTCGTCAAGCCGGCGATGCTCGGTGGCAGCGCGGCGGCGCAGACGGAAGCAAGGGCGACCGCCGGTTGGGCGTTGGAGCAGATCCTGAAGATGCTACATCCAGTGATGCCGTTCGTCACCGAGGAGCTCTACCAGCAGCAGGCCGATCGCGCCGGCGGCCTGCTGATCGACGCCGAATGGCCGGCGCTGGATCCGGGACTGCGGGATGCGGATGTCGCCGCCGAGTTGGATTGGGTGATCCGCCTGATCTCCCTGGTCCGCTCGGTGCGCACCGAGATGGGGGTGCCGGCCGGCGCGACCATTCCGTTGCTGCTAAAGGACGCCGACGCCCCCATCGCCCAGCGGCTGAAAACCCACGCGCCGCTGATCACGTCGCTGGCCCGACTTTCGTCGGCCGAATTGCTGACGGGCGAGGTGCTGGCCGGCGCCGTGCAGGACGTTCTCGACGGCGTGACGATTGTCCTGCCGATCGCCGAGGTCATCGATGTCGAGGCCGAAAAGGCGCGGCTGGCCAAGGAGGTCGCCAAGCTCGACGGCGAGATCGCCAAGTTCGAGAAGAAGCTGGCCAATGCCGGCTTTCTCGCCAAGGCACCGCCCGAGGTGGTGGAAACCGAGCGCGGCCGGCTCACCGATGCGCAAGCCGCGCGGGCGAAACTCACCGACGCCGCCCGCCGCTTGGCGGCGCTGTAACGGGCGATATTTTGCCAATGGCCCCCTCGCGCGGCTGGCTCAAGAAGGCGATCCTCGGCGTCGGCATGATCCTGGTCGCCCTCTGGCTGGCGTTTCTCCTGCGCTCCCTCGTCCCGCTGTTGTAGCGGGGAGCCAAGTCGGATTGTGATTCGCGTCGCGCTGTCGGATGCGGCACAATGCGAGGGGAAATCAGGCGTCCGGCATCCCCAGGCACGCCCGCTCGGTTGTGCTTCGAAGATGGCTACTCAGTCCGAGATGAGATGTCCGGACGCCCATCGGCTGCCGCTGATCCCGGTGGCGGCCCGGATCGGGAGAAGCACCAATGAAACTCCTCAAAGATCTGATGACGCCGGTGGCGGAATACACCACCGTCTCCGACCGGGCGACGCTGCACGACGCCATCGTCGCCCTCGAGACGCAGCAGGTGAAACGGAACGACGTGCCGGAACGGATGGCCGACCGCGCGGTGCTCGTCCTCAAGGACGACAATGAGGTCGTCGGCAAGCTGACGATGTGGGACATCCTGCACGGGCTCGAGCCGCGCTATGGGCAGATCGACCCGTTGTCGATGGCCGCGAGTTACGGGCTGTGGAACCGCGCCATGCTGCAGAACCTCGCCGAGAAGGCGCGGACGGTAAAAGTCATCGACATGCTCGACCTGCCGGAAGCGGGGGAGCGCATCGAGGCCAGCGCCGAGCTCGACAAGGCGGTCGGCCAGTTGGTACGCGGCCGGTTTCTTTCCCTGCTGGTGGTCGAGAACCATCGGGTGATCGGCGTGCTGCGGATGAGTGATGTCTTTCGCGACGTCGCGGCGATGGTCAAGCAGGCGGAAGAGGAAGCCGCCTGAGGCGTCGCGGGGAAACGGGCGAGGAACGCGGCGGCGGCGTTCTCCGCCGCCGCCGGCAAGGATGTCGGTTCAGTGGACCGGGACCACCCGCGACTTGGCATCGTCGGCCTTCGGCAGAACCACCGTCAGCAGCCCGTCTTCGAGCTTGGCTGAAATCTTCGCCTGATCGATCTTGCTCGACAGGGTGAAGCGACGGCGATAGCTGCCGACGTTGTACTCGGTGTACACGGGCTCCAGACCCTCGTAGCTGCCGAGGTCCAGCTTGCCCTCGATGGTCAGGATGTCCTGTTCGACGTCGACGTCGACGTTGTTTTTCTCGACGCCTGGCATTTCCATGACCACCGTCAGGGCATCGTTGGTCTCATAGATGTCGGTTGTCGGCATATAGTAGCGGGCGGCAATCGTCGACTCCGCCGCTTTTTCCACTTCCTGCTTTTCCTGCACCTGCACTTCCTGTTGCGGGGTGACTTGTGGTTCGGTCATTGTCGTCTCTCCTCGAATTTAGCGTCTTGTTTCCGAAATCCGTTCGCGGTGTCGAGATCAATTGATGGCGATCTGACGCGCCTTGGCGCTTTCGGCCCGAGGAATGAAAATGGCCAGGATGCCATTATGGTATTCCGCCTTGATGCCGTCGGGGTCGATCGCTTCCGGCAGCGCCAGGGTTCTGTCGAAGGTGCCGAACAGACGCTCGCGTCGGTGCAGACTGGCCCCACTGCCATAGGCGCCCGACTTGGTTCCGCGGATCCGCAGCTGCCGTTCCTTGGCCTCGATGTTCAGCTCGGACTTGTCGATCCCGGGGAGCTCGATCACCGCGACGTAGTCGTCGCCCTTGCGGAACACGTTAATGGGCGGGTAGGTGCCGACCGACGCGGTCATGCCGCTCAGCCAGTCGCTGGAGCGCCTTGCATCGAGCGCCCGCTGCAACTCGAGCAGGGACGAAAGGGTGGAAGAAAATCCTGGGAACATAGCCATCCTCCATGTGAGCGATAACCTTGATAATTGGCCCCCGTCGTGGGCAGCCATGCGTGAAATAATCGGCCGGAAATTCGCGTCAAGGGACGCTCCGCAAAAAATTCGCGGCTTTCGACGGGCGTCGAAAGCCACCTCGCGGAGGTTCCGGTCACGCGCTGCGGCATCTGATCAACTCATTGTTTTTTCGATAAGTTTTCTCGCGCACCGGTCGACCGCCGTCGCCCCGGCGCTCAGTCTTCCGAAGCGCCGCTGGCGGGCTCGTCCAGCGCTGTCAGGGTGTCTGGGCCCTGGTAATCGGTGACACCCAGCGTGAGCGCATAGCAGGCGAGGCGTACTGCTTTCGGCACCTCCACCGTTTCGCCATTGCGTTCACCCTTTTCGTAGTACTGGATCATGCGCCGCTTCAATCCGAGCGCGCGCGCCGCCTCCTTCTGTGAAAGTTTCAAGCTCTTGCGCCAGCGTTTGAAGTCCGAAGGGGTCATGGAACCTTTGCCCGCGTGCCGTGTTAATGGTTGCGTAACACTACATTATTAACCCAATGGCGGCAATCATCTGCGCACCTTGTGCGCTTACTTTCTTGACAAAAGCGCAAAATTTGCATACATCCAACGGTCTGATACCAAGATCTCCGGCGTTTTTCTTCCCTAGCGCGCCGGCAAGTTCAGGGAGGGTTGCCATGCTGGGTCATCTCATCGTTGGCCGCGCCGCGTTAGGCGCCGACCGTGTCGATCTCGACAAGGCCGCGCGGCTAAACTGTCTCATTGGCACTTGGTTCGCCGCGTTCTCCGGGGACTCCGCGCATGCCGGCGCGCCGCCGGCCCAACATGCCCCCATGCAGACGGATGGTGCTGGTTCTAATCGCGTTATCCCGATCAACGGCGGTTCGGCGTCCGCCAGGGTCGTCGATCTGCATCCGGAGCGACGGCCCGAGACGCGCCATCGCCACGCCGTCGGCGCTCCGCGGCGCCGCGATGCGGATATCGTCAATTTGCATCACGACTGAGCCTTTCGATCCCGGCCGATCGGCCGCGAACGCCTGGGTCGGAGTCGAATGCAATCGGGTCGTCGTCGACATCCGTCAGCCTCGCCGCGATAACGACGGCCCCCGTTGGCGACGATTTTTCGGCCATGAAGGCGACGCGGCGGGGGCCAAGTCGTGCCCGGAATCGGCGCGGTCGGGAGTTCGCCTTGCGCCCTGACTACGGGATGTCGACAGGCTGGCCGCGCGTGGTTTCGCCGAGATGAGCGACCAGGACCGGCACCAGACGTTGCGCCGCGTCGAAGGCATCGCGTTCGAGCATTCGTGCGCTGACGCTGCCCTGCCACATCGGCGCCTCGCCGGCTCGCGCGACGACAAAGGAAAGCGAGTAGGTCCGTCCCAGCGATCGCCTGCCGGTTCCAGGTTCGGTGATCGCCGGCTCGGCGCGCAGGAACGGGTTGCGTCGCTTGACTTCCGCCGCCGGGTCGGAGGTCGTTCCCGGGGACGGCGGCACGGTGCCGAGATCGAGGGATTGTTCGCCGCGCCTGCCTCCGGTGGCGGTCGCCCCGGCGGCGTAGGAGAGGACCAGAGTCGCATCGTTGCTGACCGTGTAACCCTGCTTGCGCAACGCACGGACGACAACGCGTTCGAGGCGCTGGTTGAGGTCTGTAAAGTCGGCCGAAGAGACGCGCAGCGGCGTTTGCGGGGGAACAACGCCGCCGATGGCGTCGACCGTGCCCATTGCGGCTTGTCCGATCGCCGGGGTCGCCCAGTCGGTGGCAAACAACGCCAGGGCGCCAATAAAGAGTGGAACGCGCACCGATCGCATTCGCTGTTCTCCCATGTCGGGTCGGTCGTGGGGACAGTGGCGGAGCGAAACCAAAGCAAAGGGATCATACGACGCTTTTTGTCCACCAGGCCACGAAAACCCGCCTTCGTGCCAACGTTCGCCAAGAAAACTCAATCTTTACGCCATGTTGTGACGGCTGGCACAATAAATCCGCGGCGCCTGCCGTACGCTTCAGGGGCAGTCACAGGATAACGCTGGAGATACGGATGCGATTTCGGCGGTTCGCCCCGGCGGCCCTCGCGGTGCTGGCTCTGTCGTTGGGGGGCGCCGGCGCCGGGTGCGGCGGATATGTGTCGGCTTACGAGGCGGCGGTGTTCGATTTCGAGCCGGTCTATTGCTACCGCAACCTCGGCGACGTCGACTGTCACGCGGCGCCGGTCTACCGGGACCGTCGCCGATTGGTCAACTACTTCGGTCCATCTCCGACCCGGACGGCTGCCCCCGAAACGCCGGACATTCGCCTCTATCCGCCGCCGCCGGTGTTCTGGTTCTGGCGCGACCCGGAACCGGTGTTGCGTCGCCCGGCGTTCTTGACGGTCCCGCCGTTCGAGGATGCTCTCCCGCCGGCCGTTTCCGTCGCTGACCCGGATGTCGAGACATCCGATCAATAAAAGTTGCGCATTAATAAATAAACATCTCGCTCTGAGAGTTTATGTACATCAAATACGCGCATAAAGGTTAATAATTGGTAAATAAACCCGTTAGGGTTTGACGTCTCCCCCAAAAAGATCCTATTTTACCCTTATCAGGTAGAAATTTGGATGGAGACGAGCCGTGCCCCGTGTGTCCCGCCCAACCCCGTATGCGGCCGCCGTGCCGCGCGACCCTTTCTTCGTCGCCATTGCCGGTCTGCTTCTCGTCGCCTGCCTTGTCCTGTTAGCGAGCCGGGGTGTCGCCGCCGATCTGACCGGTAAGGCCCGCGTTATCGATGGCGATACCATCGAGATCGCCGGCGAGCGGGTTCGGCTGCACGGCATCGACGCGCCGGAGCGAAACCAGATGTGCTCCGTCTCCGGCATCGCCACCCCCTGCGGCCGCGATTCCACCGGCATGCTCCGGGCATTGGCCGACGCGGGTCCCGTTCGCTGTGCTGGCGGCAAGCGCGATCGCTACGGGCGGCTCATCGCCGTCTGTTACGCCGGCGATCGTGACCTCAACGGGGAACTGGTTCGGCGCGGCTGGGCATTGGCCTATCGCCGCTATTCCAAGGACTACGTGAACCAGGAAATCGATGCCCGCGCGCATGGCCGGGGGATGTGGCGCGGCGCCTTCGTCGAGCCGTGGGCCTGGCGCCGCGGCGATCGCCTGCCAACCGTGACGGCCGGCGATGGCGGCGCAAGCTGACGGGCGGCAAGGTCTGGCCCGCTTCGGCCTTACCCTGAAGGCGGCGGAAGGCCCGCGGGGCGGCGTCTACGAGGTCAGCGGCGAGACCTATCCCGTCCGCCACGTAATGCGGGAGGCCGGCGGCCAGTGGGATCGCGACCGGCAAGTCTGGGTGTTCGCCGGCGGCGACCCAACCGGAGACCTGGTCGCCCGCCTCGACGGCGGGTTGGCGGCGCCCGGCCTCTCCGACGCGGCGCAGGAGACGCTGAAGGCGGACAAGCCGCACTACTTGGGTCATCGCCAGCGGCTGCGCGAACGCTTCCTCGCCAATGGCGACACCGGGTTGCCCGACTACGAGCTGTTGGAGCTACTGTTGTTCTTTTCCGTCGAACGGGTCGACACCAAGCCGTTCGCCAAGAGGTTGCTCGAACGGTTTGGCGGCCTCGGCGGCGTGATCAATGCCCGCGATGACCAGCTACTGGCGTTCGCCGAGGAACTGAAGGCTGCCGGCCATGTCCGTGGTTTTGCCGGCCTCAACAAGCACACCCTGGCATTGTTCAAGGCGGTGCGTGTCTTCGCCATCCGTCTTGCCCGGGAAGAACTGTCGGAACAGCCGGTGCTCGATAGCTGGGACAAGCTGATCCAGTATCTGCGCGCCTCCATGGCGCATCTCATGGTCGAGCAGTTTCGCGTCCTGTTCCTCGATCGGCGCAACGTGCTGATCGCCGACGAGGTGCAACACCAGGGGACCATCGACCACACGCCGGTCTACCCGCGCGAGGTGGTGCGCCGGGCGCTGTCGTTCGACGCGTCGGCGCTGGTCATGGTGCACAATCACCCCTCCAACCATCCGAAGCCTTCGAAGGCCGACATTCAGATGACCCGGCAGATCGTCGAGGCGCTGGACAAGGTCGGCATCGTCCTGCACGACCATCTGATCATTTCCCGCAAGGGGCATTCCAGCCTGCGCCAAATGGGCCTGCTGGGCTGATCACCGCCGCCCTGGCGGTCCGTCTACGCAAAGCGATCAACGGCGGAGTCATCCAAACCGCCGGCTGGACGGTATACAGCCGCAACAACGCCGAAGTTATCCAACACCGATTTGAGGAGACAAACATGCGTCATCTGACACGCCGGGTTGCCATGGTCGCCGCTGTTGCCGTGCTCGCCATCGGCACCACCATGGGCGTCCGCGCCGCGCACCACGAAAAGATGGATATCGTCGATACCGCCGTGAACGCCGGTCAGTTCAACACGCTGGTCGCCGCCGTGAAGGCCGCCGGTCTGGTCGAAACCCTCAAAGGGCCTGGGCCGTTCACCGTTTTCGCGCCGACCGACGCGGCCTTCGCCAAGCTGCCGCAAGGTACCGTCGAGGACCTGCTAAAGCCCGAGAACAAGGACCAACTCACCGCAATTCTCACCTACCACGTGCTGCCCGGCGCCGTTGAGTCCAGCGCCGTGACCGGCGAGCCGATCTCCGCAAAGACGGTTCAGGGTGGTGAGATCGTTGTCGTACGCTCCGACGGCGGCGTAACCGTCAACGACTCCGCGTCCGTGGTTAAGGCCGACATCGCCGCCTCCAACGGGGTCATCCACGTCATCGATACAGTTCTGATTCCGTCCTCCTAAAACTTTGCTGATCCCTCCCTCAACTCACGCGGGGCACCTTCGCTGGTGCCCCGTTTTTTTTGGCTGGCGCGGTCAATCGGGAAATCCGTGCAGGGCGTACATGTGACGCAGCAATTCGCTCGGAGACCCGAGTTCGCTAAACCAGCGATTGTAGATCTCGATGATGCGGCCGTCGCGGTATAGTTGTGCCAGCGTTCGGTCGACGAGAAGCCGGAACTCGGGATCACCCTGGCGCATCATCAACGCGTAGGGCTCATACGTGAACAATTCCGCGGCGACGGTGAAGCGCTCCGGCGTCGGGTGATTGTTACGCAAACCGATCAACACGATGCGGTCGGCGGCGTGCGCGTCGACGGTACCCGCCGCAAGCGCGGCCAGGCTTTCGTCGTGATCCGTCACGGTCACCACCGTCGCCGCCAGTCCGCGCGCCGCCAGCCTAGCGCGGAGCACCCTTTCGGTGGTCGTTCCGGCGACCACCGAGACGCGGCGTCCCGCGAGGTCGGCGAAAGACTGAACGCCGGCCTCCGCCCGCGAAAGCAGGCCGGCGCCGGTGACGAAAATCATGCTCGAGAAATCGACTTTGGCCTGCCGCGTCAGGGTGCGCGTCGAATTCCCACACTCGAGATCGATGGTCCCGTCACGCACCCGGCCGAGCCGTTCTTTCGCGTCCACCTCGACGTAACGGATGCGCAGCGGCCGGTCCAAGTGTGCCTCCACCGCCTTGGCGACGCGCAGGCAAAGCTCGAGCGAATAGCCGATCGCGTCTCCGTTGGCGTCGACGAACGAAAAGGGGCGCGACGCCCGCCGGTGGCCGAGCGCGATGCTGCCCCGCTCGGCGATCTTGGCCAGCGTCTCGGAGGCGCCGGTTGCCGGCCCCGGCGCCGCCAACACCAGGCAAACGGCGGCGGCGAGGACGGCGGCGAGCGCGCTCCGCGTCGACGCCGGCGGTTTCGCGATCAGCGCCATGATGTTGCCTCCTCCCGTCCAGCCGAAGCTTTGGTCGTCGCGGGACCGTTTACCCGACGCCGGGTACATCGGCGGATCATTGGATGATCTGGCTGAGATCGATGCCGAACCATTCCTCCGAAAGCGCGGAAAGGGTCCCGTCGCTGTTAAGATCGCGGATGATTCGCTCGATGCGGCTGGCGAAGGCGTCGTCGCCCTTGTCGACGGCCACCGCCACGGGCTCGAAGAACAGGAAACCGGGGACAATGCGGACGTCCACCCCCTGGCCGATCGCCGCGCGGGCGGTGGCGAACGAGGTGACGACGGCATCGATCTCGTTCTTGGTCAGGGCGACGAGGGCGTCGTCCTTGTCGGTGTATTCGATGACGGTGGCGTCGTCGATGCGATAGGTGACGGGCGTGTCCATCGTCGTCAGGGTCAGGTCGCCCCGCAGATACGCCTCGAAGGTGGTATCCTGCTTGACGCCGATTCTGAGGCCGGAGACGTCCTCCGGTTCGGTGACGGCGACGTTGTCACGACCCACCACCATGACGGCGCCGTCGAATCGGTAGACGGCCGGAAAGGCGAGGGTTTCGGCGCGCCCGGAGGTCGGTGTGATGGAGCTGACCGAGTAGTCCCATCTTCCGTTCCAGTCGCCGGCGAGGATCGACTGCCAACTCGGCGTGACAAAGCGCAGCGGCAAGCCGAGCCGCTCGGCGATCAGCTTGGTGACCTCGATGTCGAAGCCGGCCAGCTCCTTGTTCTCGTTCCACGCGGCGAGCGGCAATTGGTCCGGAACGGCGGCAGCGACCAGCGTGCCGCGCTCGCGGGCGCGTTCGAGCACGGTCTCGGCGCCTACCGGCGCCGATGCGAAGAAGCCGAGCGCGCAAAGGGCAAGCGCGATGACGAGGCGCGACATGGCCTGTTTCCTCCTGTTTCGATGTCGACGACGACCAACGGCGCGATGGTCGGCGAAGGGTTTCGCATGTCGGCGGCATGACGGCAAGTCCCGACCGGCGGCGGTCAAGTCTCCGCCTCGGAGCGGGGCCGGCCCCGTTCGCTGATGGCGATGCCGGATAGCACGAGGACGAGGGCGATGAATGCCGTCAGCGGTGGCCGTTCGCCGAGCGCCAGGGCCCCCACGGCGACGGCCCACAGCGGGATCAGATAGTTGATGAGGGAAAGGAAACTCGGCCCGGCGGCGGCGATGAGGCGGAAGTAGACGACGATGGCGACGGCGGTGGCGATGAGGCCGAGGGCGGCGACGGCGGCCGCCGACGGCCAGGACACCGCGCTCAGGGTGAACGGTGCCTCCAGCGCCGCCACCGGCGTCATGACCACGGAGCCACACACGCATACGCCGACCGCCGCCGGCGTCGCGTCGGTGGGCGGCCGCAGGCGGGCGAGGATGGCGTTGGCGCCGTAACAGAGCGCGCCGAACAGCACCGCCAGTTGCGCCAGCAGCGGCAGGCCGGCCCCATCGAAGGCGAGCAGGGCATTGGGGCCGACGAGGACCACCATGCCGGCGAAGCCGATGACGAAGCCGGCGACACGCTGGCGGGTGAGGGGTTCGCCGACGAAGAAGTGGGCGAGGATCAAGGTGAACAGCGGCATCACCGCCATCAGGATGCCGGCGACACCGGAGGGGATGATCTTCTGGCCCCAGGCGATGGCGAGAAACGGCAGGATAGTGCCGACCAGCGCCATCAAGGCAAACCATGCCCACAGTCGGCGCTCCGTCGGCAGCCGCCGACCGCTCAGCCAGAGGTAGGCGAGCAGCACCGCGGCGGCGATGACGAGGCGGCCGGCGACGATGGCGGCTGGCGACAGGGTTTCGAGGGCGACCGCCGTCGCCGCGTAGGAACTGCCCCACATGGCGACAAGGGAAAACAACAAGAGCCAGTGGCCGAGCGGGCGCATCAAACCCGGCGGCCGGCGGGGCGGGAAAGCGGCATGATGCGTCGACTATGGCCGGCCCTGGCGCCGGCTGGCAAGGGCCGACCGCCGATCTGATGGCAATGCGCATTGACGAAAACCCATTGGTTTTCGCCGCCGCGCCCTCGAACGCCG
>CAYWRP010000079.1:0-10764 GCA_964460955.1 uncultured Rhodospirillaceae bacterium | reverse complement strand
CGCCGAAGTGCGCGAAGGCCCGCACATAGCCCTCGCACCAGGCTTCGCCAGTCTCGCACGGGAAGACCTGGACAAAAGCGTCGTCGCTGTACGGCAGGCTCATGATGAACAGCGCCGCCTTTTGAGCCGCGCCGCCGATCACAACCTGCGCCTCGCCAAAGTCGACCTGGGCATGCCCCAGCGGATAGGCGAGCGGCACGAAGGCTTCCTTCATCCGCCTTCGCGCCGTTCACGGTCGTGTAGCCACCGTCCAAGCCGTGCTCGGCTCTGAGCCGCTCGAAGATCCGCTTCGCCGTGTGTCGCTGCTTGCGCGGCGCCGCCAGATCCTGCTCCAGGATCGCATCGATAACGGCGATGAATGGCCCCATTTTGGACCGCCGCACCGGTTTCGCACGGCGATAGCCCGGCGGCGCCGAATGCCGACAAATCTTGTCCATGGTCTTCCGGTCAATGCCGAACCGGCGCGCCGCTTCGCGTTTCGACATCCCGTCCGCCATCACCGCCAGGCGAACACGTTCGTAAATGTCCATGCCATACATTCCCCGGGCCCCGTCGCTGGTCTAAAGCCCGAAAGCTCTCAGCGTTTGGCCCCTTTTCGCGCCGCCCCTAATTCAGGCGGCGTGGGGGAATTTCGCACCGCCGTTTACATCGACAAGTGGCAGAAGCGGATGATGAACTGGGCGATGGTGCGCGGGTCATCGAGGGGGAGATTTGGCAGAGGTGGGTCGGCGAGAGGCCGATCGCTCGCCACCGCGACAATGCGCCCATCGTCGGGATACAACGGCGCTCGGCCGAGAGCGCCGCGGAAGACCTCCAGCTTGTCGACGGGGGAGCGTTTGAACCCCTCGGTCAGCAGCAGGTCAACGGGCGCGAGGCGCGCGGCAATGTCCCGCGGGTTGGGCTCTGGCGCATCCCGTACCTCGTGAATCAGCGTCCAGCGGCTGGCCGACATCAAGACGACCTCGGTGGCGCCCGCCTGACGGTGGCGCCATGTATCCTTGCCCGGCTGGTCGAGGTCGACGGAGTGATGCGTGTGCTTGATCGTCGACACGCTCAGGCCGCGGGCGTTGAATTCTCGCAGCAGTGCAACGATCAGCGTCGTCTTGCCTACGCCGCTCCACCCGACGATGCCAAAGATGTTCATGGTGAGAGATCCGCCTCGAGCCGGCAGCCGACCCCGCCCGCATCGCCGACGACTGGAGCGTGGCCGAGCGGGGCAACCAGGTGAACGGGCCGGACGCCGCGCGATGGAGCGGGGCGGCCGCGTGACGCGACAAAAGCCATCTCGACAACGACGGCGAGGGTGTCGAGGGAAACGTTGACGCGCCGGCGAAAGTAGTCGTTCAAACGATTAGTCCCTTCGCGCGACGTGCCGAGGCGGCCCGTGGCGGTCGCCGGTGTCGGCGAAGCCTTCGTCGAGGCGCGATCCGCCGGGCACCGTCTGTGCCGAAAGCTGTCGCGCGACACTGTCTGTCCCCTGTTCTGGGCAGAGGTCCCTGATCCAGCACATCGCCGCGACGGCGCGCGGCAGGCCGAGGGTTGGTATCGCCAAAACGGCCACATGCTCTAGTTCGGAGACGGTCATACCTTCCGCCAAGCCGCGGCGGGTATGCGAGTGCACCGCTCCCTCGGAGCCGGCGCCGATGGCCAGCGCCAGCTTGACTAGGCGTCGCGACCGTTCGTCGAGTGGGCCTGATTCAGCACATGCCTGCCCTAGCCGCTCGTACATCATCCATACCGTCGGGCATCGGTCCATCAGGTATTGGGCTCCCTTCGGCATGTAATCAGCCATGTTTGTTCTCCTCTATCTCGACGATGTGTTGTGGTGTTCTGGCGCCCCGCTGCCGACCGGACGCCGTGGCACCCGCCGAAGGAAACGGCGGCGCCAACACCACGCAATCATAACCGTCGGCAAAGCCGCTAATAGCCCCCAGTCGACGACGATACGCCACGTTGGCGGCGGCCCGGAAGTCACCAGCTGTTTGACGATAAGTCTTGGATCCCCCTCGCCAAGCTGGGCGCCATGAAGGAGCTGCATCCGCCAGACGACGAGACGCCATGCCAACGCGGTGTGCCGCTTGGTCTCGTAAGCCTCCGCCCCGTGACATCCGTGGCATCGTTCGCGAAGCCGTTGTTCGCCGTCGACGGCGGCCGAGGCGGCCGACCCCAAGAGCAACAACGCGGCGGCGACGCCGATCGCCGTTCGCACTGACGACCACCCCAAGCATACTGGCCATCGCCCCGTGGTAAACGCGACCATCCACGGTCTGCCCGCGTCACCCGGCCGACGGGGCAAACGCCGGTCGCGCCGGGGACGGCAAGGTCGCGACGATCCCGGTCACGGACCGAAGGATGGCGACGAGGGGCGTGTAGGGATCGGCCTGCGCCCGCATGGACGAAGCGCGCGCCGTGCGCTCCGCCAGTTCGGGCAGCCACGGACAGATGAACGAGCCGGCGAACGATGCGGCGTCGTCGGTCAGGCTTTCGGCTTCGGCGACACCGCCGACCCGGATTCGGTCGGCGGCGGCGCCGAGCAAAAACGCCAGAAATTCCAGTTGCACGGACAAATGGTCGGACAGGTCCATGAACCGGCGAGCCCGCTCGATGCCGTGCAGGCGATAGCGCGCTTCCATCGTCGCGACACTTCGGCCGTTGACCGCGCCGTCTAGATAAAGGCCGGCATTGAGTGGCGCCGGAATCGGCGGCGACAGGAACATCTGGCTGTAAACGACGAGGAGCGACGTCTGATCGGCGATCCTGCGCATCGCCTCGTCGAAGCGCTGCAGATCACCATCGACATCCATGCCGCATGCCGCCGCGCCATCGCGCACATCGTCGGGCAGGTTGCCGGCCATCGCGGTCACGGCGCCCTCCCATGTCGGCGGCAGAAACGCGCGCGCGAATATCAAACAGAGATCGCTGAGGTCGTGCAGGGCCACGGTGTTATTCGCAGTCGCCGCAGTGCAAGCCTCCGCTTGTCTCATGCTTCCGTTACCGGGCGACCTTCAGGTGCGTGCCGGCTCGCTGGCAGTTCCGACAGCCGATAAGCCAGGGTGGCCGCGGCATAAATCAGGATCGCCACCGACACCGACAGCACGACTACCATCCATTCGGTGATCGACGGCGCGTAGGCGATCAGCTCGGGCTTCGACATCCCCTTGAACAGGGGCACCAGTTGCCCGGAGATGACGAACTCGTAGCGCCCGATGTAAATGGCCAACAGCACCAACAACCCAGCCACCGCCTGGATCGCCGGATCCGCCCGGAACCGTTGCACCGCAAGAATGGCCATGGGGAGCAGCAAACCGAACAACACCTCGACATAGAACAGCAGCGATCCGAGAATGTGATGGTATACTTGAAGCCCTTCGGCATTGCTCCAAAGCCCGGTGATCATACGCGCCGCAAACGCGAACGCGTAGACGGTGAGCGTTACCAGAAGGATCGACGGGAGCGTATTGCTCATCAGCAACCGGAGCCGCATCGGCATGTTCTTGTGGTTAAAGCCGTGTCCGAGATTAACCATGACCATCGTCAACGCGACGCCGATCAGAAACGATGCGAGCAGAAAATAGAGCGGCAATACCGGTGAATACCAGAAGGGACGCATCGACATCATCCCGTACATCAGGCCCTGGGTGATTAGGGCGAGGAGTGCGGCGATGAAATGGGCGATGCTGAGTGCACGCCCGGCCGTCCCGTATCCTCCGGGTGCGAATGTCCGATATAGCGTTACGACCAGGAGCCCCAGATAGATAAAGTAGAAGGCTCCCATCCAGAACATCGGCGAGGTGACCTGAAGGTTCAAAGGGATCGCATAACCGGTAAACGGTTGCCCGAGCTCCAGCCAAAGGGAAATCATCGCCGCGATGATGGTGGCGATCGCCAGCGCCAGGGCCCGCCGAACCAGCGGTCGCAGGACGACAACCCCGAAGCCGAGGCCAAGAGTGGCGATGAAGCTGAGGCCGAAGGATGCCAGCGCCCAGTAGGCATAGTTGGCGATCAGAAGACCCCACATCATATCCGAGCCCGTGTTGTAGACCACGTGGCCCTCTGTCAGAACATTGAACATCCCGATCAGGCCGACCAGAAATCCGAAGAACCCAGCCGTGGCGAGCTGAATGCTACCGCTGCGGCCGGCACCGGCCATGGTCGACGTGTCGTGGTCGTCGTCGGTGATGCCGCTGAAATCCATCGTCGGTGAGACGATGCCCCGGCTTCTTGGCCTTGCCACTTCGCCTGGACCCATGATGGGGGGTGTCGAGCCAGCGTCGGTCGTCATCGATCCGTTCTCCTCACGCCTTGCCGTTTCTGGTTGATCGGGGTGAAGGCACGCCGACGCTGTCACCGGTGAGGTAGTAGACGTGTGGCTTGTTCCCGGTATGATCGAGCAGCCGGCCGCCACGCTTTTCGCTGATCAGTCGTCGCACCCGGCTCGCCGGGTTATCGAGATCGCCGAAGTATCGCGCTGTCGGCGGACAGGTGACGACACAGGCTGGAACGAAGGGGCGGAGTTCCGGATCATCGGGATCGAGATCGGCGACGCCGGCGGGAGCCTTGCTCACCCGGTGATAGCAGAACGTGCACTTGGAGACGACGCCGCGCGGCTGGATGCCAACGCCCTTGCTCCAATCCTCGTTGGAATCCGGCATGCGATAGGGCGGATCCCAGGAACGGCGCTCCTTGCTGGTGAATACGTCCCTGACATCGGGCGTGATCTCGGGCTTCTCGTCGGTGAAGAACCGCACCCCATAGGGACACGCGATCATGCAGTACTTGCAGCCGATGCACTTGTTCCAGTCGATCAGAACGAAGCCGTCTTCGGTCTGGTAGGTGGCGCGGGTTGGACAAACGTCTTTGCAGGAGGCGTTCTCGCAATGCATGCAAGGCCGCGGGAACCACGTCATTTTACCGCTCGGGAACTCGCCCTCGACATAAAAGACTACGTCCTGCCACTTTTCGGACGGCAGCCGGTTGTTTTCCATCGCGCACGCGGTGGTACAGGCTTGGCAACCCGTGCACTTCTCGAGATCGATGACCATTCCCCACTTCGTCATGATAGTTTGCTCCCATTGGCAGCCTCGACCGTCACGAGGCCAGTGTAGTAACAGGCGAGGCCAGAGATGGGATCGGCCACGTTGTCGGTAACCTCGCTGCTGTTGCCGGGCATGCGGTCCACCGCCCAGCGGCCCTGCGCCCAGTGTCCATGCTCCATCGGCAAGACCACGGTGTCTGGACGCGCCGGCCCGAAGTAGCGGGCGGTGGCGAGAATGCTTCCGACGCTTGAGGTTATCCGCACCAGATCGCCGTCGCGAATGCCGCGCTCGCGGGCCGTCTGCGGATGAATCTCCAGATAGACTTGATTGAAGCCACCGAGTGATGGCTGAACCAGAGCGATGGAGTGGGGAATGTTGCCACCACGCCCTTCCGCGTGCAGTGGTACCTTCGGCGTGATCAGGTGCAGGTCACCGCCACCGGTGTAGCGGGGAGCAATCCATTGAATCAGGCCGGCGCGCTTCTTGGGGATCTTGAGTTCGCCCTCGATATAGTCAGCGTGCTTGTCGAGGAACGCCGAGCGCATCTCGAATTTTCCAGAGGCCGTCTTGATCAGGTTCTTCTGGACGTCCTCCGCGCTCATCGGCCGATTGTAGCCGCGGCCATCCCATTCAAGGAATTCGCCCCGGACTTGGCGCCAGGGGTAGGGTTTCGTGTACCATACGCCCTTCTCGACCCAGCTCTCGAAGCTGTCGACACCGTTGTCGCCGGGATTTTTCTCAAAGCCTTTGGCTAGATGACGGAGGACGTTCTCGGTGTTGTCGATCCGCCGGTAGTACTCGCCCATCGGCCCCTGCATCCGCTTACCGATCTCGATCAGGATGTCGCCATAGACCTTGGTATCGTACAGCGGCGCGATTGCCGGCGTACGGATCTGGGTCATTGGCCAACCTTTGAACGGGTAGGTCGGCGCGTCCTGGAGCCTCTCGAGATAGGTGTGGTCGGGCACGACAATATCGGCGAAGCGGGCTGTCTCGCCCGGGAATGGGGAGGTGTCGATGACGAATACGTCCTTGAGCGCCTCTTCCCAGACTCGCGGGTTCGGTGCCGACCAGATCGGATTGGTCAGGTAGAACATCATCGTGTCGATGGTGTACGGATCTCCCGCCAAGTGATTCTTGGCCACGTCCTGGATCATGTTCTTGGCCATGGGCCATTCGGCGCTGCGGGCGAGGTCGACGCGGGGATGCTTGCCTGCTACCGCCTTGGCGTAGTCGTCGATGAAATCCTTGTAGTCGACGGGTAGGGGGCCGTAGGGCGGTGATTGCTGGTACATCAGGCCGCCTTCGGCGAACAGACTACCGCTCAGCGCGTTGAGAGCGTGGATGGCCATGCCGCTGTGGACACCGTTGATGTGCGATGTCGGGCCCCGCTCCATGATCGCCATGGCCGGCCGGGTGGTGCCGAACTCCCGCGCGACGTCTAGGATCTCAGAAACGGGTATCGTGGTTATCGCCGCCGCCCATTCCGGCGTGCGATCCTTCAACTCGTCGTTCCACCATTCGGCGAGACCGCCGACCCACCGCTCCTCGAAGCTTTCAGGGTCAATGGTCTGGCCGGTCTTGAAGCGGTTGAAGCCGTCGTGAAAGTCGCCCACGAACGGGCGGTCCCACAGTCCCTCGGTCAGCATCACGTGGGCGATGGCGAGGGCCAGCGCGCCGTCGGTGCCCGGCTTGATGTAGACGGAGCGGTCAGCGGCAGCGCCGGTCGTGGTGAGCCGGACGTCGACGAGTGTGACGCGCGTTTTCGGGCTCTTTGCCCGCATCCGCCCCCAGGCCTGCATGTTGTAATTGAAAGGGCGAAAACTCTCGAGAAAGCCGGCGCCAAAATTCAAGATGTAGTTCGTGTGCTCATAGTCGTAGGCGTTGTAGGATTCGTTGCCGTCGGTGGCCAATTTAGCGCTCTTGGTACCGTCGGAGCAGATCGAGGAGTGGCCAATCGCGACGTTGGGAGATCCGTACAGCTTGCCGAACGGACCCTGCAGGCCGGCGTCGGAGGCGCCCCAGCCGCGGCCGTACAAAAGGGCGAAGCGATGGGACTCGCCCTTGTCCCTAAGTGCCTGCAGCCGCCCGGCAATGGTCTCCAGCGCCTCGTCCCAGCTGATCGGCACGAAACGGGGGTCCTCATCGCGTCCTTTGTTGGGGTTGGTCCGCTTCATGGGACCCTTGAAGCGGTCCGGGTCGTAGAGGATGTACGTTCCGAGGTGACCCTTGGGGCAGAGCTTGCCATTGGCGATGGGATGATCGAGGGTGCCGTAGATGGCATGGACGCGGCCGTCGGTGACGTGAACGTCGATGCCGCATCGGGCCGGGCACTGGTGGCAGATGTTTTTTACCACCTTGCTGGCGACCTGCGGCGCGGCCTCGGCCGGTGCCAGGGTGACCATGTCGCGCAGCACCGGACCGCCGAAGCCGATGGCGCCGGCGGCGCCGACGGCACCTGATGCCTGGAGAAAGCGGCGGCGGTTGGTCGCCAGTTCTAAACCGTCCATGATAACCTCTCTCGGTTCCGGCCCGAGGTCGGGCCTGGGGTCTGGGTGTCGCAGCCGGCGGCCATCGTCGGCCGCTCGGAGGCGGTGCGCGCCGCGCCTGAGCGAAGCGCCGCTACCTCGATGGCCAGGGTGCGGGAAGTTCGGCACTCCCGGCAGACCGCATCGTCTCCCGGTTCGGCGACGGTCCGGCGGCATACCCGGCAGGTGTAGCGGCGATGTTGGGCGAGGATGACGTGGTCGGTAGCATCGGTGGCCGCCCGTCGTCTGGTTGTCAGGGTCACCGCCCGTTCCGGACAGTAGCGGGCACAGGCGCCACAGGCGATGCAGCGCGCCGCCTCAAAGCGAAGTATGTCCCCGTCGTCGGCGGCTTCCACGGCGAGCGCGCCGGTTGGACAGACACGACTGCAGACCTGATCGTTTCGGCAGGCGTCGCTCACCACGATGGCGGGTTCCGCCGCCGACGGTATCGGCGCGGCAAGCCGGGTCGACAAGCGGTTCAGCGCGACCGCGTGGCGCTGCACGGCACGTGGCTCTAGGGACGTCGCATCGCCGGCGCCGCGCTGGACCGGGGCGTCGGCCACGGAATCCTCGGCTCGCGTGTGGATCAATCGATGGATGAGGCGGCGCCGGTCCGGCTGGTCGATCCCGTCCTGCGCTGACGGCCGGTCGCGCCACCGCCGGGAAACCGGCCGCCTCACCAACTCCGGCGCCAGGGAGGGCGCTCCCATTCCGACCAGGATCGCCGCCACCTCGTCGATACTTTGCCGGGCCGGATGGGCGTCGCCGCCTGCGGAGCACGCGCCACACCAGCCATGATCGATCAGGTGAATGGGGCGATCACCGGCATCGGCTCGCACCCCCAACAGATCGCCGGCGGAAAGCGCGCCGAGACACGGCAATCGGGTTGCGCCCGGCGTCATCAGCGCTGCCGGGACTCGGGCGCACTCCACGACGATGGGCTTTTCGACCGGCTGGTCGGCAACCGTCGCGGGAAGGCCGGCGACGTCGATTGCGGCCGTCGGGCACGGGATGGCGCAGCGGCCGCAACCGATACATGACCCGTTTGCGACGATACCGGTCGGGCCGACGCCGATCGCCATTACCGGGCAGGCGTCGACGCATCGCTGACAGCCCACATGCGGAGTAATTGCCGCCAAGCAGCGGTGGGGATGATAGGACACATAGGCCCTGTGCCAGGCGCGCACGCCAGCCATGAAGACTTCCTCCCAGAACGTTTTTAGTTTTTTTAATGTTATTTTTTTAAACCAAGAGTTTATACTCTTGATAACATCCCTTATCAGGGAAAATTTACGGCGCAGTGCTGTTTTTTATGCGAATTTTACACAACAAACTGCGCTGAGTACAGGTATCTCAAATTTTGGGGAATGACGCAATAAATTTTTTCGAAAATGATATTTCCGGAATGATTTCAGCCATTTTTGGCCATGCTTTTATAAGAATGATACCGGGTTGCGCACCAACCGAACAATCAAAGTGGAAGATGCATTTCCAAGCTAATGTCAGAGCCTGACCGAAAATTAAGTTGGGTGATTTCAACGGATTATGATTCTCTGTGGTTTGCAAGAACGACGGAGCATCAAATGGCCTGGACTGAAATCACTCGCCGCCAGCATGACAGGCGATCGTTGCGGTATGCAAGCGATTGCACGGACGCGGAATGGGCTTTTGTGGAGCCGTTCATGCCGGTGCCGGCGAAGGTGGGGCGGCCGCGCAAGACGGACCTGCGCGAGGTGTGGAACGCGATCCAGTATCGGGCGGCGACGGGCTCTGCCAATGGGCGCTTCTACCCAAGGATTTTCCGCCGTTTACGACCGTGCAGTATTATTTCCACGCCCTGCGCGACGGCGGCATTCTCGACATCCTCAACGAAACCCTGGCCATGGCGGCGCGCCTGATCGCGGGCCACGGGGCGGAACCGACGGCCGGCATCCTCGACAGCCAGTCGGTAAAAGACCACCGAAAGCGGCGGGCCACGAGGCTATGACGCGGGCAAGAAGGTCAAGGGCCGCAAAGCGCCATATCGTGACCGACACGCAGGGCAACCTGCTGGCGGCCATCGTGCACGAAGCCGGTGTTCAGGACCGGGACGGCGCGCCGGCGCTCATCGCCTCGGCCTGTGAGAGCTTTCCCTCGCTCGCTCATCTGTTCGCCGATGGCGGCTATGCCGGCGAGAAACTGCCAAGGCACCCTGGAAAAAGCAAACGCCCCGCGCATCGAAATCGTCAAACGCCCCGATGACGCGAAGGGCTTCGTCGTCATTGTCCGGCGATGGGTCGTCGAGAGACCCTTTGCCTGGCTCGGCCGGTGCCGCTGCCTCGCCAAAGACTGGGAAGCAACCATCGCCTCCGCGGAAGCATGGCTCCTCATCGCGTCCATACGCCGACACGTCAGGTTCATCGCAAGAGCTTGAAAATTAGAAGCTTAATTTTGAGTCAGACCCTCACCGCCACCATAGAATTCATAATGAATGGAAAAGAGGAGATAAAGCAGCCGAGCCTTCGCAAGACGGCCATTGCGGAACCCGCCCATTGACGGCAGCCGTTCATCTCCGTCGATGCCCGGGCCGACGCGATAAATCCCAGATCAGCGACAAAAGGCATGGCATGAGTCCCGAGGTTGAGGACTCACCCATGGAAATGTCGCGTGTTCGCCTCGTTTACTGTTTTGGCGATAGGTTTTCCCGCTCTTAGGAAGTCTGCGCCAGATGCCGGCTCGCCTGTTCCGAGGCATAATGCTTCTCGTGGCGCCGCCTGGCGACTAGGATCGGCGGGCCCGTGTCAGACGCCAAAAAGTCCAGCCGCCAGCAGCGCAAACCCGGCGGTAACGGAGGCGAAAAGAGCTAATGCGGTAGCGCGGGTAATCACTTCAGCGACCCGCGTCACGCGAGCAGCGTTTCCGGCATTCAGATCGATAATCGATGCATTCATAACGGTTATTCCTTATGTATGTGGTCCAACGCGCCGCGATTGTGCACCCCGCACCCCCGCTTTCATCAAGCATCAACTGGACCGAGATCAAATACCTGTATCAAATATAAGTATACATGAAAAAGATATTTTCGCAATGCACCATTGCCGAAATCGAATAAATCGGGCACGCCTCGTCGCACCGGGTCGGCTGCTGGCGTGCATGCGCGCCACGGTGTGTAGGGCGGTGACAAATTAGGCCACGTAGCGGCGGCGAATGGTGCTGCCGCG
>CAYWRP010000078.1:0-11746 GCA_964460955.1 uncultured Rhodospirillaceae bacterium | reverse complement strand
CGGCGGGAAGGTGGTCGAGACGATGAAGTTGGCGATCCACTGCACCGATGCGCCAAGCGCCAGCGCGGCGGCGCGGATCTTGTTGTTGAACATCTCGCCGAGCAGCACCCAGACGACCGGTCCCCATGAGAAGCCGAAGCAGAACACGTACAGATTGGCGGCGATCAGCGCGACCGTCCCGGCGGTGCCGGCCAGGTCCGGTTGACCCTCGGGCCCCAGCGGCGCGGTGCCGAAGACGAAGGCCATCGTGCCGAGCGTCAGCGCCATGCCGATCGATCCCGCCAGCAGCAGCGGTTTCCGCCCGAAGCGGTCGACGCAGGCGATGGCGACCAGGGTGGTGACGATGTTGGTGAAGCCGGTGATCATGGTGATGATCAGCGCGTTTTCCTCGCTGAAACCGACCACCCGCCACATCGCGCTGGAATAGTAGAAGATGACGTTGATGCCGACGAACTGCTGGAACAAGGACAGCCCCATGCCGACCCAGACGATCGGCAGCAGGCCGAAGCGCCCCTTCAGGTCGCTGAAGCGCGGCTTGCGTTCGGTCAGCACGGTGTGGCGGATTTCGTCGACCCGGTGCTTGGCGTCGGCGCCGATAATGCGGGTCAGGATCGCCGTCGCCTCCGCGTCACGCTTGTTGGCGACCAGATAGCGCGGCGACTCCGGAATGAAGGTGGCGCAGATCCCGTAAAGCAGGGCGGCCGGGATCTCCGACCAGAACATCCAGCGCCAGGCGTCGTAACCGAACCAGAACGAGTTATCCGCCGAGCCGGCCGCCGCGCCGATCGCGAAGTTGCTGAGCAGGGCGACGAAGATGCCGATGACGATGGCGAGTTGCTGCAGCGAGCCGAGCCGGCCCCGCATGTGGGCGGGCGATACCTCGGCGATGTAGGCCGGCGCGATGACGCTGGCGGCGCCGACCCCAATGCCGCCGAGGAAGCGCCAGAACACGAAATCGTAGATCGAGACCGGCAGCCCGGAACCAAGCGCGCTGATGGTGAACAGCGCCGCCGCCAGCTGCATGCTGCGCACGCGGCCGATCCTGTCGGCGGTGGGGCCGGCGGCGAAGGCGCCGACCGCCGATCCCAGCAGCGCCAGCGACACCGACAGCCCGACCGCCCAGGTGGAGGCCTCGAAGTGGTTGCCGATGGCCACCACCGCGCCGTTGATGACGGCGGTGTCGAAGCCAAAAAGAAAGCCGCCGATGGCGGCGGCGGCGGCGATCAGCGCGACGAAGGTCACACTGCCCTGGCCGCGTTGGTCAGCTGGCATGGCGTTGGCCATCGTTTCCTCGCCGGATGGGGGTTGATCCGTTATCGGGCAACCCTTGATGTTACGGGGTTTTATACGTCACCCAGGAAAGCGGGTCGACGGTTGTCTGAAAGAGGACCGTTCCGCCAGACCAAGGCGCTTTTGCCTAAGGCGCCAGCCAGGTGGCGTGCAGGGTGCCGTCCGGGTCCCAATCAAGGCGGGCGCGGCGTTGGCCCTTGGCGGCGAGGTAGAGCCAGTCGAGGCGATGGATGGTGGCGCGGATGACGGCGAAGTGGGCGAAGCCGGGTTCGGACTCCTCCCACGCGGGCGCGCGGCCCTCGAGATCGGCCGGCAGGCCCGAGGTCGGCGTGTCGGACAGGGCTCCCGGCGGCGCGCCGAGATAGCAGCGGCGGCTGAAGGCGGCGACGCGCTCCCAGGCGGCCGCGGCCACGTCATCGCCGATGTGGACGGATGCTTCGCCGATAGCGCGCACCTGGATCTTCCGCCCAGCATCGTAGAAGCAGAAGGAGACGCGCGGATTGGCGGCGAGATCGGCGATCTTGGTCGAGCGCCGGTCGGTGTGCACCGTCAGCACGCGCGCCGCCGCGTCGAAGCCGCGTAGCACGACGGTGCGCGCCGCCGGGAAGCCGTCCACTCCCAAGGTGGCCAGCACGGGTGTATGGAACGGGCTGTCGCGGTCCCTGACGCCGCCGGCGATGAGCGCGAAGGCCTCACCGCGTACCGCGTCGAGGTCATGATAGTGGGCGGGTTCGTCGGCTGTCATGTTAGTACTTACGCAGCATCGGCCGCCGCTGGACGACAGCCGCTTGGGTCTCAAGTGTCCGGCGGCGCCGGCAGGGTGAAGCGGAATACCGAACCTCCCCCCGGGGGCGACTCCGCCCAGATCCGCCCGCCGTGCCGCTCGACGATCCGCTTGCACATGGCGAGACCCAAGCCGAGGCCGGCGACCTTGCCGCTGACGTCGGCGCGGCGAAAGATGAGAAAGATGGCCTGCCGCATCACGGGATCGATGCCGACGCCATTGTCGGCCACCGAGATGGTCCACTGACCGGCCTCGCGGCTGGCGGAAACATCGATTCTAGGCGCCGCTTCGCCACGATACTTAATCGCGTTGCCGATCAGGTTCTGGAACACCCGGGCCAGCTGCTCGCGGTGGCCAAGCACGCTGGGCAGCTCGCCGAGGGTCACCAACGCGCCGGCCTCGCCGATGGCGGGCGCCAGGTTGGCCACCGCGTCACCGGCGACGTCGTTGAGGTCGACCGGGTCCAGCGCGGTCGTCGTCCGGGTCAGTCGCGAATACTGCAACATGCCGGAAAGCAGCGCCTGCATCCGCTCGGCGCCGTCGGTCATCATGGCGAGATAGTGCCGCGCCTTGTCGTCCAGCCGATCCGCGTAGCCGCGGCGCAACAGGTCGGCGTAGCCGGTGACGCCG
The DNA here is from genome assembly GCA_964460955.1 of uncultured Rhodospirillaceae bacterium. Taxonomy (GTDB): domain Bacteria; phylum Pseudomonadota; class Alphaproteobacteria; order Rhodospirillales; family Defluviicoccaceae; genus Defluviicoccus. The sequence goes on along the minus strand of CAYWRP010000078.1, from coordinate 9,042 downwards.
CGCATCGGTTCCTGCAGGTCGTGCGACACCGCGTAGGCGAATTGATCCAGATCGGCGTTGGAGCGCTCCAGTTCGTGACGGGTGACCGTCTGCGTGACGGCCTGGGCGACCAGCGAGGCGGCGACCTTCTCCCACTCGGACCATGGCTCGGCGGCATGCGCGTGTTCGGTCTCGTAGAGGGCGAACGAGGCGCGCGGCGAGACGCGGAAGTCGGCATCGTCCACTTCCACCGACTTGCCGGGATCGCCAGCCCACTTGTAGGTGTGCCGCCGTTCGCCGCGCAGCCAGACGATGCGCCCGCCGGGCACCGCCGGCAGCGGGCAGGCGAGCAGGCCGCCGAGCCTGGCCTCGTCGGCGTCCGACAGAGCCAGCGCCGGCGGCGGTTCGTTGGCGATACACGGGCCGCCGGGATGCGCGGCGTCCAACCAGTCCAACAGCCGGGCGATGGCGGCCGCCGACGGCAGGGCGCCGGCGGTGATCACCCGCTTGTCGAAACGGATGATCAGTCCGTCGGCGTCGACCATCCGCACCAGGTCGTCGCGCTCGCCGCTCAACACCTCGATCGGCGCGGTGCTGGAGTCCATGGCGGCGATCAGGTCCTGCAGGATCGACTGCACGGCGCGGGTGCGGTCGGCGCGCTCCTTTTCCGCCAGCAGCGCGAGCCGGCCGGCGAATGCCTGGGCGACCAACTCGGCCAGCCGCCGCCGCTCGGCGGCGACGAAGCGGGGGCGCGCATGGTGGCAGGCGATCAGCCCCCACAGCCGGCCGGCGACCTCGATGGACACCGACATCGACGCGGCGACCCCCATGTTGCGCAGATAAGCGAGGTGGACCGGCGAGACGCTGCGCAACAGGCCGTGGGTCAGGTCCAACGGTGGCGCGTCCGCCCCGCCGACGATCGCCGCCGGCGCGTAGTCAACGTCGGGGATCAGGCGGATGGCGGATTTCCGGTACAGCGCGCGCGCCTGTTCCGGGATGTCGGCGGCGGGAAAGCGCCAGTCGAGGAAGCCGTGCACGCCCTCGGCGCGTGCCTCGCCGATGACATGGCCGCTCCAGTCTTCGGCGAACTGGTAGACGTCGACCCGGCCGAAGCCGGTCAGCGCGCGCACCGCCCGCGCCGCCATTGCCGCTAGGCCTGGCAGGTCGTCCGCTTCGCGCATGCGCCTCATGACATCGCCGACAATGCCGAGCGGGTCGCCGCCGGCGGCCGCCTCGATGCCGCCCGCCGTCTCCAGTTCCAGCAGCAACAGGCCGGAGGCCCGGTGCACGGCGGCGTCAAAGCAACGGCGCTCCGCGTCGATTTCGAGTTCCAACTGCTGCACGCCCGGCACCCGGCGATCGCCGCCGCTGACCCGTTCGGCGAGGCCCGAAACGGCGTCGGCGCCGACGATCTTGGCGAGGGGCCGGCCGAGTAGGTCGTCCGGCGTTCGTCCGAGGTAAGAGGCGGCATTGTCGCTGACGCGGGCGATGGTAAGGGATTGCTCTTCGAGGCCGAGCAGGATGCCGTGCGCCTGGATGGCGCCTGGGATGTGGATCGGCTCCTCGGCGCAGCGGCGCAGCGCCCGGGTCAGTTGTTCCGGTGTCAGGAGCATCGGCGCGCCATTGCATCGCCCGCCGGGTCCCCCGGGATGGGATGCCGGTCATGCCAGCGTTGCCACAGCCACGCCTCCAGGCCGGCGAAGGTGGCATTCGCTGCCACGACCGCTGCGTCGGCGTTGGCCGATGTGGCGCAGGCGGCGGCGATCAGCGTCCGCGCGTCGGCCCACCGCGCGCCGGTGGCGGCGCCGCGCCCGGTGAAGAAGCGGGTGGCTGCGGCGATCGGCGATGGGGCGCTGGCGGCTAGGCGGCGGGCGATCGTCGAGCCGCCAAGCGCCGAGCCCTCGACGACGTAGAGGCCGCCGGCGGCGCCGGCGTCGTCGTCGGGCGGAACCAGGTCGGTACAGCTGGGAAGGTCGGCGGCACCGATGCCGAGGCTGGCGAGGTCGGCCGCCAGCCAGCCGACACGCGCGTCGATGGCCGCCGCCAACTCGGCGACCAGTGTGCTCTGTCCCGGCCCGACGGGCCAAGAACCGCTGCCTCGCCAGCCGGCATAGAATCCGTGGAACGCGGCAAGGACGCAGGCGTAGGCATTCGGGCCGACGGCGCCCCGCGGCAGCGGCGCCAGCAGCGGATGGTCATGCAGGCGAAGATGGGCGGTCCGCGTCTCCGCCCGCAGGCGCGCCAACACCTCCGGCGCCTCGGCTGGCGTCGGCGGCGTCTTTCGGGTCGCCGGGCTCGCCGAATGCATCGCGCCTCGATCCTTTCGCTCCACCTCCTGGGCCCCACTTCAACCATAAAGTGCCGCCGCCGACAAGGCTAGGGCGCGCCCTGCCCCTGGAATACGCGAAGCCTTGGTGCTAGATATCCAAGCCATGACAGACCTCGCACATGTGCGGAACTTTTCCATCGTCGCCCACATCGATCACGGCAAGTCGACGCTCGCCGACCGCCTGATCCAGATCTGCGGCGCGCTCGCCGACCGCGAGTTTCGCGACCAGTTCCTCGATTCGATGGATATTGAGCGTGAACGCGGCATCACCATTAAGGCACAGACGGTGCGCCTCGCGTACACATCGCCGAGCGGCGAGACCTACACGCTGAACCTGCTGGACACGCCCGGCCACGTCGACTTCTCCTACGAGGTGAGCCGCAGCCTGGCCGCCTGCGAAGGCTCGCTGCTGCTGGTCGACGCGACGCAAGGGGTGGAGGCGCAGACGCTAGCCAACGCCTACCTCGCCATCGAGAACGACCACGAGATCATTCCGGTGCTGAACAAGATCGACCTGCCGGCGGCGGAGCCGGAGCGCATCCGCCGGCAGGTCGAGGACGTCATCGGCCTGGATGCGACGCATGCGGCGGAAATCTCGGCCAAAACCGGCGTCGGCGTGCCGGAACTCCTGGAGGAGATCATTCACCGCCTGCCGCCGCCGGTCGGCGACATCGACGCGCCGCTGAAGGCCCTGCTGGTCGATAGCTGGTACGATCCGTATCTCGGCGTGATGATCCTGGTCCGCATCTACGACGGCGTGCTGGCAAAGAATGCCAAGGTGCGGATGATGGCCGCCGGCACCATCCATCAGGTCGACCGCGTCGGCCTGTTCGACCCCAAACAGCGGCTGGTCGACCGCCTGGAGCCTGGCGACATCGGCTTTATCACCGCCGGCATCAAAACCGTCGCCGAAACGAACGTCGGCGATACGATTACGGAAGAGAAACGACAAACCAAGACGCCGCTGCCTGGCTTCAAGCCCTCGGTGCCGGTGGTTTTCTGCGGCCTGTTCCCCGCCGACGCGGCCGACTTCGAGGAGTTGCGCGCCTCGCTGGGCAAGCTGCGCCTCAATGACGCGAGTTTTCATTTCGAGCCCGAATCATCCGCCGCGCTGGGGTTCGGTTTTCGCTGCGGCTTCCTGGGCCTGCTGCACCTCGAAGTCGTCCAGGAGCGGCTGGAACGGGAATTCGACCTCGACCTCATCGCCACCGCGCCCAGCGTCGTCTATCGCCTGCACATGACCGATGGCGAGGTCAAGGAGCTGCACAACCCGGCCGACATGCCGGACGCGGTGAAGATCGACCACATCGAGGAGCCGTGGATCAAGGCGACCATCCTGGTGCCCAGCGACTATCTCGGCGCCGTTTTGCAGCTGTGCACCGAGCGGCGCGGCGAGCAGGTCGACCTCAGCTACGCCGGCGGCCGGGCGATGGTCGTCTACCGGCTGCCGCTCAACGAGGTCGTCTTCGACTTCCACGACCGCCTGAAGTCGATCACGCGGGGCTACGCCAGTTTCGATTACGAAATGGACGACTTCCGCGCCGGCAACCTGGTCAAGGTCGGCATTCTGATCAATGGCGAGCCGGTGGATGCGTTCTCCTTCATGTGCGACCGCGCCCAGGCCGAGGCGCGCGGCCGGCAGATCTGCGAGCGGCTGAAGGATCTGATCCCGCGCCAGATGTTCAAGATCCCGATCCAGGCGGCGGTCGGCAGCAGCGTCGTCGCCCGGGAGACGATCAGCGCGCTGCGCAAGGACGTCACGGCGAAATGTTACGGAGGCGATATCACCCGCAAGCGCAAGCTCTTGGAGAAGCAGAAGGCGGGCAAGAAGAAGATGCGCCAGTTCGGCAAGGTGGAAATCCCCCAATCCGCCTTCATCGCCGCGCTCAGGATGGACGATAGCTAGGGCGTCGTCCGTCGCCTTCCTTGTCCGCGTGAGCACGGAGGCCGGGGCGAGCGTTTGGCCGGAGAGTCGGCCGGGGGGAGTGAGGCGGATCGATTCGGGAGCGCCCCGAGACGTCAGTGGGCGCCGTTTTGCGCCGTGTCGCCCTTGTCGCCGGCCGGCCACTTGGCGTCGATGCCGCGCGCCTTCACCGCCATCATCACCAGCTCGACGACGTCGTCGAGGCGGCGGAAGTAGTCGGTGTTGATGACGAGATCGAAGTTCGTCGGATCATTGTAACGGGAGTGAAACATATCCCAGATGAACTTGCCGCGGCGCTTGTTGTTTTCCTGCACCTTGCGCTTGGCCTCGGCGTAGCTGAGCTGCTCCTGCTCGGAGATCCGTGTCGCGCAGGCTTCCACCGAGCCGACGATGCGCACGCGCAGGACGTCGCGGCCGGCGAGGATGACGTGGCTGCCGCGGCCGACGATGACGCCGCCGGTGTGATAGAGGCCGCGAATGACGGTGGAGAGGAAATGCGCCGTGTCGTCGCGCGAGACATGCTTGCCGAAGACGGCCGAGTAGATCCAGGCGTCGACGGCGTCGAGTTTGTCGTTAAGGGTCTGCATCAGGTGCGGGCTGACGTTGGCTTCGCGGGCGATGGCATCGATCACTTGCGTGTCATACAGCTCGACCTGCAACCGGTCGGCGACGTTGCGGGCGACGTAGTCGCCGCCGCTGCCGATGGTGCGGGAGATGGTCACCACCGGCTTGCGCACCTGGCGCATGCGGGCTGGCGGTTCATCCAGGGCCCGGACGATGGCTTGAATGGCGATTTGCGCGTTGCCTGACATCGTTTTACTCCTCCCCTTAATAATAAAAAGCATAACACTCAACGTGCGCTTGTGAAAGCGCGACGTTCGCATGGCTGACTCTCGTTTTGAGCCCGCTCTGCCGCCGCGTGCGGGACGATCTCAGCTGGCTTCGCGCTTCGGACGCAGCAGCGAGGCGATGTCGAATTCGCCGTGCTTTTCCGCCGCCGCGTCGGCTTCCGGCGAGCCGGCGCAGTAGGGTTGGTAAGCCTTGTCATGCAGCAGGATGTGATGGTTCAGCCACTGGACCAGGAAGGCATGAAGTTCCTCCGGCGTGACTTGGCTTCGGCCCAGGGTATACTGATCGGCGAGTTCCTTGACCTCGCCGGCGAGCGCCTGGTGATCCTCGCGATGTGCCGCGAAGTCGGGATAGCCGCAGGCGAGCATCACCGCCTCCTCGCGCCGGAAATGAAACACCGTGTAGGCGATGAGGGTCGTCAACACCTCCGGAATGATCCGCCGGCGCGTCTCATCGGTGTCGTCGGCCTCGGCGATGCGATTGATCAACTCGATGAGCACCTGATGGTCTTGATCCAAACGGCGAATGCCGACGCTCATTGCCGTCGACCAATGGATGATCGCCATGGTCCTTCCTTCGTACCGTTATGTCGTCGCCGCGGACGTCCGTTTCCCTGCCGCGGACGTCGGCCGGCGCCGGCGGTGGGGGCGGGGCTTTCCGGTGTCACGAGTTGCTGCACGGACTGATAGTATGGCCTTGCGCCCGCACGCTTGTCCACACCGTCGCGCGGCGGCGGCGGCCTCCACCGGCGGGGCGTCGCCGATCGGCGATCCATGTTCCGGCGGGGCCGGGATTTTCGGTTGCATTTCAACCGGCTCTCGTCAATCATCCGGTTCCGGGTAGACTCGGAGGAAGGGCCGCGCCGACCCAAGCCGCATGCGCATCATTGCTCGTCGAAGGAGGACCGCTTGAAATCGTTATGGATGAGTTTGTTGCTGGCGCTGGCGATCGCCGTGCCGGCCGGCGCGCAGGACAGCGGCGCCGACGAGCCGACGCTCGAGGAGTCCCTGGAGTATGATCCGGACTATAGCGATCCGATTCTCGACGATCCCTATCTCGATGATTCGACGCTGGATGACCCCGTGATCGATCAGGGCCCCGGCACCGTTCCGGACGAGCCCCGCCGCCAGCGCCTGCCGAGTGACCGCAAGCTGACTCCGGAAGAGGTCTTCGCCATCATGGATACCGACGGCGACGGCAGCATCGATCAGGCGGAATGGCGCCAGCAATCGATGACCGTGTTCTACGTGCGCGACGCCGACGAGGATACCATCCTCTCCCGCGACGAGGTCCCCGGGCTGACCGCGGAGGCGTTCGACGAGATGGACCTCGACGGCGATGGGACGATCAGCGGCTATGAGTTCAACCAGTCGAGGTTGAACAAATTCGCCGTCGCCGACGCCGACAAGGATGGCGGCGTGACCCTGCCCGAATTCAAGACGTTCTTGCGCCAGTTTACCGGCCAGGCGGGCTAATTAAGGCGGATGCCGGTCATCTCCTCGCTCTTCGCCCACAGCGTCTCCGCCATCTCGTCGTCGCGGGCGGGGGCGTCGGGGGTCGCCTCGGCGCATTTCGCGAAGTAGCGGCCGTTGGCGCCTTTGACCTCGGCCGCGGTGGCTGCATGCAGGCTGGTCTTGGCGCCTTCTTCGGGGTTAATGGCGAAGAGGGTGGTGAGCAGGCGCCACAGCGGTTTTGGCACGTAGGCATTGGCGATGCCGATGTCGGTGGCGACGAAACCGGGGTGCAGGGCGTTGGCGGTGACGCCGGACCCTTCGAGCCGTCGGGCCAACGAGCGGGTGAACAGGATGTTGGCCAGCTTGGAGCGCTTGTAGGCCCGCCACCCGTCGTATTTGCGTTTCATCTGCAGATCCGCGGGGTCGAGGGTCTCCCCCTTGTGCGCCTGGGAAGCGACGTTGACGATGCGCGCCGGCGCCGCCGTGCGCAGCGCCGGCAGCAATTCGAGGCTCAAGGCGAAATAGGCGAGATGATTGAGGGCGAAGGTTTTCTCGATCCCGTCGGCGTTCTCGCGGCGCTTGCCGAACATGGCGCCGGCATTGTTGATCAGCACGTCGAGGCGCGGCGCCTCCGCCCGAACCGACGCCGCCAGGTCGCGCACCCCGGCGGTCAACGACAGATCGGCGGCGATGAATTCCACCGCGCCGTTGCCGGTGGCGGCGCGGATGTCGGCCGCCGCCGCCTCGCCGCGCCGGGCGTCGCGGGCGGCGATGATCACCCTGGCGCCGCCACGCGCCAATTCGCGCGCCGTGACGTAGCCGATTCCGGCACTGCCGCCGGTGATCACGCAGGTTTTATCGTGCATGGGCGCGGATTGGTTCGTCGGCATGGCGTTTCCCGGCGCGTGAGGCGTAAAGCAATGATGTATGCGAAGAGGATATGGCGGCTATCGGTTTCTCCGGCAACGTGGTGACCGTCGTTTGCGGTAAACCGGTCGAAGGATTAGGGTTGTCCGTTTTGGCGCGGAAATGAGGTTGGCGGTTACGGAAGTGCACGTGTGGGGCAAAATCATCGGCGGGTTCGCCGGTTTCGCCGTCGGCGGCCCCCTGGGCGCCGTCCTCGGGGCCGCCGCCGGGCACGCCGTCGATCACCTGAGCAGCCAACCGGCTTTCGGTGGCCGTACCGGGCCGCCTTTTCGCGTCGAGGATCGGGCGGCGCGCGAGGCGGCGTTCGGCGTCGCCATCATCGTCCTCGGCGCCAAGATGGCGAAGGTCGACGGCGTCGTCAGCCGCGCCGAGATCAACGCCTTCAAGGAGGTATTCCGCGTCCCCGGCGAGGAGTTGAAGAACGTCGCGCGGATTTTCGATGCCGCCAAGCAGGACGCTGGCGGTTTCGAGCCCTACGCCCGCCAGGCGGCGCGCCTGTTCCGCGACGACCCCGCCGTGCTCGAGGAGCTGCTCGCCGGGCTGTTCCATATCGCCCGCGCCGACGGGCCGGTGAAGCCGGCCGAGATGGCCTACCTGCGGCGGGTGGCGGCGATTTTCGGCTTCGGGCCGCGCACCTTCGACCGCATCCAGGCGCCGTTCCACAAGCCGGAGGCCATCGATCCCTACGCCGTTCTCGGTGTCAGTCGCCGGGCCAGCGACGCGGAAATCAAGTCCGCCTACCGAAAGCTGATCCGCGAACACCACCCCGATGCCCTGGTCGCCAAGGGCATGCCGGCCGATTTCGTCGCGGTGGCCAACGAAAAGATGGCGGCGATCAACGCGGCCTACGAACGCGTTGAAAAAGAACGCGGACTGAAGTAAAGCGCCGACGTGACAACTGCCGACGCGTGATCTTCTTTTCCTTTATCCAGGTGAAACCATGTCTTCCATGAGTCGGCGCGACATCGCGGCGGCGTTCCTCGTCATCGGACTTTGGGCGTTCAACTTCATCGCCGCAAAGGCCGCCGTTGAGCAGTTGCCGGCGTTGTTGATGCTGGCCATCCGGTTCGGCTGCGTCGCCGTGCTGCTAGCGCCGTTCCTGCGTGGCATCGGCCGCGCCTGGCCAACCGTCCTGCTCGTCTCGCTGATCTTCGGAGTCGGCCATTTCGGGCTGTTGTTTTCCGGGCTGCAGGGGGTCGACGCCGGCCCGGCGGCGATCGCCATCCAGCTCTCCGTGCCGTTCAGCGCCTTGTTGGCGGCGATCGTCTACGGCGAACGGCTCGGCCGCTGGCAGCTGGCCGGGCTTGGCCTCGCCTTCGTCGGCGTATACGCGCTGGCCGGCGATCCCAGCCGGCCGACCAGCGCCGTCCATTTCATCCTCGTCGTCGCCGGCGCGCTCGCCTGGTCGGTGGCCAACATCTTCCTCAAGCGCCTGCGTCACATTCATCCGATGACACTGAATGCCTGGGTGGCGGCGTTGGCGGCGCCGCAGCTGCTCCTGGTTTCGCTGATCATCGAGGACAACCACCTGGAGGCGATCGCCGCCACTGACGCGAGCCTCGCCGCTGACGCGGTCGTGG
>CAYWRP010000077.1:9068-11953 GCA_964460955.1 uncultured Rhodospirillaceae bacterium | reverse complement strand
GGTTAAGGTGTATAAGACCCCAACCCCACTCAGTCAAGCGTCATCGGCATTACTTTCGGCCCACACGGCAATCGCGCCTGCTGCGGCGACGGCCGGTATGTCACGCTTCTATCGCTTCGATCGACTGGCCATCCTTCTCGCTGCCAACCTCCCGGTCGCGCTCGGCCGCAAGACGGCGGTAGTCGTTCATCACGCTGCCCGTGCCGGCCGGGATCAAGCGGCCAACAATGACGTTTTCCTTCAAGCCAACCAAGCGGTCCCGGCGGCCCGAAACCGCCGCCTCGGTCAACACCCGCGTCGTCTCCTGGAAAGAGGCGGCGGAGATGAACGAGCGGGTCTGCAGGCTCGCCTTGGTGATCCCCTGCAGGACTGGAACCGCCATCGCCGGCCGCTCGCCGGCATTCTCCAGCGTCGCATTTTCCTCGTCGAACTCGTAGCGATCAACCTGCTCGCCGACGAGGAACGTGGAATCACCAGGGTCGGTGATTTCCACTTTCTGCAGCATTTGGCGGACGATCACCTCGATGTGCTTGTCGTTGATGCGCACGCCCTGCAGACGATAAACGTCCTGGATCTCGTTGGTGAGATAGGCGGCCAACGCCTCGACCCCTAGCACCCGCAAGATGTCGTGCGGTACCGGATTTCCGTCCATCAGCGCGTCACCGGCCTCGACATAGTCGGCTTCCTGAACGCTGATGTGCTTGCCCTTGGGCACGAAGTACTCGCGCGGCTCCGCCCCTTCCTCGTCCGGCACCACCACGATCCGGCGCTTGGACTTGTAATCCTTTCCGAACTCGATCCGCCCACTGATTTCGGCGATTATCGCATGATCCTTCGGCTTGCGCGCCTCGAACAACTCGGCGACGCGGGGCAGACCGCCGGTGATGTCGCGGGTCTTGGCGGATTCGCGCGGAATGCGTGCCAGCACGTCACCCGCGTGCACTGGCTGCCCCGACTCCACGGACAGGATGGCGTCGACGGAGAGGAAGTATCGAGCCTCGGCCCCATTATCGAGAGTGATGATTTCGCCCGCCTCGTCGCGCAACGTGATCCGCGGTTTCAAGTCGGCCCCGCGGGTCTGCTGTTTCCAGTCGGTGACCACCTTCGAGGCGATACCGGTCGACTCGTCCATCTGCTCAATGACCGAAACGCCTTCGACCAAGTCGACGTAATGAGCGAAGCCGTTTTTCTCGGTGATGATCGGCAGGGTGTAGGGATCCCACTCCGCCAGCGCGTCGCCCCGGCTCACCTCCGCCTTATCCTCCTTGAGCAACTTGGCACCATAGGGAAGACGATGCCGGGCCCGCTCTCGGCCCTGCTGATCGATCAACAGCAGTTCCGCCGTTCGGTTCATGATGACCGGAACACCGGCGCTGTTGTTGACGGTGGAGCAGTTGCGCAAAGTGATGCGACCGTCGGCGCTCGCCTCGATCTTCGATTGCTCGGCCCCCCTCTGCACCGCGCCGCCGATGTGGAACGTCCGCATGGTAAGCTGGGTGCCCGGCTCGCCGATCGACTGCGCGGCAATAACGCCGACGGCCTCGCCGACGTTGACCCGCGTCCCCCGCGCCAGATCGCGACCATAGCATGCGCCACAAACACCGTTGCGCGTCTCGCATGTCAGGACGGAGCGGATCTTGACCGACTCCACGTCGGCTTCCTCAATCGCGATCGCCGTTTCTTCGTCGATCAATTGACCAGCCGGCGCGAGGATTTCGCCCGTTTCCGGATGCATGATATCGTCGGCGGGCGAACGCCCCAGAATCCGCTCGGACAGCGGCGAGACCACCTCGCCGCCCTCGACCACCGGCCGAACGGTAAGCCCGTTCGTCGTGCCGCACTCTTCTTCCCGAATAATGCAATCTTGCGCGACATCAACCAGCCGGCGCGTCAGATAGCCCGAGTTGGCGGTCTTGAGCGCGGTGTCGGCCAACCCCTTTCGGGCGCCATGCGTCGAATTGAAGTATTCCAGCACCGTCAGCCCCTCCTTGAAGTTGGAGATGATCGGCGTCTCGATGATCTCGCCAGACGGCTTCGCCATCAGCCCGCGCATACCCGCCAGCTGTTTCATCTGCGCCGCCGAGCCACGGGCGCCGGAGTGCGCCATCATGTAGACCGAGTTGACCTGTTCGCCGGCGCGCGTTGTCGAGATCTGCGCCATCATGGCGTCGGCGACCTGATCGGTGCACTGTGCCCAGGCGTCGACGACCTTGTTGTATTTCTCGCCCTGGGTGATCAGGCCGTCGAGATACTGCTGTTCGTATTCCTTGACCCGCTGTTCGGTGCGTCCAACCAGTTCGACTTTGGAACTCGGAACAACAAGGTCATCCTTGCCGAACGAGATACCCGCGCGCGACGCATTCGAGAAGCCGTGCGCCATGATCCGGTCGGCGAAAATGACCGTCTCCTTTTGCCCGCAGTTGCGATACACCGCGTCCAGCAGCGTCGAGATCTCCTTTTTCGTCAACAAGCGATTGACCAGCGAGAACGGCAGATTGGGGTGTCGCGGCAGATGCTCAGAGAGCAGCAAGCGCCCCGGCGTCGTGTCGACGATCATCGTCACCGGGTTGCCGTTCATGTCCACCGTGTGATAGCGCGCCTTGATCTTGGCGTGCAGGGATACGGTCTTTGCCTCGAGGGCATGCTGGATTTCGCCAACGTCCGTGAAAACCTTGCCCTCGCCCACCTCGCCTTCGCGCTCCATCGACACATAATAGAGCCCCAAGACAATATCCTGCGAAGGAACGATGATGGGCTTGCCACTGGCGGGGCTGAGGATGTTGTTGGTCGACATCATCAGCACGCGCGCCTCGAGTTGGGCTTCGAGGGACAACGGCACGTGGACCGCCATCTGGTCGCCGTCGAAATCGGCGTTGAATGCCGCG
>CAYWRP010000077.1:0-9058 GCA_964460955.1 uncultured Rhodospirillaceae bacterium | reverse complement strand
TTGGATAGCCTTGCCTTCGATCAATACCGGCTCGAATGCCTGGATGCCGAGGCGGTGCAGGGTGGGCGCTCGATTGAGCATCACCGGATGTTCGCGAATCACCTCTTCCAGGATGTCCCAGACCTCCGGACGCTCCTTCTCGAGCATTCGTTTCGCCGCCTTGATGGTCGTCGCCATCCCGTACAACTCGAGCTTGGCGTAGATGAAGGGCTTGAACAGCTCCAACGCCATCTTCTTCGGCAGACCGCATTCGTGCAGCTTCAACTCCGGGCCCACGACGATGACCGAGCGGCCGGAATAGTCGACCCGCTTACCGAGCAGGTTTTGCCGGAAACGGCCCTGTTTGCCCTTTAGCATGTCGCTTAAGGATTTAAGGGGCCGCTTGCTAGCGCCGGAGATCGGCCGCCCGCGCCGGCTGTTGTCGAACAGGGCGTCGACGGACTCCTGCAGCATCCGCTTTTCGTTGCGGATGATGATGTCCGGCGCGCGTAGTTCGATGAGCCGTTTGAGGCGGTTGTTCCGATTGATGACGCGCCGATACAGATCGTTCAGATCGGAGGTCGCGAAGCGGCCGCCATCCAGCGGTACCAAGGGACGCAGTTCCGGCGGGATAACAGGAATGACCTCCTGGATCATCCATTCCGGGCGAGCGCCGGATTCGATGAAGGCTTCGACCAGCTTCAGCCGCTTGACGAGCTTTTTGCGTTTCGCCTCGGAGTTGGTCGCCTTCAGCTCGGCGCGCACGTTGATCCGCTCTGCCTCGAGATCGATCGCCTTCAGCAAATCACGGATCGCCTCGGCGCCGATGCCGACGGTGAAGGAATCCTCGCCATACTCCTCGATGGCCGACTGGTACTGCTCCTCGGTGACCAGTTCGTGCAGCTTCAGCGGCGTCAGGCCCGGCTCTATGACGACATAGTTCTCGAAATACAGAATGCGCTCGAGGTCCTTGAGCGTCATGTCGACCAGAAGGCCGATGCGGCTCGGCAGCGATTTCAGAAACCAGATGTGGGCAACGGGCGAAGCGAGCTCGATGTGACCCATTCGCTCGCGGCGAACTTTTTGCAAGGTCACCTCGACGCCGCATTTTTCGCAGATGATGCCCTTGTATTTCATCCGCTTGTACTTGCCGCACAGGCACTCGTAGTCCTTAATCGGACCGAAAATGCGGGCGCAGAACAAACCATCGCGTTCCGGTTTGAAGGTCCGATAGTTGATGGTTTCCGGCTTGCGGATTTCACCGAATGACCATGAGCGGATGCGCTCTGGGCTGGCAATCGAGATCCGGATTTCATCGAACCTTTGCGTGCCGCCGACTTGGCCGAAGATTTTGAGCAGTTCGTTCATGCGATAGACCTCCTTGGGGCCTGAAGAGCGTGTCCGGGGACGGCTTGGCGCGTCAGTTCAGATCGACGTTGAGACCAAGCGACTGCAGCTCCTTGACCAGCACGTTGAAGGATTCCGGCACGCCCGCTTCGAAAGTGTCATCGCCGCGGACAATCGACTCGTAGACCTTGGTTCGGCCCGATACGTCGTCGGACTTCACCGTCAGCATTTCCTGCAGCGTGTAGGCGGCGCCATACGCCTCGAGGGCCCACACCTCCATTTCGCCGAACCGTTGCCCACCGAACTGCGCCTTGCCGCCCAGTGGTTGCTGGGTGACCAGACTGTAGGGGCCGATCGATCGGGCGTGGATCTTGTCGTCCACCAGGTGATGCAGCTTGAGCATGTAAATGTAGCCGACGGTCACCGGGCGATCGAATTGTTCGCCCGTGCGGCCGTCAAATAGGGTGATCTGGCCGGACGATTCCAGGCCCGCCTTGGTCAGCAGATCGACGATGTCAGCCTCGCGCGCGCCGTCGAAGACCGGCGACGCCACCGGGACGGCATGCCGAACCTCCGTCGCCAGCGCCACGACCGCATCGTCCTCGAGATCGGCGAACTCCTTTTCGTAGGTCTTGTCGCCGTAGATGTCGCGCAGCGTCTCGCGCAAATACGCCCGGTCGCCGTTCTGATTGACGACATCGAGCGCCGCGGCCACTTGGCGCCCCAGGCCCGCGCAGGCGGCGCCGAGGTGCGTCTCCAGGATCTGGCCGACGTTCATCCGTGATGGCACGCCGAGCGGGTTGAGGACAATGTCCACAGGCGTTCCGTCGGCATTGTAGGGCATGTCCTCGATCGGCACGATCTTCGAGATGACACCCTTGTTGCCGTGTCGGCCGGCCATCTTGTCGCCCGGTTGCAGCTTGCGCTTCACCGCCACGAATACCTTCACCATTTTCATGACGCCGGGCGGCAGATCGTCGCCGCGCTGCAGCTTGCTGACCTTGTTTTCGAAACGCTCTTCCAGCCGCGCCACGCTCTGCGAGAAGCTGGTGCGCAGCGCCTCCAAGTCCGCCATCACCGTATCGTCGGCGACCACTATTTGCGCCCACTGACCAGGGGTGAGGTTCGCCAGGTAGCCATCATCGATCTGCACATTCACGGGGGCGCCTTTCGGCCCGCCGACCACCGTCTGGCCCAGCAGCATGGATTTCATCCGCGAGTTAATGCTGCGCTCGAGGATGGCGCGTTCGTCGTCGCGGTCCTTCGCCAGTCGTTCGATTTCCGCCCGCTCGATGGCGAGTGCGCGTTCGTCCTTGTCGATACCCCGCCGCGAGAACACGCGCACCTCGATGATGGTGCCGGTGACGCCCGGCGGAACCTTCAACGAGGTATCGCGTACGTCGGCCGCTTTCTCGCCGAAGATGGCACGAAGCAGCTTTTCTTCCGGCGTCATCGGCGTTTCGCCCTTCGGCGTCACCTTACCGACCAGAATATCGCCGGCCTTCACCTCCGCGCCGATGTAGACAATGCCGGCTTCATCGAGGTTCTTCAGCGCCTCTTCGCCGACGTTGGGGATATCGCGGGTAATTTCTTCCTGGCCAAGCTTGGTATCGCGCGCCATCACCTCGAATTCCTCGATATGGATCGACGTGAAGACATCGTCGCTCACCAGCCGTTCGGAAATGAGGATCGAATCCTCGAAGTTGTAGCCCTGCCAAGGCATGAAGGCGACGAGGACGTTGCGGCCGAGCGCAAGGTCGCCGAGATCGGTCGACGGGCCGTCGGCGATAATGTCGCCCGCCTTGACGACGTCGCCGACCCGCAGCAGCGGCTTCTGATGGATCATCGTGTTCTGGTTGGACCGCTGAAATTTCATCAGCGTGTAAATGTCGACACCGCGCGTCGCATGCGACTGCTCTTCCGTCGCCTGGATGACGATACGCGTCGCGTCGACCTGATCGACGACCCCCGATCGCTTGGCGATGATCGCCGCGCCGGAGTCGCGGGCGACCGTCTCTTCCATGCCCGTGCCGACGATCGGTGCGTCGGCCTTAATCAGCGGCACCGCCTGGCGCTGCATGTTGGAGCCCATCAGCGCCCGGTTGGCGTCGTCGTTTTCAAGAAATGGAATCAGCGCCGTCGCCACCGACACCAGCTGTTTCGGCGAGACGTCGATGAACTGGATATCGGACGGGCGCACCATCACGAAATCGCTGCCGAGGCGGCAACTCACCAGATCGTCGGCGAAACGGCCATCCCGATCCAACGCGGCGTTTGCCTGGGCGATGGTATACTTGCCTTCCTCCATCGCCGACATGTAGACGACCTCGTCTGACACCTGTCCGTCGACAACTCGCCGATAGGGGGTTTCGATGAACCCGTACCGATTCACCTGCGCGAAGGTCGCCAGCGAGTTGATCAACCCGATATTTGGCCCTTCGGGCGTTTCGATTGGGCAGATCCGGCCGTAGTGGGTCGGGTGCACGTCGCGTACTTCGAAGCCGGCCCGCTCCCGCGTCAAGCCGCCCGGGCCGAGCGCCGACAGACGACGCTTGTGGGTGATTTCCGCCAGCGGGTTGGTCTGATCCATGAACTGGCTAAGCTGCGACGAGCCGAAAAACTCACGCACCGCCGCCGCCGCCGGTTTGGCGTTGATCAATTCTTGCGGCATGACGGTGTCGATGTCCACCGCGCCCATGCGCTCGCGAATGGCACGCTCCATGCGCAGCAGCCCGAGCCGATATTGATTCTCGAGGAGTTCGCCGACCGAGCGGACGCGGCGGTTGCCGAGGTGGTCGATATCATCGACCTCGCCGCGGCCATCCTTCAGGTCGATCAGCACCTTTAGCACCGCCAGGATGTCCACCTTGCGCAGGACGCGCAGCGAATCGTCGGTTTCGAAGCCAAGCCGGGCGTTCATTTTCACCCGGCCGACAGCCGACAAATCGTAACGTTCGGAATCGAAGAACAGCCCGCTGACGAGATTTTCCGCCGATTCCAGCGTCGGCGGCTCGCCCGGGCGCATGACACGGTAGATGTCGAACAGCGCCTCTTCGCGCGTCGAGTTGCGGTCGACGGCCAACGTGTTCCGCATGTACGGCCCGACGTTGATGTGGTCGATGGCGAGCGTCGCCACCTCCTGCTCGCCCGCTTCGCGAAGGGCGGCGACGATCGGCTCCGTCAGTTCGTTCCCGGCTTCGACGTAAATCTCGCCGGTCTCTTCGTTGATCAAATCCTCCGCTGCATAGCGGCCGGCCAATTCGTCGTCGGGCACCAGCTGCGCCGCCAGCCCATCGTCGGCAAGTCGGCGCAGCAGGCGCGGCGTGAGCTTGGTACCCGCTTCTGCGACCCTTTCGCCGGTATCGGCGTCGATGAGATCGCGAACCAGGCGCACCCCGCGCATCCGTTCCGGCCGGAATTCCGTCCGCCAACCGTTATCGGCGACGCTGAACACAACCCGATCGTAAAAGTAACCAAGGATTTCCTCCGGCGACATACCGGTGACCTCGGACGTATCGACGGACCGCCCCTCCGCCTCGCGCTCCTGACGCAACGCCTCCGTCTCATGGCTGTCGAGGGCCATCAGCAGGGTCGTTACCGGCAGCTTGCGGCGACGGTCGATGCGGACGTAGACGAGATCCTTGGCGTCGAACTCGAAATCGAGCCACGAACCGCGGTAGGGGATGATACGGGCGGCAAAAATATATTTCCCGGACGCGTGAGTCTTGCCCTTGTCGTGATCGAAGAATACTCCCGGTGACCGATGCATCTGCGAGACGATCACTCGCTCCGTTCCATTGATGACGAAGGTTCCGTTATCGGTCATCAAGGGCATGTCACCCATGAAGACTTCCTGCTCCTTGATATCGCGGATCGAGCGCGCGCCGGTCTCCTCCTCGATATCCCAAACAACCAAGCGCAGGGTCACTTTGAGCGGCGCCGAATAGGTCATGCCTCGCTGTTGGCATTCCTCGACGTCGTATTTCGGCTCTTCGAACTCGTACTTCACGAACTCGAGGGTCCCGCGTCCCGAGTAATCATTGATCGGGAAGACGGATTTGAAAGCCTCTTGAATTCCGGCGTCGGTTCGATTATCCGCTGTAACTGTTCGCTGCAAAAACTGCTCGTAGGAGCTTTTCTGAACGTCGATCAGGTTAGGCATGGACACAGCGGCGGTAATTCGACCGAAATTCATGCGGATCCGCCGTGGAGCGGTGTTAGATCTTGCCATTAAGTAACCTCATTTAAGCCGTGACGGCGTCCGTGCCCGCGCCGATGGACACGGCAACATCGCCTGCTCACGCTTGTCATCCCGTCCCGAACAGCGCCCCGCGCGCCGTTGCGACGCCCTCGCGCAGGCGTAGTCGATGGCGGATTGCGCCGCGACTGCGAAACAAACATTGAGCGTTAAAAGAAGATCTCGCAAACGCTCCGCATGCCGCGGACAAGCGGCTGGAGTCGCCAAGTCTACCCCCGGCGCCACCGGAAGTCGCCATGCGAAAGCAGTTTCGGCGCGCGTCACTTCACCTCAACGGTGGCGCCGACTTCCTCGAGTTTCTTCTTCAATTCCTCGGCCTCGCCTTTTTCCACACCCTCCTTCACCGGCTTCGGCGCTGATTCGACGAGGTCCTTCGCTTCCTTCAGCCCAAGTCCGGTGATCGCGCGAACTTCCTTAATGACGTTGATCTTCTTGTCGCCCACGCTGGTGAGAATTACGTCGAACTCGGTCTGTTCCTCTTGTGGCTCCTCGGCCGCCGCACCGGCGGCCGCCGCCGGCGCCGCCGCCACTGCTACGGGCGCCGCGGCCGCCGCCGATACGCCCCACTTTTCTTCCAGCAACTTGCTGAGTTCAGCCGCCTCGAGAATCGTCAAATTGGAAAGATCCTCGACCATTTGTTCCAGATTAGCCATCTACTCGCTCCTTCACTCCGACTTAAGTATGTTTCGGGAAATTGCCATGCACCAGAATCTACGCCGATTCTCCCTGCTCGCTCTTCGCCTTGAGAACCCCAGCCAACTTCACGGGGGACGCCTGGAGAATCGAAACCAGATCCGTCGCCGGACGCGGCAGAACGGTCACCAATCGAGTCGCGGGCGCCGCCAACAGGCCGATAATCTTGGCACGGAACTCGTCCAACGATGGCAACGCCGCTAGGTCGCTCAAACCGTTACGGTCAATGATCTGCCCGGCCACGCTCGCGCCGATCACCACCAATTTCGGGTTGGCCTTGGTAGTAGCGAGGACCGCTTTCGCCGCCGCCACCGGGTCATCGGCGCAGACGATCGCCGTCGGCCCTTTCATGTGCGGGCTGAGGGTTAGATGCCGCGTTCCTTCCAAGGCGCGCAGCGTCAAGCGGTTCTTGGTCACCTGGAAGCGCGCGCCAACCTCGCGTACCCGCCGTCGCACCTCGTCGGTCTCGCCTACCGTCATGCCGATATAGTGGAAGACGACGACAATGCTGGTCCGCTCGAACTGCGCGTTCATCGCGGCGACGGCTTCCTTTTTCTGCTCGCGGTCCATCTTTCAAGTCTCCGTTGATCGCCGCCCGTCTCCCCGCGCCAGCCTCAACCGGCGACGCTTGGAACGTGAACCTTCAGCCCCGGCCCCATGGTCGAACTCAGACTGATCGCCTTCAAATAAGTGCCCTTGGCGCCGGCCGGCTTTGCCTTCACCACCGCGTCGACGAAAGTCTTGATGTTTTCCATCAGCGCCTGATCATCGAAGCCGATGCGGCCCACCCCGCCGTGGATGATTCCCGCCTTCTCGACCCGAAACTCCACTTGACCGGCCTTCGCCGCCTTCACCGCTGTGGCGACATCGGGCGTCACCGTGCCGAGCTTGGGGTTCGGCATAAGGCCGCGCGGCCCAAGAATTTTGCCGAGCCGGCCGACGATCGCCATCATGTCCGGACTGGCGATGCAACGGTCGAACTCGATGGTGCCATCCTGGATCGTCTGCATCAGATCCTCGGCACCGACGATATCGGCGCCGGCCGCCCGCGCGTCGGCCGCCTTGTCGCCCTTGGCGAACACCGCGACGCGCACCGTCTTGCCGGTACCATGCGGTAGCGATACCATGCCGCGCACCATCTGGTCGGCATGACGCGGATCGACGCCAAGGTTGAGCGCAACCTCCACGGTCTCCTCGAATTTTGCCGTCGCGTGCCGCTTCATCAACTGGACCGCCGTCGCCAAGTCAAGATCGGTCCGGCGCTCAAGGCTCTCATAGGCGGCGCGCAGCCTCTTCCCTTTTTTCGCCATCGATCAATCCGCCACTTCAATGCCCATGGACTTGGCCGAGCCCAGAACCATCTGGATCGCCCCCTCGATGTCCTTTGCGTTCAAGTCAGCCATTTTCTGCTCGGCAATACCCTTCACCTGCTCGATGCTCACCGTCCCAACCGTCTGTTTGCCGACCTCCTTGGCCCCCTTGTCGACCCCCGCCGCGCGCTTGAGCAGGAAGCTGGTCGGCGGTGTCTTGACGACGAAGGTGAACGACCGGTCAGCGAATGCCGTGATCACAACCGGGCACGGCATACCCTCCTCGATGTTCTGCGTTTGCGCGTTGAACTGCTTACAAAACTCCATGATGTTCAGGCCGGCCTGACCGAGCGCCGGACCGATCGGCGGCGACGGTGTCGCCTTGCCGGCCGGCACCTGGAGCTTCACGTAGCCGGTTATTTTCTTCGCCATCGCTTGGCGATCCTTTCTCTTCGTCCCTGGAGGAGCCCCGGATTAGCCGCCCCGCGCACCGGCGCCGGTGCCACGCTCCCGTTAACGCTATGACTTCTCGACCTGCGAATATTCCAACTCAACTGGCGTTGACCGGCCGAAGATGGAAACCGACACTTTCAACCTTGCGCGCGCGGCGTCGACTTCCTCGACAACCCCGCTGAACGATGTGAACGGCCCGTCGCACACCCGAACCTGCTCACCGACCTCGAACGTCACAGACGGCTTCGGCCGATCAATCCCCTCTTGCACCTGATGCAGAATTCGCTGCGCCTCCGCCTCGCTGACCGGCGACGGACGCCCGCGGCCACCAAGGAAACCGGTCACCTTCGGCGTATTCTTGACCAAGTGCCAAGCCTCGTCGGTCATCCGCATCTTCACCAGCACATAGCCGGGAAAGAACTTGCGTTTCGCGCTGATCTTCTGGCCGCGGCGCACTTCGACGACTTCCTCGACCGGCACCAGCACCTGGTCAACGAGATCCTCGATGCCCTGTTGACGCGCCTGTTCCTCGATCGACTGTGCGACCTTTTGCTCGAAGCCCGAAAACACATGCACGACGTACCAACGCGCCGGCGTCTCCATCAACCGGTTTACCTTCACAGTCCAAGCAAAAACTGAACACCGAAGCCGATCACTTGGTCGACAACGAAGAAAAACAGCGCCGCGACAAACACCATCAGGAACACCATCGCCGTCGAGATGGTTGTTTCCCGCCGCGTCGGCCAAGTGACCTTCGCGGCCTCCTGGCGAACCTGACGGATGAATTGCGCAACGTTGGTACGGGCCATTTGCGACACGCGAAACTGGCAGGGGCAGCAGGGATCGAACCCGCGACCTGCGGTTTTGGAGACCGCCGCTCTACCAGCTGAGCTATACCCCTATGAATACACTATTTGGTTATAATTGCCAAATCCGCCCGCCGGCGCCATCGCCGAACCGCGAACCCACAGTCTATTCGATGATTTTCGAGACGACGCCGGCGCCGACGGTGCGGCCG
>CAYWRP010000076.1:0-12009 GCA_964460955.1 uncultured Rhodospirillaceae bacterium | reverse complement strand
GGCCGGCCCTGGCGCCGGCTGGCAAGGGCCGACCGCCGATTTTAGGCGGCCGGCCGAGGCGATTTTACTTCGACAGCCGAAGTTCGGAAAGGTGGTTGGCGATTTCCTTGAAAGCCGATTTCAACTCGGCGGAGCCGGGCGCGAAGTAGTAGTAGGGTGCCTGCGGTCCGCTGGCGACCTCCTGCAGCAGCGTTTGCAGGTCACTGCCGTCGTTGGCGAACTGGATGACGTAGACGATCACGCCATCGCTCTTGATATTGTTGGCCAGCAGGCGCAGGCGCTCGTTCATTTCGTCGCGGCCGCCGCTGCAGCTGCCGAACACGCGCTTGTAGCCGTCGCCGTCGATGGCGCAGTTTTCGCCGTCGGTGAGCAGGACGATGGCCTGGTCGCGGTCATAATCCGGATCGAGGACGGCCTCGTCGAATGGCGCCTCCGGTTTCAACACCCGCCATGCCCAGGCGAGCCCGGCGGGGATGTTGGTGTTGCCGCCGGCCGAGAGTCCGTCAACGGCATCGACCATGGCCGATTTGTTGCTATCGAGCGGCGTGATGCCAACGCTTGGACAGGCAGTGCATTCGTAGCCGGTGACGGTGATCTGGCAAACGCCGGGGGAAACGGGCTCGCCGCCCCAGTATTGGCCGAGTGTCACTGGTTCTGGGGGATTGTTTTTGCAGAACCAAAGCGCGAACCCCGAAAGCCCGTTGCACGGATCTTCTGGCGTGCCAGTGATTGCCTCGACCAGCGGCGTCGTGTCGTCACCGGGAACGACGGGCGCCCAGCCGGGCCAAATATCGACTCCGCCCGGGTTGACGACCGTATAGCGGATGTCACCGTCATCGTCGTCCGTGCCATTGTCCACATAGCGGTTGAATACACAGCCGTCCCAGTCTTCCGGCGGCGGCGCCAGCAGCGGCACCGGCGAATTATTGACATGGAAGATGCGTGACTGGGAGAGACCGGTATCCGGATTGATGAAGGTGGGCACGGTATGCGCCGTCGTCAGGTTGTCGTCGAAGACCTGGCCCTCGACGCCGACATTCACCTTGGCGCTCCATGGAACCAAGCCGACATTCAGGAGGTCCTTCGAATTGTCGTCGCCATAGAGGATGTCGAGCAGATCCTTGGCCGCCTGTTTGGCGGCGTCGAGACGCGAGCCGCCGCCGCCCGGCGCCGAATTGCTCATCGACCCCGAGACGTCGATGGACAGAACGACGTCGAGGGCGATCATCCGCCGGCTGATCTCCGCCATCGCATCGACGCCGATGCTGTCGAAGTCGAAGACGCGCATCAACGTCGTCGGCACCTCGGCGTCCGCGGTCACGAGAAGGCGTTCGTTGGCGACATCGGCGGTGACCTTCGGGTCGCTGACCGTGGCACCGAGGTAGTCGGGCGGAAAATTGGCGCGGAAGATCATCTTCACCTGGTCGTCGCGGTCGGCCTCGAAAAAGGCGAGGCCGCCGGCGAGGGCGGCGGCGTCCAGCGCCGTCGACAGGCGTGATTGCACCATGTAGGCGCGCGCCGTGTCGATACCGATGCCGATGAAGCCGATCAACAAGACAACCGAAATTCCGCCGATGACGGCCATGCTGCCGCGCTGATCGCCGGCCAATCGGCGGGTGATCGCAGCGACGGCGTCAGGCGTCGAACGGAGGCGGGAGGCGGTGCGATGAAACAGGGGGATGCGTTTGGACATCGGCGTTTCCGACCAATCTGAAAGAGTGCTTCTTATAGTAGTATAAACATAAATAAAAGCAACTTTTAAAGTTACAATTAACCTATAAAGATTTTTTACACAACTTTATAACGAAAGAATATTAATATAATTTTCCGAAACTAGAAATATCTTCGTGATTGACGATTCGCCCGCTTCAGCCAATTCGAGCATTTTATTAATCTCTCATGACAATAAATTTCTCTAACTATCTTGAATATAGACAAGTTTGATGGAGGCACGCTGCCGTCGCCACCCCGCCGCGAGATCAGGCAATGGCATGTTTGAGGCCCTGGAGGCGTCCTTCCGCGGTTCCCTTGCCCAGCCACAGGGCGTTCGCACCTCTTGTTTACCGGCGCCAGCCTTCGCATAATGGAGCGCGCGCGGCGGTCGGCGAACGACCCGCCGGCGAGGATCGGCGGAGGATGACGCATTGGATCTGAGCGAGCTCTGTAATCGGCGGGTGCCCCGCTATACCAGTTACCCGACGGCGCCGCACTTCTCGGACGCCATCAACGGCGGCGTCTACGAAACCTGGTTGGCGGCGCTCGACCCGGCGGAAACCTTGTCGCTGTACGGGCACGTACCATTTTGCGATTCGATGTGCTGGTTCTGTGGCTGCTATACCAAGATTGTTAACCGCTACAAACCGGTCGGCGATTATCTTAAGGTGCTGCGCGATGAGGCGGCGCTGATCGCCGGCCGCCTGCCGGGCCGCTTCCGGGTGCGCCACCTGCATTGGGGCGGCGGCAGCCCGACGATGGTCCATTTCGACGACTGGGGCGAGATCTTCGACGGCCTGCGCGCCGCCTTCGATTTCACCGACGATGCCGAACTGGCAATGGAGCTCGACCCGCGCGATGTCGAGGAGCCGTACATCGCCGGCCTGGCGGCGATCGGCGTCAACCGGGTCAGCATCGGAGTGCAGGATTTCGATCCGGAGGTGCAGGCGGCGGTCAACCGCATCCAGCCGTTCGAGCTGGTGGAAACCGTTTGCGGCTGGCTGCGCCGGTACGGGATCGACCGGATCAACTTCGACCTGATGTACGGCCTGCCGCACCAGGACGAGGCACGCGTCCTGGCGATGACCGAAAAGGCGGCGGCGCTGGAGCCGTCGCGCATCGCCCTTTTCGGCTACGCCCACGTCCCCTGGATGAGAACCCATCAGAAACTCATCGACGAGGCGGCGCTGCCGTCGCCGGATGCTAGGCTCGACCATGTCTCGGTGGCCCGGCGGCACCTCGAGGAACTGGGTTACCGCTCCGTCGGCCTCGATCACTTCGCCAAGCCGGACGACGCGCTGTGCCAAGCGCTGGATGCCGGCCAACTGCGGCGCAACTTCCAGGGCTACACGACGGACGCCGCACGCACCCTGATCGGACTTGGCGCGTCCTCCATCGGCGAGCTGCCCGAGGGCTATGTCCAGAACGCGGCGCCGATGAAGGACTATGTTGACGCCGTTGCCGCCGGGCGGCCGCCGACCAAGCGCGGCATCGCGCTGACCGCCACCGACCGGTTGCGGCGGTCGATCATCGAACGCCTGATGTGCGACCTCAGCGTCGATCTGGACGCCCTGTGCGCCGAAAGCGGCGATGATGCGGCACGGCTCGACCCGGCGGTCGAAACCCTGGCGCCGCTCGCCGGAACCGGCGTCATCGCGGTCGACGGCCGGCGCATCGCCGTCACCGAGCAGGGCCGCCCGTTCGTCCGCGTCGTCGCCGCGGCGTTCGATACCTACCTCGGCACCGGCAGCGCGGGGCACTCGCTGGCCGTCTGATCGCGGGCTGCTTTTTGAGTAAGGAAATCCATGCATTCTTTTAGGGTGATGGCTCTCCTGATTGCGTTGGTTGGGTCGCTGGCGGCGGTGCCGGTGCGCGGTGACGAGATTGGCGCCGTGTCGACGGTGTTCAATTTCCTCGGCCCCAACCACAAGATCGTTGTCGAGGCATTCGACGACCCGGACATCCCCAATGTTTCCTGCTGGGTCAGCCGGTCGAAGGCGGGCGGCATCTCGGGCGCCGTCGGGTTGGCCGAGGACCCCAGTTACGGCGCCATCGCCTGCCGCCAGCGCGGCCGCATCGTCCTCGACGACGACATCAAGGAAGACCTGATCGACGAGACCGACGACGGCGGCGAGCAGGTGTTCAAGGCGCGCACCTCGCCGATCTTCAAGACCATGCAGGTCAACCGGATGTACGACGCGGAGCGTAACGCCCTGATTTACCTGATCTGGTCGGACAAGGTGCTCGAGGGCAGCCCGAAGAACGCCATCTCCGTCGTCGCCATCGCCCCCTGGCTCGATTAGGGATGATAGCGATTCCGGTCGCCGCCCGCCCCGCCCGGCAAGGTCGCAACCCTCAGCGTCGCCGCCCGGCCGCGTGATCGACGCAAACGGCTCTGTTAATGGGGTCCGGCGAGGCGGTGCGCGAACTCACGGACGAATGAGAGGCAATGGGACGATGGGTTGGCGGATCTGGATCGATCGCGGCGGTACCTTCACCGACGTCGTCGCCCGCGCCCCCGATGGCGCGCTGATCACCCGCAAGCTGCTTTCGGAAAACCCCGAGCGGTACGAGGACGCGGCGATCGAGGGGGTGCGGGAGATCCTCGGCCTCAGGTCCGGCGAGCCGATCCCCGCCGAGGCGATCGACCACGTCAAGATGGGAACGACGGTGGCGACCAATGCCCTTCTCGAGCGCAAGGGCGAGCGGACAGTGCTGGTCACCACTAGGGGGTTCGCGGACGCCCTCCGCATCGGCTATCAGACCCGGCCACGCCTCTTTGACCGCCACATCGTCCTGCCGTCGCTGCTGCACGAACGGGTGATCGAGATTGACGAGCGCATCGACGCGCACGGCGCCGTCCTCACGCCGTTGGACGAAGAGGCCGCCGAGGCCGACCTGCGCGAGGCCGTCGCCGCCGGCATCCGCGCCTGCGCCATCGCCTTGCTGCATGGCTACCGCTATCCGGAGCACGAGGCACGGTTGGCCGAGATCGTTGGCCGTGTCGGCTTCACCCAGGTCTCGGTGAGCCACCGGGCCAGCCCGCTGATGAAACTCGTCTCGCGCGGCGATACCACCGTCGTCGACGCCTACCTCTCGCCGATCCTGCGCCGCTACGTCGACCGGGTCGCCGCCGCGCTGGGAGCCGACGCCGAACACGGACCCCGGCTGATGTTCATGCAGTCGCACGGCGGCCTCACCGATGCCGCCCTGTTCGAGGGCAAGGACGCCATCCTGTCGGGGCCGGCGGGCGGCGTCGTCGGCATGGCGCGGACCGGCGCGGCGGCTGGCTTCGACCGGCTGATTGGCTTCGACATGGGCGGCACCTCGACCGACGTCACCCATTACGCCGGCGCCTACGAGCGCAGCCTGGAGACCGAGGTCGCCGGGGTGCGCCTCAGGGCGCCGATGATGCACATCCACACCATCGCCGCCGGCGGTGGGTCGATCCTCCATTTCGACGGCGCCCGATTCCGCGTCGGACCGGACTCCGCCGGTGCCGATCCGGGGCCGGCCTGCTATCGCCGTGGCGGGCCGCTGTGTGTCACCGACGCCAACGTCATGCTCGGCAAGATCCAGCCGGCGCATTTTCCGCATGTCTTCGGCCCCGCCGCCGACCAGCCGCTGGACGCGCCGATCGTGCGGCGGAAGTTCGCGGCGCTGGCCGACGAGATCAACGCCGCCACCGGCGGGCCGCCGCGCACCCCGGAGGAGGTGGCGGACGGGTTCCTGCGCATCGCCGTCGAGAACATGGCCAACGCGATCAAGAAGATCTCGGTGCAGCGCGGCCACGACGTCGCCGGCTACACCCTGAACTGCTTCGGCGGCGCCGGCGGCCAGCACGCCTGCCTGGTCGCCGACCGCCTCGGCATGACGGCCGTGCTCCTGCACCCTCTTGCCGGCGTGCTGTCGGCGTATGGCATGGGCCTGGCCGACATCCGTTCCCTGCGCGAGCTGCAGCTGGAGATCCCGTTCGACGCCGCCGCCCTCGCCGCCATCGACGATGCCTGCCGGCCGAAGGAGGAGGAGGCGCGCGCCGAGGTGGCGGGGCAGGGCATCGAGGCGGCGTCCATCCGCGTCGCGCGGACCCTGCATCTCCGCTACGAGGGATCGGACACGACGCTGCCGGTGGACTTCACGGATTTCGAGGCGATGCTGGAGGCGTTCCGCGCCGGCCACGTGAAACGGTTCGGCTTTGCCGCGCCGCGCCGCCCGCTGATCTGCGCCGCCGCCGCCATCGAGGCGGTCGGTGAGACCGGCGCCGACGCCGAAGCGATTCGCCCCGCCGCCGAGACCGGCGATCCGGCCCGGCCGCTGCAGGCGGTGTCGATCTATACCGACGGCAGTTGGCGCGAGGCCGACCTGTACCGGCGCGACGACCTGTCGCCTGGCCAGGTCATCGACGGCCCGGCCATCATCGCCGAGGCCACGGCGACGACGGTGGTCGAGCCCGACTGGCGGGCCGAACTTAACCCCCGCGGCGACCTGATCCTCAGTCGCGCCCGGCCGCGCGGCGGTGAGGATGCGGTGGGCACCTCGGTCGATCCGGTGATGCTGGAGGTGTTCAACAACCTGTTCATGAACATCGCCGAGCAGATGGGGGCGACGCTGGCCAACACCGCCTACTCGGTCAACATCAAGGAACGCCAAGACTTCTCCTGCGCGGTGTTCGACGCGCACGGCAACCTGGTCGCCAACGCGCCGCACGTACCGGTGCACCTGGGCTCGATGAGCGACTCGGTGAAGGTGGTGCTGGCGCAAAACCCGGGAGCGATTAACCCTGGCGACGTGTTCGCCCTCAACGCACCCTACAACGGCGGCACCCACCTGCCGGATGTGACGGTGATCACACCCGTCTACAACGAAGCGGGAACGGAGATCCTGTTCTTCGTCGGCAGCCGCGGCCACCACGCCGACATCGGCGGCCGCACCCCCGGCTCGATGCCGCCGGACAGCGCGCTCATCGACGAGGAGGGAGTGGTGGTCGACAACTTCCGCCTCGTCGCGGGCGGTGAGTTCCGCGAGCAGGCGACGCGGGCGCTGCTCGCCTCCGGCCCCTATCCCTGCCGCAACATCGACCATAACATCGCCGACCTGACGGCGCAGATCGCCGCCAACGCCGTCGGCGGGCGCGAACTGGCGCGGATGATCGGCCAGTTCGGCATCGACGTCGTGCGCGCCTACATGGGCCACGTGCAGGACAACGCCGAAGAGTCGGTGCGCCGGGTGATCGACGTGCTGAAGGACGGCCGGTTCACCCATCCGCTCGACAACGGCGCCCGCATCGAGGTCGCCATCCGCGTCGACCACGCCGCCCGCGCGACGGCGATCGACTTCACCGGCACCGCGCCGCAGGGCGCGAACAACTTCAACGCCCCGGCCGCCGTCTGCCGCGCCGCCGTGCTCTACGTGTTCCGCTGCCTGGTCGCCGACGATATCCCGCTGAATGCTGGCTGCATGAAGCCGCTCGAACTGATCCTACCCGACCGGTCGATCATCAACGCCGCCCATCCGGCGGCGGTGGTCGCCGGCAACACCGAGGTCAGCCAGGCGATCGTCGACGCCCTGTTCGGCGCGCTTGGCGTGCTCGCCGCCTCGCAGGGGACGATGAACAACTTCACCTACGGCAACGCGCGGCATCAGAACTACGAGACGCTCTGCGGCGGCACCGGCGCCGGGCCGGACCATCCCGGTGCCAGCGCCGTGCACAGCCACATGACGAACACCCGGATGACCGACCCGGAGGTGCTGGAATGGCGGTTCCCGGTGCGTGTCGACAGCTTCGCCATCCGCCACGGCTCCGGCGGCCGGGGGCGCTTCTCCGGCGGCGACGGCATCGTCCGGCGGCTGCGCTTCCTGGAGCCGATGACGGCGACCATCGTCTCCTCGCACCGCGCCACCGACCCGCACGGGCTCGCTGGCGGCATGCCGGGCGCCCGGGGCCGCAACGCGGTGGAGCGCGCCGACGGGCGGATCGAGGAGCTCACAGGCTCGGATAGCGCAGAGATGGCCGCCGGCGACGTCTTCGTCATCGAAACCCCGGGCGGTGGCGGCTTCGGTCCGCCGGAGGAGGGGTGAGCCGCCGGCGGATCGTTACCGGCGGCCGGCTCGATCCGATGACGACCGTTGCGGATCGGCGTTGCCGCCCGCCAACAGTCCTATTACTCGTATGGGTTGGTCGCCCTCGGCCGACTCCGGGCGGGTGATCGTCTGTGGACAGCCGCGCCGCCAGGCACCGGAGCGGCGGGCCGTCGAGATGGCGCCGCCGAGGCCGCGCAGAAACGCGCCTAAGCCCATGCCGTGCAGGGGTTTTTTCCGCTTGTCGGGGGTGCCGCGCCAGTGAAATGTCGTCATTTGTCGTCAAATGTCGTCATTTTTGCGTCTAACCCCTTGATTTCACTATATGTCGGATGTCGTCAAATGTCGTCATTTTCGCCGCCGGATGTCGTCAAAAGTCGTCAAAAGTCGTCAATTTCGCTCCGCCGGCCGAAGCCGCCACCGCAACAGCCATCGAACTTTATAGGAAAATAGTCGGATCGTCAACGCGCCGCGACGGTCCGCCGCGCCGCGGTGCCCGGCACGCGTCGGGGGTCTGCCTGGTCTGCCTCCCCGTCGGTCTATTTCTCTCCCCCCCTCGCCGGTTCCTTCTTTCTCCACCCTCACCCCAACCCTCTCCCGCAGGCGGAGGCGCGTCAGCGGAGGGTGAGGGTGGCGTCGGGCGGCCGCCGCCGACAGGCCCTCAGGCCACCAGATCGAGGATGTGCACGGCACCGTTGGTGGAGGTGGCGACGATGCAGGCATCGCCGCTGAAGGCGACCGCGGTCAGGCTGGCGTCGGCGTCGAGGCGGGCGACTTGCGCGCCGCTCGCCAGGTCCCAGCCGCGCACCGTGCCGTCGGTGCCGACCGAGGCGGCGAAGCGGCCGGTGGGGTTGAGCGCCACCGCCGTGACGGCGCCCTGGTGGCCGTCGAGGACGCGGCTTTCGCGCCCTGCCCACAGGTCCCAGGCCCGCACCGTGCCGTCGTCGCTGGCCGAGACGGCGTTGGCGCCGTCGGCGCTCACCGCGACCGAGGTGACGCGCGCCGTGTGCCCCTGGAGGCTCCACAGTTCGCGCCGCTGGTTGAGATCCCACACCCGGACCGTACGGTCCGTGCCGGCGTGGACGGCGCGGCTGCCGTCCGCGCTGACCGCCATCGGAGTGACCAATTCCGCATCCCCTTCGAAGACGAAGGTCTCCCTTCCCGTTGTAAGATCCCACACCCGGACGGTGCGGTCGGAACTCGCCGACAGCGCGCGGCGGCCGTCGCGGCTCATCGCCACCGACCAGATCGGCCCCTGGTGGTTTTCGAAAACGAACGCCTCGCCGCCGGCGTCGAGGTCCCAGACGCGCACCGTGCGGTCGTCGCCGGCGGAGACGGCGCGCCGCCCGTCGGCGCTGATACCTACCGCGCGCGGCCGGTCGACGTGGCCTTCGAGGGCGAAGGCGGCCTTGCCGGTCTCCAGATCCCACACCCGCACCGTGTTGTCCCACGACGCGGAGATGGCGCGCCGCCCGCGCGACTCCAGCGCGAGCGCGTTGACGCCCGCCTCGTGGCCGGCGAGAACCTGCGAGACCTCGCCGGCGTCGAGATCCCACACCCGCATCGTGCCGTCGCCGGAGCCGGTGACGGCGCGCCGGCCGTCGGGGCTGATGGCGGCGACATTGACGCGCCGGGTGTGACCCTGCAGCCGGAGCGCTTCCGTCTTCGTCTCCAGGTCCCAGACGCGCACCGTCATGTCCGATCCGGCGGAGAGCGCCCGCCGGCCGTCGGCGCTCATGACGACGGTATTGACCCGCCGCGTGTGGCCTGTGAAGACGTGCTCTGCCGTGCCCGCCTCCAGGTCCCAGACGCGCACCGTGCGGCCGAGCCCGGCGGAGACAGCGCGGCGGCCGTCGGCGGAAATGGCGACGGCGCGGATCCAGTCGGTGTGCCCCTCGAAGGCGTGCAGTTGGCGGCCCGCCTCGAGGTCCCACACCCGCACCGTCTTGTCGCGCGAGCCGGAGACGGCGCGGCGGCCGTCGGCGCTCTCGGCGAGGCAGGTGACGGGGGCGGTGTGGCCGGTCAGCACGTGCGTTTCGCCGCCGGCCTCGAGATCCCATACCCGCACGGTGTTGTCCCAGGCGCCGGAGACGGCGCGCGTCGCCGCCGCGTTGATGGCGACGCTGGTCACCCAGTCGGTATGGCCGGAAAGGAGGTGCTCGAGGGTCTGCGTCGGGGCGATCAGGGAGGGCGTCGCCGGGCTGAACCAGGGCGGGCGGGCGTCGTTCATCGCCTGCTCGAGCAACGCTTGCAGGCGGGTGTCCTTGAACTGGCGCAGGCGGCCGACGAGCTGGCCGACCAGTTGGCGCGGATCGGCCGCCAGGGCCGCCGCCGCGTGGGCCAGCGCCTGGCCGACCAGGGCGGCGGCGCGGCCGCAATGGGGCGACCGCGCGTAGTCGTCGAGCAGCGCCCGGATGTCCGTCGCCGCCAGCTTCGCCTTCAGCCAGCGATAGTCGACGAGCAGCGCGTCGAGCGCGTCGACCCGGCCCGCCTCCCGTAGGTGATGGGGCAGGTGGGTGAAGAAGTAGCCGTCGTCCGGGCCGCGCCACCAGCCCTCGCGGCAGCGCAGCGCGTAGCCGTCGACGAGGCGGGCATGCCGCGCCGGCAGGTCGGTCGCCCGCTCGCGGATCGCCCGGTGCTTGAGGCGGTGCAGCCACACCAGGCCCTCGGCGCACGTCACCAGGCGGCGGCCGGCGAAATGGTCGAGCAGCTCGCCGCATTGCAGGCGGGTGAAGCCGCGCGGTTCCCACAACGCCTCGACCGCCGTCTCCGGCACCGGCATGGCTTCCGCGAACACCGCGAGGTCGAAATAGTAATCCCGGGTCGCGCCGAGATCGTCGATGGCGGCGGCGATCAGCGCGCTCAACAGACCGTCATCGACGGCCGGCCGCGCGCCGCCACGGCCCTGCACCTGGGGCGGGCTCGCCGCATGCAGGCGTTTCAGCAGCGCCGGCCAGCAGTCGGGTTCGCCGCGCGCCATGCCGGCGGCGAGGCCGAGCGCCAGCGGCCGGTGACCGCACAGCTCGGCGACTCGGCTGGCGGCGCCGGGCAGCTTGCCGGGCGGGACGCCGCAGATCCGTGCCATCAGTTTCAGCGACGGCACTTCGCGCAAGGGCTCGACGACGTGCGCCGTCGCGCCGAGGCCCCGCGGCAGCGCGGCGTCGCCGCAGGTGAGCGCGAGGCGCGACGGCGAGTCGGCGAGGTCGAAGGCGAGCACGTCGTCGACGCGCTGGACGTCGTCGAGGATGATCAGCGCGCGTCGGCCGGCGAAGGCGTGGCGCAGCGCCAGCCTGCCGGCGGCGGTCGAGACGCTCCCGGCACCCGCCGCGCCGCCAGCCATGCGTAGCAGCTGGGCCTGGAGGCGCGGCAGGCGGGAAACGTCCCATCCCACCGTAAGCCAGTAAATTCCGTCGGGATAGGTGGCGCGGCTGTCCTCGTCGGCGGCCAGCGCGGCGGCCAGCACCGACTTGCCGATACCAGGCGGGCCGACCAGGGCCAGCGCCGCCGCGAACCCCAGCGGCTGGTCGGCGATCGCCATCACCTGCTGGCGCAGTGCCAGCAACTGGCGCGGCCGCGGCAAATGGAACGGCGGCAGCGGCGGCACGTTGTGCAGGGCCGCCCGCAGGGGGCGGGGTCGATCGGCCGCCGCGGCGGTCGGGGTCGGCGGCATCGCCGGGTCGATGGGTGGCGGCGCCGGCGCGCGGGGCGCGGCAAGGGGGTCGATGGCCGCGGAAGTCTCCGCCGGCGGCGGCGGATCGGCGGCGCCGATGCGCGGATGCACGGACGCTTGTGTCGCCAACGCGTCCTCCCTTCAGACAATGATTGAGACCCGATCGTCGACCAGCCGCGCCGGGTATTGTCTTAACTATTTTCTGGAATATTACGCGATCACCTGCGTAGACACAAGCGGTCTTACTCCATGGCCGCCGAACCGGTTTTTTTGTTACTTCGCGGCATGGCCATTGACCAGCCCGGCGCGCCCTCTCCACCCGCACCCTCCTACCGCGCCATGCCCGGCGGCCCCCCGCCCCCCGGCCGGCGAGAGAGGGTGAGAGGGCAGTCGAGACCGGTTAGAGATGGAATTAAGATCAGCCCGACGACATGGGTGACAGGTTTGCAAGATGGTCGCGGAGGTGCGGTTAGAGCCTGGCGCGCCAATGCGGGTCGACGCAGGGCTCCGAATCCAAGTTAGGTGGGTTGTGAGGAGAGGATGGCGTT
>CAYWRP010000075.1:0-12374 GCA_964460955.1 uncultured Rhodospirillaceae bacterium | reverse complement strand
AAGTGCTTGAATCATATCCCGTTGATATCACTCAACTACTTTTAAATCGGGCTCTTACGTCAGATTGGTGTGCAATCCGTCCGCGGAAATCGGCTCGCTGGAGTTCAGACCCCTGCAGCTCGACGCGGGCCGGAAAGAATATCGATTTACAATATTGGGAGGCGGCCGCCAGCGCATTAACCTGGGTGAAGACAACGGAAAGACGGACGTATGCGCGGAGGTGCATCGGGTCCGCGACTGGCGATTACCCCAGGTGAATGTTGTCTCTTTCGTGCGGTGTGATGGGTATTGTTGTCGGTGACGTATCGATTTTTTGCCGAACGGGACGGCGGGCCGCCGGCGGTCCAGTAGCTTGCATCCTATCGGGTCTCCACGACGGCTGTTGATGATTGGTGGACGGACTGATGCAAGGTGGAACAGATGAGGCCAAGGGCGGTCGCGACATGATCGATCCGCCGCACCTGAAAACGGCGGACGGTGGTGACCGCCTGATCGGCATGGAAATCGAATTCAGCGGACCCGAGTGCCGGGAGGCGGCCGAGCTGGTTCGAAAGCGCTTCGGCGGCACGACGAAGGAGCTGAACCGCTACCGATACGAGGTGAGGGAAACCGTCTTCGGTACCTTCAGCGTCGAGTTGGATTTTTCCGTCGCGCATAAGGTGCGGCCCGAGGACTATCCAAAATGGTCCAATCTCGAGCCGTCACAGTTGCCCGACGTGTTGGAAGACCAAATTTCCAGCGCGCTCAGCGACATCACAAGCCTGTGGTTGCCCGTGGAGATCGTCGCGCCGCCGATTCCCATTCGCCGTCTGCCGGAACTCGACGCCATTACCCAGGATTTGCGCGCCGCCGGCGCCGAGGGAACGGGGCAGGGGTTGCTGTTCGCTTTCGCCACCCAACTCAATCCAGAGGTGCCGGCGCTTGACGCCGACAGCATCCGGCGGCATCTGCAGGCTTTGCTGCTGCTTTCCGACTGGCTGCGGCACGACATCGATCTCGACATCAAGCGCCGCCTGCTTCCCTTCATCGATCCGTTTCCGGACAGCTATCGGCGACGCGTCGTCGATCCCGCCTATCGGCCCGAACTCGGCCAGCTTATCGACGACTACCTGGTCGCCAACCCGACGCGTAATCGCGAACTCGACATGCTGCCGCTGTTCTTGCACCTCGATGCGGAACGCGTGCGCGCCCGCGTCGACGATCCGCTGGTCAAGGCGCGTCCCACCTTCCATTACCGTCTGCCGGACACCCGGCTCGCCGATCCCGAGTGGGGCTTCATCACGGAGTGGAACCGCTGGGTGCGTGTCGAACAACTCGCCGACGACCCCGACCGGCTTCGGCAGGCTGGCGAAGAGTATCTCGGCGAATCGACCATTTGGAACCCGCGGACGTGGGCCGATGCGGTGCGGAGATGGTTTGAGTGAGACGACGCGAACGACCGCTGATCGGCGTGACGACATCGCGCGGCCGCGGAAGGCTGATGTGGTGCTTCAACCGGTTTGCCCTGTTGCGGGCCGGCGCCAAGAGCATCCGCCTACAGCCGGGACATGCCTTCGATGTCGGCGGCCTCGACGGTTTGGTGCTCGGCGGCGGGGACGATGTCGACGCCGACCTCTACGGGGGCGAGATCCGGCCGCGCATCCGTATCGATCCTCAGCGTGACGCGCTGGAATTGGATTTGTTACGCCGGGCGGCGGCGGTCGATCTTCCGGTACTGGGGATCTGTCGCGGCTCGCAGATGATCAACGTCGCGCGCGGCGGCACCTTGCACCGCGACATCCATGAGGCCTTCGAGGAGGCGCCGAGGGTCAGCACGGCCCTGCCGCGGAAGACGATCCATATCATCGCCGGCACCCGGCTGCATGACATTATCGGTAAGGATACGGACCGGGTGAATGCCTTGCATCGCCAGGCGGTCGACGCGCTGGGACGCGACATCGCCATCATGGCGCGCGATGAACACGAGATGATCCAGGCCATTGAATGCCAAGCGCACGGCTTTCTGCTCGGTGTGCAATGGCATCCGGAATTCATGATCTTCGATGTGGGCCAGCAGAAGCTCTACCGGACGCTGGTCGATGCGGCGCGCGATTATGCCTGGCACGGCCGCCAAGCGGCGGAAGACCGAAGGCGCGCGGGATCGCGTTCGGCCACCAGCTGACGCCGGGCAACCGCTGCTCGGGAGACTTCACCGCCGCCGCCGCTTTCTGGAGGGCTCCGCACGGCTATGTGAACATCAGGCCGATGACAAGGCCGAGAACGAGCGACACGACGATGCCGACGAAAAAAATCCATTGTTTCCGCCCGCTGTCGAGAACGATCTCGCCCTGTCTGGCCTCGGTGGCCGATAGGCGGTCGGTGGTTTTCCGTCCCTTGTCCGACTCTGGACGGGTTTGGTGATGCTTTGCATCGGTCGAATGGGCCATCGGTTCTCTCCTTGAAATCGACGCAACCGCGACGCGCGAGACGGCGCTCGGCGGCGGTTACTTCCGCCGATCGGGGGTCTTGCCGGGCGCCGAAACGAAGGTGGCAAGCCAGGCTATCCCGAGACCGAGCAACAAAATCATCAGCGGCGGCACAACAACCGCGACAACCGTGAAGTCCTCATGGAAATAGCCGGCCAGCGGCGCCGAGGTGGCGAGGTAGAGGGCGATAATAATGGTTAGCACGATCCACGCGTAGAAAAGGCCGCGTCGCCAAGGTCCGCGAGCGCGGTTTCGCAATCGATCTGTCATGGATGCCTCCTGGAAGAGCGCGTCCTGAAACGGGCGTCGAAGGGTGCGCCGCCGCCACCGGTCCATCCCATCCGGACGCCGGTCGCGGCGGTGTCAAGCGTGGCGGATTTTGCGATCCGCTGGCGAGGCCAACCCGTGTCAGTAATCCCGCTTGACGTTGGGGTCGAATTCCTTCGCACGTGCCCTGCCTTCCTTTTCGGCGCGGCCGAGTTCATCCTTCTCGACGTCGGCCTCGAGGTTCTTCTTGGCCTTCTGTACCGCCTCGTCGACCTTGCCTTGCTCGACGAACCGCTGCTGTGCCTCGTTGTATTCGCGCGCCGCCTCGCGGTTGCCTTCGCCTTGGTTGTCGGGAGCCCGCGGTGTATGGGTTTTCTTATCGGGCATGCCTCATTCTCCTTCTCTGCTGAGTTCGAATGGAACCCAGATCACCCTGTGCCGCCCGTTATTCAGCCCGCGAAATCTCTTGCAGGGTTTCCGCGGCGGCGGCTGGGGCATCCTTGGCCCACAGATCGCCGAACGAGACGATGCCGACGAGCCGCTTGTCGCGGTTGACCACCGGCAGCCGGCGGACGTGCTGTTGGCTCATGATCGCCGCCGCTTCCTCGACGTCCTGGTCGTCATAGCAATAGAGAACGCCCGGCGACATGACGTCGCCGGCGGTCGTCGTTTGCGGAAACTTGCTGTCGGCGATGCCGCGGATAACGATGTCACGGTCGGAAAGCATGCCGACCAGGCGATCATCCCTGCCGATCGGCAGGGCGCCGACGTCATCGTCGCGCATGATCTTGGCGGCGTCGACAAGAAGCGTCGCCGGATCGACCAGGTCGACCTTCGGCGTCATGATGTCCCGTACCTGCATGATTTCCTCCATGTCGGTTTGGATTTGCTCGGCTTTGTCACCGCGGTGCGCGCGCTGACAATTCCAGCTTATCACGGTGCCGCCGAACCGCGGCCGAAGCGACGGTTCGGCGGCCTCCTGTTCTTGCTCGTCAGCCTTGTCCGGCGATTAATTGATTAATACCACCGACTTCTGATACCTTCGATACTACAACCGCCGGCTGTATAGACGTCGTCGATCGAGCACGCACGGTCGCTATTCAGTTCGATGACGATGCTGCCCTCGCTGCATTGCGGGGGACGGCCCTCGAACATGATGTTGGCGACCTGGCGTTCCTCCTTGCGGCCCCAGAACAGAACGTCCCAATTCTCAGACTGCATTTGTGCACGGTCCAAGCCATATCCCTGGAGCCGGTTTTCCACTTTTTGGCGGCAGTTCTGGGCCTGCGGCACCTCATCCAAATCCTCGAGCGCGGCGGCTTACGATGGCGTGGCCTGGATCAAAAAGGCCAGGGCGGTTAAACCTAACAATAAAAGATTCATGGTCGATCTCCTATCTCATGAACTTCGGATGCGGGGCGACAAGACCATTGCCGTCTCCAGGCTCGAAGACTGCGCATTGACCTCGCCGCCGTTTAGAAGCATTGAGTGAGGAGTGAAGCAGGATACGACGCAATCGACATTAACCTGGGATTATTTGAACGTCTTTTCAGTAGACAACGCATCTGCGCGGGAATCTCCGGCGCCGCCGGCGGCGCCTTGAGCAACGGCCGCCAGGTCAGCCGGCGGATGCCGCGCGGTCTTCTTTAGGCGACAATCCAGTCGCTTCCTCCAAGACGACGCCCGACCCCACCTCGGCGTGCGCCAATTCCGCGAGGCGTTCGAAATCATAGATGGCGACCCGCCCATAACCGACGGTGGCGATCCTGTCTTCGCGCAGTGCGCGCACCGTTCGATTGACATGAATAATACTCAAACCAAACGCGTCGCCGATATTCTCTTGCGTCAACGGCATTTCGAAGGAGTTGTCCGCCACCCGGCCGATGCGGGCGAGACGTTCATGCAGTTCCATCAGCATATGCGCCGTGCGTTCCTTTGCATTGCGCCGGCCGAGGCTCACCGTCCGTTCGGCGATCAGCTCGTATTCCGCCACCATCAGCGCTTCGATGGCCGCTGAAATGCCGGAGCAATTGATGGTGCGGGTGGCGATGGTTTCGCGCGAAAGCCTGCATATCGCAAGGTCGGTGATTCCAGCGACGAATTGGTGGGCGGTGGGCGTGAACGGTCCGATGATATCTCCGGGCAGGAGGAAATTGACGATATGCCGCCGCCCATCATCGAGCAGCCGGTACCGGCAGGCCCATCCCTCGCGAAGAAAAATCAGGTCACGGATGGAGTCCCCTTCGGAGAATACGTCACATTCCCGAGGCGCACGCTCGACGTCCAGCCGATCCAACGTTTCGATGTCGTCGTCGCTGAGCGAACCGGCCGCCATCAGTTTTCGAAGGAGGGGCTCGCTCCCCTTCAACGATATCAGCTTTTTGCCGTGATACGTGTGGTGCATTTCCCGCTCCTCGTCCTGAAGGCGTGGTTGAAGTCGTCCCCGTCAGGTCTCCTGTGGCTCGCCGACGCTGCCTACTCGGACGACCGGCCGACGCACGCACTGTGCGCCAATCGGTATGAACGATTGCCTCCGAGGGCGCGCTAGTTGCTGCCCTGCTTACCGGCGCCCTCGGGGCCCTGGTCCCGCCACTGCTTTTCGAAATCCGATTGCGCGCGTTCGAAACCCTGGCGAACCTCAGTCCATGATTCGGCGGTCGCATTCGATAGGCGCTGCCACTGGTTTTCGACCGCGTTCCAATTCTCCTCGATCGCCTTTTGAGCCTGCTGGGATGTCTCGACGGTGCCTTGCTCGACATCCTTGGCGTAGCTTTCGACCTGGTTCTGCAACTGTTGCATTTCCGTGGCGGCTTGGCGGGCGTAGTTCTCCATCTCATCGACGATTGCCGACTCTTCGCCAGTCGTGGCGGCACCGCCCGGCACCTTGGCGATGAGGATCTCGTCGGACTCGGGATAGGAAAATGCCGCCTTGGCCTCCAACTCCTGCTGCGTGACACCGGTCAGGACGGCGTGTTCGGCGGCGAAGGTAAGGCTGTCATAGGGAACGACGACCAGCTTGTCGCCGACGCCGAGATAGCCGCCGACGGACAGGATGGCGCGGTCAGCCTTGCCGTCCACGGTGAGCACAACATCGCTGATTTCGCCCACTTCCTCGCCTTGCCCGGTGCGCACCGGCGCTCCGATGGCGCGCTCCATGCTGTAACCGAGCACGAGGGAAGGATCGCCTTCCATCGCCACGTCTTGTGCCACGGGGGCGGTGGCGAACGCCAGGCTGGTTGCCGCGGCGAAAGCGGCGGCGGTCGTCAGGCGCGATATCGCTAGCATCGGTCATCCCTCTCGCTTGAGTTGCCGGTGAGGGCTGAGGGGCCGGTCACCGTCGCCCACGCAAAACGAAACGCATGAGCGGTCATGGAGTTCCTTCGCAAAAAAGAAATTCGCGGCGATGGCCGCATTAACACGAGAAAAGCACAC
This sequence comes from uncultured Rhodospirillaceae bacterium, assembly GCA_964460955.1. Classification (GTDB taxonomy): domain Bacteria; phylum Pseudomonadota; class Alphaproteobacteria; order Rhodospirillales; family Defluviicoccaceae; genus Defluviicoccus. The sequence goes on along the minus strand of CAYWRP010000075.1, from coordinate 6,210 downwards.
GGGCTTGCCGCCGCCGCTGGAACGTGCCATCGACGGGCGCGGCGAGCCCTGGGGCCGCGGTCTGGACTGTACAGCGGGGCACGCGGCGCGATATCGAAGCGCCGGTTGCGATCGTCGCGGTGATCCGACGGGCGACGGAGCGGCCGCGGTCTAGCGCCGCCCAGGCGAAGCCGTGGACTCATCATCGGGAAGTCTTGGACAGATCATGGAAAAATTCATTGTTTTCGCGGTGTTGGGCGTCACCCTGGGCCTGTTCATCTGGGGCCGGATCCGCTACGACCTGGTCGCCGTCGCAGCGCTGATCTTGCTGACGGTGATTGGCATCGTTCCGGCGTCGGAGGCATTTCATGGCTTCGGCCACCCGGCGGTGATCACCGTCGCCGCTGTTCTCGTGATCGGCCGGGCGGTGCGCGACTCCGGCATCATCGAGTTGGCGGCGAAGCGGATTGCCCGACTGGCGACCAGTCCCGTCCTTCATGTCGCCCTACTGTCGGGACTGGTTGCCGCCTGTTCGGCGGTGATGAACAATGTCGCCGCCTTGGCCTTGCTGATCCCGATGGCCATCCGTACCGCCGAGGAGAACGACCGACCGGTCTCTCAGGTCCTTATGCCGCTATCGTTCGGCTCGCTGCTGGGCGGGCTGACGACGCTGATGGGGACGCCGCCGAACATCATCATCGCCACCTTTCGCGGCGAGATCGCCGGCGCGCCATTCGGCGTCTTCGACTTCACGCCGGTGGGGCTCAGCGTGGCGGTGGTCGGCATCGCCTATCTGGCCCTGGCCGGCTGGCGTCTGCTGCCGCAACGCCGGCAGTGCAGCGAGCAGCAAGGCCAGCTGTTCGAGGTTTCCGACTACATCAGCGAGGTGCGCATCCCGGAAGGATCGCCATTCGTTGGCAAGCCGCTGCGGGCGCTCTACGAGCGGGCGAGAATCGACTTCAATGTCGTCGGCCTGATCCGCCGCGACAGCCGGATTCTGGCGCCGCTGTTGTCGGAGACGTTCAAGGCCGACGACCTCCTGATCGTCGAATGCGACCCGGCCTCCCTGCAGACCATTGCCCAGTTGGCGAAGCTGGAGATCCTCGGCGATGCCCAATTCGGACGCGAACGCCTGCAGTCGGAAAACGTCACCCTGGTCGAGGCGGTGGTCAGTCCCGGTTCCTGGCTCGAGGACCGTTCGGCCAATTCGCTCCGGTTCCGCGAACGCTTCGGCGCCAACCTGCTGGCCATTTCCCGCCGTGGCCGTCCGGTCTGGAGCGGCCTCAGCGGCCTGCGTATCCGCCCTGGCGACGTCCTGCTCCTGCAGGGCCGCAAGGACACCCTGCCGGCGGCGCTGCGCAACCTCGGCTGTCTGCCGCTGGCGGAACGCCAGGTGGCGCCCGCGAAGGGGGGGGCGACCATCGCGCCGATCGGCATCTTCTTGGGCGCCATCGCGTTTGCCGCCGCCGGGCTGGTTCAGGTGCACGTGGCATTCGTCGCCGCCGCGTTGCTCATTGTCTTGTTCGGTTTTCTGTCGCCGCGCGAGGCCTATGAGAGCATCGAGTGGCCGATCGTCGTTCTCATCGGCGCCCTGCTGCCGATCGGCGAGGCGCTCAAGGAGACCGGTGGCACCGAGTTGATCGCCCAGAATTTTATGAGCGTCGGCGGCGAGCTGCCGCTGGTCATCATCGTCGCCCTCCTCGTCGCCTTGAGCATGCTGTTATCCGATGTCATCAACAATGCCGCGGCGGCGCTGGTGATGGCGCCCGTGGCCGGCAGCCTGGCGAACTCGCTCGGCATCGGTCCGGATGCCCTGCTGATGGCGGTGGCGATCGGCTGTTCGTGCACCTTCCTGACCCCCATCGGCCACCAGTCAAACACCCTCGTGTGGGGGCCGGGCGGCTATCGCTTCAGCGACTACGCGCGCATGGGTCTGCCGCTGAACGCGCTCATCATCATCGTCGCGACGCTGACCATCCAGGCCTTCTGGATTCGCTGAGCGGGTCGCGCCCGCCGGCGACTCGATGGTCGGCCGCGGCTCAACCGAGTACGGTGTCCAGCATCATCATGACGACGAAACCGATCGCCAGGCAGAAGGTTGCCCGGTGCTCGGTGCCCTTGCGGTGGGTCTCGGGAATGACTTCGCCGGAAATGACGAACAGCATGGCGCCGGCGGAGAAGGCCAGCCCCCACGGCAGCAGTGCATCGCTCAGGCTGACCGCCATCGCGCCGACGAGGCCGCCGATCGGCTCGACCAGACCCGTCAGCAAGGCGATCCAGACGGCACGCGATCGGCGGTAGCCCTGGCTGATCAGCGCGGCGGCGACGGCGAGGCCCTCCGGCATGTTCTGCAAGCCGATCCCCAGCGTGATCGCCAAGCCGGCCTCGAGGTCGCCGGGTCCGTAGGAGACGCCGACGCTCATACCCTCCGGGAAGTTGTGCAGGGTGATGGCGATGATGAACAGCCAGTGCCGGCCCAAGGGGACGCGAGCGGCGCCCTCGCGCCCCTTGAGGAAATGCTCGTGCGGAACCGTGCTATGGATCAGCCAGATGGCGAGCGCGCCGAGGAGCACTCCGGCCGCCGCAGTCGCCGCCGCGTGTAGGTCGCTGCCGGTCCGGGCGAGCACGAGGTCCATCGCCGGAATGATCAAAGAGAAGACGGTTGCCGCCAGCATGATCCCGCCGGCGACGGCGAGCAGGATGACCTGGCCGAGTTCCGGCCACTCACGGCGGAAAAATACCGGCAGCGCGCCGACGGCGGTGGCGAGACCGGCGGCGAGGGAGCCGAGGAACCCGGCGAGGATGGGCGAAAAAGCGGCGGCTTCGGCGGCGTTCATGCGACGGGTGACCTTGATCGGCGGGGCCACCGCCCGAGACACTATCCGGGCGGCGAGAAGGGGTGGCGAGTCAGGTCGTCTGATATCAAGTTTCGCCGGCCGCTTCAAACCGCCTCGGCGGCGGGCAAAACCGTTGGCGAGGCCCGCGGGACCGCAAGCGACGCACACAAAGGAGGCGTAGATGCCGCTAAAAAGCCTGGAGGTGCGCTGGTTTTTCGCCGGCGCGCTCGACGAGACGGCGCCCGGCCTCGTCGACTGGTTTGGCCGCCATTACCGGGCGCTCGGTCGTCCAGGGGAGAGGGTGCCGGAATGGCCCAGCGCCTGGCGTGACGACCGCTACCTGGTCCTGCCGGGCGTCGACGACATGGGCATAAAGACACGCGAGGGACGGCTGGAGATCAAGGGGCGGACCGACGATTTCGGCCGCTGCGACTTCGCCGCTGGCGTCCGGGGGCGGGTGCAGGCTTGGGCCAAGTGGTCGTACGCGCTTGACTCCGGCCGCGGTGTCGAACGCGTGTTCGCGGCGCCCGGTGACAGCGCCGGCGAGATCGTCCGCGTCGACAAGAAAAGGCTACTGTTGCCGGTGGAACTGACCATCGACGAAGCAGCCGGCACGGCACTTGATCCGCCGGGCGTCGGGATCGAACTGGTGCGGGCCCGGCTGGGCGGCTGGGCGGCGGAGACGCATTGGTCGGTCGGCTTCGAGGCGACGCCGTATTCCCCGGCGCTGCGCCGGCCGTTCGCCGAACTGGTGACCCGCGTTACCGCCGATTGGCCCGCCGCGCCGCTTGGCTTGGAAGCGTCGCTGTCCTATCCCGCCTGGCTCGTGGCGACTCCACGCGGTTAAGTCGCGCCGCCGCCATCCAACGGCCGGCGGTCAGGTTTCCTGGAGTTGCGCCGCGAGATCGACCGTCAGGGGGATGAAACGGTCCTCCGCCGCGACGTAGACGTAAGACTCGCCGGCGGTGAGATCGAAATGCCAGCCGTGCAGCCGCAGCCGCCCGGCCTCGACCCGCTCCTCGATCCAGGGGAAGGTCAACAGATTGGCCAGCGATGTCTTGATGACTTCCTGTTCCAGCCGGCGCAGTTGTACTGCCTGTGGCTGGTGGCGGGTGGCGATGAGGGTTCGGCGGCGTGCCTCGCCGGCGATGTCGAGCCAAGTGTGAATAAAGTCGGGCTCGCCGGCCTGCGTCGGCGCGTCGGTCAACAGCGCCTTGATGCCGCCGCAGTCGACATGACCGAACACGACGATGTGCTGCACCTCGAGCGAGGTGACGGCGAATTCGAGGGCGGCGCTGATGCCGTGTTGGCCATTGTCGAGCACGCAGGGCGGCACCAGGTTGGCGACGTTGCGCACCATGAAGATCTCGCCCGGCTCGGCGTCGGTGAGGATCGCCGGATCGACCCGCGAATCCGAGCAGGCGATCATGGCGATCTTCGGTTCCTGCTTTTGCGCCAGCTGCTCGAAAAACTGGCGTTTCGACGGAAAGGTATTCTGCTGGAAACTGGCTAGTCCGGCGGCGAGCTTGCGAAGCGGCACGGGTCCTCTCCCTTCATGCACCATTCAATCGCCCGATCATGCTGAAGGGAACGCGCGCCGACAAGACGGCATCAGACAAAAATTCGACGCGATGGAGTGGTAGCGGAGGAGGGACTCGAACCCCCGACACGCGGATTATGATTCCGCTGCTCTAACCGACTGAGCTACTCCGCCAACTTGGTAACGAGCCGACATCGTCAGTTAGGCCGCGGCACGCTCTCCTGTCAAGCCACAGCGGGCAGGGAAAGTTGACCTGTCGGTTGCGGCGACGGATCGCCGCCGACCGGCTCTTTAAGATCCTTCACTGGGATCCTTCCCTCGCAGCCTCATGGGCCAGCGCGTCCGCGGGCACGACCTGCCGGCCGGGCCCGTCCGGGGGAGTCCATTCCAGGATCAGCGTCGAGGTGCCCTTCTTCTCGTAGTAGAGGATCTCGATCGGATACCAGCCCGGCGCCGCCACCGGCATGACGAGCGGCGGCGACAGGGTGTCCGGGTGGATCCGCGGGTCCTCGTGCATCCTCACGCCGCCGATGGTCAACCGCACGCCATCGTTGGAGGTGACATGGAAGGTGTAGGTTCCCGCCGTGTCGAACCGGATGAAACCGGTTATCAAGGCGCCGACCATATCCGAGCCCCTGGACGTTAGCACATCGCCGATGCCGGCGGCGTGGTTGACCTTGGGGAGCGGCGGCCCTTCGACACCCTTTTCCATCTCGATCCATTCAACGAGGCGGTCGATGTGGGTGAGGCGGGCGTAATAGTAACGCACGGCGAGCCCGGGCGCGAGGTCGGCGGCATCCGGCTGAGGAACGGCCGGTGTCGGCGCGGCTAGTCGCACTGGCTCCGTTTCGGGCTGGGCGACGCCGGCCACGACGTCGGTTGGCCACGGCCCGCCGAGGCCGATCACCAGCGCCAGTAGCAACGCCGCACGGATCGCGGCCTTTCCTTGCATCTCCATTTGACACTTCCGCCCTTCTGCCGTCGATAAAGGTCACGCACGCCAACCAGTATAGTCAACTCCGCCGAGGCGCGGTGAGCACTTTTTGGCTGCCCGTCGCGGCGCCGTGTCATGCGGTCTTGCGCCGGTCGCCCCGCGCCAGATAGGGCGCCAGATACTGGCCCGTGTAGCTCTCCGGTTTCGCGGCGACGGCTTCCGGGGTGCCGGCGGCGACGACGCGGCCGCCGCCCGATCCGCCTTCTGGCCCGAGATCAATGATCCAGTCGGCGGTCTTGATGACCTCGAGGTTGTGCTCGATGACGATGATGGTGTTGCCCTGGTCGACGAGGGCCTGCAGCACGTTCAGCAGGCGGCGGACGTCCTCGAAGTGCAGTCCTGTCGTCGGCTCGTCGAGAATGTAGACGGTCTTGCCGGTGGCGCGGCGCGACAGCTCCTTGGCCAGCTTGACCCGCTGCGCCTCGCCCCCCGACAACGTCGTCGCCTGTTGGCCCAAGTGAACATAACCGAGGCCGACCCGCTCCAGGGTGGTCAGCTTGTCGCGGATTAGCGGCACGGCCTTGAAGAAGACCGCCGCCTCTTCAACCGTCATGTCAAGAACATCGGCGATAGACTTGTCACGGAACCTTATCTCGAGCGTCTCCCGGTTGTAACGCCTGCCCTTGCAACTGTCGCACTCGACGTAAACGTCCGGCAGGAAATGCATCTCGATCTTGATCACGCCGTCGCCCTGGCAGGCCTCGCAGCGGCCGCCCTTGACGTTGAAGGAGAAACGTCCGGCCTTGTACCCGCGCGCCTTGGCTTCGGGCAGGCCGGCGAACCAGTCGCGGATGGGGGTGAAGGTGCCGGTGTAGGTGGCGGGGTTGGAGCGCGGCGTGCGGCCGATCGGCGACTGGTCG
>CAYWRP010000074.1:0-13123 GCA_964460955.1 uncultured Rhodospirillaceae bacterium | reverse complement strand
TGTCGTTCTTCTGGGCGATCGGCATGAACTTCTTCATGGAGATCGCCAAGATGCGGGCGGCCCGCATGCTGTGGGCCAAGCTGATGAAGCAACTGGGCGCCGAAAACCCGAAATCCCTGGCGCTGCGGACCCATTCGCAGACCTCGGGATGGAGCCTGACCGCCCAGGACGTCTACAACAACGTCGTGCGCACCTGCGTCGAGGCGATGGCGGCGACGCAAGGGCACACGCAGTCGCTGCACACCAACGCCTTCGACGAGGCGTTGGCGCTGCCCACCGACTTCAGCGCGCGGATCGCCCGCAACACCCAGCTGTTCTTGCAGCAGGAAAGCGGCACGACGCAGGTCATCGATCCATGGGGCGGCAGCTACTATGTCGAACGGCTGACCCGCGATCTCGCCGAACGCGCCTGGAGCCACATGCAGGAGGTGGAAGGGTCCGGCGGCATGGCGAAGGCGATCGACGCCGGCATCCCGAAGATGCGCATCGAGGAAGCGGCGGCGCGGACGCAAGCGCGTATCGACTCCGGTCGCCAGACCGTCGTCGGCGTGAACAAGTTCATCATGACCGACAAGGAGAATATCGACGTTCTCAAGGTTGCCAATGCCGAGGTGAGGCGCCAACAGATCGCCCAGTTGGAAGAGTTGCGCGCCGAACGCGACCCGCAGGAAATCGAACAGAAACTGCATGCGCTGACCAAGGCGGCGGAGACCGGCGAGGGGAATCTGCTTGCTTTGGCAATCGATGCGGCGCGGGCGAAATGCTCGGTCGGCGAGATCAGTGACGCGCTGGAGAAGGTCTACGGCCGTCACAAGGCGGAGATTAAGAAGATTTCTGGTGTCTATCGCGGCGAGGTCGGGGATTCGGCCGACGCCATTCAGACGGTTCAGAAAATGGTCGAGACGTTCGAAGCCAACGATGGCCGGCGGCCGCGGATCCTGGTCGCCAAAATGGGTCAGGACGGGCATGACCGCGGCCAGAAGGTGATCGCCAGCGCCTTCGCCGATCTCGGCTTCGACGTCGATATCGGGCCTTTGTTCCAGACGCCGGCGGAAGTGGCGCGCCAGGCGGTGGAAAACGACGTGCACATTGTCGGCGTCAGTTCCCTGGCGGCCGGTCACCTGACCCTGGTGCCGGAATTGAAGGCGGAATTGGCCAAGCTCGGCCGCGACGACATCCTGATCGTCGCCGGCGGCGTCATTCCGCCGCAGGACTACGACGAGCTGTACGCGGCCGGCGCAGCGGCCATCTTCCCGCCGGGCACGGTGATCAGCAAGGCCGCCGTCAACCTTCTGTCCACCCTCAACAGCCGCCTCGGCTACACCAGCGAGGCAGCGTAAGTTAGGCCCACGTCATGGTAGTGGCAGCGGAACCCGCCCGCGCCCGGGCGCCGGCGGCCCTGACCGTCGATGACTATGTCGACGGGGTTCTCTCCGGCAACCGGGCGATGCTTGGCCGGGCGATCACGATGATCGAAAGCAAGCATCCGAAACACCGGGACACCGCGCAGGAGATCCTTTTGCGTCTGCTGAGCGATCTGCAGAAGCGGCCGGAAGAGGACCGCGCGCATCGGGTGGGTGTCACCGGCGTGCCGGGAGTCGGCAAGAGCACGTTCATCGAAGCCTTTGGCGTCAATCTGATCCGCGAGCACGGCAAGCGGGTCGCCGTCCTCGCCGTCGACCCCTCGAGCTCGGTCAGCGGCGGCAGCATTCTTGGCGACAAGACGCGGATGGCGGAGCTGAGCCAGAACCCGGAAGCCTTCATCCGGCCGTCGCCGACGGCGGGTTCACTCGGCGGTGTCGCGCGGGCGACGCGGGCGGCGATGATCGTCTGCGAGGCGGCCGGCTACGATCTCATTCTCGTCGAGACCGTCGGCGCCGGGCAGAACGAAGTCACCGTCTCCGAGATGACCGATTTCTTCCTCGTCCTCATGCTGCCCGGCGCGGGCGACGAGCTGCAGGGCATCAAGAAGGGGATCCTCGAACTCGCCGACATGCTAGTCGTCAACAAGGCCGACGGCGACAACGAACGCCGCGCGAAGCAGGCGAAGATCGCCTACCGCAACGCCCTGCATATCATGCGCCACACCAGCCCGAACTGGTCGCCGCCGGTCCTCACCTGCAGCTCGCTGAGAAACGAGGGCCTGGACGCGGTGTGGGAAAAGCTCCGCGAGCATAAGGAGAAGCTGACGGCCACCGGCGAAATCCCGGCCAAGCGGCGCCAGCAGCGGGTGCGGTGGTTATGGTCGACCCTGGAAAGCCGCCTGATCGACTCCTTCCGCACCGATCTGCAGATCGTCGCCATGATTGGCGATATCGAGCGGCAGGTGGCGGAGGGCGAATTGACGGTATCGCTCGCCGTCGAGCGGCTCGTGAACACCTACCACAAGGAAGTCTGATCGATTGTCCGCGTTCGCGGGGGCGCCAATCCCCTGCTGATAGGGGACCGACCTTGTCCGGGGTCCGGTTCAGGTCGTTTCCTTGTGCCAGCGCATGATATCGTCGCGCAGCTTGTCGAACCGTTCGCCGACCCCTTCGCCGAACAGCGGGTCTTCCGGGCTCAGCATCTTCGCTTCCAGTTCTTCCCAATCCTCGGCGGTCAACGCGTCGCGCGCGGCGGGAAAAAAGTTGCGCTCTTCCATCACCAGATGATTGCGCTGCTGGTCCATGAAATTGCGCGCCCAGCGGCAGAACGAGTCGCGGGGCACCTGCGCTTCGCTGAGCACGGCGTTGATGCCGTCGGCGAATTCCCGCGTGCGCCGGGCGATTTCCTCGTGTTCCTGACGCAGGTTGCCGATCCGCTCGCAGGCGTCCGGGTCGCGCTCGCGCAGCTTGGCGAAGATGAGGTCTTCCTTGGGGTGATGATAGAGGTCCGGGAAACTCAGGAAATACTCCGCGATGGCGGACAGCACATCGAAATCGATCCGCTCGCCGCGTTCGAAGCGGTTGATGTTTTCGTCGAGGGTCCTCAGTAGGACCGTAATGTTGGCGTGCTCTCGCGACAAAACCGCAATCACATCCGTCATGCTATTCATTCCCCATCGCGCCGTGGTATCCCTCGCCCTCTGGCCATTCGGCCGGCCTTTGTTGCTACCGAGCTTACGAACCATCAATCGCACGTAAGCGCTGGGTCGACGAAGTGGCGCGGTCGGGATGCGCCGCCCACGTAAGCATTCTAGCGGCAACCCCTCCGACGGCGCCACGGTTTTTGAGACATCACGGATCGATGACTTCTTCCCGACATTCCTTTGCGGCCGCGGTGGAAAAAGCGGTCACCGACAGTCTCGCGGCGCTCTCGGCGTTCTGCCGCCACCACGCGCGCGCCGTTCTCGCATTGGCGGCGCTGGCCACGGTGGTTGGGGGCGGCTACACGGCGTCGGCGCTGCGCATCGACACCTCGACCCTCGACATGCTGTCGAAGGAACTGCCGTTCCGGCAGAACCACGCCGCCCTCGACGCAGCGTTCCCCCAGGATTACCGCCAGATCATCGTCGTCGTCGAGGCGGCGACGGACCGCCAGGCTGCCGTCGCCGCCGAGTGTCTGGCCGCAGCGATGCGCGCCGGCAGACGGCATATCGCGCAAGTCTTCTACCCCGATGCGCATCCGTTCTTCGCCAGGAATGGCTTTCTCTACCTCGAGGTGGACGAACTGGAACGGCTGATCGACCAGCTCGCCGAGGCACAGCCGCTGTTGGCGTCGATCGGCGCCGACACCACCCTGCGCGGGCTCGCCGACATCCTCGCGCTCGCCCTCGGGCGTAACGCCGGCACCGAAGATCCGGCGTTGTCACGGCTGGTCGGCCGCGTCGCCGAAACGGCCGCCGCCGTCGACGCGGGGGAGGCGGCCGGCCTCGATTGGCGCCAAGTGCTTGGCGCGCCGGGGAGCGGCGCGGCGGGTGGGGGCACGGGTGCCGTCAGCCGTCGGCTGCTGTTCGTCGAGCCGCTGCTGGATTTCTCCGCCATCCAGCCGGCCGAGGCGGCGATCGGCGAAATCCGCGACTCCGTCGCCACCCTGGGTTTTCCGCCGGGCGTTGTCCGGGTCCGGCTGACCGGCGATCCGGTAATGATGGCGGAAGAACTGGAGAGCGTCCAATCCGGGATGGGGGTGGTCGGCCTGGTCTCCTTCGTGCTCGTCTTCATCCTGTTGTGGCTCGGGCTGCGGTCCAAGGCGATGGTCGCCGCGACCGTTGTCACCCTGATCGTCGGCCTTGTTCTGACGGCGACCTTCGCCACCCTGGCGGTCGGCGCGCTCAATCTCATCTCGGTGGCGTTCGCCGTCCTGTTCATCGGCTTGAGCGTCGATTTCAGCATCCATCTCACCCTGCGGGCGCAGGAATTGATCCAATCCAAGGTGCCGCGTCGGGTCGCCTACGACGAGGCGGCGGCATCGGTGGGCGGCTCGATCCTGCTGTCGGCGCTGGCCGCGGCGGTTGGTTTCCTCGCCTTCCTGCCCACCGACTATCGCGGACTGTCGGAACTCGGTCTGATCGCCGGTGTCGGCATGCTGATCGCCAGCGGGCTGACATTGACCGTGGTGCCCGCCATGCTGACGGTGTTCCCGCCGACGCCACGCCAGCGGGTACCGCGGCATCCGATCTGGCGGGCGCGTTTTCAGCGCCTCGTCAATGCCAACGCGAAGACGATTCTTGGCGTCGCGGCACTGCTCGCCGTCGCCGCCACCGCCGCGCTGCCATTCGCCCGCTTCGACGAGTCGCCGCTGAACCTGCGCGATCCGGCGGCGCCGTCGATGCAGGCCCTGACCGATCTGCTGGAGGATCCGCGCATCGATCCGTTTCGCGCCCTTGTCTTGGCTCCGTCGCTCGGCGAGGCGCGGACGCTGCGCGAACGGCTCCTGGCATTGCCGGAAGTGGCCGAGGTGCGGACGGTGGCGCAATACGTGCCCGACGATCAGGACATCAAGCTCGACCTGATCGCCGACGCGGCGCTGTTCCTCGCGCCGGCGTCGGACCGATCGGCGCGCCCGGAGCAACCTGTTTCGGCCGACGCCCGCCGCGCGGCGATCGAACATCTCCAGTCCGCGGCGTCGGTAGCCGGCGAGCAGGGGGACGCGGCAGCGGCGCGGCTGGCCCGGGTGCTTGCCGAGGCGGACTACACGGATGCCGAGCTGGCTGCCCTGGAAACCGCCCTTATCGGCGATCTGCCGATGCTTTTGGATCGGCTGTCGACGGGGCTTGGCGCCGAGCCGGTGGCGACGGAGGATCTTCCGGCGGCGATTGTCGCGCGCATGGTGACGCCGGATGGCCGCTATCTGGTCGAGGTTTTTCCCGCCGCCGACCTGCGTATTCAGGAAAACCGGCGGGCCTTTGCGGCGGCGGTGTCGTTGGTGGCGCCCACCGCGTCCGGCGAGGCGATAATTGTCACTGAGGCCGGCCAGGCGGTGGTCGAGGCCTTGTGGCTGGCGGGGGTGATTTCCGCGCTGGCCGTGGTCGCCCTGCTTTTGCTCGTGCTGCGGAGTGTCGTCGACGCCGTGAGTATCCTCGTGCCGCTGAGCCTCGCCGGCCTGTTGACAGTGGCGGTTTCGGTCGTCGCCGGGGAGCCGTTCAATTTCGCCAACGTCATCGTCGTGCCCCTGCTGTTCGGCCTCGGCGTCGCCAGTGGCATTCATCTGGTGGTGCGCGATCGGCACGGGGGGGCGCGTCTGGCCCTCGAGTCGTCGACCGCGCGCGCCGTTGTCTTTAGCGCCCTGACGACCCTGGGCTCGTTCGGCGCGCTGTCGTTGTCGGTGCATCCGGGAACCGCCAGCATGGGCAAGCTGCTGGCGGTGGCGATCGTCCTGACGACGCTGAGCATGGTCATCGTGCTGCCGGCCTTGCGCCGGGTCGGCCTGCGTGACCGTGCGGCCAACAGGTGAAACGAGACGGTGGATAGGGGACTGGGTCGAAAATCCAGCCACCCGAATGGATGGAGCCTCATCCGCGCCGGTTTGCGGCGGGCCCCATCCACCAGGCTGGGGGAACTTTGTTTGCCGCCAAGGCGGCGGCTAGAAGCTCCAGGGGTCGTGCGGGATGACGAAAAGCGCCTCGTGGGCGTCTTTCCACTCGTGTCCGCCGCGGGCGGTGTGCGCCGGGCCGCTACCGGGGTTCCGCTTCATGAACGAATCGGGCACTACCGGGTAGAAAACAGGCTCGACAGTGTCTTGATCGATGCTGTAAATAACCATGGTTGACTATCTCGCTCCTTTCATTGCTAAAGGAGATAGGTTGCGATGGCGAGCCGGGGTGGTGGTGCACCCCGGTTCACACCGCCCAAGTGCGGCCATCGCGACCAAGAGTCAATATGCCCAAAATGCACTAGGCTTTTTTCGCCTTGCCGCGATCCACCCTCGTCCCTGCGAAGGCGTCTCAAAATCGAAGCCGGAATGGGCGCTTAGCCCGCGTCCAGGGGACCGATGCCGGGGCCGCCGCGGCGCCGCGCAATGGCCGATCACGGTGTCGACTGTTGCGCCGAGAACACAAAAATTCCGTTGCGTGGCGGGGCGTTTTTTCCCGTTTTCTGCGTGACTCGCGGCGCAAACAACAGATTTATCGCTTATGTGTAAACATAAGTGCGTACAAATCAATCTGAATTTGTAATAAAATAATGATCGTCGGAGTTTTCGCGCACAATGCGAAAGCGGCCGGCCATCGTCGTGCGCGGGGCATCAAGAATGCCGACGAAGGCGATCCTTCCGGCTCATCCATGCTGGGCGATCCGGGAAAAATCGACTTCCAAGAGAGGATCTTGCAGACCGTCGACAACCCGTTCGGCACGAGGTTGTCACCCATGTCTTAGGTACGTTCCGTTACCTATGTCTCCGGGCTGGACAGAATGGGAAATGGTGCCGCAGGAGGGATTTGAACCCCCGACCCACGCATTACGAATGCGTTGCTCTGCCAGCTGAGCTACTGCGGCGACACCCGATGCGCTGTCTTTACAGCGCGCCGCGCCGTGCAGTCAACGATGCCGCGACAGGGCCGCCGCGTCAACGCCGCAAACGAGAGAGGGCGGGAAGGCGGGGCGCGCGGTGGGTAACACTCACAGTCCCAGCAGCGCGCGCCCCGTGGTAAATTCAGGCGACCTTGCCGGCGGCCGCCGGGGGCGTATCGTCCATGGGTTTCGGCACCTCCGTCTCCTCGGCCCCGCCCGCCGGCGTCTCGGCTGTCGAAGCGGTTTCCTCGGGTGCGGTTTCACCCATCTCTTCCGCCGCCAGCGTGCCGGTGCCTTCCAGCTTCGCCGGCAGATCGGGCGAACCGGAGGCGCGCACCAGCCAGTCGCGCGCCGCCTCGTCGTTGCCGCTTCCTTCCTCGAGTTGCGCCATCAGCCGGCAGACCCGCGCCGAGGCGTCGTCTGTGGCGTAGGGTTCGATGTTGGCCCGCGCCTCGTCCCAAAGTTTCGCCTGAATGGCGCATTCGCCAATGATCAGCTTGCTTTCCATGTGGGTTGGATTGGCCCGGGCCAGCCGCTTGGCGACTTCCAGCTTGCCGCGCGGGTCTTCCCAGTCCTTGGCCGAAAAGTAGACCTCGGCCAGTTGGCGATCCGGGTTCTCCGCCCACACGTCCTCGACGACGCGCGCGGCGCGCTTGGTGAGGCCTGCACCGGCAAGCAGGCTGGCGAAGCGGACGGCGGCGGGAATGAAGGTCGGGTCCGCCTTGTGCGCCGCCTTGGCCTCGTCGATGGCGTGGTTCTCGTCGGCGCTCAGGCTTTTCCGATACAAGATCTCCGCCATCTCCGTCTTGATGACCTCTGGCGGCATCAGTTTGAGGCGTTTTGCTTCTTGCAGGGTCCCCTTGGCGTCGGACCACTGCTGGGTCCGCTTTTGCAGGTCGTACAACGTCTCGACGACCCAGGGGCTTTTCGGGTTGAGGGTGTAGGCACGCTTGGCGAGCGACAGCGCTTCCGCCCAGTCCTCGCGCTTGATCGCCTGAGTAAGCAGGCCGCGAACGCCGAGGAACTCGGTGTCCCAGCGTTCCTGCATCGACTGGAAGAAGGTTTTCGCCGCCTGGTCGTCGCCGTCGAGCTGCGCTGATTGGGCGGACAGCAGCATGCTCAGCGGTTTCTTCTCGAGCAGCGACTCCGCCTTCCGGGCGTGGCGGCGGGCGTTCTCCGGATCGCCGGCGGCCACCGCGACGAGGCCGCGGCTGACCGCTTCGTAGCCACGGCGCTGCTCGCGGACGTGGAACTTGCGGGCGATGCTTCGCGGCGTCCGCAGCACGAACCACCACAGGCGGAAGAGGAGGACGACGGCGGCGATAAGGACGAGCAAGGCGAGCACGGCGACGGCGACCGATACCTCCAGGTGGTATCCGCGCCAATCGACGACCACCGAGCCAGGCTCGCGGGCGAGGAATCCGGCCGCGGCGACGATCACCGCCAGCAGGATAAGGGTAATGATCCAACGAAACATGAGATTTACGACCCCGTTTTGCTTGTCAGACGCGTGAGCGCGTTCTCGCGCACGCGGGCGATGCTTTCATCGACGGCGAGACGGCTTTGCGCGTCCGAAAGCCATTTCCTGGCCGCTTCGGGGCCCTCGATCCCCTGCACCTCCGAGACGGCGGTGGCGAGATCGCCGTCGGCCAGCGCCTGCTGGGCCCGGGCCACCGCGCCCTCGAAGCCCGCCGCCGCCGGATCCCCTTCGCCCGGACTGCGGAAGGTGTAGAGGCCCCGCAGCCGGGCGACCAGGCGGTCGACCCAGTCGCCTTCTTCCGCCCCGGCGCTGGTGCGCACGATGGCGTCGCGCACGTCGGGGAAGGCGCTTTTCAGGGTCGCCCGGGTCGGCACGCCGCCCGCGTTGGCGGCGAGGTTGGCGAGTGCATCGGCGATCGCCGCGTCATCGCCGACGAGGTCCTTCACCCTCGCCAACTGGCTCGAAAAATCGTTGCCGCTGTCGGCGGCGGTCTCCAGGTTGTTAATCGCCAGCACCGTCACTGTGCTTTGTTCGATCGTCTCGGTCCGCGTCTCCAGTTCGCCGAGCCGGTCTCGCAACGCGACGGTCCGCTCCTCGACCTGCGTCGCGAGACCTGACAGATCCTGCCGCGTCGCGGCGATCTGGTCTTGCATGCTGCCGAGCCGTTGCGTCACGTTCTGGACGGCCGCGGCCAAGGCGGCCGTCGCCGTCGGGGCCGCCGCGTCTTCGCCTTCCGCCGGAGCACCGGTGACGTCGACGACCTCGACCTCCGCCGCCTCCTCGGCAGCCGGCGCTTCCGTGTCTTCGCCTTCCGCCGGAGCACCGGTGACGTCGACGACCTCGACCTCCGCCGCCTCCTCGGCAGCCGGCGCTTCCGTTACCGTTTCTTCGGTAACCGCTTCTTCCGGCGTCGCCGCGTCGGGGGCGGCTGGTTCGGTGTCCGCCTGTTCGGCCGCCGGTGCCTCGGGGGCCGTGTCAACGGTCGGCTCGGCTTGCGTCGGCGCTTCCGGCGCCGGCGCGCCAGCGGCTTCCTCGTCGACGGCCGCCGTCTCGGGTTCTTCGCCGGGGATCGCCGGGAACCAGCTTTGATCGCGGATCGATTGTGGAATGTATTCGGCGATCTGCGGCGACCATGTCGGCCATGTGAAGTAACCGCCAATGCCGAGTGCCAACAGAACCGCGATGACCCACAGCAAGGCGCCGCCGCCCTTTTTCTGCTCCGTTTCGGGCTCGCGCTCGGGGGGCGGCTCGGCGGCGGCGGGCTCGATGTCGGCTTCCGTCTCGCTGCGATCGCGGGCCTCCGCCTCGCCGATTTCCGGCGACGTCGGCTCGTAATCGAGTTTTTCGGTCGCTTCGAGGGTGTCGGTGGCTTCCGCCGCGGCCTCGCTTTCGGCCTCCGCCGGCATCGGCTGTTCCGGCGTTGGTTCGGGTGTTTTTTCGCCGCCGGACTCTGTCCCCTGCGCGGATTGATCGGCCGCGGGTTGCTCCGCGTCCGGTGTCTCGGGCTTACCGAGCGTCGGATCGCCGTCGCCGGCTGGCGTCTTTTCGCCATCGCCGTCCGGCTTCGACGTCCACGGTTCCCGCCCTGGTGGGTTGCTGTTCGTCATGACCCCAATGTCCATGTGCTGTTTTGAATCGACCCTTCCCGCACAATAGCAAGGTTTATGCTTGAGTGGGGAGCCTGAATCGCCAACAAATTGAATTCAATCGCTCTCTCCGAGCAAGGTTTTGATCAGTACACCCTGTTCCGGGCGCGCCGCGATGACCACCGCTCGCCAGGCAAGGCCTTTCGCCGCGCGCGCCACCGCCGGGCTGAGGCAATAGGCGGCGAGGTGTCGACAGGCGGCCGCGCAGCCGGCGGCCTCGGCGCAGGCGCGAAAGGTCTTCGCGGTGCGCGGCGAATAGAGGACGACCGCGTCGATCCGTTGTTCCCTCAGCGCGGTTGCCACCGCCGGCGACAGCGTCTCGGCGGTCACCGCCTCGTAGCAGACGCCGCGCCGATACGCGAATCCGGCGTGGCCGAGCAGACCGCCGAGATCGCCGGCGCGCGCCGAACCGGCGGCGTGGAAGACGGCGCCCCGGCCGGGATCCAATTCGGCGGCGATCAGCGGCGCCAGCGAGTCGACATCGCCGTCGGCGGTGACAACGGAGGTGAAACCGGCCCGAACGGCTTCCCGCGCGGTGGCGCCGCCGACGGCGTAGACCGGCAGGTCGCGGCGCCGATGGCGGGCGGCGAAGGCGCGCACCCCGTTGGCGCTGGTCATCGCCAGGGCCTGCACGCCGTCGAGGTCGAAGGCCGGGCCGTCGACGACGCGAATGTCCAGCATTGGCTCGATCACCGCCTCGATGCCGTGGCCGCGCAGGATCTCGGCGAGCGGTTCGGCGTCGAGGCGCGGCCGGGTGATCAGCACGCGCCGAGGCGGGTCGGGCGGCGGCGCCATCGCTGGCGGTCAGTAGGTCAGGAAATCCGGGCCGCCGCGCCGCTTCAGCTCGTCACCGGCGTCGTAGCCCATGGCTTCCGCGTCAACAGCCGCGCCGCTGCGTTCCGTCGAGACGATCTCGCTGCCGTCGGCGCGGGCGATGAGGCCGGAAAACTCGATGCGGTCGGCGGCCACCTGCGCCAGCCCGGCGATCGGGGTGCGGCAACTGCCGCCAAGCGCCGCCAGCATGGCGCGTTCCGCCGTCACTTCGCTCATCGCCTTGGCGTCATTGAGCGCCTGCGCGGTCTCCGCCATGCGGGCGTCGTCGGTCCGCGCGGTGATGGCGATGGCGCCCTGGCCGACCGCCGGCAGCATCTCCTCCGGCGGCAGGATCTTCGTCGCCTTCTCGGCCATGCCGAGCCGCTGCAGCCCGGCGATGGCGAGGAAGGTCGCCGCTGCCTCGCCGTTTTTCAGCTTTTCGAGCCGGGTGCCGACGTTGCCGCGCATCGGCCCAATGCGCAGATCGGGGCGCACGCGCAACAGCTGCGCCTGGCGCCGCACCGAGGCGGTGCCGACGATGGCGCCTTCCGGCAGGTCGGCGATGGAGGTATGCTGGAGCGAAATGAAGGCGTCGCGCGGGTCGCGGCGGCGCAGCACGGCGACGATGGCAATGCCGTCGGGCAGCGGCGTCGGCAGATCCTTCACCGAATGCACGGCGAGGTCGATGCGGCCGTCCAGCATCGCCTCGTCGATCTCGCGGGTGAACAGCGCCTTGCCGCCGATGTCGGCCAGCGGCCGGTCGAGGATGGCGTCGCCGGTGGTCTTGATGATTAACGTCTCGAGCCAGTCGGCGTCCTCGGTCTCGCCGCCGGCCGCCTGCAAGAGCAGCCCGCGCACTTCGTTGGTTTGCGCCATCGCCAGCGGGCTGCCGCGGGTTCCGATCCGAATGGGAGTGGGCTGCACCGAAATTGTCCTTCGCTCCTGGTGTTCAAAACGCCAGCTTATAGAATGCAAAGGCATGGCGCGAAAAGGCATTGTGATGAGCGTGTTGGGAATCGAGACCAGTTGCGACGAGACCGCTGCCGCCGTCGTCGACGCGACGGGCCGCGTGCTGGGCGAGCGGGTGCGCTCGCAGTTGGCCGATCACGCGCCCTATGGCGGGGTGGTGCCGGAGATCGCCGCGCGGGCGCACCTCGACATCCTCGACGTGTTGATCCAGGAGACGATGACGGAATCCGGCCTCGCCTTCGCCGAGCTGGACGGTGTCGCCGCCACCGCCGGGCCGGGGCTGATCGGCGGCCTGCTGGTCGGCATGATGACCGGCAAGGCGATCGCCGCCGCCGCCGACAAGCCGTTCATCGCCGTCAACCACCTGGAGGCGCACGCGCTGACCGCCCGGCTCACCGACCGCCTCGACTTCCCCTATCTGCTGTTGCTGGTCTCCGGCGGCCACACCCAGCTGCTCGTCGTCGAGGACGTCGGCCGCTACCGCCGCCTCGGCACCACCGTCGACGACGCGCTCGGCGAATGCTTCGATAAGTCAGCGATGATGATGGGCTTGGGCTTCCCCGGCGGCCCGGCGCTGGAACGGGCGGCGGCGGGCGGCGATGCGACCCGCTTCGCCCTGCCGCGGCCGATGCGCGGGCGGGAAGGCTGCAATTTCTCGTTCTCGGGCTTGAAGACGGCGGTGCGCCATGCGTTGCAGAAGCTGCCGGAAGGGCCGCTGGCGGAACGCGACCGGGCCGATCTCTGCGCCGCGTTCCAGGCGGCGGTGGGCGACGTGCTGGCCGACCGCATCGCCAACGCGCTGACCGCCTTCCGCGCCGCCCACGCCCAGTCGCCGGTCCTCGTCGTCGCCGGCGGCGTCGCCGCCAACCGCGCCCTGCGCGCGCGCCTGGTCGATTTTGCCGCCGAACATGGCATCGGCCTCGTCACGCCGCCGCTGAAGCTTTGCACCGACAACGGGGTGATGGTTGCCTGGGCCGGCCTGGAGAGGCTGCAACGCGGCCTGATCGACGGCCTCGACACCCCGGCCCGCCCGCGCTGGCCGCTCGACCCGGACGCCGAGGCGGCGCCCTTCGCCGGCGTCAAGGCGTGAATGGCGCCGGTTTACGGATTTTCGCGCTGGATTGCGCCGGCGTCTGGTTTGGACGGGCCACTTCCGGTAATTATGCGGTTGGCGATGCCGAGGGAAGCCTGGATGCCGCCGCCGATCCTCTTTGTGGGTTGGCACAGAATAGCACACACTACACGACTCTGGGAGATTTCGTTTTCCTGGAGTTGATGATCTTCCAGGG
>CAYWRP010000073.1:0-13137 GCA_964460955.1 uncultured Rhodospirillaceae bacterium | reverse complement strand
ATCGACGGTGCGGTCCGCGCCGGCATGGATGATCAGGATCGGCAGCGGCGCCAGATCGGCGATGGCATCCTCGGCGTTCGGCAACTCGGCGACCCCCAGCGACAGCGGCCCCTGCAGCGGCCAAGTCAGCCAGAAGTAGCCGAGCTTTTCGCGGACGATGCGGCGGTAGCCGGCGAAGGCGCCCTCGGTGACGAGGCGGCACAGGCGGCCGGTCATGTCGCTACCGGCGAGCGCGGTAATGGCGATGGCGCCGCCAAGGCTCTGCCCGAACACCGAGACCGGGCCGTCGGCGGCCTCCGGCAGCGCCAGCGTCTGCGCCAACGCGGCGCGGGTGTCGGCCTCCAGGCCGGGCACGCTCGGCTCGCCTTCCGACAACCCGTAGCCGCGATAGTCGAACACGAAAACGGTGAAGCCGGCCGCCGGCAGCCAGGCGACCTGGCCGATGTGGGTGGAAATGTTCTCGGCGTTGCCGTGCACATGCAGGACGGTGCCGCGCGCCTCCCCCTCCGCCGGCAGCACCCAGCCATGCAGCCGGGTGCCGTCGGCGGACTCGAACCACACCTCGCGGTAGGCGAGGCCGATTTGGTCCGGCGTCCGCACCAGCTGCTCCGTCGGGTAGAAGAACAGCCCCGCGCAGCCGGCCAAGGCCACCGTCAGAACGGCGGCGGCGAGCGCGCGGCTCAGAAATACCAGACGACGCTGCCCGACCATTCGCCGTATGTCTCCCCGCCGTCGTTGCGGAAGCCGGCATTCAGGCGCACAGCGAGGTTGCTGTCCAGCCGAAACGCCTGCCCGAGGCCGCCGTGGAACAGCACCGACCGCTCCTCGATGCCGGTGACGAACTGGGCGCCGGCGTCGACTTGCAGCCGCCATCGCTCCGCCGCCTGCCAAACGAGATCCAACGACGGGCCGACGCCGACCAGGCGTTCGTCCGGCCATTGTTCGTCGACGTAGAGCGCCGCGCCCAGCTGCGGTGAGATGATCGCCGTCTCGGCATCACCCAGCGACCAGGCCGGACCGGCGCCGCCCGAGAGGCTGAAGACGATGTCGCCTGCGTCGTCGCCATCCTCGCGAAAGCGGTCGAAGCCGAGCCGGGTCCGCCAGGAGATCGGCTGGAACAGATCGTCGCGCGGGCTCAGCGAGTTGATGGAAATCAGGGTCAGCGTCTCCAGGATCGGTGGGTCGTCGGTGAAGAACCGCACGCTGCCCTCGCCAAGGGTGATCGCCGCGCCGTCGACGAAACCGGGCGGCGGGTCGAGCAGGTCGTGGTAAACGAAGCGGAAGGCGACCTCGGCGAACGGCCGCGTGCCGATGGCACCGAGGGAGAACGTCAGCCGTTCGGTGGCGTGACCTGCGTCTGGGCGGGTCGGCGGCGCGGCCGGGTCGGTTCGCAGCGGCGCCACGCCGCCCAACGCGGCGCGCGCCTGCAGGAGGCGAATGGAGCGCGCGCGCACCGCCTGCCCGCTCTCGGCGCGGGTGTTGATCCGGTATTGCAGATGGGCTTGCGCCAGTTCGAGGACGTGCGCCCGCTGTTCCACCGGCAGGGCGGCGACCGCCGGGTCATTCGGCTGCAGATCGCCCGCCGAAAGGCGCAGCGCGAGGTCGCGTTGCGGCGGCGGCACGTGCTCGGCGGCGCGGCGCACCCGGGTCCGCGTCGAGGGCCGGAACACGGCGCGCTTGAGCAGCCCGTCCGTCTCCACCAGGGCGCGGATGGTGTCGACCGGCACGGCGTAGAGGGGGAAGCGGTCCATCGCCCGGAGCTCCGGGCGGCCGACGTTGAGAAGCGCCAGCAAGACGTAGGAGCAATTGGTGGTGAAGAAGAAGTAGTCGATCGGCTGTTTGTCCATCTCCCAGATCGTCGCGACGATGGTCGTCACTTCTTCCGCCGTGTAGTCCAGCTCATATTCCCAGATGTCGCGGTTCTCGAAGTCGCTGTATTGCGCCACCTTGTCGTAGTAGTGGAGCAGGGAAAAGTAGCCCTGATAGCCGCCGGCGAGGCCCTTCAGGGCGAACATCATTCCCTGCTCACCGCGATGGTCGGCGGCGAAATTGACCGCGTAGGAATTCAGCCGGACATCCGGGTCCTGTCCCGGCGGGTCGATGCGGATCAGGGTATGGCCGAACATCGACGACGGGTTGTTGAGGTAGGCGGCGGGGAAGATCAGCGTGATCTGGCCCGGATTGATGTCGGCGAGCCACGCCTCGAAGGCGGGACAGCGGCGCGGCGGCAGGCGGTCGGGATCGAAGTCCAGTTGACGGTCGAGCCACCGGTAGCGGGCCGGCTTGCGGCAGCGTGGATGGCTGTCCGGGTCGGCAGCCGACGCGGGGGCGAAAAACGCCTCCAGGGTCGCCAGGAGCTCGGCTTCCGGATCGATCTTGCCGGCCGGGCTGAGATAGAAGGCGGGATTGTCGACCATGCCGCTACGCCCGCCGCCGATCATGTCTGGCGCGTACAGGCCCAGTGCCAGCCACTGCGGCGCCTGGGCGAGATCGAGCGCGCGGGCCCGCGCCTTCAGTTCGGTCAGGTAAGCGCGATCGGCCGCTTGAACGGCGACCGGGAGATTGAGCAACAAAAGGAGACCGCCGAGCAAGAGAATTGCCCGGCGGATCCGCATGGACACTGTGGCGCGCGGCGAAAACCGCGCCGGCTTGAGGTGCCGCTTAGAGGAAGGCGTAGCGGGCGAGCTTCGCATCCTCGGCCATGACGGCATTGAGCGAAACCAGAACCTCCTCGGCCGTCATCGTATCGGTGCGGATGATGCGCTCGAAATTCCGCTGCGTCGCGCCATAGAAGGCGCCGCGATCCTGTTCCTCGACACCGATCAGGTCGGCCAGCGCGGTGAGCGACTCGCCTTCGCCGCGCGAGATGTCCTGCGCCAACCGGTCGAAATTGGGGCCGATGAAGCTCGCCATCTTGCTCGGCAACTGAACCTTGCCATCGTCTGCGCAGCCGGAGGTCACGGAAGTGATGCCGAAGGTCTGGCTGCCCGACGTGCCGTTGGTGGTGGCGCCGAGAACCTGTGGCGCGATGCCGCTCTGGCCTTCCCAGGCCATGGCGCCAAGCCCGCAGCCGATGTTATTCGGTGCCGGCTTGGTCGTACCCGACTGAGCCATCGCATGTCCGGCTCCGAGCACGAGGGCGGTGGCGGCGACTGCTGCTAATCGACGCATCTTCATTCCCCTTATTTCCAAATGGAATTACTCAAAAAGGTAATGGAAAGCTACGACCGCCGCGAAGTTATTGTCAAGTATCGCAGTTTCCAAAATCCCGATGAGTCGTGGCGCGATTGGCGTCATGGCTTTCCAACCCTTTCAGGGAAGCATGCCCGATGCTTGGCGGCGGATCGTCGCTGCGTTAATGGTTGTCGGAGGAATGCCTCCCTTTGACCAAGCGCGGACATGCCGATGGCCGACCGACCGACCAGCTTCGCCGACGACGACCCGGCGCTGAGCCGCCGCCTCTACGAACTGGCGACGGGGGAGGATGACGCGCGGGTCTGCCGCGACATTCCGGAAGATCAATGCCGCGACCAGCCGCGAAACTTCCTCGTTCAGGTGGTCGCCAACGGCTTGAGCAAGATCGGCGACGCGCTGGCCGACACCAAAACGGTGCTGCCCTGGCTGCTCGGCGTGGTCGGCGCGCCGTTGTTTCTGGTCGGTCTGCTGGTGCCGATTCGCGAGTCGCTCGCCTTGTTGCCGCAGGTGATCTTCGGCGGCCTGATCCGCCGCTTCGCGGTGCGCAAGTGGTTCTGGGCGGCGAGCAGCCTGATCGAGGGGGCGTGTGTCGTCGGCATGGGGGTGGTGGCGCTGGCCGGCGTGCGCGGCGCGGCGGCCGGGTGGACCATCGTCGGCCTGTTGGTGCTGTTCAGCCTGGCGCGCGGCGTCGCCTCCATTGCCGCCAAGGATACGCTGGGCAAGACCGTCTCCAAGGGCAAGCGCGGCCGGGTCAGCGGCCACGCGGCGACGGCGTCCGGTCTGGTGGCGAGCGCGGTCGGCCTCTACTTGGTGCTGAGCCCGGAGGCGGCGCGGCCGGAATGGGCGCTTTACGCCATCCTCATCGCCGCCGGCTTGGCCTGGTTCGCGGCGGCGGCGGTGTTCGCCCTGACCCAGGAATATCCGGGTGCCACCGAGGGCGGTCGCGGCCTCGGCGACGTCATCGGCGATCAATGGGCGCTGCTGCTGGGCGATCCAGAGTTGCAAAAGTTCCTGCTCGCTCGTGCGCTGATGATCGCCACCGCGCTGATCAGCCCGATCTACGTCGGCCTGGCGCAGGCCGGCACCGGCGAGGCGCTGTCCGGGCTCGGCTGGCTGGTCGTCGCCTCCGGACTGGCCGGCGCGGTGAGTGCTTCCCTATGGGGCACGCTTGCCGACCGCTCCAGCCGGCTGACCATGGCGACGGCGGCGGCGGTCTCCGGCGTCCTCGGCTTGGCGGTCGTCGCCGCGCTCGCCGCCTTCCCCGCGCTGGGCGGCCGGATCGTCTTCTTCGCCGGCGTCCTGTTCGTCGCCTCGGTGGCGCACGCCGGGGTGCGCATCGGCCGCAAGACGCACATCGTCGACCTCGCCGGCGGTGACCGCAAGGCGGAATACGTCGCGCTCAGCAACACGCTAATCGGCATCCTGCTGTTGCTGATGGGCGCGTTGAGCGGCGCCCTGCTGGCATTCGGGCCCCAGGTCGCCGTCGCCGGCCTGGCCCTTCTGGCCCTCGCCGGCGCCGCCACCGCGCTCGCCATGCGCCACGTGCAGGGCTAGACGGGCGCGCACAAGAACAAGGGGCGCCGGCGGCCGGACGCCCCTTGCCTCGCAAGTCGTGGTCCGCGGCGTTACGCCTGGGCGATGGATTTGCCGCTGGAACCCAGATCGGTGAAGGCCTCGCCGAGGCGCTCGATCAGGCCCTGCTCGGCGGCGCGCATCCATTTGCGCGGATCGTAGTACTTCTTCAACGGCTCACCCGACTCCGGGTCGAGCTGATGGTGGAAGGCGTTGCTGTGATCCTCGTAGTACTTGCCGATTCCCTCGGCCATGGCGAACTGGGTGTCGGTGTCGATGTTCATCTTGAACACGCCGTAGCTCACC
Source organism: uncultured Rhodospirillaceae bacterium (assembly GCA_964460955.1). Classification (GTDB taxonomy): domain Bacteria; phylum Pseudomonadota; class Alphaproteobacteria; order Rhodospirillales; family Defluviicoccaceae; genus Defluviicoccus. The sequence goes on along the minus strand of CAYWRP010000073.1, from coordinate 8,064 downwards.
GCCTCGGTGATCTGCGCCTTGTCCGAGCCGGAGCCGCCGTGGAAGACGAGGTTGAGCGGGTTGTTGCCGGTCTTCGCCTTTTGCGCCACCAGGTCCTGGCTGTTCTTGAGGATTTCCGGGCGCAGCTTGACGTTGCCCGGCTTGTAGACGCCGTGCACGTTGCCGAACGACGCGGCGACGGAGAACTCGCCGATGGGGGCCAGCTTTTCGTAGGCCATCATGACGTCTTCCGGCTGGGTGTAGAGCTTGGAGTTGTCGGCGCTCTCGTCGAACTCACCGCCGATGCCGTCTTCCTCGCCGCCGGTGACGCCAAGCTCGATCTCCAGGTTCATGCCCATCTTCGCCATCCGCTCGAGGACGCGGGCGCACTCGTTGAGGTTCCAGTCGATCGGTTCCTCGGAGAGATCGAGCATGTGCGAGCTGTAGAGCGGCTTGCCGGTCTCCTTGAAGAAGGCCTCGCCGTGGTCGAGCAGGCTTTCCACCCAGGGGATCAGTTTCTTGTTGGCGTGGTCGGTGTGCAGGACGACGCAGACCCCATAATGCTCGGCCATCATGTGCACATGACGGGCGGCGGACACGGCGCCGAGAACCTTGGCCAGGTTGCCGTCCGGGAAACCCTGGCCGGCATAGAACTGGGCGCCGCCGTTGGACAGCTGGATGACGACATCGGATTTGTTCTTCGCCGCCGATTCGAGCACGGCGTTGATGGTGTGGGTGCTCGTGACGTTCACCGCCGGTAGCGCGTAGCTGCCCTCCTTGCAGGCGGCGACGAGGGTCTTGTAGTCATCGCCGGTGACGACACCGGGCTTGAGTGTGTTGTGTCCCATTACGCTGGCCTCCTTGTAAAAACTGGTCTGGGTCGATCAATTTAGCGCGCATCGTCGCGGCTTTCGCCGGATCCCGCGCCCCTGGTCGGAGATGGCGAACGCCCTCGCATGCCGGCTGGCCGAAGGTGCCGCCTCGTCTGGTGACGGGAGTTTGACGCACGCAGCGGCCGGCGCCAACCGAAAAACGTCGCGCCAATTCCGCATATTGGTTGCGGCTGGTACGGGCGGTCTCGTGGGCCCGGAAGACAAAAGACGCCAGAACCCTCAAGAGGACGTCGGCAGCGTCTCGTCGAGCCAGGCGGCGATGCGGTCGGCGGCGATCCGCCAGTCGTGGTCCAGCATCACCGCGTGCGGCAGGTCGGGGATGATCTCGGCGGTGGTGCCGTAGGTCTTCGCGGTGATTTCCATCGCCTCCGGTGACACGAACGGGTCGTCGCTGCCACCCAACACCAGCACCGGCGTTTCCGTGAACGGCGACGAAGGCGGCAGGTCGAGAAACAGGGTGTCGAGGATCACCGGATAGGGCTCCGAGCCAACCTTCGGCAGCACGGTTTCGATGTATTCGTCCGGCGTGCCGTCGCGGAACAAGGCGCGCCGCGCCATGTCGACGGTCGCCGCCTTGGAGCCGAAATTCTGCAGCATGGCCATGTCGAGGGCGACCAGGGGAAACCGGTACGCCAAGCGAATGGCGCTTGGCAGGGTGCCGTGCGGCGGCGCCGAGGCCAGCAGGACGGCGGCCGGGATGTGTTGCTCGCGCATGTATTTTTGCACCAGCAGACCGCCCATCGAGGTGCCGACCATCACCGGCGGTTCGGGGAGTCGCTCGGCGACGGCGATGACGTCGGCGAGATAATCCTGGAACCGGGTGGCGAACAGCTCGGCATGGCCGTCCGAGTTGCCGTGCCCGCGCAGACTGACCGCGTGCGCCGCATAGCCCCGGTCGGCGAAGTAGGGCAGGAAGTAAGGCTCCCAGATCTGCGCGCAGGCATAGGCGCCGTGGATGAACAGCACCGGCGGCTTGCCGTTGGCCTTGGCCGGCGTTTTCGAAAGTAACTCGAGCTCCATCTCTTAAGCGCCTTTCCGGTTCAGTGTTTAGGCGCCGTCATAAGGCGGCTGGCGATGGATTTCCAGCCCTGGAATGCCACACTTAAGTGGGCGCTTACGGTATCGCGGTCCCCGTCTCCAGCAATTCGGCGATTGGCGTCGCGTCGACCGCCATCGGTTCCTGGAACGGGTTGCCGTGGACGAGGATGATGCCGGCGGTGGGCGCGGCGGCGGTGGCGAACAGCAGCACCGACATCAGCTGGGCGCGCGGCAGGTCGATGTGCACCATGGCGATGGAGACGATGGTGAGAAAGCCGAGGAACGCCATGCCCAGCCACTTGAACGGATTGACGTGCGTCTGGCTGAGCGAGATGCGGATGTCGCGCATGGCGCGGACTTCCAAGGCTTGGCGGACGAGTTGCGCGTGCACGCCGGGAGGGAGGGCGTCGGCGACCCGCGCGCCGGAGAGCAACGTGATCAGGGCGTCCAGCCGGGCGCAGGTGTCCTCGCAAGCCGCGCGGCGGCCCAACAAGGGCCATTCGCTCTCGACCGTGCTCTTGATGTAGGCCTTGGTCGCCGCGTCGACCTTGGCCAGCAACGGATCGGGAAGATGCGCCGCCAGATCGGCGATACTGCGCAGGCTGCCCGCTTCCTGGAAGACCGCGTCGCGGGCGCGGTCGTGGGCGCTCCAGGTGTCGTTGGCGAGGAAGGCGATGTTGAGGGCGAAGATGACGTTGATGACGGTCAGGAAGTTGTGGGCGATGCCGCGGTATGTATGGAGGGTTTCGGCATACGGCGAACGCTGGGTCACCCACAAAACGAGCGCCATCGCCAAATAGGTGCCGATGACGGCGGCGGCGGCGAAGATGTATTGATCGTAAGGCGTCATCATCCAGCGACTCCGGGCGGCGGGGCGGTTTTGGCGGCACCTTGTTCCCGCGCGCGGCTGAAGACGGCGGCATGCAACCGAAACCCGTATTGGTCGTAGTGTAAATCACCTATTTTGCGATGGCTACCGCCCGTGCTATCAAGGATGCCTCCGTGGGCAAGGACCCGAAAAACAACCCGTCGGCCGCCGGTCGGCACCTCGTGTCACCGGCACGCCCGGCAACGGAACATCGACCGTGGTCAAGACGCTCGCCAGCACGAACGCACCGGACGATTCGGCTGGTTTCATCGACGCCATCCCCGCCGAGGCCGCGCTGATCGACTGGCGCGGCGTCATCGTCGCCGTCAACGACCGCTGGCAACGCCACGTGCGGGCGGAAGTCGGCGGGCCCGGGGGCGGAACCGAATTGGGCCGCAACTATCTCGACGGCTGGCGGCAACGCGCCGAGTGGCTGGGCGAGGACGCGATTCGGGTCGCCGAGCGCCTCGACCGCCTCTTGAAGGGCGAAATCAGCCAATTTTCGCAGGTGTATGCGGTGCCGTCGACACCGGCGCCGCGCTGGTTCCGCCTCGTCGCCTCGCGCCCCGACGGCGGCAGCGGCGCCGTTGTGCTGCGATTTTCCGTCGACCCGGCGGACATCGACGCCGACATCGCGGCGCTGAATCGCCACCCCGGGGGCGCGCGGCGGCCGCCGGCGCCGCCCCCGCGCACGTCGACCGACAGCGAGGCTGACGCCGACCGCCTGCTGAACACCCTGATGCCGGTCTACCAGGCCTTGCTGTGGGACAGCCTGTTCCAGCCGGAACAAGGCCATGGCGATGCCGCCGACCGGCGGGCGGAGGCGATCGGCCGCCAGTTGGCCGCCGCCGGTGTCGACGCCGCGTTCGTGCTGCGCTTGCACATCGACGCGCTGCGGGCACTCAAGGCGCAGGTCGGCGGCGCCAAGTCCAAGTGGCTGTCGATCGAGTCGCGGATCGTCTTCATCTCCGTGCTCGGCTTCCTGACCAACTACTACCGCGACGCCCTGCGCGGCGGCGGCGGCGAGACGGCTTCCCCGCCAGCGCGGTAGCGGATCGGCCGCGTCCGCCAGGCCCTGGTGCGCATCCAGACCCGTTGCAAACGCCGGTCGCGTCTGCGATACGGAAGGCATGCGCACCGTCTTCGACATGTTTTTCCGCGCGCCGGTCGGCAATCCTTGGCTTGTCCTGCTTTGCCTGCTGCTCGCCGGCCTCGCCGGCGGCATCGGCATCGCCAGCGTCCTGCCGATCCTCTCCGTCGCGCTCGACGGCGCGGGCGGCCAGCCGTCGGCGATCTCGCAAGCGGTCAATGACGCGTTCGCCGCCATCGGCCTGACGCCACGGCTTGAAATCCTCATCGCGCTGATGATCCTGGCGATCGCCGCGAAGGCGGGACTGACGCTGCTCGCGATGCGCTATGTCGGCAACGCCTCGGCCACCCTCGCGGCGCGCATGCGCTTGCAACTGGTCAAGCATTTGCTCGACGCGCAATGGCGGTTCTTCACCGGGAACCGCGTTGGCCGGCTGTCGCACGCAATCAGCGGCGAGGCGACCCGCGCCGCCTCCTCCTACATGATCGCGGCGAACTTTTTCGCCAATGCGATCCAGGCCAGCGTTTATGTCATCATCGCCCTGTTCATCTCGTGGCGGCTGGCCATCGCCGCGGTGGTGCTCGGCGCGTTGATCGCCGCCTCGCTGCATTTCCTCGTCCGCGCCGCCCGCAAGGCCGGACGCCAGGAAGCCCAACGGATGATCGAGCTGTCGTCATTGTTCAGCGACACGATCAACAACATCAAGCCCCTCAAGGCGATGGCGCGTCAGGCCCCCTATGTCGCGTTCCTGGAGACGAAAATCCGCAAGGTGAAAAGGGCCCTGCGCAAGCAGGCGCTGACCGGCCACGCGCGGAAAGCCGTCGAGGAGGTCCTGGTGGCGATCTTCCTCGGCATCGCGTTGTACGGCACCCTGGTCTTCCTGGAATACGGTTTCGCGCAGGTCGCGGTGATGGCCCTGCTGCTGATGCGGACGATGAATCATCTCAACAAGATCCAGGCCGAATTCCAGAAATCGGCCGTCGTCGAAACCGCCTACCTTTCCTTCAAGGAGTTGCTGGCGAAGACCGAGGCGGCGCGGGAGCGGCTCAGCGGCGGCGACAAGCCGAGCCTCGGCCGTCGCATCGATTTCGACCGGGTGAGCTTCGGTTACGGCGACAAGCCGGTTCTGCGTGACATCAGTTTCGAGATTCCGGTCGGCCAGTCGACCGTTCTAACCGGCCCTTCCGGCGGCGGCAAGACGACGATCGTCGATCTGCTGGTCGGTCTTTACGAGCCGGACCGGGGACACATCCGCGTCGACGGCACCTCGCTCGGCGAGCTCGACCTCCTGCAATGGCGCCGCATGATCGGTTACGTCCCGCAGGACGTCGTCCTGCTGCACGACACCATCGCCGCCAATATCACCCTTGGCGCGACGTGGATCTCGGAAGCGGAGGTGATCGAGGCGCTCGAGGCCGCGGAGGCGTGGTCGTTCGTCCGCGAATTGCCGGAGGGCGTGCACACCACGGTCGGCGAGCGCGGCGTCAAGCTTTCCGGCGGCCAGCGGCAGCGCATCGCGCTGGCCCGCGGGCTGGTGACCAGGCCGAAGCTGATCATCCTCGACGAGGTGACCAGCGCCCTCGACCCGGAGACCGAACAGGCGATCTGCCGCAGCGTGCGCGCGCTGCCCAAGGACGTGGCGGTGCTATCGATCACCCACCGCCCCGCCTTCCTCGACATCGCCGACCGCGTCTACCGAATCCAGGACGGGCGCGCCGAGGAAGTGACGTTCGACAGAGAGGATGTTACGGCGATCACAACAAGCATGTGATGTTTCGGTGGTTACTGGCAGCATCCAAGCGCGTGTAGCCATTTTCAGTGGCGATCGAGCTTGTGACCCTTCATTATTTTTTTGAGGCTCACACCCGGTTCATATCGAAGACCACATCATCCCAAAAGGCTGCCAGTTGTTGCTTTTTCCGCGCCCCGATCCGCGCCAAGTTGGCCCGCAGTTCCTCACTGACCGTTGCGCTAGACACGAAGCGTTGGATTTTGGCAACAAATTGATCGGCGTTGCCCTCGTACATTCCTTCCTTGAACGCGAAATCCTCTAGTATTTCCCGATATTTGTGTGACCAGCCAACGGCAAAACTTGGTACTCCGGTAGCGAGAGCGTTGACGACGCCGTGATAGCGGCCGGAAACGACACACGCGGCTCTGGAAATGTACGCCTTGATGTCGCGCGCGTCGCGCAAGTTTACAATCGGTGGGTTCTGGCACTCGTTGGCCAATTGTTCGGAGATCGCCTTGTCCGCCAGCGGTTCGTGCAGCACGATTACCGGCAAAAGTCCCGCCCGTCGCACGGTATCCGCAACGCGCCGGTAGAGGGAAAGTAGATCGCACTGCTCCATTGCCCCGGACTTGATCGTCATCGCGTTCATGATGAGACATGCATAAGGGGAGTCGGGTGTCTTCACGACCCGGTCTGATATATCCAAGCTGATCGTAAGGTCTGGCTGGATCGCGATCTCCCGTTCACTTCCGAGCACCCGCAGATACTCAAGCGATTGCCTGTCACGCGCCGCGATCACACGCGCATTGTCAATGACAAACCGCATGTCCGCCCGGAGATCCTCGTTTGTGAAAGGGCCGAAGGACTGTGGCAACAGGTACAACGGTTTCCCGAGCCGAAGATACATATCAGCTCTCCGCTTTATTTTTTTTCGCCCCCAGTAGTCGCCATAAGCGAAGCCGGAGATATCAAGAACGTGGGTGATTCCACGCCATTCCAACCGTCGGATCGCGCCGTGGAACGCCCTCGGAAACCGCTCCATGTGTTTCGTGAGCCACCGGTGTGGCGAACGCCAAACGGGCATTCCAATGGCGGCGCGCGTTTCAGGGGGGCCCTGATTCAGCGAACAGAATTGAACTGCGGGCATGCGGTGCGACAGCGCCGCTATGGTGGCATGCGCCATCAGTTCGGCGCCTTTATTCGGTAGCCACACGCCCGTAATTTCGACCAGGGGATTAATCGATGACACGCAGAACTTCCTCCACGGACCGTTTGGCCGAATAGGCAACCGAACTCTCTGGGTCCGGAATGCCGACTCCGATCAGCATGATTGGCACCTGATGTTGCTGTAGATCCAGCAACTCCCGGAGTGCCTGATGATTTTTCGGGATGTCCGGCCAATTCATGGGAACACTTCCCAACCCTTGTGCCGTTATTGCCAGCATGAACTGCATCGCGGCGAGCGAAGAATCGATGTAAATCAGGTGCCGGTCTCGGGGCTCGGCATACATCGAAAGATCGCCGATCACGGCGATCACGGCCGGCAGATTGTCCCCGAAGCCTTTCGTTCCCAAAGGCAGATTGGTGATTTTCCGGATCATTTCCGGCGCTGTGGCACAATGAAACGTAAACGGTTGCCGGTTACAGGCGCTCGGTGCTTGAAGCGCGGCCATGACGGCCAATTCAATATTTTCACGAGGGACTGGCTTGGGGAGAAACCAACGCTGGGAACGGCGCGCCGTGCACAGAGTGAGAAATTGATCAAACTCGAAAACATTTTCAAGCTCTCGCACCTTGTAAGGAGCGAAAGTGGTATTGGAGTCGCAGCGGCGCGTATGGCCTGTTGATTGGATGCTCTCCCATACCTGGCGTGCCTCAGCGATCGGGCCTGGAACGGGTTCGACGATCTCGAAATATTGGGTCAGCACATCGGACGCCCACTTAAGTTCATCGCTCCCCGCGAAGGGCTGTTTGGAAAGCCGTTCGAACAAGACTACTGTCTCGTAGATAAATTCGGCTCCAAACACGGGACGTCTTTCGGGCATGCAAAGCCCTTTTTCGAGACGATGAATATTGCGTCGCAAAAGAGGTGAGCTTCTCTCGAACTTTTGCTTATGATTTTCAAAGGCATCAAGTCCGAGTGACGTCGCAATCCTTTCCGCCTCAATGCCGGCGTCGAGTCCATCGCCTTTATTGTGTTTGACATTTTTTTTATTTTTTAACAATTTTAATCTGAACATGGAAACATCAAACACCATGGATGCAATTAGATTCTCGTTTGCCTCTGAAGGAGCGCAACCTCATCGTCGCGGAAACACCAAATGTATCCTACAACATAAGTCGCAAGCATATTTTTAAGACAACTTTAAGATCCAATGGGCCTTTGTGTCGGGTCGTCGAGTTAGCGCGAAACAAATTGGTAATGCAGATATCTGATTCCAAAGGCGCCGGCCAGCATTCCAAC
>CAYWRP010000072.1:0-13626 GCA_964460955.1 uncultured Rhodospirillaceae bacterium | reverse complement strand
AGCGACCTCGGACGCCGCGAACAGGCCCTCGACGCCGCAAGGGAAGCCGTGGCGACGCTGGCGCCATTCTTTTTGAGCGATCCGGCGGCATTCGGAAGCCGGATGGGGACGATGGCGACAAATTATCGGGACAGGTGCGAAGAGATGGAACGGGAGCCGGACATGGAATTGCTTGGGCCGGTGATCGAGAAGTTTCAGGAGTTAAAGGCGGAGGCACCAAGCCAAGCCGTTTCGGACTCGTCATGACCGGGCGTGGGCCCGGTCATCCACGTTTTTGTTTTCGTGGACCCGCGGATCAAGTCCGCGGGTGACGGATTGGGGTGGGGTGGCGATCGCGTACCAACACAGGGTGAAGGAGGATCAGGTCATGGACGATGAAATGGGATTGGCGGCGGAGGTCGTCCGCGCGTTGCAGCCCTATCTGCAGCGGATGGGCGACCGGGCGCTCGGCAAGGTGGAAGGCAAGATCGGCGAGGCGGCGGAAAAGAACCTCGCCAAGCTGCGCGATGTCATCCGCGCCAAGCTCACCGCGCGCGGCGAGGCGAAGGCGCTGGAGCGCCTCGAGGCGGCGCCGAACGACGCCGACAACCAGGCCGGCCTGCGCGTCGCGGTGAAAGACGCCGTCGCCGAGGACGCGGCCTTTGCCGCCCAGCTCAAGGCGCTGTTGGAGGCCATCCCGAAAACCGGCGGCGATCAGACCGCCACCACGATCGGCGACGGCAATACCACCACCCAGGCCAGCGGCGGCAACATCTCGATCAACATCGGCGGCCGCGATTAGGGCCGCCGCGCCGCAAAGGGGCTTGAGGTTGCGTGAAAATTCGAGCATCGGCCGAAACCTAGGTTGTAACTTGGACATTGCGGCAAACATCTTTTCATATTGCCCGCCCGACCAGAGGAAGCCGCGCGGGGCAGTTCGTTTTTGGGTGTGGGACGAAGCGCGCGGCCGGATGGTCCCCTTTGGTGAGACCGACTTGACCCTGACCGGATCACCCGCTTGACCACGCTGACCGTGCATCACCGCACGACCTACCGCTACCGCGCGCCGATGGCGTTCGGTCCGCACCGCTTGATGCTGCGCCCACGGGAGAGCCGCACCCTGCGGCTGCGGGCGCACGATTTGCGGATTGCTCCCGAAGCCACCGTGACCTGGGCGCATGACGTCGCCGGCAACGCCGTCGCGACGGCTACGTTCGCGGAGCCGGCGCACACACTAGTCATCGACAGCGTCGCCGAACTGGCGCTCGATGTCGACGAGTGGCCGGTCTTCGACATTGCCGCCTCGGCTTCCACCTTCCCGTTCCTGCTGAGCGAGGACGAGATGACCGATCTCGGCGCGCTGCGGCTGCAGGCCTATCTCGATTCCGCCGGGCACCTGCGCGAATGGGCGCACAATTTCGTCGCCGGGGTGCACACCGACACGCTGTCACTGCTCAAGGATATCAGCAACGGCGTCGCCGCGCAGATCGTCTACGAGGTCCGCGACGACGATGCCGCGCAGACGCCGGTCGAGACGCTGGCGCGCGGACGGGGTTCGTGCCGAGATTTCGCGGTGCTGTTCGTCGATGCCGTACGCAGCCTGGGGTTCGGCGCGCGGATCGTGTCCGGTTATCTCTACGACCCCGACCGCCAAGCAGTCGGCTCCGCCGGCGCTGGCTCGACCCACGCATGGGCGGAAGTCTACATTCCGGGCGCCGGCTGGATCGTGTTCGATCCGACCAACCGCAGCGTCGGCGGGTTCAATCTGATCCCGATCGCCGTCGCACGCCACATTCGCCAGACGATGCCGGTTTCCGGAAGCTTTGTTGGTGACGCGGGGGCGTTCGAAGCGCTGGAAGTGGCGGTAACGGTGGCGCCCGGGTAACCCCGGCCGCGCGGCGCCCCCTCCCGATCGACAGGTCGAGCGCCTTCTTCAACACCATCGGTTATTCGCGGACGCAGGCCGGCGGTGCCCACCCTTGGACGGAGGAAATCGGCTTGTCATTCCGGGGGTGGTCGCGAAACCTTTCCAAGCCGACACGCCGCGTCGTCACATGGCGGGTGTGCGGGCCGTCGGTGGTTCACGCCGCCTCCGCCGCTGGCCCGGCTCCGCGCTCCGGCTTGTGGAGGATCATGCGGTAACAGTCGAGATTGCGGGACGCGAACTCATGGGCGGCGCCCCAGAGGTAGAGGCGGAACTTGCGGTACTCGAACTGGCCGAACTCGCGAACGATGGCGTCCGCGTTCCGTTCGAGATTTTCCGCCCATTGCCGGAACGTCAGTCCATAGCTGTGTCGATCGTTGAACAGCTCGATCAGCTTGAATGGCGAGTGCGCCAGCTTGTTCAAGAAATCGTCGAGAACGAGGAACGAGTGGTTGCCGGCGTAGATATGCCGCACCATGAATGTCGACAACTCGTATTTCTTGCGCGCGGCACTGCCGTCGAGAAAGACGAAGCCGCCGGGCTTCAGCAATTCGTCGAACTTGCGAAGCACGCGGGCATAGTCCGGCAGATGTTCGATGACCCCCATGATGACGATCGCATCGAACCGCTCCGCCGGTCGATAGGCGAGTACATCCTTCAACAGAATGGTGACGCGATCACGGTACGGCTCCAGCACCCCTTCGATGAAGCGCTTGGAAACCTCGGAGATGGTCAGCCCGACGAAGTTGACGCCGTGGGCGAGCGCATGGCCGGCGAAAGCGCCCCAGCCGGGGCCGATCTCGAGCACCCGCTTGCCGGGGCCGAGATCGCAGGCAGTCACGGCATAGTCGAACTTGCGCCGCAGCGCCGTCTCCAGCGACTCGTCGTCATGGACGTACACGCCCTGGCTGTACGCCGGGAGGACCGGATCGAGGAAACTCAGGAACAGCCGTGGATCGAGGTCGTAATGCGCCCGGATCGCCGCCTTGTTGGTGTAGATTTGGCCTAACAGGAGCGGCTGCAGAAAGCGCCAAGCGCTGACCAGGGGATGGCGGTCGCGCAACGCCGTGCGCAGGGCCACGACGCTTAAGATGTCACCTTCCAGGTCGATGTCACCGCGGAGATAGGCCTCGGCGAAGTTGCCCTCGTCGAGCGACGCCAGCGCCTTGACCGCCCGGTCGCTGCGCAACGCGGCGCGGAACCGCGGCTCACCCCGACCGATCTGCCGCACGCTACCGTCCGGCGCTTCGAGCGCGAACGGGGTGCCAGGATCCCCAATCCGGTCGAGGAAAGGGCTCAGTCGGTCGAAAGAAGCCTGTGTCACCCTATCAGGTTCTCCGCTAAAAGCACGCGCGTGGCGACGACGGTGGGATGTCGGTGGCATCTAAACGCCGCCAATTTAGCAATAATCGACGCGATCGTCAGCACTCAAGGGGGCGTTCCATGAGCCGGAGGTAGAGGGCGAGAGGCAGGCACTGATACTGATAATGGCAAGGTACCCCATGTGGATACCTCTGCCCCCCCCACAAGCGGACAACTCTGCCGGACGCATTGAGGGAGGGAGAGAGCCCAGCCACGAACTTTCTCGGCGGAGCGCTGCGTAGTGGCGTGACGCCCGTGGGGAACTTCAGCGAAAACAGCGACTTCTCAGATCTTCGCTGATGCGGCAGCACTTCGTCACAAGCCGAACTCCTCCCGGAAGCGATCGATCTGATGCATTCGCTCGTGCAGGATCGTCACGATGCCGATGTTGCCATTGCCCAGCCTGTGCCAATAGACGAAGTGTCTTTCGTATCGGAAGAAGTACCCGTCAACGCCAAACTCCGCCGGAACCGGGCGCGACATCACCGCGTGCGTTTCGATCTTGTCGAAGGCCGCGAACAGGCCGGAGATATAGCGGTCGGCCTGTTCAGCGCCCCATCGGTCGCGTGTATAGTGGTAGATCTCGTCGAGGCGGTGAGACGCAGCCTCCTGGACGCAGACCGACGCCATCCTCGGTTATGCCTTGTTGCGCGCGATGACCTCGGCTGCCGTGAGTGAATGGTAGGTGGACGCGGGAGCAGCGAAGGCATGCGTCAATTCCGCTTTCAGCCGATCGAACGCCTCTTGCTCCGCCCGCTCCTTGTCGCGGCGGATCAGATCGCGGATGTATTCGCTGACGTTCTCATAGGAGCCGGTCTCGCTGACATTGGCAGCGACGAAGTCGCTGAGTGCTCCGCTGAGACGGACCGTCATCGTCGTAGTGCGGGACATGGCGGGTCTCCATGAATGATGTCGTCTTCAGTATAATCAAAAATGCGCACAGAACAAGATTTGGCACAGGTCTGTCGCGCTGACCAAAACCATCCGTCGCGCTACATTTGCGCACCGCTGCGGCCAGATCTCAGTTAGGTCGGCGAAACGCAGCGCGTTGTCGCCAAACTGTGCGTAGTGGCGGAGGGAGAGGGATTCGAACCCTCGACACGGTTCCCCGTGAACACGCTTTCCAGGCGTGCGCCTTAAGCCACTCGGCCACCCCTCCTCGCCGTGGCGCCGGATCGCGCGCCCGATTTCGCGTCGCACCCGCCGCCGGGCGTCACCTTAGCCACGGCCATTCCGGCGAGACAAGACCATTGTGAGGCGCCCATGCGCGCGCCGCGTGGTGGCGGCCGTCATTGACGTTGCGCCAAGCCTTTGCTGCAATGGTGATTGCCGCGCGGAACCGGGCGCTCGGCCCCATTTCAGCGGCGGCGAAAAACGGCGACGCGGTACAACCGCGCGCGGCGGCACCGGCCTCGGCCGGGCGTCTGGCAACGGGGACAGGACGGTGGCGATCAAGCGAAGTCGGCGACGGGCGGTGGCGCTCGGCCTGCTCATCGCGCTGGCGACGGCGATCTTCTACGCGTCGCCAGTCGGCATCGGCCTCGAGGACCGTCTCGGGCTGGATTGGCTGTTCTCGATCCGCGGCCCGGTGGAGCCGCCGGCCAACGTCGTCATCGTCGCCCTCGACAAGCGGTCGTCCGACCGCCTCGGCTATCGCGGCGAGCCCAACCGCTGGCCGCGATCGATCCACGGCCGCCTCATCGACACGCTGACGCGGGCCGGGGCGACGGCGATCGTCTTCGATCTGTTTTTCAACCGCCCGGATGAAAATCCCGGCGAAGATGCCGCCCTGGCCGCCGCCATCGCCCGCTCGGGCCGGGTGGTGCTGCTCGCCCAGCGGGAGCAGAACCGCAACGCCGGCATCCTCGCCTATCGGCCGCCGCTTCCCGCCTTCGCCAGCGCCGCCGCCGCCTACGCCCCCTTCACCGTGCCGCGCGAGACCAGCCGGGTCAGCCAGGTCGCCGTCTACGCGCGTGATTCCTACCACCTGCCGACCCTGCCGGTCGCCGCGGCGCTGGTGCACGCCGCGCACTACGTCGGCGCCTGGCCGGCGATCGGCGAGGAGATCGGCGCCTACGTGCTCGGCAAGGCGGCGCCGGCGGAGATCGGCCTGACCCGCGCCGAGATGTTCACCGACGCCGTGCATGCCATCCGCGACGCCGTCCTGCGCGACCCGCGCGCCGCCGACCGGCTGCGGCGGGTCCTCGGCGCGCGCCTGGAGGCAGCCGGCGACGGCGCGGCGGCGGTCGACGCGGCGGCGCTGGTCGGCGCGGTGCTGGACGTCTATAGCGGCCCGTGGACCCGCTTCCTCAACGCCTACGGGCCGCCGGGGGCGGTGACGACGGTGCCTTACGACATCGTCGTCGAGGGGCCGCGGCCGGGCGATCCGCCGCCGCCCGACTTCGCCGGCGCGGTGGTGTTCGTCGGCTACTCCGAACTCGAGGTGCCGACCAACGTCGACGACTTCTACACCCCCTTCGAGCACGCGGACGGTATCACCCTTAGCGGCGTCGAGATCGCCGCCACCGCCTTCGCCAACCTGATGACCGGCCGGTCGATCGACCCGCTGCCGCTTTGGGCCGGCATGCCGCTGGTGCTGCTGTTCACCGCCGGCGTCACCGTCGCGGCGTTCCTGTTGCCGGTGCGGGCGTCGATCCCCATCGCGCTGGCGGCGGGGCTCGCCTATCGGGCCGCCGCGCAAGGCCTGTTCGGCCTCGGCGAGATCTGGATCCCGCTGTTCGCGCCGCTGGTCATCGGCCTGCCGGTCGGCCTTTTCGCCGGTGTGACCTGGCAATACCTGGCGGAACGCGGCGAAAAGACGGTCCTCGCCGACGCCATGGGACACCTGATCCCGCAGCCCGAGGTGCGCGGCATCCTCGACCACGGGATCGAGCGGCTGAGCGAGCACGAAACGCGCTACGCCGTCTGCTTCGCCACCGACGCCATCAACTCGACCAAACTGCAGGCTAGCCAGCGGGCCGACGAGGCCTACGCCTTCCAGAACGAGTATTTCAAGGCGCTGAGCCGGCCGGTGGAAAAGTACGCGCCGCATTTCCGGGAATTCGTCGCCGACGGCTCGCTGTTCATCTGGTGCATCGACGGCGACGACGGCACGTCGCGCGCCGACGCGTGCCTCGCGGCGACGGAGGCGCTGCAGGCCATCGACGCCTTCAACCGGGAAGTGGCGCCGAATCAGCTGGGCGTGCGCATCGGCCTCAACGCCGGCGAGGTGGAATTCGGCTACGTCGGCGACGAACGGCGCCGCACCTTTCGCGCCATCGGCAGCACGATCAACGCCACCTCGCGCATCGAGAGCCTCAACAAGCGGCTGCGGACGCGCCTTCTGGCGGCGGAGTCGGTGGTCGCCGGCATCGACGGACTGGCGCTCAGGCCGCTCGGCGAATTCGCACTGCCCGGCCTCGACACGCCGTTGCCGCTGTACGAGATCCGCGGCCGCCTGGCCGACGTCGACGCCCGCGACATGACGCTGTGCCTGCGTTATGCCGAGGCGCTCGATGCCTTCCAGCGCCACGCCTGGGCCGAGGCCGCCCAACTGGCGGAACGGCTCTTCGCCGACTACCCGGACGACGGCCCGAGCCAGTTCATCGTCACCCAGAGTTGGGCGCGGATCGAGGCCGGCATCCGCGGCATCGGCGCAGCGGTGTTCCGCATCGAGGGCAAGTAAGGCCGGCCGGCCAACGCTCCTAGTCGAGCCCCGGCATGGAGAAGGCGCGCGCGTCGAGTTCGGCGAACAGGGCGTTCCGCTCCGGCTCGCTCAACCCCACCAGCGGCGGCCGCAGGCGCTTCCAAGCCGGATCGCCGGTGTGGCGGGCGAGGATTTCCTTCAACGCCGGGATCAGCGGAAACCGTCGCAGCGCCTGGCGAAAGTCGGTGACCGACGCCTGCAGCGCCGCCGCTTCCGGCGTTTGCCAAGCATCGAAGAGCTGGCGGATCGGCGCCGGCGAAATGTTCACCGTCGCCGCGATGCAGCCGGCGCCGCCGCCGCGCAGGCACGCCAGCAGGCCGCTCTCGCTGCCGACGAATACGCGAAAGCCGGGAAACGCGTCGAGGATCGCTTGGGTGTTGGCGTCGTCGCCCGAGCTGTCCTTGATCCCCACCACGGTGTCCGGAAAGGCGCCCAGCAACCGCTCGATCAGGTTGAGGCGGATCGGCACCTGGGCGACGGGCGGAATATGATACAGGTAGAGGGCGAGCCCGGCGGCGCCGACGCGTTCGATGACCTCGGCGTAGGCGCGGAAAAGCCCCTCGTCGCTGACCTCCTTGTAGTAGAATGGCGGCAGCATCAGCACCCCGGCGCACCCCACCGCCACCGCGTGCCGGGTCAGGCGCACCGTGTCGGAAAGGGCGCAGGTGCCGGTCCCGGCGATCATCGACGGCGGATCGAGGCCCCGCTCCACCAACGCGTCGAGCAGGCTTATCTTCTCGTCGACGCCGAGCGAATTTGCCTCGCCGGTGGTGCCGAACACGACGAGGCCGCAGCGATGGCCGGCCAACCAACGGCCGTGCGCCGCCAGGCGGTCGGCATCCGGTGCCAGATCCGCGTCGAAGGGGGTGGCGACGGGGGCAAGTACGCCGGCTGGAACAGGGTGCGCGGTCATCGTTTCAAAACGGTCCCAAGGATGAAAAACGCGGTATCTTGGTCGCAACGGTGGCCGAAAGGCAACCGCCTGTCACGCCGCCGGCGGGATCCCGCCACCGCGCTCTCTTGCCCCAGACAAGTCGCGCGAGGACGCAACCCAAGGTCGATCCATCAACGATACCTATAATTCGTATAGAGGAAATTGACCGATGAAGGCGTAAGTGCTTGTCACGATTCCGTACCGTGCCTATAACAGTCCCCAAAAGCGGATAAAAAAGCGCCGGGCCGATAACCGGGTAGTCGGTTGATTTTTGACGAAAGCGGGTGATGCTCTTTCGTTTACTGACCTCCTTTCTGTGTATCCTTTCGATTTGCTCGATTTTCAGCGAAAGCGCCGATGCGCAACAGCGGTGCGTCGAGGCGGCGGGATCTTTGCGCGGCATCACGGGCGACGTCACGGTCCGTGTCACCGGCGGCACCCCGCGTCCGGCGATGGCGAACGAGAACCTCTGCCCGCTCGACGTCATCAGCGTCGGCGGCGCCGGCAGCGCGCTGATCCGACTGGCCAACCAATCGGTGGTCCGCCTCGACGGCAATTCCACCCTGCGCATCGTTGAGGTGGCACCGGAGGCAGGCTCGCAAAAGCGCACCCTGCTCGACCAGCTCAAGGGCATCGCCTACTACTTCAGCCGCCAGCCGCGCTCGCTGACCGTCTCCACCCCGTTCATCAACGCCGGCGTCGAGGGGACCGAGTTCCTGGTCCAGGTGGAGGCGGACTGGGCGACGGTGATCGTCTACGAGGGCACCGTCGTCGCCGGCAACGACAGGGGTACCGAGTCCGTCGCCAGCGGCGCGGCGGTGGTCGCCGAGCGCGGCGACGGACCGACGTTCGTCCAGCTGGTGCGGCCGCGCGACGCCGTGCAGTGGGCGCTCCACTATCCGCCGATCCTGCTGGCGCTGGCCGATGCCTCCGGCGAGGCGGCGGAGACGGTGGCACCGCCGTTGCGCGGGCCGGTGCGCCTGGCCGCCGGCGGCCGCTACGCCGCGGCGCTCGAGGCCTTCGACCGGCTGCCGGCCGGCGCGCGCGACGCCGACTATTTTACCTTCCGCGCCGCAACCCTGCTCAGCGTCGGCCGTGTCGAGGACGCGCGCGCCGACATCGACCAGGCCCTGCGGGAACCGGCGCCGGCGGCGAATGCTCATGCGTTGCGCGCCGTCATCGCCGTCGCCCAGAACGATCCCGCCCAGGCGGCGGCCGACGCCGAGCAGGCGGTGCGCCTCGCCCCTGACTCGGCGGCGGCGCACATCGCGCTGTCGTATGCCGAACAGGCGCGGTTCCGCCTCGGCGCCGCTCGGCAAGCCCTGCAGCGGGCGGTGGAACTGGAACCCGACAACGGCCTCGCCTTCGCCCGGTTAGCGGAAATCCGCCTCGCCTTCGGCGACAGCCGGCGCGCTGTGGAGACGGCCGAGAAGGCGCGCCTGCTGGCGCCGGAGGTGGCGCGCGTGCACACCGTGCTCGGCTTCGCCTATCTCGCCCGCTTTCGCACCGCCGACGCGGCGAACGCGTTCCGCTGGGCGCTTCTCGTCGACCCGATGGCGCCGCTGCCCCACTTTGGGCTCGGGCTCGCCACCATTCGCGGCGGCGCGTTGTCCGCCGGCCGCGCCGACATCGAGACGGCGGTCGCCCTCGACCCCGACAACGCGCTGTTGCGCTCATATCTCGGCAAGGCCTATTTCGAGGAGCGCACCATTAACCCGCTGACCTACTTCAACCGGCTGATCAGCCGGTTCACCGGCGAGGGGGGCGCCAACCTGGCGGCGGAGCAGTTCGCGCAGGCCAAGGCGCTCGACCCCAACGATCCGACGCCGTGGTTCTACGACGCGCTGCGCCTGCAGAGCGAAAACCGCCCGGTCGCGGCGCTGCGCAATCTCGAAAACTCCATCGAGCTCAATGACAACCGCGCCGTCTATCGGTCGCGCGAGCTGCTCGACGCCGACCGGGCGACGCGCGGCGCCAGTCTGGCCAGGATCTACAACGACCTCGGATTCACCCAAATGGGCATTAACGAGGCCTCGAAGTCGCTCGCCCTCGATCCCGGCAACCCCGGCGCCCATCGCTTCCTGTCCGACATCCGGTCGACCCAGCAGCGGGTGGATATCGCGCAGAAAAGCGAGCTGCTGAGGGCGCAGCTGCTGCAGGACATCAACATCAATCCGGTGCAGCCGAGTCTGGCCGCCGGGAATGTCGACTCACGTATCAACGGTTTCGGCTTTCGCGACGGGCTGAACGAGTACACGCCGCTGTTCGAAAGAAACCAGGCGCAACTGGCGGTGACCGGCCTCGCGGGCACCGAGTATACGTTCGCCAACGAGGTCATCGCCTCGGGCGTTTACGACCGCTTCTCGGTGAGCGCCGGGCAATACCATTTCGAGACGGACGGCTTCCGCAAGGACTTCGATCTCGACGAAGACATCACGAACTTCTTCGCCCAGGCGGCGATCACGCCGGAGATCAATCTGCAGGGCGAGGTGACGATTCAGAGCCGCGAGAATGGCGACCGCGAATTGGATTTCGATCCGAATTTCCGGGATGACGGACGGGAAGACCTCGACCGGGAGACCATCCGCCTTGGCGCCCGCGTCTCGCCCAGCGTCAACTCCGATGTCATCGCCTCGTTCATCTACGGAAAATTCGACTCGAAACGACAACTCGATGACAGTCTCGGTGTCATCAGTTCAACGGAAAAAGAGAAGATCGACCTGACAAGCTATCAGGGCGAAATGCAGCACATATACCGGGGTGAAAATTTCAATATCGTTTCCGGTTTCAGCATTTTCGATGTAGACAGGGAACAAGATAATCGTGAACAGTTCTTTTTTCTTGGCACGCCTTTTTTTGAGATTGCTTCGAATACCACCTCGAGGATCAAGGACGAGCGCTTCTATACTCAAGGGAATTTCGAGATTCCCTTCGACCTTCTATTCACCGCCGGCCTCGGCTACGTCGATTACGACGATCAGGACCTCGACCGCGAGGACATCACGCCCAGCTTCGGCCTGCGCTGGCAGGCGATCGAGGAAATCGCCTTCCGCGCGGCGGCGGTGCGCACCGTCAAGCCGGCGCTGATCAACAACCGCACCCTGCAGCCGACCCAGGTCGCCGGCTTCAACCGCTTCTTCGACGACATCAACGGCAGTGAGTCCTGGCTGTATGGCGTCGGCATGGACGTTGCAATGCTGGAAACGCTGTCGTTCGGCGCCGAATACACGCGGCGGGAAATCTCATCGCCGCTCGCCGCCGAGGGGACGACCGACCCACGGCTTGGCCAAACGGTTCGGACCTATGTCTATTGGGCGCCGCTGGATCAGATCGCTTTCAGCGCGGAACCGACCTATGACTTCTTCAGGCTCGATGACGATGCAAGCGGCCTGCCGCGTCGGGTCGCCACCTGGACCGTCCCCGTCTCGGCACGCTTTTTCAGCGAGACCGGCTTCTTCGCCGGGGTGACGCCGATCTTCGTCTACCAGGATGTTTTCCGCCGCCAACGCAACGAGACTCCGGCCCAGAAGCGGCGCGAGGGCGACGATGCCTTCGTTGATTTGAGCGCAACCATCGGCTATCGGCTGCCGGAACGGCGCGGCATCATCACCGTCGAGGGCGCCAATCTGCTGGACAGCGATTTCAGCTATCAAGACGATACGTACCGCTCGGCCGACGACAATGCCGCCGTCAGCCCGTTTATCCCAGAACGCTCCGTCCTCGTTCGGGCTACTCTCGTTTTCTAATGGATATGTGGAAATGGGGCGCAAATCCGAATAATCTCTGGTTCCGGTCGGGCGCCAAACCATTCCATGCGCGCCGCCGGCCAAAAAGCTGGAGGGACAGGAGGGATCATGGACTGTACACAAATGCCGGGCGGCGAGCCGATGAAGCAATTCCTCGAGGCGCAAGGTTACGTCTGCAAATCGACGTCGTTTGGGTGGCGCTGCACGAAAACCGTTATCCAACCGGACGGAACGAAAAAGGTCGAGTGCCGCGACGTCCTGAAGTGATTTCAAAGATCGCCACGGCGCGTCGCGGGTTGTCGGCGCCGCTTCGTTAGTCCTGGTCATCGTCGTCGCCATCGGTTTCCCAGCGGTAGGAATGCTGCGGATAGACGCCAAGAATGCGCACCTCGCGGGAGAAGAAGGCCAGTTCCTCGAGCGCCAGTTCGACGCTGCGATGCTCCGGGTGCCCTTCGACCTCGGCATAGAACTGCGCGGCATTGAAGCGGCCGCCGACCAGGTAACTTTCCAGCTTCGTCATGTTGACGCCGTTGGTGGCGAAACCGCCCATCGCCTTGTAGAGCGCCGCCGGAACGTTCCGCACCCGGAACACAAAGCTGGTCATCACCCGGCCTGATTTTGGGTGGGGAATGATCGGCTCGCGGGCCATGATCAGGAACCGCGTCGTGTTGTGCCCGGCATCCTCGATATCGGCGCGCAGCGAGACGAGGCCGTGGATGTCGCCGGCGAGTTCGGAGGCGATGACGCCTTGCGTGCGGTCGCCGGCGGCGGCGATCTCGGCGGCGGCGCCGGCGGTGTCGATCCGCACCACCGGATTGAGCCCAAGCTCGGCGATCAGATTACGGCATTGGTTGAGCGCATGGATGTGGCTGTGGACGTCGGTCAGCTCCTCGATGCGCGCCCCTTTGACGGCCAGCAGGTGGTGGTTCACCTTCTGGTAGTGCTCGCCGATGATGTGCAGGCCGGCGCCCGGCAACAGGTGGTGGATGTCGGCGACCCGGCCGGCGACGGAGTTCTCGATCGGAATCATCGCCAGACTGGCCAGCCCATCGCGAACGGCGGCGAAGGCGTCCTCGAAGGAGCGGCAGGGCAACGTCGCCATTTCCGGCCGGCAGACGCGGCAGGCGAGGTCCGAATAGGCGCCGGGCGCGCCCTGAAAGGCGATGGTGTGGTTGCGGTCGGTCATCGGGATTGTTGCGCCCAGGCCTCAACCGACGCGCCCGGCGGCGAGGATCTCCCGCGCCCGTTCCAGATCGCCCGGCGTGTCGACGCCGAGCGGCACCGTGTCGACCACCGCGGCGTCGATGCGCATGGCGTTTTCCAGCGCGCGCAGCTGCTCGAGGCGCTCGATCCGCTCGACGATGCCAAGCGGCAGGCCGATGAAGCGGGACAAGGCGACCCGCCGGTAGGCGTAGAGGCCGATGTGATGGAAGCGTTCCGCCTCCCCCCACGGCACCGGCGCGCGGCTGAAATAGAGCGCGCGGCCGATATCCTGGTTCGCCTCCAGGGCGACGACGGCCTTGACGACGTTGGGATCGGTCATCTCGGCGACATCGGTGATGCGCGCGACAAGGGTGGCGATGTCAACCGCCGGATCGGCGCTCAGCGGCGCGAGGACGGCGCGCACCGCCGTCGGATCCAGCGTCGGCAGGTCGCCCTGCAGGTTGATGATCACGTCGTGCCGGCCGCCGGGGTCGACGGCCATCAGCGCTTCCCAGATGCGGTCGGACCCCGAGGCGTGATTGGGGTCGGTGATCACCGCCCGGCCGCCGGCGGCCTCGATGGCGTCGGCGATTTCTGGCTCGGCGCAGGCAACGACCACCGGCCCGACGTCGGCCGCCATCGCCCGCCGCCAGACGTGGACGATCATCGGCTCGCCCAGCAGATCGGCCAGCGGCTTGCCGGGCAGCCGGGTCGACGCCATGCGCGCCGGAATGACAACGATCGGCGAGAGGGATTTGGTCATGATGGTGTT
>CAYWRP010000071.1:0-13857 GCA_964460955.1 uncultured Rhodospirillaceae bacterium | reverse complement strand
ACGCAAGCCGGGGCGTGGACCCCCGGGTCAAGCCCGGGGGGCGACGGTTTGGGTGGCGTGAGGGGTTGGGGTCGGGGGTGACGGGATGGTGAGGGCCTGACGCGGGTGATTGTCCGGGCCTTTTCGCCTCCCCTTCGTCATGCGCGGACTTGATCCGCGCATCCACGTCGGCGGGCGTGGCGAAGACTGCGTGGATGGCCGTAACGAGTACGGCCATGACGGGGGGGGGGTGAAGCGGGCGTGTTGCGGCGGGGTTTCCTCTTGGTGCGAAAAGGCCTAGCTTTCGGGGATGACAAAGGCCGAGGACACGCAGGCTGGCGATCGGTACGCGGAGGATCATCACGGGCATCCGCAGGAGCACGACCACGCGCATGAGCACGCCCACGTCCAGGCGCCCGTCCTGGCGCGCGATCCGCGCAACGAGCGGCGGGTGGCGATCGCCGCGGCGCTGATCGGCGCGTTCATGCTGGCGGAGGTGGCGGGCGGCCTGATCTCCGGCTCGCTGGCGCTGCTCGCCGACGCCGGCCACATGCTGACCGACTTCGCCAGCCTGGTGCTCGCCTGGGCCGCCTTCCGCATCGCCCGCCGGCCGGCCGACTGGCGGCGCACCTACGGCTTCGACCGCTTCCAGATTCTCGCCGCCTTCGTCAACGGCCTGACCCTGGTGTTCATTTGCGCGTGGATCGTCGTCGAGGCGGTCTCCCGCCTCGTCGACCCGGTGCCGGTGATGGGCGACATGATGCTCGGCATCGCCATCGTCGGCCTGATCGTCAACGTCGCCGCTTATCTCGTCCTGCACGGCGCCGACCGCGCCAACCTCAACATCCGCGGCGCCGCGCTGCACGTGCTGGGCGACATGCTGGGCTCGGCCGCCGCCATCGCCGCGGCGGTGATCATCCTTACCACCGGCTGGATGGCCGCCGACCCGCTGCTCTCCCTCCTCGTCGCGGCGATCATCCTCAAGGGCGCCTGGTCGATCCTCGCCACCACCGGCCACATCCTGCTGGAGGGCGCGCCGGAGGGGGTGGATACCGGCGCCATCGCCTCGGACCTGGTGGCGGCGATCGGCCCGGTGGAGGAGGTGCACCACGTCCATGCGTGGTCGATCACGCCGGAGCGGCCGATGGTCACCCTGCACGCCCGCGTGGCCGAAAACGCGCCGCGCGACGCCGTCATCCGCGCCATCAAGGACCGCTTGAGCCGCCAATTCAACGTCGGCCACGCGACGGTGGAGATCGAGGGCGAACGCTGCGCCGACGTGCCGCCGCCCGATCGGCAAGCCGGCTGACAAAGCTTTTGCCGCGCGCCACCTCGCGGCGAAACGAAAACCGCCGGGCGCGTGACCCGGCGGTGTTTCTTCCCGGGCGGTGCGGCCCGAGAAGCCTGCGATCCCCGTTTTACCGCGCTTCGTGGCGCCGTTCGGCGTGCAACCCCTCAAGGAGATGGTTGATCGCCAGCTTCGCTTCCTCCTCACCGGTTCTGTGATGATGCGACCGTTCCCGCATGACCCAGTCGCCGAGCATTTGCCGCAGCCGGCGTTTGCCCTCTTCGGATTGAGCGAGATAGCCGAGTTCGGCGACCGCCGGGGTGGACGTCGTGTGATCGGCGGTCATGATCGCCTGCACCGCGATGTCGACATCCTCTTCCGTCACATTGGCGCCGAGGAGTTCGACCAGTTCACCGCGCAGGTCCAGGTATCCTTCTAGCATCGTGCCCTCCTCTCTATTTCCTTAAATTCTATCATGCGATCACGCGAAAGGCGATTGTTTAGTAACGTCGATCAACCCTTCGGTGGCGCGATCCGATGCGTGCTTCGAGCGATGGTCGCCAGGCAGCCGGCGGGCGGCCTGCTACGCGTTGAGGATGGCGTCCGCGCTGAGTGGCCGAGGCCCGCGACGGTCGGCGGCGGCGACGCGCAGGATCACCTCGACGATGCGATCATCCTCGCCGATCGGGCCCAGGTAGTCGATGTCGCGGTCGGGCCGCGCGGCGACCATGTCGGCGATCTCGGCGCCGGCGTGCATGCCGGCGGCGGCGAACAGGCCGACGGCCGCGACCGGGCCGTCGAGCTCATCGATCACCGCTTCGACGCGCGGCGCCTGGTCGAGGTAGGCGATACGGATTTCGCCAAACAGGCCCAGCCCGGCAAGCCGCCCGGCCTGCAACTCGGTCGCCTTCGCCGAGGCGGGATTGCGCGCCGTGCCGTGGGCGATCAGCAAAAGCGTGCCGGCGGCCGCCGCAATGCCGCGGCGGCGGAACGAGGCCAGCGCGGTCTCGGCGGCGATTTCCGCCAGGCGGGCGTGCAGGCCGACCGGTGGGCGGATGTGCACCCACGGCAGCGGCTCCCGCCCGCTCCGCCGCGCCTCGGTCAAGGCCGCGCAGACCGCATCGCGGACGCCGACGCGCACAACGTAGCCGTCGGCCATCATCACCGGCACGAGGAGGATCTCGGGCGGGCTCAGGCGGCCCAGCGCCTCGGCCACCGGGACACCGCCGCGCACGCAGGCCGCCGCCACCTCGCGGAACAGGCCCAGCCCGGCGATGTCGGCGGCGAGGCGATCCATCCGCCGGCTGGGCGCGTCGGTCCGGCTGGAGCCGTGGCCGACCAGCAGCAGGCCGGCGCGCGCCCAGTGCTCGGGGCGGTGCCACCCGCCTTCCGGCGCCACGCCTTCCCGGTCCGCCCCTGGGGTATCGGATATCGCCGCCGCGTGCCGCATCGTGGTCACGTCCAACCGCTGCCTTAGTCCCATGTCGCCAACGCCGTTAAACCCTAGCCCAACACGTGGGAATGCGGAAGCTTCGCCAACACCCCGCCGACCGGCGATGCGGGCGCCATCCGCGATGCCGACGGCCTCGTTCGGGCCGTCAAGCAGGTTTCCAGGCGCGATATCCGTGTGTTACTAAATTGCGTCAATCCCATCCTTCGGCGCGCCGCGTGCGTCAGACCGAGCCCGGCCGCCGGGGCACGAGAATCCTCGAAACCCATCCAAGGTGGCGCGTCCATGACCCGAACTCGTTGTTGGATCCTCATCCTCGTCGCCGGCATCCTCTCCGCCTGCGCGCCGACGCTGCCGGAAAACAGGCCGGTGCGCGAGGCGCGCTGGCTGGAGCAGAACTGGGGCGACGAGGAGCGCTTCTGGTTCCACCACGCGACGCAGGGCACCTCGACGCTGCCGGTGCCCTATGCGTGGTTCGTCGCCCTGGAACAGCCGACGCTGTGGATCGCCGGGCCGCCGCCGATGCTCAAAGACCCGGACTATCTCCGCCGCTTCGGCTTCATCCCGAGTGGGACGGCGCCGGACACAGCATACGGCTATCGCGGCGAGGCGGGCTACGGCGCGGCAAACAGCGGCCGGCGGTACGGCACCGAGGCGCCCTACGATCCGGCCAACTTCCCCGGCAACCCGGACGGCCTGCCTGTCGGCTTCGCGCGCACGCCCGGCTACCCCGACCCGGTCACCGGCGCGGCGGTGCCCGACCAGATCGGCTTCACCTGCGCCGCCTGCCACACCGGCCATTTCGAATACCAAGGGGTCAGCGTGCGCGTCGACGGCGCGCCGGCGGTCACCGAGCTCGGCAAGTTCCGCGAGGCGCTGGGCCTGGCCCTGTTCTACACCGAGTACGTGCCGTTCCGCTTCGCCCGCTTCGCCGACCGCGTACTGCCGAGGGGGCACACCCAGGCGGACCGCAATGCGCTCTCCGACCAGCTCCACCAGTTGCTCGAACGGGGCAAGGGCCTGCAGGCGGTGATGGCGCCCATCGAGGCGGAAAGCGTCGAGGAAGGCTTCGCCCGCCTCGATGCGCTGAACCGGATCGGCAATCAGGTGTTCTACACCGACCTGGCTGGCCTCGACACCGGCGAGTTCGACCCCACCGAAAACCTGGCGCCGATCACCGCGCCGGTGAACTACCCGCACACCTGGAGCACGGCGTGGCTGAACTGGGTGCAGTACGACGCCTCGATCATGCAGCCGATGGTGCGCAACGCCGGCGAGGCACTCGGCGTCTCGGCGCGCGTCAACCTGGTCAATACGGGCAGACCCCTGTTCGCCTCGTCGGTGCAGGTCGGCGAGATCTTCGCCATGGAGCGGATGCTGGCCGGCGACAATCCGCACGCCGGCGCGGCGCCCCGCTTCAAGGGCCTGTTGGCGCCGAAGTGGCCGGATGACATCCTGGGCGCCATCGATCCGGCGAAGCGCGAACAGGGCCGCGCGCTGTATCAGGAGCTGTGCCAGGGGTGCCACCGGCCGGCGGTGAACGACGCAAACGGCGCCTTCTGGGACGCGAAGTATTGGACGCCGCCCAACGCCGCCGGCGAACGCTATCTGAAAGTGGTCGAAATCCCGGTCGCCGAGATCGGCACCGACCCGGCGCAGGCGGAGGTGCTGCACCGGCGCCGCGTCAAGGTGCCGGCGCATCTCGGGCTCGATCCCGGCACGCTGTGCGGCGGCACCGGCTCGGGCGTCGTCAGCGAGGCCGCGTTCGCCGAGGCGCTTGGCGGTGTCGTCGAGAAGGCGGTCGACCGCTGGTACGACGACAACGCCATCCCGGCGGCGCGGCGCGCGGTGATGAACGGCAACCGGCCGAATTGCCTGCAGTCGCCGCTGGCCTACAAGGCGCGGCCGCTGAACGGCATCTGGGCGACGGCGCCGTTCCTCCACAACGGCTCGGTGCCGACCCTGTGGGCGCTGTTGTCGCCGGTCGCCGAGCGGCCGCGGACGTTCTGCCTCGGCGGACGCGAATTCGATCCGGTGCGGGTCGGCTACGTGAGCGACTGCGCCCCCGGCACCTTCGCGCTGGATACAACGGTGCGCGGCAATCTCAACACCGGCCACGCCTTCGCCGACGGGCCGAAAGGCAATGGCATCATCGGCCGGGGTTTAAGCGATGACGAACGCTGGGCGCTGATCGAGTATCTGAAATCGCTGTAGGAAGGCGGTTCCAGGAAGCACGGCGATGATGCAGCGAAGACCGGTCCATCCGGGCGAGATCCTGGGCGAGGAACTGGCCGAACTTGCGGTTTCGCCGACCGAATTGGCGCGCCAGATCGCCGTGCCGCCCAACCGGATCAGTCAGCTCATCAACGGCAAGCGGGACATCAGCGCCGATACCGCCTTGCGCCTCGGCCACTGGTTCGGCACCAGCCCCCGATTCTGGACCAACCTGCAAAACCAGGTCGACCTCGCCTTGGCGCAGGAACGCGCCGGCGACGCCATCGCCGCGCTGCCAACCAAAGCAAAAGGCCACAAATCGGATTGACGGGGACGCTGAGCCGCCCCCACCGTTCGACTCGGGCGCCGGATACCCGGCTTCTCTGGTCACCGGGGCATGTCGAAAGATGGTATCCCGCGTGTCCGGTCGATATCTATAGTCGGGGTCCCGCCCCGGAATGGAAGGAACAGTCATGGCCGACCCCGACACCAAAACGCCGACCCTCGAGGAGCTGACGACGGAACAGCCCGAATCGACCGATCCGGCGTATTTGGCCCATGTCAAAAAGAAGATTGCCCAATCGCGGGCCGAAGTGAGCGGGGGGAAGACCCACACGGAAGAAGAGGTCTGGAAAGAACTCGGACTTGAGGATTGAACTCAGCCCGTCGGCAAGGAACGACCTTTTTCTGATCCGAGATTACATTCGACGGCAAAATCGCCCTGCCGCCGACCGGACGCTGGTCCGCATCCAGCAATCCATTCGATACCTGAGGATCTTTCCTGAACTTGGACCGCCGTGGCGGGATAGCGGCACCCGCGCCCTCACCTCGCGTTGAATTCGCCCTACGTGGGCTCGGCACGCTCATAAACTTTGCCCAAGGACCCTAAGCCTCCATGAAAGCGTGCAACCCAACCGACAGACACAAGGATTGTACCGTGAAATCAGCAGTAAGAAAATTATTCTCGAAGGTCATCGGTCATTTTGACTACGAACTAAAGATCACAGGTACGCCGCTGCGTTCCTCGCCAGAGTTCTTCTCCTGGTTGATCGGCGAGGGGTTTGAACCTTTAACAATTTTCGACGTAGGAGTAGCTAATGGCACGCCTTGGCTCTACGAAGCTTTTCCGCGATCATATTTCGTTCTCTGTGAGGCGAATTCAGATTTCGAGCCGAAATTAGTTGAAATTTGTAGCACATTAAGAGGTGAATACCACATCTTTTGTGCCGGATCGCATTCGGCCCAAGGTGTTTTACGAATCAATGAGAATTTCAAATCATCATCTGGCCTCCTCCCGATCTCACAAGAGCATCAAGATCGCTTGAACAAGAGTTTAGTCTCGGTCAGAGAGCGAACGAAAAACGTCGACATTCGTCCGCTAGATGAACTACTAAATAGTAATATGAAACCCCCTTTTCTCGTCAAGCTAGACGTTGAAGGATATGAGATTGAGGCTCTAAAAGGAGCTACAAGCATAATAGAAAAAACAGATTTGCTGATTTCGGAAATTTCAGTAGTTCAGCGTCATGAAAATGGACCGCGTTTTGCTGAGTTCATTTCATACCTGGACGGCGTCGGTTTCGATTTATTTGATATTATCGATATGAGCCAGCTTAAGCGGGGGGGGCGGGTTACCTATTTGGATGCCGCTTTTATTAGGCGGGGTAGTTTTCTCGAGAATCTGTGACAAAAATGCTCGTGTAGTGCTTACCATACCTCGGTCGGTGACGAGCACATATCAAAGCTGACGACGAACGTGAGCTGATCATACTCCCTCCCGCTTCCGGGAGATTTTTCGCCATAGGATTATGCAGCTTGGCCTCACCCCTCTAATAGCCGTACATCATGCGCGATGTGGTCGGCCATGAAGGTGTTGAAGAATTAGTAGCTGTGGTCATTGTCGTGGTAGCGGCGAAGCGTGAGGTCCATTTCGGCGTCGCGGCGGGCATTGACGAACACATCCGGCCTCACGCGGTTTCGATCTGGAAGCCTTCGTGGGCGAGGATCAGTTCCTCGATGGCGATCTCGTTGGCGGTGGCGTCGCGGTGGGGGCCGCGAAGGCCGACCGGGAACGCGTTGCGGACCCTCCGGGTCATCACCGGCTGGCGCGACCCGTCGAGCAGCACGATGCGGAGATCGCGGCGCAACCCAGCCCGCGAAGGGCGACGTAACCAGGGGAGCATCGGCCTAGCTTCCGCACGCGGACGGCTTTCTTAATTCAATCCGCCCTTTTTCCGACCCCTCACCCCGCCAACAACCTGGCATGATGGGCGATGTGGTCGGCCATGAAGGTGTTGATGAAGTAGTAGCTGTGGTCGTAGCCGTCGTGGCGGCGCAGCGTCAGCTCGACCTCGGCGTCGCGGCAGGCCTTGACGAACAACTCCGGCTTCAACTGGGTGTCGAGGAACTCATCGGCCATCCCCTGGTCGACGAGGATCGGCGAGGGCCAGCCGGACGCGGCGACCAGCGCGCAGGCGTCGTGCATCCGCCAAGCGTGCGCATCGTCGCCGAGGTAGCCGGCGAACGCCTTTTGCCCCCACGGCACCTGGCTCGCCGCGACGATCGGCGAAAAGGCTGACAGCGAGCGGTAGCGGCTCGGGTGGCGGAAGGCGATGGTCAGCGCGCCGTGGCCGCCCATGGAGTGGCCGAACAGGCCCTGGCGCGCCATGTCGGCGTTGAAGTGGCCGCGGATCAGCCCCGGCAGCTCCTCGACGACGTAGGAATACATCCGGTAGTGGCGATCCCACGGCGCCTCGGTCGCATCGACGTAGAAGCCGGCGCCGGCACCGAAGTCGTAGGAGTCATGCTCGCCCGGCAGGTCGAGGCCGCGCGGGCTGGTGTCCGGGCAGACGACGATCAGCCCGTGCTCGGCCGCCGCCGGCTGGAAACCGCCCTTCTCGGTGACGTTGGCCCAGGTGCAGGTCAGGCCCGACAGATAATACAGCACCGGCCGCCGCCGCGTCTCGGCCTGCGGCGGCAGGAAGACGGAAAATTCCATCGGCGTGCCGGTCGCCTCCGAGTCGTGCCGGAACACGCCCTGCCAGCCGCCGTGGCAGCGCCGCCACCAAAGCTGTTGCAAGGCCATTGTTCGCTCCCCCCGTCCTCAAATGCCTAGAAGGTGACGACGGTGCGGATCGACTTGCCGGCGTGCATCAGGTCGAAGGCCTCGTTGATCCGCGCCAGCGGCACCGTGTGGGTGATCAGGTCGTCGATGTTGATCTTGCCCTGCATGTACCAGTCGACGATTTTCGGCACGTCGGTGCGCCCGCGCGCGCCACCGAAGGCCGAGCCGCGCCAGGACCGCCCGGTGACGAGCTGGAACGGCCGCGTCGAGATCTCCTGGCCGGCGCCGGCGACGCCGATGATGATGCACTCGCCCCAGCCCTTGTGGCAGCACTCCAGCGCCTGGCGCATCAGTTTGACGTTGCCGACGCACTCGAAGGCGTAGTCGGCGCCGCCGCCGGTAAGCTCCACCAGGTAGGGCACCAGATCGCCCTCGACGTCCTTCGGATTGACGAAGTCGGTCATGCCGAATTTCTCGGCGATGGCGCGGCGCTCGGGATTGATGTCGATGCCGACGATGCGGTCGGCGCCGACCATCCGCGCGCCCTGGATGACGTTGAGGCCGATGCCGCCGAGGCCGAAAACGACGACGGTCGAGCCCGGCTCGACCTTGGCGGTGAAGATGACGGCGCCGATGCCGGTCGTCACCCCGCAGCCGATGTAGCAGATCTTGTCGAACGGCGCGTCCGGATGGACCTTGGCGACGGCGATCTCCGGCAGCACGGTGAAGTTGGCGAAGGTCGAGGTGCCCATGTAGTGGTGCAGCGGCTCGCCATTCAGCGAGAACCGGCTGCTGCCGTCCGGCATCAGGCCCTGGCCCTGCGTCGAGCGGATCTTCTGGCAGAGATTGGTTTTCGGGTGCAGGCAGAAGTCGCACTCGCGGCATTCCGGGGTGTAGAGCGGAATGACGTGATCGCCGGGCTTGACCGAGGTGACCCCGGGGCCGACCTCGACGACGGCGCCGGCGCCTTCGTGACCGAGGATGGCCGGGAACAGCCCCTCCGGGTCGTCGCCGGAAAGGGTGAACGCGTCGGTATGGCAGACGCCTGTCGCCTTGATCTCGACCATCACCTCGCCGGCCTTCGGCCCCTCCAACTGGACGGTTTCGATGGTCAGCGGCGCGCCGGCCTTGTGCGCCACCGCGGCCCGAATATCCATTTGAGTTATCTCCCAGAATCTCGAGTCAATCGCGCGCGACGACACTGTTAGCCGATCGCCGCCGTCCCGGGCAAGCCGGAACTGCTCTCCCGCTTCGACCACCGCGACCGGCGATGACCGGTTACGCTTTATCAATCCACGCGTTTACGTTATTGTAATAAGGAATGTAAGGAAAAGGGGGTGCGCGAGCTGTTCCCCTTCTGACGCGAAACAGGCGGCGCGCACCGAAAGGCGATTTAAGCTGATGACATCCGCGCGAGACGGCCTCGCAACGATCTCCCGGCCGGGCTTGGCGACGCTGATCCAGACCCTGAACCACGACGGAAACCGCGTCATCGGCCCGACTGTCCGCGACGGCGCCATCGTCTGCGACGACATCGCCGAGTTGAAGGATCTCCCCGTCGGCTGGACCGACCGCCAGCAGCCCGGCGCCTACCACGCGGAGGAGAATTACGGCGGCGGCCTGTTCGATCACGGCCCGCCGGCGCAGTCGTGGAAACGCTTTTTGCATCCGCCGACGGTCGAGCTGTGGCACGCCTCGATGGAAGACGGCGTGGTGCGCGTCTCGCCGCCGGCGGCGGAAACGCGGCCGCTTGCCCTGCTCGGCGTCCGCGCCTGCGATCTCGCGGCGATCAAAATCCTCGACACCGTCTTGCTGGACGGCGTCGCCAGCGAGCCGCACTATCGCGCGCGCCGGCGCCGGGCGCTGATCATTGCCGTCAGCTGCCGGCGGCCGGCGGATACCTGCTTCTGCGCCGACATGGGGCACGGGCCGGTGCCCAGCGGCGGCTTCGATCTCGCGCTGACGGAAATCGACGCCGGCGAGACGACGCAATTCGTCGTCGCGGTCGGCAGCGGCCGGGGGGCGGCGCTGCTGCGGCGCATCGACCACCGGCCGGCGACGGGAGCGGAAGCCAGCGAGGCCGACCGGCGGCACATCGAGGCGACGGCGCGAGTCCGCCGGCGTTTCGATTTCGATGGCGTGCCCGAACTCCTCGAACGCAATCTCGAGGCCGCGCAATGGGACGACGTCGCCGAGCGCTGCCTCGCCTGCGGCAACTGCACGTCGGTCTGTCCGACGTGTTTCTGTACCTCCAACCGGACGACCACCGGGCTCGATGGCGAGACAACGGGACAGCTCCGCCATTGGGCGTCGTGCTTCGCTAGCGATTTCTCCTTCGTCCACGGCGGCAGCATCCGCGAGTCCCGCCGGTCGCGCTATCGGCAGTGGGCGACACACAAGATGTCGACCTGGGTCGACCAGTTCGGCGAGGCCGGCTGCGTCGGCTGCGGGCGCTGCATCACCTGG
This sequence comes from uncultured Rhodospirillaceae bacterium, assembly GCA_964460955.1. Classification (GTDB taxonomy): domain Bacteria; phylum Pseudomonadota; class Alphaproteobacteria; order Rhodospirillales; family Defluviicoccaceae; genus Defluviicoccus. The sequence goes on along the minus strand of CAYWRP010000071.1, from coordinate 3,396 downwards.
TGTCCGGTCGGCATCGACATCCGCCGCGAAGTCGAGGCCATCCGCGCGGCGGAGCGAGCGAAGGAGGTCGCGAGATGACGGGAGTCGAACAAATCGTCCGCGACCACCCCTTCTTCGGCGGCATGGAGGCGGCCGCTTGCGACTTCATCGCCGGCTGCGCGCGCAACGTCCGCTTCGATGCCGGCGACTACCTGTTCCGCGAGGGCGAGGCGGCAGACCAGTTCTATCTGCTGCGCGAGGGCCTGGTCGCCCTGGAAATCGCCGCCCCCGGCCGGCCGCCGACCCGGTTTCTCACCCTGCATGCCGGCGAGATGGTCGGCGTCTCCTGGTTGGTGCCGCCCTATCGCTGGTCCTACGACGCCATCGCCACCGAGCGCACGCGCGCCATCGCCCTCGATGCCGCCTGCCTGCGCGACAAGTGCGAGACCGACCCCAGGCTCGGCTACGAGATGATGAAACGGTTCATGCCGATCCTGACGGAACGCCTGCGCGTCGCCCGCCTGCAAGGAATGGATCTCTATGGAAGCGCTCGCTAAACCGCCAACCGTCGGCGATCTCGCGAATTGGGACGATCACGGCAGCCTGTTGCCGGCGGTGGGAACGCTGATCCATCGCCACAAGGAAACGGCCGATACCTGGACGCTGGAGATCGAACCTCGCGCGCGGGCGGATCTCAAGGCCTTCGCGCCCGGTCAGTTCGCCATGATCACCGCCTTCGGGGTCGGCGAAATTCCCTTAAGCCTCAGCCGCAGTCCCGCCGAAAGCCGCCTGCTGACCACCACCGTCCGGGCGGCGGGCGCCGTGTCGACGGCGCTGACCCAGCTCGGGATCGGCAGGGCGGTCGGCTTCCGGGGTCCCTTCGGGGTCGGCTGGCCGATGAACGCAGCGGAGGCGCACGATGTCATTATCGTCGCCGGCGGGCTCGGCCTGGCGCCGCTGCGGCCGGCGCTGTACCGGCTGTTCGCCAACCGCGACCGTTACCGCCGGGTGACGCTTCTCTATGGCGCCCGGACGCCGGCCGAGATCCTCTATCGGGCGGAAATCGAGCGCTGGCGCGGCCGCCTCGACATCGACATCGACGTCACCGTCGACCGTGCCGGGACCGACTGGCTGGGCCACGTCGGCGTCGTCACCCGGCTCATCGACCGCGCCGACCTGGAGCCGGAAAACACCGTGGCGATGGTCTGCGGGCCGGAGGTGATGATGCGCTTCGCGGTGCCGGCGCTGCGCGATGTCGGCATCGCCGAGGACGCCATCCATCTCTCCCTGGAACGCAACATGCAGTGCGGCGTCGGCCACTGCGGCCACTGTCAGCTCGGGCCGATCCTGGTTTGCCGGGATGGCCCGGTGGTCCGCTACGACCGGCTGCGCGACGTGCTATCGGTACGCGAGGTCTGACCCATGCCCAAGAAAGCCATTCCCAAACTCGCCGTCTGGAAATTCGCCTCCTGCGACGGCTGCCAGCTATCCATCCTCGACTGCGAGGACGAACTCCTGGCGATCGCCGAGGCCGTCGAGATCGCCTACTTCCCCGAGGCGACGCGCGCGGCGATCGAGGGCCCCTACGACATCTCGCTCGTCGAAGGGTCGATCACCACCCCCGGCGATGCCGAGCGGATCCACCAGATCCGCCAGCAGTCGGCATGCCTGATCGCCATCGGCGCCTGTGCGACGGCGGGCGGCATCCAGGCGTTGCGCAACTTCGCCGACGCCAACGCCTTTCGCGACGCGGTCTACGCCCATCCCGAGTACCTACAAACCTTGGATACCTCGACGCCGATCGCCGAGCACGTGCCCGTCGACCACGAGTTGCGCGGCTGCCCGATCAGCAAGCATCAGCTGCTGGAAATGCTCGCCGCCCTGCTCGCCGGCCGCAAACCGGCGATCGAGCGGCAGAGCGTCTGTATGGAATGCAAACGGCGGGGCTCCGTCTGCGTCATGGTGGCGCACGGCACCCCGTGTCTCGGCCCGTTGACCCAGGCCGGCTGCGGCGCCCTCTGCCCGGCCTACGGGCGCGGCTGCTACGGCTGTTTCGGGCCGGCGGAGACGGTCAACGCCGCCTCTCTCAACGGCCAACTGCAGGCGCTCGGCCTGCGCGGCGATGACCTCAAACGCGCCTATCGCACCTTCAATGCCCATGCCGCCGACTTCCGCCGGGCGGGCGACCTGCCATGAGGCGGCGCTCGATCCACGTCGACACGCTGGCCCGGGTAGAGGGCGAGGGCGCGCTGCACCTCACCATCCGCGACGGCACAGTTGAACAGGCGGAACTCAACATCTTCGAGCCGCCGCGCTTCTTCGAGGCTTTCCTGCGCGGCCGCCATTTCAGTGAGGCGCCCGACCTGACGGCACGCATCTGCGGCATCTGCCCGGTCGCCTACCAGATCAGTTCGGTGCTGGCGATGGAGCAGGCGTTGGGCGTCACCGTCGACGGCCCGCTGGCCGATCTGCGCCGCCTGCTCTATTGCGGCGAATGGCTCGAAAGCCACGCCCTGCACGTCTACATGCTGCACGCGCCGGACTTCCTCGGCTACGCGAGCAGCCTCGAGATGGCCAAGGATCATACCGACGTCGTGCGCCGCGGGCTTGCCCTGAAGAAGGTCGGCAACGACATCATGGCGCTGCTCGGCGGGCGGGAGATCCATCCCATCAACGTCCGCGTCGGCGGCTTCTACAAGGCGCCGCGCAGAGGCGACCTGGCGCCGCTGGCCGAAAAGTTGAAGCAGGCGCTGGAGATCGCCCTGGAAACGGTGCGCTGGACGGCCGGGTTCGATTTTCCCGACTGCCGACGCGACTACGAATTCGTCGCCCTGCGCGACGAGGCGGCCTATGCCATCGCCGAGGGCCGCATCGTCTCCAACCGCGGGCTCGACATTCCGGTCGCCGCCTTCGAGGACGCGGTCGACGAGACGCATGTCGCGCATTCGACGGCGTTGCATGCGCGCATCAAGCAGCGCGGCGACTATCTCGTCGGCCCGCTCGCCCGCTACAGCCTCAACTCCGACCGGCTGTCGCCGCTGGCGACGGAGGCGGCGCGCGCCGCCGGCCTGGGGCCGGCCTGCGCCAACCCGTTTCAAAGCATCGTCGTGCGCGGCGTGGAGATGGTCTATGCCTGCGAGGAGGGATTGCGGCTGATCGAGACGTACGTCGAACCGGACGCGCCGGCGGTGGATTGCGAACCGCGCCAGAGCTGGGGCGCCGGTGCCAGCGAGGCGCCGCGCGGCCTGCTCTATCACGCCTATCGCCTCGACGCGGACGGCCTCATCGAGCATGCGCGCATCATGCCGCCGACATCGCAGAACCAACCCAGCATCGAGGCCGATCTCGCCACCTTCGCCCAGGACTGGCTGGAGCTCGACGACGCCGGTCTGCGCGACCGCTGCGAGCAGGCGATCC
>CAYWRP010000070.1:1830-14245 GCA_964460955.1 uncultured Rhodospirillaceae bacterium | reverse complement strand
CACGGCGCAGCATGGAATCCCTAATCGGACCCTTTCGTTCCGATCAATCCACTAGTTAGATTGTCGTTTGGGTAGCATGCGTCTTACGATCGGAAAATAAAGGGCATACGGGAGGCACCGCAAAACCTTCATTCCCAACGTAAACCGGCGCGGGAAAGAAATCTCAAACTGTCCAGTTTTCAATCGAGATACGATTCGCTTAGCTGCATATTCCGTTGACACCAGAAATGGCATCTTGAAGGTATTACGATCAGTTAAAGGTGTTTTGACGAAACCTGGATTGATCACGCTCAACTTCACGTTGTACTGGTCAAGCTCGGGCTTCAGGGCCTCGCACATCGTGATAAGGGCGGCCTTGGTGGCGCCATAGGCAGCCGCCGTAGGCAGTCCGCAATATCCGGCTACTGAGGAAACGACGGCAACATGTCCGCTGCGGCGCTCCATGAAACGCGGCAGAAGGGCCGACAAGCTGTGGACAACACCGAAGACGTTGACCTCGAACAAGGCCCGAAACGTCGCCGTCTGAAATTCTGTCACTGGCATCGGGGTGTGCGTGCCGGCGTTCAACAGGGCAAGATCGATGGGGCCATGCGCGGCTTCAATTCCTTCGATCGTCTCGCGCGTCGCCCTCTCATCCGTGACATCCACCGGAAAGGCGACAATCTGACCGTGGCGCGGCGATTCAGCGACAAGGCTCCCCAGGTCGTCGGCCGTTCGCGCGGAAACCGCCACCCGCCAGCCATTCTTTGCAAGTTCGAGCGCCGTCGCGCGGCCAATCCCCTTGCCGGCACCGGTACACCATGCGAGCCTGCTCAAGATGCTTGGCCCTGTTCTTGGCCACAGGACCGGCAAATATAATCGATGGTCGAGTCATCCTTGGCCTTGAAGCGCATCTTCACCCAGCGATCTCGCGCATCGTACCAAACCTCGTTTTGTAGGTCCCCGGTGTACCGGTAGTGATCAGCCATGCGATCTCCGGGACCGGCTGGGATGGCCATTCGACCTTCCTTGACGATCGTGACGTGATCGACACGCCCCTTGATGGTGTTCAAGACCTTGGAGGTCCTCAGCACGCCGGGATGCCAATGATCGGTCGGGAAGATGCCAAATTCCGCCGTCGTTTCCCCTGCCGGCCCCTCGATCTTCAACACATCGCCGCCGCGCCGTACATCGACCGTTGTTTTGTTGCCATTGTCATCGGTTTCGGCACTGAGTTCGACGAGGCAGCCGTCTTTCCACAGGCTTTCCGACCTGTAATAGTAATGGTAGGCCTTAAACATCAGGAAATCGACCTCGAGCTTGAACACTGCAGTTACGCGAAGTCCGCTCTCGGAGGGGAAAAATGAGACTTTGTGGTATCCCACCGGCTTACCGTTACGATGCACGTCGAAATTTATCTTGTCGCCGTACGCCGAAAGCGGATCGAAGTTTGATGTCTCACAGATCGCTGTTTCTCCTAACGTACCGGCGACGTGCGCTGGCGTAAGCGGGACAAGCACGCTAGCGGCGACGAGACCGCCAATAACAAGCCGCAGCGCCCTCCGATCGATCCTTACGGCAGCCCGACAGGTTTTCTCCAACACGAAATTTTCCGCTCCCGTCATTGTGGCCTGATGAGCATGTTCGCCAATTGGCCAAGCCGCCCTGTCAAGCGAACGGGTGCCTCCAACACCACGAGACATAAACAAGTGCCATCGTCGTCAACCCGCGGTTGGTGATTATCCGCCGTGTCCTTGAGAGAAAAATCACCGGGTCCGTACTTAACGCCATTATCGGTATATCCCCCGGCCAGAACGACGGTGATCTCTTGTCCTCGATGGGTGTGAGAGGGCATTAAGCTTCCAGGCTTCAACCGCATCAAGCTCACCTTTGCCGACGAAGATACCCGCAATCGCGCCTCCTCGAACCAAGGCCCGACTTTCCTCCAGGTACAGCCTGCGAGCCCATTGGGTAAATAACGCCTGAGGGGTGCGGGCAGGTCTGCCGCTTCGCCACGACCCGCCGTCGCCCGACGATGCGGTTCCGGCGTCGAGGCGCGATCAATCCTGGAAAAAACAGCCTCGAGGGAATTTGGTTCCACCGCTAAGGCGTCGATTTCTTCTAGCAGCGCGCCACCAACGTTCATGATGCGGCGTTGTTCCCCACAGCACTCAGCACACATCGCCAAATGGGTCTCAACGGCTAAGCCGACTCCTTCGGTCAGGGTCGCCGTACAGTAGTCGAGAATAAGCTCTATCGGCGGGTGTATTTTTGTCATATCGCAAGCCTCGAGGTTCGGCAATGTAAGAACGAAAACCCCTTTATCGCTCTCCACTACTCTTGAATGAAACTCACATTTTTCATCACGGCATGTCAAACTTCAGAACTTGATTAAAAATACTATCTAACGAACGAAGTTTTATACGAAACTAAATGTGTGACCACACTTCACCGAAAAAGGTATCCTCTTCAATTTGGAGGCGGTCAATTCAAAGTCATAGTCAAGAAGCCAGAAACCTAACACATGTACTCATGATAGATACCCTACACCATTCTCGCGCTTAAACGAATATACCATAGCCTACCGCATCTTATTTTCCCAAATTTCGGTCACGATGGCATAAATACCGCAGGAACATAACATAATGACTTTTCGAGACATCGTAATCATGCAAAAAGACGCCGGACATGCCGCACATCGTTGTTATTGCTTCACATGATATCCTGCGCCATACCGTGTTCTCGTTGAATGGTTGCTTGCCAACTTTCCCTCTCACTAATCGTTTGTCCTCCCAAATAACATCTTAAAGCAGCGCCATCGATCGATGCTACGTTCGCGTCATTGGTGAACAGGCTGACAGGCGCGAAAATCCGAAACGAGCCTCATTTTCTTGTCGAGCACAACCAATACGATTATCCACAGTCGATCACCTTTGCGAATTCCATTTTCGCCCGCCATCTATGAGAACAATTGATACGAGAGGCTGCTAGTGTTGGATTACAAAAGCCGCCGCGGCAAACGGCATTGGTAAAGGGATTGAACCGCTTTGGGTCGAGGCCAAAAGGGCGCCGTGTAAGTGTCGGAATAATTCTCCCCCTTACTCTCATTGAAAATTCTCCGGTCTCGAAGGATCTGAGGCCAATTCCCCCGAACGGGCTGCCCCCCGAACGAACTGTCGGCGGTCGAGCATCGCCACCTCAACACCTTGACCACTTCCCCGGACCAACTCTAAAGCGTAAGGCGGCTAAAAACAAACTGCGGGTCCTCATCGACACGCTCCGACGCCAGCGTTTGAAGCGGGCCGCGAAAATCGTCGATGACCGTGTCGGCGAGACCCCGACCCACCGCGTATTCCCGGCCTCAATTCAATCAAGCCGACGACCAACAATCCACTCGACCGATTGATGCGATGAATTTCGCGCCGGACCGAACCGGTCGGCGCTTTCCCGGACGGTCGCCGCTGGTCGAACCTCGAAGCCGCCAAGCTGCGTCACATCGGGGGAACCCAACGCTCGACGCGACATCCTTGACCATCAAGCCCCTGAACGAACTCAAACGGCGCGCCGACGCCGTCGTTGCCTAAACGAACGTCTGGAGCAGTTTGCACACGCCAAGTCGACGCCTGGCTGATCGCGGCAGATTCGTGGCTTGGGTACGAAGCAAGCATCGCACGCTCGAATGTCACCGAGCAAAAGCACGATATCCCATATTATTAAGTCAACCTTTTAAAAAAGGTTGACAACCCCTGGATTTCCTTTTGTTTTTCCTCCACCGCTTCTGTTAGTCGCAAACCGGTGCCTTGAAAGGAGGAAGCGAATGTTCCGGCCAACCGTTACCGCGCTGATCGCCGTCGTTGGCTTCGCAATCGGCTCCGTCCAGGTCACGCATGCGGGCTGTTTCTCAGATCCTTCCCTCGACTTCAAGGGATCGATCACGCCGGCAGCCGTCGGCAGCCCGACAACGACCAATCAACCATCGGAATCCGGCCATTTTTTCCGGTTACGTTCCGGACAATCCCTTTCCACCATCCTCGACACGCTCCAAGTATCGGCCGTGGAAGCCGAATCCGTCTTCGAAGCTTTATCACCGCACATTGACCTCAATCGCCTGCACGCGGGCCAACTGATCCGTGTTTGCGTCGAGCCGGGAATCGGCCCCGGAGAGAATACAGTGCAAGCAATCTCTCTCGACAAGGGCAAACGCGAGACCGTAACCGCCTTTCGGCGAGAGGATGGAAGCCTCGACGCGCGAATGGTGGTCGCTCCGACGGACAAGGCCATTGTGCGCGCCGGTGGCGCCATCCGCAGCAGCCTGTTTGCCGCCGCCGGCGGCGCCGGTGTACCGGACACAATCATCATCGAAATGATCCGGGCTTTTGCCTGGGACATCGATTTCCAGCGCGACATTCGCGCCGGTGACCGTTTCGAAATCCTGTTCGATCAATACGTTGATGAAGCCGGCGAGCTCGTCGAAACGGGCGACGTCGTCTATGCCCGGCTTGTTTCGCACGACAAGGACATCCCTGTTTATCGTTTCAAGGCCGAGGACGGTTCGGTCGAATACTACGGCCCGGACGGCAAGAGCGTGCGGAAAAATCTCCTGCGTACCCCGGTCGACGGGGCGCGCGTCTCTTCGCGTTATGGTATGCGTCGGCATCCCATCCTCGGCTACAATGCGATGCATCGCGGGGTTGACTTCGCCGCGCCAAGCGGCACGCCGATTTACGCCGCTGGCGACGGCAAGGTGGAATTTGTCGGCCGCCGGGGCGGCTACGGGAAGTACGTGCGTCTGCGTCACGGCAGCGAATACGCCACCGCGTATGCTCATCTCAGCCGCTACCGGAAGGGGCTTCGCGCCGGCGCATCCGTGAAACAGGGGCAGATTATCGGTTACGTAGGCTCTACCGGCCGATCAACGGGACCTCACCTCCACTACGAGGTCCTGCGTCATGGGACGCAAGTGAATCCGGCGAGCATCAAGAACCTGCCGGGACGCAACCTCCGCGGCGAAAATCTTGCGAAGTTTAAGCGGCACGTCGCTCATCTGCGGCGGTTGTTGGAAGCGTTGCCGACCTCCATCGCCGCGTCCGACAGCCAAGACTCGTCTTAAGACAACAAGGAACAGCGGGACGGGCTCCGACGCATCGGTGCCCGCCTCGCATCCTGCCGGTGCGATCGCCGGTCAGGCGGCCTTGCTTTTCTCGGTCTCGATTCGCAACGCCTGCTGACCCGCCGTTACGTGGACGGTGTCGCCGTCGTGGACCTTGCCTTCCAGCACCATCGTCGCGATGGGATTCTGAAGATGGGTCTGGATCGCCCGTTTAAGTGGCCTTGCGCCATAAACCGGGTCATACCCCAGTTCGGCCAGCATCGCGATCGCGGAGCGATCCACCTCGAGCTTGATTTTCCGATCCGCCAGAAGCGCCTCGACCCGTTGGAGCTGGATCTCGACGATGGCGTCCATCTGATCGGCGAACAGACGGTGGAAAAGAATGATCTCATCCAACCGGTTGAGGAACTCCGGACGGAAAGCCGACCTGACCACCTCCATCACCTGAACCCGAACAGCACTCGAGTCCGCGCTCTCCGGCTGCGCGGCGAGGATATCGCCGCCCAAGTTCGACGTCAGCACAATCAACGTGTTGCGGAAGTCGACGGTGCGTCCGTGTCCATCGGTCAGTCGGCCGTCGTCGAGCACCTGCAACAGAACGTTGAAAACATCGGGATGCGCTTTTTCGACCTCGTCGAACAGGATCACCTGATAGGGGCGCCGGCGAACCGCCTCGGTGATGGCGCCGCCTTCCTCATATCCGACATAACCGGGAGGCGCGCCGATTAGCCGCGCCACGGAGTGTTTCTCCATGTATTCCGACATGTCGACGCGGATCATCGCGCTTTCGTCGTCGAACAGGAATTCGGCCAAGGCCTTGCACAGTTCCGTCTTGCCGACGCCGGTGGGGCCCAGGAACAGGAATGAACCGATCGGCCGATTCTGGTCCTGCAGCCCGGCGCGCGCGCGGCGGACCGCGTTGGCGACGGCGGTGAGCGCCTCTTCCTGGCCAACCACGCGGCGACGCAGGTTCTCTTCCATGCGCAGCAGCTTGTCGCGTTCGCCTTCCAGCATCTTTTCGATCGGCACACCGGTCCAACGCGATACGATGGTCGCGACGTGTTCGTCGGTGACCGCTTCTTCCACCATGCGGTGCTGTTCGGCCGCCTCGGCGTCCTCTATCTTGCGCGCGAGCTCTGGGATTACCGAGTACTGCAGCTCGCCGGCCTTTTCGTAGGCCCCTTCCCGCAAGTAGCGTTCAACCGTCATCCGCGCGTGCTCAAGCTCTTTCTTATACTGGGTTGTGTCGGCCAGCGCGTTCTTCTCGGCCCGCCACTGTGCGGTCAACGCCTCGGAACGACTCTCGAGGTCGCCGAGTTCGTCCTCGATCTTGTGCAGCCGGTCCTTCGACGCTTCGTCCGTCTCTTTCTTCAGCGCCTCCCGTTCGATCTTCAGTTGCACGATGCGCCTGTCGAGTTCGTCGATTTCTTCGGGCTTCGAGTCGACCTGCATGCGCAGACGGCTTGCCGCTTCGTCCATCAGGTCGATGGCCTTGTCCGGCAGAAACCGGCCCGTGATATACCGATTGCTCAGTGTCGCCGCGGCGACGATGGCGCTGTCGGTGATGCGCACGCTGTGGTGAAGTTCGTACTTTTCCTTCAGGCCGCGCAGGATCGAAATCGTGTCCTCCACGGTCGGCTCGGCGATGAAAACCGGCTGGAAACGCCGCGCCAGTGCCGCGTCTTTCTCGATATGCTTGCGGAATTCATCGAGCGTGGTGGCGCCGATGCAGTGCAGGTCACCGCGGGCCAGCGCCGGTTTGAGCAGGTTGGAGGCATCCATCGCCCCTTCGGCCGCGCCCGCGCCGACGAGCGTGTGCATCTCGTCGATAAACAGGATCGTATCACCCTCGGAAGCGGAGATCTCATTGAGGACCGCCTTCAAGCGTTCCTCGAATTCGCCGCGGAACTTGGCGCCGGCAACCAGCGCGCCGAGGTCGAGCACCAGCAGCCGCTTGTGTTTCAATGGTTCGGGCACGTCCCCGTTGACAAGCCGTTGCGCCAGCCCCTCGACGATCGCCGTCTTGCCGACGCCCGCCTCGCCGATCAGCACCGGATTGTTCTTGGTGCGCCGGGAAAGCACCTGGATCGTGCGGCGGATCTCGTCGTCACGGCCGATAACCGGATCGAGTTTGCCCTCCGCCGCCGCCGTGGTCAGGTCACGGGCATATTTTTCCAGGGCTTCATACGTCTGTTCGGCGCCCGTGTCGGTCGCCCTGCGCCCTTTTCGAATATTCTCGATAGCCTGCCTGAGCGATTTCGCCTCGACATTGGCTTCCCGCAAGATCCGCGACGCGTCAGTGCCGGCGGCGAGGGCAAGCGCCAGCAGCATGATTTCCGACGTGACCACGGTGTCCCCGTTCTTTTCGGCCAGGCGTTCGGCTTCCTGGAACAGGCGGGCGGTCTCCGGCGACATGTACACCTGCCCGGCGCCACCGCCTTCGACGACGGGAAGTTTCGCCAGAGCCGCGTCCGTGCCTTCGCGCACCGCGTCGACGTTACCGCCCGCCTTGCGAATCAGCTTGGTGGCGAGCCCGTCCTTGTCGTCGAGCAGCGCTTTCAACACGTGAATGGCCAGCAACTGCTGGTGACCACTCGCAAGCGCGGTAGTTTGCGCGGCCTGGATCGCCGCGCGCAGCTTTTCGGTTAACTTTTCAGCGTTCATGATATGCCTTCTCCTGAGTGCGAGCCGCCCTGCCGCCCGTATCGATACCTGACGGAAAGGCCCTCAACGGTTAAGGTCTTCCAACTTAATATGGCGCTCGGACGCTGCCCCGCAACGTCCGGGGGATCTCGCAACTTTGCATCGATTTCAACCGCTTCGCGGTTAACTTCTAGCCCTTGCGCGGTTGCCGCAATCAGAAGAAGCCTCGCTCTCAGACCGCCGGACGGGCCTTGATCCTGGTCGCCGACCGATTTTTTTAGCTTAGAATGGCTATTGTTTTGGCGGAGCCCATCTTTCCAAGTGTGTCTCTGGCGATAACATGCTAGCAAACCACCAAATGCGCTGAAAAAACGATGTAGCTCCCCAAAATGTTTGACTCACCAAAGCATGCCTCGAACGCCTGTGCGCCTCTCCCGGCTGCGGATCGGTTCCAACCGCTCTCCCTCGTGCCTTTGCCTGAGATCCGCCGCGCAACAATGCTCAGCGCTTTCCGCCTCGGCGGGCCGCTAAGCGATCTTTCGGGCCAGATCCCTTTCGCCGATGAGATCGAGGCCCTTATCGAGGAAATCTGCGGCGGGCGCTGGCGGATCGGCAAGCGCACGGCTCGGGCCCTGGCGTTGATTTTCGACCGTGTCCGTCCGGCGCGCATGCTGGAATTCGGCAGCGGTGCCAGCACGGTGGTTTTTGCCGCGCTTGCGAAACACGCGACTCACGACGCGCATATCGTTTCCATCGAGGAAAACTCACAGTATGCTGCGAAAACGCGGGATTGGCTGGCTGATTTCGACCTTTCAGCATACGCAACGATCGTCACCGCGCCGGTAATCCGTCGCGCGCTCGGCAGTTGGCGCGGATACGCCTATCAACCCGACACGTCGACTTTGGTTGGCCTTCTTGGTCCTTCGCGGGCCGAACTCGTGTTCATCGATGGGCCGGCGAGTTGGATGACCTCGCGGGCCGATTGCCGCTACGGAACCCTTTTGACTGCACGCGAGTGGCTTGCCGACCAGGCGATTTTCATCGCCGATGACGTCTTTCGCGCTCGCGAGGAAGCGATCCTGCGGCGCTGGGATCAACTAGCCGGGATTCATGTGCATGGCATCGTCCCGGTGGGCCGCGGGCTTGGCGTTGGCGAGGTGGCGCACGCGAACGGAAACGAGACGGCTACCCGGCCGCGTGGGACCTCGAATGAGATCACGTCGGCGGTGTCCCAGAATGGCCCCAGCATACCCTGAAGCACCGCACGGATCTTGATCGTCAGTCCTGACCAGACGGGCGAATGTCGCCGATTCGGGACTCCTCTCCGGTGATCAGGCGGCGAATGTTTTCACGATGGCGGACGAAACCGAGCACCGTCAGTCCGGCCATGCAGGCGGCATACCGAGGGCCGGCCAGAGCCCACATCGCCGCCGGCGCGGCGACGAGCGCGGACAGCGCTCCGGCCGACGAATAGCGGGTGAGCGCGGCGACGCCGAGCCAGACTGCGCCGGCAATTAACGCTGACGGCCATGAAAAGGCGAACAGGACGCCAAAGGTCGTCGCGATGCCCTTGCCGCCCCGGAACCGCAGCCAGATCGGAAAATTGTGCCCAATCACCGCGGCGATGCCGGCGATCAGGGAAGGCCATGCGCCAGCGAAGGCGAACGCCAGCGCCGGCACGAATCCCTTCAAGGCATCCAGCAGCAGGGTCGTTGCCGCCAGCGGTCTACTGCCCGTCCGCAGGACGTTGGTGGCACCGATGTTGCCGGACCCGATCTTGCGAATGTCTCCCTTACCGGCCAATCGGGTTAGGATGAGGCCAAATGGCGTCGCGCCTGCCAGATAGCCGACCAGACCTGCCACCAGGAGCGTTGTCAGCGATGAGTCCAGCGTCATGGCGAGCCATCCCGCTTGAAAACGGAGCGGCCGTCGATGATCGTCATGATCGCCCGACCCTGGACCGGGCGATAGTCGAACGGTGTGTTTTTGGACTTGCTGAGAAGCTCATGCTCGCGCACCTGCCAGAGTCGATCGGGATCGATGATCGCCAGATCGGCGGCCTCGCCGACGGCAAGGCGACCGGCTTTCAGACCGAGGATGTCAGCCGGCCGATGGGTGAGCAAGGAGAGCATTCCTAATAGCGAGAGTTGGCCATTGTGCACCAGCTCCAATGAAATCGGCAGAAGCGTCTCCAGGCCGACACCGCCAAAGGCGGCCTGGGCGAAGGGAAGCCTTTTCGCATCCTCGTCTTCCGGCGCGTGATCGGAGGCGATAGCGTCGATCGTTCCGTCGACGAGACCTTCGATGACCGCAAGGCGATCGGCTTCGGTTCGCAGCGGCGGCGACAGCTTGGCGAAAGTCCGATAGTCGCCAACCGCCGCCTCGTTCATGGCGAAATACGGCGGTGCCGTGTCGCAGGTGACGTGCAGCCCGCGCGCCTTGGCGCGGCGTATCGCATCGATGGCCTCGCCAGTGGAAACGTGGGCGAAGTGAATCCGACCGCCGGTGAGTTCGACCAAGCGGATGTCGCGCTCGACGATGATCACCTCGGCCTGCTTGGGGATCCCAGTGAGGCCCAACCGCGTTGCGAATTCGCCGGCGTTCATTTCGCCCTCGGCGGCAAGCGTCGGCTCTTCCGGGTGCTGAACGATGAGAAGCCCGAAGGTCTTGGCGTAGTTCAGCGCTTGGCGCATCATCTGCGCGTTGGCGAGCGCGACAACGCCGTCGGTGAACGCCACCGCCCCCGCTTCCGCCAGCATGCCGAGTTCCGCCATCTCCTCGCCGCGCAACCCCCGGGTGATCGCTCCGTAGGGGTAGACCTTCGTTAGGCCTAGCAGGCGGGCGCGCCGGGCGACGAATTCGACCACCGACATGTCATCGATGACCGGATTGGTGTTCGGCAGGCAGACCATGGAGGTGATGCCGCCGGCGGTGGCGGCGCGACCGGCCGAGGCCAGCGTACTCTTGTGCTCCTCGCCGGGTTCACGCAGCTGTACCCGCATGTCGACGAAGCCGGGGCAGAGCCACATTTTCTTGCAATCGATAATCTGGGTATTTTCGGGGACCTGGCTCGCCATCACCTGACCGCCGATGGCGGCGATGGTCTCGCCTTCGGTCAACACACCGCCCGCAGCGTCGGTGCCCGTTGCTGGATCGAGGAGCCGCGCGTTGATATAAGCTGTTCGAACGGGCGTCTGGGTGCTCATGCGTTTGATCGGACCGACGGCAGGTGAGTAATCACGAATTGGCGAGCGCGGGACTCGACAGGTTGTTGGTCAGCAGTTCGAGGCAGGCCATTCGTACGGCGACACCGATTTCGACCTGCTCGCGGATGACGCTGCGACCGAAGTCGTCGGCAACCAGGGAATCGATCTCGACGCCGCGATTCATCGGCCCCGGATGCATGATCAGCGCTTCGCTGCGGGCGCTCGCCAACTTGTCGTAATCGAGACCGAAGAAATGGAAATACTCGCGGATCGAAGGGACGTAATTGCCCCGCATGCGCTCGGTCTGGATGCGCAGCATCATCACAATATCGCAGTCGGTAAGGCCGCGCCGCATGTCATGGAAGACATCGACACCGAGGCGTTCGACGTCGGTCGGGATAAGCGTGCTGGGCGCCACCAGCCGCACCCGGGCGCCCATCGTGTTCAGGAGGTGAATATTCGACCGCGCGACCCGGGAATGGAGGATGTCGCCGCAGATGGCAACGAGCAGGCCGGACAGCCGGCCGGTGCGGCGACGAATGGTGAGCGCGTCGAGCAAGGCTTGCGTCGGATGCTCGTGGCTGCCGTCGCCACCATTGATGACGGCGCAGTTGACCTTCTCGGACAATAGCTTAACGGCGCCCGATTCCGGATGGCGCACCACGAGCACGTCCGGGTGCATGGCGTTGAGCGTCATCGCCGTGTCGATGAGGGTCTCGCCCTTGCGCACGGCACTTGTCGAAACGGACATGTTGATGACGTCGGCGCCGAGCCGTTTGCCGGCGAGTTCGAATGACGTTCGAGTGCGGGTCGAGGACTCGAAGAAAAGATTGATCAGGGTGCGGCCGCGCAGGGTGGATTTCTTCTTGTCGGAACTCCGATTCTGCTCGATGTACTGCTCGGACCGGTCAAGAAGCGCCGTGATCTCGAGCGGCGATAGACCCTCTATGCCCAGCAGATGCTGGTGGGGATAGGAAGCGAACTCGGAAAGCGTCGACATGGCGCGGACTATAGGATCGCCGCCAGAGAGCGACAACGTCTTTGCGGACCCGTCGCAGCAAATTCGACGGCCGCCGGGCTAGAATGCCGCAGGGTCGACCCCGCCGCTGGAGGCGGCGCGCCGACGGTTGGCCATGGCATCGAGGGCGCCCTGCAAGATGTAGGTTGCCGCGGCCTTGTCAACGAGACGGCTCCTTTTTTGGCGGCTCAGGTCGGCTGTGTCGATCAACACCCGCTCGACGGCGGTGGTCGACAGGCGCTCATCCCAAAAGGCGACCGGCAAATCGAGCCCGCGGGCCAGATTGGCGCCAAACTGGCGGATCGACTGACAGGCGGGTCCTTCGCTGCCACTCATCTCTACCGGCAAACCGATAACGGCGGCGCCGACGCCATGGGTTTGCGCCAAGCCCGCCAACTGTTCGAGATCCCGCGCCAGCCGCCTGCGTTCGATCAGCGCCAGCGGCGAGGCAATGGTCCA
>CAYWRP010000070.1:0-1730 GCA_964460955.1 uncultured Rhodospirillaceae bacterium | reverse complement strand
CTGTCTCCAGGACAATTCCACCCCGAAGGACGTTTCATCACAGTGTCCGTCGATTCGAAAACTGTCAAGCAGATCGCCACCCTGGCGCGGCTGCGCGTAGCCGACCAAGACGTCGACGCCTTGGCCGGCGAGCTGTCGTCGATTCTGGCCTGGGTCGAGCAACTGGGCGAGGTCGACACCGAGGCAGTGGCGCCGCTAAAGGCGATCTCCAATATCCAGCCGACCTATCGCAACGATACGGTGGCTGACGGGAGTGCTCGGCAAGACGTGCTTTCCAACGCGCCGCAGCCGATCGAGGAGTTCTATTCCGTGCCGAAAGTGGTCGAATGACCGATGCGCTGACCTCCCTGACCCTTGCCGAAGCGCGTGACGGGCTTCAACAGGGCGATTTCTCGGCCGAGGAGCTGACGGCGGCGCATCTGGCGCGCATGGAAGCCCACGCCGACCTCAACGCGTTCATCACGCCGACACCCGAGCTGGCGCTGGAGCAGGCACGCGCGGCGGACGCGCGGCGGCGGGCGGCTGACACGACCGGCAGACTTGATGGCATTCCGCTCGGCATCAAGGACCTTTTCTGCACGCGGGGCGTCAGGACAACCGCCGGGTCGCACATTCTCGATGGTTTCACGCCGCCCTACGAATCCACCGTGACGGCCAATCTCCTCAAGGCCGGCGCCGTGTTTGTGGGCAAGACCAACCTCGACGAATTCGCCATGGGATCATCGAATATCACTAGCTATCATGGCGCGGTGAAAAACCCCTGGGGCCCGCGCGACGGCAAGGATTTGGTTCCCGGCGGTTCGTCCGGCGGCTCCGCCGCGGCGGTCGCCGCGCGTTTGTGCCTCGGCGCCACCGGTACCGATACCGGTGGATCCATCCGCCAGCCGGCCTCGTTCTGCGGCATCGTCGGCTTGAAACCGACCTATGGCCGCTGTTCGCGCTGGGGCATCGTCGCCTTTGCCTCGAGCCTCGACCAAGCGGGGCCGATGACGCGGACGGTCGCCGACGCGGCCATCATGCTCGGCGCCATGGCCGGTCACGATCCCAAGGATTCGACTTCCGCCCCGGAACCGGTGCCGGATTTCGAGGCGGCCGTCGGTAACGACATCCGTGGGCTTCGCATCGGTATTCCAAAAGAGTATGGGGGTGCCGATACCCCCGCGGAAATCACCGCTCTCTGGGATGAGGGGCGAGCTTGGCTGGCGGACGCTGGAGCCGAGATCGTCGAGATCTCGCTGCCGCATACCCGATACGCGTTGCCGACCTACTACATCATCGCGCCGGCGGAAGCGTCGTCGAATTTGGCCCGCTACGATGGCGTCCGCTTCGGCCTTCGGGAAGCCGGTGAGACCCTGGACGAGGTCTACCGCAACACCCGGAGCAGCGGCTTCGGCGCGGAGGTCAAAAGGCGGATCCTGATCGGCACGTACGTGTTGTCGGCCGGCTATTACGACGCCTATTACCTGAAGGCGCAGAAAGTGCGCGCATTGATCGCGAGGGACTTTTTCACCGCGTTCGAGCGGGTGGATGCGGTGCTCACCCCAACGGCGCCGTCGGACGCATTTGCCATCGGCGACAAGATGGACGACCCGGTGACCATGTACCTCAACGACGTGTTCACGGTGCCCGTCAACCTCGCCGGCCTGCCCAGCATCTCGGTTCCCGCCGGCTTGAGCGCGCGCGGACTGCCGCTCGGCCTGCAACTCATCGGCCGCGCTTTCGACGAGGTG
>CAYWRP010000069.1:0-14338 GCA_964460955.1 uncultured Rhodospirillaceae bacterium | reverse complement strand
AACCCCGATAGTCGCAACCAATTCGGGCAGGAAACGACCGATGTTTGCAGGCAGAACCCCGGATGTTCGCAAGCCGCTACAGCTAACGGCGATTGATCACCATGACTCCCTCGCAAAGCCATGCCCGGCCGATCGTTTCGATCGCGCCGGTCGGTGGCAAGGGATAAACGCGTACGTCATCGGCGCGCGGATGAATGCGCGTGGCGAGGCCGGCTATGATCTGATCCCTCTCGGATTCAGAAAGCACCGCAGTGAAGACGGAGTATTGCATCGGCAGCGACTGCCCTTTTAAAAACCGGTGCACCCGCCCGAGCCTTTTCGGACACGCGATGTCGTAGGCAATAAGCCAGGCCCTTCGTTGGCTCACGGCAATACTTCCCGCAGATGCCACCGGAGCCGCCAAAAAAGATCAGCGAAGCTGCGCTCGATCATCGGCGCCGCCGCTTCGTATCGGCGCACAATACGCCGGCGCACGGCGGTCTCGTCGCGGTGTTTTTCGCCATGCCGGCAGAAGTAGATCGCGGCTCGTTCGGCACAAGGCCAAAGTTCCCAAACCAGCAGCCGCTCAAAGTCGGCGGCGAGCCGTACCGGCGCGCCATGCCCGTTGACGAATCGCGTTCCCACACCCTCGCCACGCAACAGGGCGGCGATCTGCACCGTCAACGCACCGCCCAGCACCCGCATGATTATTGTCGCATTCACCGGCGGAGACAACTCGTCGATCCGCGCCTCAAAGGCGGCCCAAACCTGCGACGGCCTGAGATCGACCTCGGCAACCCCTAATGATCGCATGGTTGAAACAATGGCCCGCCGCTCCAGCCCACGCAGCCAATCCGCGTGCTGGCCGGCGAAGTGCGGCTGCATGGTCGCATCCTCGAGCAGGGCGTTGATTTCTGTCGTCGCTTCGCCGTCGCCAACGCACCATCCGCGCACACTGCCGTCGCCGCGCAAGAAAGCCACCGGCACGCCGCCGTCGCAACAGGCCAGCAGCGCGGCCATCGCCCACCTGACGTTACCCGTCACCGCGATACGGGAGAGCAGTCGCAGGGGCGCGCGGGCATCCGCACAGTTCGGCTGCCGCATCAGCAGTGCCGGCCCGTCGAGGCCGACCTCCACCGGCAGCCGGCTGCCATCAATATAAAGCGGTCGCCTCATCGTGCAGGCGTTTCCAACCATTGAGATCCGCTACCGTCGCCGCCACGCAACTCGCGGACGAGAAACCGGCACGTTCGTCGCAGATAGCTGCGCAAAGTCGGCGCGATGTCCTCGTAACCGGCGTAGAAGTGCTGGCGTCCAGCCTTACCCAACAGGCACGCGCCATCAACGCGGCTGAAGTGGGCCTCGCGCAGGGTTCGCCCGCGAAACATGCGCCAAACCCACTGGTCGACCTTCGGACGCAACGGTTCCACCAGGTCGCAGGCCAAGGATTCCCGGCCAGGTGACGGCTGATGGTAGAAGCCGATCAGTGGGTCGAGGCCGGCGATCTGCACGGCGCGCTGGGCATCGGCGTGCAACAGCGTGTAGCCGAGGGACAAACAGGCGTTGACCGGGTCCCGTGGCGGCCGCCGGTTGCGCTCGCGAAAGCCGAGTGACGGCGGAAACAATGTGGCGAACCCGGCGAAATAGGAGGCCGCGGCCGCGCCTTCGAAGCCGAACAATATGCCGAGATCGGCGCCGTCTCCCCGGCGCAAACGAGCGCGAACGGCCTCGACCGTAGCGACGGCGTCGAGCAATGGTGACCGCGCATCGGGACGAGCGACCAGGGCTGTGCGCAAAAACAAGCGCTGCGCCGTCGTTTTCGCCAGGACGAGGCGGCGGGCGCGTCGCAGCCGGGCCGCCGGGTCCTGGGCGAGGGCATATTGTCGCAGGCGGATTTGCGCATCGCCGTGAGCCGGGCCATGCTGCATCGCCTGCACCTGGCCCTTGCGGCCGCCGAGCAGGACAAGCGAGATTCCCCGTTGCCACAAGGCCGCCAGCAGCCGCGCGCTCAGTCTCTCGGCGCCGCGAATGACCACCCGTTCAGTCCCGGCAAGGGGCAGCGTGGCGATCCGCTGACCGGCCAGGCGGACCACCAGGGTGCCGCTTTCGTGGTCGAGGTCGACACCCTTGCGATCGATGTAAAAGGTTGTCATCCGGCTTAGGCTCTCCCCCGTTTTGGCCGCCGCCATCCGCGGCGGCGGCGTTGGCTTAGCCAATGTAGAAAAAACTGTCATCGCGCGGCGGCCGGGCGATGCCGAGTGTCCGCGTCCTGCCGCGCGGGTCCGGGCGGATCAGCAGCACGCTGTCGGTGTCCGGATCGATGAGCATCGCCAAACGGCGGCCGAGCGCGGCCTTTTCCGACGCCGATAGAAAGCACTCGTGAACGGACTTTTGTCCGCCGGTGGAATAGGCCTTGACCGCGTGCAGCACGCGGCGCAGGCGGCGCGGACTGCGGATGTCATAGGCGACGAGGAACAGGGGGCGCTTACTCATGCCCCCAGTATAGCGACCCCCCGCCTTCCCCGGTCCCACCACAAGCTTGTCGCCGCCGGCGGGCGCGGGCGGACACGCGTGGCGTTAAGCCCCGCGCCCCCGCCGGAACCCTCGCGCGGACACCGCGAAGTGTCCAAGAACTTGATCCCTTTTTCATCAGGTTTTCGGCAGTAACAATCACAAGGCGCGAGACAAGGCACAGACAAGAGGTCTTGATCCCTTTTTCATCAGGTCTTCGGCAGTAACGGTCAGATAGACTCAAACACTCAATGGTTGGAAGTCTTGATCCCTTTTTCATCAGGTCTTCGGCAGTAACGCCGTCGGTGTCAAGGTCGGCCCGCGCCGCCACGTCTTGATCCCTTTTTCATCAGGTCTTCGGCAGTAACCCTTAAGTTTGATCGGTGTGAGCAAAAGGATATCGTCTTGATCCCTTTTTCATCAGGTCTTCGGCAGTAACATGTCTATACATCAAATGTTCAAAGCATGGGACGTCTTGATCCCTTTTTCATCAGGTCTTCGGCAGTAACACCGACACAGCGCGGAAAGAGTTCCCTGCAACGGGTCTTGATCCCTTTTTCATCAGGTCTTCGGCAGTAACCCGCAAGGCGCGCCAATTGGATAAATCCTTGCTACGTCTTGATCCCTTTTTCATCAGGTCTTCGGCAGTAACATCCACAAGCCTGTGTCGGCTACGCTCGCACCGGTCTTGATCCCTTTTTCATCAGGTCTTCGGCAGTAACGGTTGCCGGACATAGGACTAGGGCTTGGTGCCTTAGTCTTGATCCCTTTTTCATCAGGTCTTCGGCAGTAACCTATGTTCGTAATAGTAAAACGAAACTCTGAAGTCTTGATCCCTTTTTCATCAGGTCTTCGGCAGTAACCCCAAATCGCGAAGGAGATCGGCGCTCCTCCCGCGTCTTGATCCCTTTTTCATCAGGTCTTCGGCAGTAACTTTGAATAGAAACTCAGATGGATACCCTGATCATGTCTTGATCCCTTTTTCATCAGGTCTTCGGCAGTAACATTACTCTAAAGAAAATGAGGTTGATTGGCGAGTCTTGATCCCTTTTTCATTAGGTCTTCGGCAGTAACACTTGGCGAGGAGATACAGATCAATGACCACTTGTCTTGATCCCTTTTTCATCAGGTCTTCGGCAGTAACGGCCCATCGAAACGATTGGCTTGAACCTCGAGGTCTTGATCCCTTTTTCATCAGGTCTTCGGCAGTAACGCCTGGAGGCGGGGAGGTCAACCGCCCAAATCGGTCTTGATCCCTTTTTCATCAGGTCTTCGGCAGTAACATTAGCCCCGATGAGATCAACATGGAGCGCTTCGTCTTGATCCCTTTTTCATCAGGTCTTCGGCAGTAACCCAAAAGGGAACAAGGTTATGACACCGACTAAGTGTCTTGATCCCTTTTTCATCAGGTCTTCGGCAGTAACGTAAAGCCTATGTCGCATAGCACTCTGTTCCCACCGTCTTGATCCCTTTTTCATCAGGTCTTCGGCAGTAACAGCTCAGCGCGAAAAGTGGTAAAACGTCAAGGGGTTGCAGGATGGATTGGCAGAAATTGGCGAGTGTCGAAAAGCTGACTTTCCTGCCGGCCGAGAAGGACGTTTGGCATCGCCCATGCGGGATTTCAACGTCCTGTAATCGTTGGGAATTCCCGGAAGCCGGCAAAGTCGAAACGGCTGAGCTTGGCATTTCCCGACGTCTCGGTGTCGCGGTCCCCGGTGGCGGCGTAACAAGCGATCTTTTTATGCTGCAGCGATTTGACCAGGGCAAAGGTCAGCGTGAACTCTCCTTGCACCATCGCATGCGTCGTCGCCAGTGGAACCTGGTGCAGCGTTTCTTTCAAAAGCTTGTCGAACTTGCGCTGGCTGACGGTCGGCGGCACGGCCGGGAACGGCACATCCTCGATGCGGTCGGCATAGGCAAGCGCCACGCGACGTTGCTCTTCGGACCATTCGCTGCTTGGGTGATTGCTGATATTGGCGAACACGCGGGGCGGGGCCGTGTCCTCATCGCCAGCCGACATCTCGAAGCTTTCAACCAATCGGCCGATTTCCTCGAACAGGGTGTTCGCCGGCTTCGGATGGCTGCGAAAGCCGGCGTGCTCGATGTCGTTACGCAGTCCCGAAATCACGCGTGCCCGATCGCCCTCGGCATCGCGCCATCGGCTCTCCACGTTCCGCCGTTCATTGTCATCGAAGACACGAAAGCCAGGCGACTGCGCGGCTGCCCGCCCATAGCGGGTGATCCAGCCTTCACGAATAACGCTGATAGCATCGGCATACCGCGCCATGTCGTAATACAGCCTGGACAGCGCCGCGAGCGCCCGATGGCCGGGTTCACCGCCGAGGCTCGGCTGTTCGAGGCGGAGGGGGTGGGTCATGGTTTCGATCCGGTCGAGCACATCGGCCAGCGGTGGTGCATAGTCTTGGGCGGCGCGGCGGGCCACGTCAACACTGTCCAGCAGGCGCGTCGCCGAGCTCTTCTGCGTCTCGTTCTGCGTCTCGGTTCCGAGCAGCAGCGCCCCCGTGCGGATCGTTTCAAGGTCGCCGCCGAACTCCGCCAGCGCCTTGGCCAAGGCATCCAGCCGCGGGCGTTCATCCCGGCTCTGACCACTGGCAAACCAAGCCCTACGAACCGCCCGGTCGAGGGTTTCGGTCCGCGCAGCAACCTCAGCCGCGCGACCAGTGCGCAGGAACAGCATGATCTCCCGCGCCCAATCGAGCAACTCGACGAAGGCGGTGAGGTCCCAAACCGGCGCGATGCCTGTCTCGTTGTCCCGCGCCTCGAAGGCGCCGTAAAGGATGCGCAAGGGCGGCGGGTCAGCATCGACGGCGCGGACGAAGGCAGCAACGGCAGCGGCGAAGAATGGCTGGCTGCGGAAGCCATGGGTGATGTCGAGGATCACCGGCATCGCATCGGGCGTCCGCAGGGCCTCCTTCAACACCTGGAATTGCTGCCACTGCGCCGCCGGATCAGCGAGCGAAGGAACCAGCATCGTTTCCGGAACAAGCCCGATGTTTTGCTCGAGAACAGCCGCGACCTCCGGCACCCGCTTTTCCGATTCCGGCGTGACCATGAGGCAAATCTGGCCTGGCGGCGGATCGCACAATTGACAGAGGGCTTGAACGACCCAACAGCTCTCGTCCGCAGTGCGCTCGTCGAGACGGTAACGGACCGGTTGGTAATCGCCGGTGCCGAGAAACGAAACCAGCCGTCCGGCGCGCGGTTCATCGCGGTTACTCATAGCGGATCTCCGAGGCATCGACGAATTCGGTATCGTTGTCGTCGACGAACTGGACTGTGACGACGTCGCCGTCTCGCTTGAGGATCTTCACTTCATCCTCTCCGACAAAGGCGCGGCGGCGCGGCGTCGGTGGTTGCGGCTGCCGCGCTGCGGGTGCCCCCGTCGACGGAGCCCCGGGCACCCCCGTCGGTCGCGGCGCCTCGGTGCGCTGCGGCACCGGCGCATCGGCCGGGCACAGCAGGATCCAGCCAAACGACAGGACGTCAGCGTCGTCGACGACCATGCTGTGGGTGCCGGCCCTTTCGAGGAGCTTCTTTGCCTGCGGCGCCCAGCCACGCCGCCAGGTTTCCACCGACTTGGACTCGAAGCCGGTGAAGCGGCCGAGGCGCAACAAGGCGGGCGGGATGCCATGCAGGGCGGCCGATGGGCTCAGGGTTGCCGCATAGGCCTCCGCCTTTTTCAGAGCCTCCTCGAGCCGGCGGCGGACGGGTGCCTTGGCAGGAAACAGCCGCTCGATCTCGTCTTGCCAGCGGGCAAAATGGAAGCCGTGCATCGCTTCGAGCAACGGTGCAAGACGGACCGGCGAGCGCGGCGTCTTGGCCCCGTTCAGGACGTGGCGTCGATCCTGGCGTTCAGGGTCGGTGATCGTTAGTGAGAGCGTGAAGGAGACATCGGCGGGCGCGATGCGGTCGATCACCGAGAGCAGACGCTCGACATGCAACTGGCGACCTTTTTTCCGATCATCGCGTTTGCGAGGCGTCCAACCGACCGCCACCTTGTCGAACCGCGTCGATCCGGGACCGAGCATGGCGTCGGCGACGGCGACATCGCGTAGCGGATCGCCCTCCGTCGCGCCCCGATCGTAATCAAGGGCGAGGCGCTGCAGATCATCGGCGATGCGACCGGTGCGCGGCGCTCTCGGGAGGTCTCGCCGCAAACGTTCCAGCTCAGGTGCTATCTTTTGCTCAATAGTCGACCGGCGCTCAGCATTTCCGCGGTCACTGATCAGCGCTGTCCGAAAGGCCCCCTTCAGCGAGGAACCGGGAACGTAAGGATGACCCGCCATGCGGACGAATGGGGTGGCGTCCCCGGCCCGATCCGGGTTGGCGACGGCATTACGCAGATAGTCTTCGGATCCACGGCCGACGTGGATGCGTTCAAAGACATGTGCAGCGCGGTCGACCATGGAGCGAATGAGCTCCTGCGACTTCTTAAGGCGGCCGGCGCCGACGGCATCCGCGAAGCGTTGCTGCTGCTCAATCGACATTTCGGCAATGACACGGCCTGGGCGGTAGCGCAGCAGTTCGCCATTCTCGATCAGGAATTCTTCCGGCTGGAGTGTGCTGCCGTCACCGATGTGCACTGGTGTCAGCGGCACGGCGTGGAAATGTAACGTGCTCATGGCCGTGCGCCCGGTTCGGTGTAGGGGATGGCAAGATGAAAGGCGTTGTGGCCGACCTCCGGGCGGTCCTGATGGATGCCGGTGAGCCAGGCGCCGTAGGGGCCCTCGTCCGTCGGCCGGAACGTGCAGCCGGCCCGCGTCAACAGCAGCGGCTTTTTCCAAGGCCGCACGCCGTCATCCAGCATGCCGACCCCCAGCTTGCCGAACAGCGTGTACAGTTTGTACCGCGGCTCCGCCATGTTGGCGCCGAGCGCGCCCTGCGACAGGCTCAGCCTGCGGTTGCCGTCGCCTTGGTCCAGCCAGGCGACCGCATCCGTGTCGATGCCGTCGACGCCGAAGTGGCCCCGGCCATAGGTGGCGTCGCGGCCATAACCCGCTTCGCCGACGCCGCCGAACAGCGCCTCGATCTCGACCGCCGTCGTCTCGGCGCGGACGTAAATATCGCGGTGGGGATTGTCAGCGAATCCCCAATCCTCGTCGACGAAATAGAGGCCACCTTCGTCGGGCGTCGAGCCGGTTTGGCGGTCGATGGTATTGTGCGCGATGCGTACCGCGGCGAGTTCACGTCTCGGTAGGCGACCGCCTTCGCCCTCGCCATCGGTGTCCGGGGCCAGCTGGGCCGCGCGCAGCAGGGGTGCGCTGCAACGGTCACGGACGTGTCGCCAAACGTCGAGGCTAACCCAGGCCTGCTTCGCCTGTTTTTTGGCTTTGCGCAGTCGGTCGAGCGCCGCCTTGTCCATGGTGTCCGGCCGCTCCGGTGGAACGGGGGGCAGCATCGGAAAGGGCAGCCGATCGCGGGGAAAGGCGTCCGATAGCGCCCACGGCCGCTCCGGCAATGATGCCAACCATGCCGTGAGCGCGCTTTCGCCGCGAGCCTCCCGCATCACCCAGCACAAGTGGCCGAACAGCGTTCCGGAGGTGAGCGGCGTGCCGAGCGGTGCCCTGAGCGTGATGCGTACACGAAACAGCGTCATGACGCGAAGCGGACGATGTCCGGTGCCGTTTCCGGATCAAAGCGGTTGACGCGATAGGCTGTGCCGATCTCTTGACCGGTCTCTGGCAAGCCATCGCCGATGACGCGCAGATTTTCGAACGCAACGCGTCCGTAGCCGCGCGAGCCGGAGCCGCCGAGGGCGTCCTGCTCCAGCAGATGCAGACCAGCGAGCAGCCAATTCAAGCATTCTCTGTCTCGGGCTCCACCGTCGTCTGTGTCATAGAGGCGGAACACCATCTCAAGGTTAAACGCGGCGCCCGCCGGAACGCGTTCCGTCTGGCGAGGTCCGATCCTGTCGTGGGCCTTGCCGGCGATGCGATCGATGACGACTTCCGTTTTTTCTTCGGTCAACGTGTCACCGCCTTTGAGGACCTCATTCCGCCAAGCCTCTCTCAGCATGGCGTCACGGACAATCAGGCGCGTCGGACCGGCCGGCCATTTCTCTCTCTTTGCCGCAGTGCCGAAGATGCGGAGGACCGGATCGTCCAGCCTGTAGGCTTGGTGATCGTCCGTTCCCCAAGGTTTGCCGTCCGACCGAACACTGTCGTAGACCGGTTGGAACGCCCATTCGAGAAGGTACCGAAGCTTACCCTTGACGCTCGACCCTGGAACATAGGGTTCGCCGGTGTGCGGGTGCTTGATCACCGGGTTGTCGATACCGCCGATCTCGATGGCGTCCTTTCCTGCACCAATGTGGAGGCCAGTCGCCAGCTTGATTGTGCCGTCAATGCGGACGCGGCCGATGAACCTTAAAGGCATGATTGGTTAGCCCTTTTCTGACGTTTCGAAGAACTTGTGATAGGCCACCACCGCCTCGAAGCATGGAGCGAAGCCGTAGAGGAAATCATCTCGGGTTTTCACGGAAGCGACGTGACGAACGATGAATTTGATGAAGGCGTCGGGCACACCTTTCATGCGCTTTTTGGCATAGGCGGCATGGGCCTTGAGCAGGGCCAACCGCGCGAGCACTAAACCATCCGTGGCGCCCGCTGGATTTACTTCCAGCTCGCGTTTCAGGCTGAGGACGCTCGCATAAAACCGGCGTAACTGGGATGCGGGAAGCGTCTTAATTTCCTTGGCAACGCTAGACGCTTCGTCATCAAGCAGTTGCGCGCGAAGGACCGGGCGCTGGCCCGGTTTCACCGTCTCCTCGAAGTAGGTCACGATGCGGTCGGGGATGAGCAACTGCTCCGAATCCGGTTCGCCCCCGTTTCGCCCAGGGGCATTGCCTCTCGGATTGCTTGGGCCGCGCCGCTGAGGATTATCAGCCATGGAAGCGTCTCCCTGTCGTCATTAGCGATTGCGATAAAGCGCGATCGTCAGCGGAATGCGGGGATCAGCCTCTTCGATTGAGGCTCCACCACCCGCTGCCGTTTCATCATAAATGTTTCCCGACATGAGACGGTCGAGGTGCATCCCGATGTCCCGCCGTGCTGCACTGTCCTTCAGCCGTTCCGTGAACCGGGCGAGATGATAGCCCCATTTGGCACGCCAGCCGGGGTCCCCAGAGCGCTGGCGATCGAGAGTAAGCATCCGATAAAGGAAGGTGGCAGGCAGCATTTCCCTGCGGATGCAGTCGTTCAGCCATTCTGCCTCTTCTAGCGCCCAGTCGAGCGAGCCGATCCCGCCGTTCCAGGGGATGCTGTGATCGTCGACAACCAGCGTCACCCTATCCTTGTCCGGGTGACTCTTGGCGCGTTCCAATTTAGCTTCGGCACGGATCACGGCTCGGTTAAGCGGCTCGTTGACGCCACAGAATTCGATCCCGGCGGATAACGTCAGGTTAGGATTATGATTGACGAATAGCCCGAAGTCGGCGCGGAGACGCCTCGCCAGCTTGATGGCCGAGAACCAGGGTGCAATTAACAGCAGGTCATCGCCGCCAGCGTAGACGGTGTATGTATCGCGAAACTCCCTTTCCGTCTCCAGGAGGTGGGTCAGGTAGCCTGTGAAGAACCCGTCCATCATTCGAGACATTTGGGCGACGCGACCCACTGTCGTGCGTTCGCGCTTGAGGCCGCAACCAAAGACGAAACCGAGGTCGTCCACGTCAGCCTTGAGCACCGCCAACATCGCGCGGCCGACCAGTTTTTCACCATCCCACTCAAGCGCATTAGCGGCCAAGTGCTCAAACTGCTTGAGCTGGCCGGGCTTTACCTCCTTTGCGTCCTCGCTTAAGTGATCATAGCGTGGATCTGTGCTCTCTTCCTCGGTGAGATGGGGGACATGATTGGCAAGAAAGCGCTTGGGAAGGGGGAAATTGCCCTCAATACTCACGCTCCAAACCTCGAACCCTGAGAGCAGCGCGCGCTCATCGTCCACTGACAGCGCTTCGTTTCTGATTGCCAAATCGAAGCAGCCAAGTATGGAGCTTGGCTGGTTGCGCTCATTTACTGCCACAACCAATGCTTTTGGCACTTTGCTGCCGCGGTTTTCTTCATCGTCGCAGGTTAGGCAGTGCAAAGGCTGACTGTTGTCGATTCCCTGTGGAGAAATTACCGCGGGACGAATACCGCAGACCGAGCAGGTTCCATCAGGGGGGTAGCTGGCTTCGATCCTGGCAGCCTCGGCCGTCATGAGGCGCGTCGAAAGTGGCCGCTGCTTGGCCTCATCCATGGACTCGGCGATTGTTCGCAGCGTCTCCGGAAAGCGTTTCCCATGAAAGTCCTTGCCCGCCAGCGGGGGCGTAATCGCCAAGTTGAGGACAAGGTCACCAGTGTATCGGTGCAGCATCCAAGCGTCGAGTTGATGCCGCAAAACTGTGATCGCTTCCTCAATCCCGGAGAACTCTGGCAGCAATAGCTGAAAGCGGCCGCCTGCGCCCTGCAGCAAGCACCAGGGCGGCAGAGCCAAACGCTGTCGGCACAACAACGCCGCCATTTCACCGATTTGCCCGATAAGGAAAGAGCGGGCACGAAGAATGCGATTGATCCCCTTGACGCCTTCGCTTTTCAAGCGAAACAAGCTTGTCTGAATCCCTGATAGGTCGCCAACCAGAATGCGGAATTTAGGTCTCTCTAAATCTTTAATTGCCGACTCGTCTTGGAGGTCACCGCATTGATCATGATGGCGGTATAGACATGCGGCGAAAGCCGCCACGGTCCTATTATGGTCGTGCAGCGACACATCCGGATGATCAATGGTTGATGAGGGAATCGCCCAGGTATACCGCTCTGACAGTGAAATCAGAGACTGCTGGAATAGATCCGTATTCATCTTCGGCTCGCAAAGGCACTCGAATTCGAGCGTGAAGGCACGCCACAGGCTGTCATAATGCTCGGGCAAGTCATCGCCCGTTATCTTGTGCGGGAACATCGCCTTTGGAGACAGCGACACCAGAGGATACGCCTGAGTTGACGCCACCGTGCCGCGGCCGATATCCACCTGATCGAAGATGCATGCCAGAGGTTTCCGCCGAAATGCATCCCAAGACCTGGAGATCTCGGTCGCGTCGGCTGACTCATCATACGCTGCCCGATCCATCCCGGCGGAAAGTCGATCGGCGACCGCGGAGAGCCAATGCGATGGGGTCCGCGGATTATGATGATAAACCGCCGCATCACGCACATTCGACAGATTGATTCCGGCTGGAAAACCGAGCCCCTTCTTTTCCATCCAGTCGAAAAAGGCCTCAGTCCAAAGGGCATGTTTGTGCGTGTACTTGCCATGTCGGTCTGGCGGCAAGATCTCGCTCTCACGAGCACGAGGTGCCGGCTCCATCGCTTGCACCGACCCGTACGCGCGTTGCATGAACTTACCGATATCCTCGAAAAAGCCGCCAAGGGCGACTTCGTCTAACGTCGGCGCTCGGTCGGAGTTCATATCGCGTTCTCCCCCTCACTTTAGCGACCGCTAATATTCCGGTGGCGTATTAATCTCATCGGCGTCGGCGCCGACAAAGCGTATGGCAGATCTTGGCAAGGCAAGCCCGAAACGGGTTTTCGGTCGGCTCCCGAAAGGAGCGATCAAATATGGATCAGCATTCACGCCAAGTGCTGCTTTCACAAGCTTGTTGTAACGCGACTTTTTCTCTTCGAAGTATTCCTTTGTGATCCCACCTGACAGCGCGTCGCGTGCTCGCCCGAGATGGCGATGGTCAAAACCGAGTGTCTGCTCACAGACCGACAAGAATTCAGCGGCGTCTGCCTCGCTCCAATGCATGGCTGCGCTTTCGGCGCCGAGCGCATGACACCGCGTTGCAAGCCAAACCAACCATGCAAACAACAGCGGCAGCAGTTCAAGCTTAATTTCCCCGAACGAGGCATTTCTGCGGAGAGCATTAATAACGAGAAGTGGTGGACCGAATCTCTGTCGCGCTTCTCGAACTGTCTCCCCGTAGGTACTGCGCCCGGCGAGCAACCGCTCTGGCAGTCCGTGGCGAAGATGAACGAAGGGTATTTCGGCAAGGCTAATGCGTGCCGTATCGGTTCGTATTGGCCGCTTGTCGCGTGACAGTAATACTCTCGCCTTGGGAGGGGGGTAGAAAAATTGCGGATGAGATTCGAAGGCCTCGGAAACGAGAACGTGAGACAAACGATCTTGCTCGCGCCCAAAGAGAGAAAGAGCATAACCGGCGAGGAAGCCCATTGTTTTGCGTCCCCCGGCGATGGATACGTGAAGCGCTGCAGAGTCGTCGCCGGTAAAATCCTTGATCAGATTGGAAATGAAATCGGCGGCGATTGTGTTTTCGTCGGCCGACGTGATATCGGCGAGTTCAGCTCCGTCATCGCCGCCGATGACATGAATGTTGTCGATCGTACCGACCTTTACGTCGGGATAATCGGCGGCAAAAGCGCTGATTGCCGCGGTCGGCGGCTCCAATAACGTCAACAAGATCCTATCCCGACCCTCGGTCGTTGTCGCCACATGAATTTCAGTCGGTATAAAAGGAGGACTTCGCTGAATCGAAAGTGCATACAGCGCTTCGGTGACGACTTGAGGTGTGAGGCCAACCACGGCCAGGAGAATGCGCCGAGGATAATCGGCGGGTTCGGCCGCTACTGGGGGCATTAAGCCGGCTGTCGGATCGAATACAAACCAAGGCCCATGCTCGTTCCTTTGCCGGCCTGCACGATCTCACCCAACCGGACATACGGCCAAAATTCAGGAGCTATACTGAGGTCCAACCTGACAGCCCCGTGAATGCCGCCTGTCTGCATGATGCTTTCCTGACGCGACGATCGCCGAGTCATTTCGTGCCATCGCAATTGAGATTGCGGCATGGTTACCCGCGCCGCGTCCTCTTTCAAGGCCCGATAATCAACATCCAGTTGCGTTTCGGTATGGAAGTACATCAGCATGGCCACGCGCCGGACCAAGCTCGACAGCAGATGGCAGGGGGCAAACGTTTCCGGTGTGATGAGACGTCCCGCTGCCTTCAGCCTAAGTGGGGTTAAAATATCTAGGTTGATCTCGCCTGAACTTGACGCCGGTTTGACCGGTATTGGTTGCGGCGCTCCAAAACGTCCTTTTGCCCAATCCAAAGGCATCGCATGTCGCGGGGCTGTTGGGTCAAGTTGCTCCACGTCTCGCAAAACGAACCGTGTGCGGCGGGCGCCGATCCCGCTCTCACCCGCCAACTGCAATGCTCTTACGAAAAAGGCAGCGTGACGACCCGCGCCACCGATTAGGGTCAGGAAAACGCTCAAGGGTGTTTCCGCCGACAACCAACCCGTCTGCGGGGGGCCAAGATGCAGAGTGAAGGGATGCGGCACCGTGTCGTACCGTGTCATCACCGTTGCTGATTCCGGCGGTCGCGTATTGAAAACGTAAGGGTAGAGGCAGCTGCCCGAGAGCATGCACCCATCGCATGGCCGCATGCGCATTGCGCAAACGACCCGCTTCAAGGCCCAGCCGAATGCCCCGCGCCACGCCGACCCTGGATGTGACGGCCATCGCCACGCTTCCCCGCTGCTAAACGTTGCACGCAGCATGACGACGGGCAGCGTTGGCCGACTGACGCACTTTGAAGCCCTCGTATCCATTATGCGATCATTATCCTGCTGAACTTCTCCAGGGGTGGTTCACAAGTGCATGGACAACCTTAACCGCAAGCTTTTTGTCATAGTTAGCGAGCTTTCCCCTTCTCACTTCGCCCAAAACATGATGCGTTTTCCCACATTGTGGATCGGCTCTGAACTCCAACCTCACCACACTACACGACTCTGGTAGATTTCGCTTTCCTGGAGTTGATGATCTTCCAGGGTTCGAT
>CAYWRP010000068.1:0-14524 GCA_964460955.1 uncultured Rhodospirillaceae bacterium | reverse complement strand
CGGCGGCGGCGTGGTTGGGGCCGGGATCCTTGACGAACAGCATCAGGATGAACCCGGTGACGAAGAAGATGAGCAGGCTGGACAGGCCCAGGCGCTGGCTGCCGGTCCAGCTGGTCACGGCGCCGAACAGGAGCGGGCCCAGGAACGCGGTCGCCTTGCCGGAAAAGGCGTAAAGGCCGAACATCTCGTTGACCAGCTTCGGCGGCGCGACCCGCGACAGATAGGACCGGCTGGCCGACTGGGAGGGGCCGAGGAAAGTCGACAGCGCCATCGCGAAGCTCCAGAACCATGCCTTGCTGTCGGTCAGCAGCAGGGCGATGGCCAACAGGGTGATGGCGCCGACACTGATCAGGATCGTTTTCTTGGCGCCGATCCAGTCGTCGATCCAGCCGAAGCCGAAGGCGCCGATCCCGGCCATGACGTTCAGCGCGATGCCGAACAGCAGTAACTCGTTGAAATCCATGCCGAAGGTCACCCCGGCGTAGACGGCGCCGACGTTGAAGACGGTGGTCAACCCGTCCGTGTAGAGCATTCGGGCGATCAGGAAGACGACGATGTTCCTGTAGTCGCGGATGCGGCGCAGGGTGCCGATGAGCATTTTCACGCCCTGCCGCGCCGCCTGGCCGACGCCGATGTCGACGGCGGGCGCGTCGGGGGTGAACAGGAACATCGGCAGGGCGAGGACGACGGTCCAGGCGGCGACGAGCAGCGCCGTTGCCCGCACAGGTTCCGCCGCCTCGGGGTCGAGGCCGAACAGCGGCGGGTCGGGCTGGATGAGCAGGACGAGGGCGATGGCCAGCGAGAGGATGCCGCCGGCGTATCCGGTCGACCAGCCCCATCCGGAGACCCGACCCTGGCGATGCGGCGGCGCCAGGGTCGGCAGCATGGCGTTGTAGAAGACCGTCGCCATTTCGCCGGCGAAGTTGCCGATGGCGATGAGGATCAGCGCCAGCATGGCGTAGGCCGGATCGGGCTCGACGAACCACAAACCGACCGAAACCGCCACCAGCAGCGCGGTGAACGCGAATATCCAGGGCTTGCGGCGGCCGGTCTGGTCGGCGATGGCGCCCAGCACCGGCGCCGTCGCCGCGACGACGATCATCGACAGGCCGATGGTGGTCGACCAGTCGGCGAGTGCCTGCACCTTGTCCTCGGCGACGCCGCGCGTGAAGTAGTTGGCGAAGACGAAGGTGATGATGATGGTGAAGAACGCCTGCGGCGCGCCGTCGTACAAACACCAGCTGACGAGTGCCCGGAACGGGACGGCGGTCGTGGCGGCGGCTTGGCGGATCAGCGCCACGCTCAGGCTTCCGCCAGGGTGCGCAAGTAGCGGCTGGCGACGGTCAGCATCGCGAAGTCCATTTTTTCCGCGTCCCGGAACTCGGCGAGCAGGGTGTTGGTCCGGTTCAACAGCGTCGCGTTGGCCTTCGACCAGGCGGCCATGGCGGTTTGCGGCTCCTCGGCCGGCCGGTGAACGATGGTCTCGGCGAGGCGTGCCTGCGAGGCGAACAGTTCATCCGTCAGGGCGGAGACGGCGAGCCGCTGCCAATGGCCGCTGACCGGCGCCCGGCTGGCCTGGACGCGTAGCCAATCGAAGCCGAGATCCTCGCCGAGGCTGAAGTAGGCCCGCGCGCAGTCGCCCAGGGGGCGCCCATGGACGGCGGCGATGCGGACGATATCGCACGCCGCCGGCATCCGCTCCAGGCGGGCGATGGCCAGCGCGGTGTCGGCCGGTACGCCCTCGCTTTCGTGGCTTTCGGCAACGCCGTGAATGCAGGTCCGCGCGGTCTCCGGCAACAGCGTTTCGATTTCGCCGGCCAGGGTGGCGACGGGGCCGGCGAAGGCCTCCACCGTGCCGGAAATATCGAGCGGTGCGTCGTCATGGCGCAGGAACCACAGCGTCGCATGTTCGAGCAGGGCCAGAACCTGGTCGTTCAGCCGCATCTGCGTGGCGGTCGGCACGCTGAGATCGAGCGCCTCGATGGCCGACCACGCATCCCGGAGGCCGAACACCTCGCGGGCGACGAGATAGGCGCGGGCGACATCGACCGGGGTGCCGCCGGTCTTTTCCATGATATCGAGAACGAAGGCGCCGCCGACCCGGTTGATGAGGCTGTTGGTGACCGACGTGGCGATCAGTTCGCGGCGCAGCCGATGGTCGCCGATGCGGTCGGCGAACGCCTCGTGCAGGCGGGGCGGAAAGTAGCGGATGGCGTCGCCGGAAAGGGCCCGGTCGTCCGGCAGTTCCGAGTCGAGGACGGCGTCGTAGACCCAGATTTTCGTATACGAGAAGAGGACGGCGATCTCCGGCCGGGTAAGGCCCTGGCGCGCCGCCGCGCGTCGTGCCAACTCATCGTCGTCCGGCAGGTCCTCGACCTCCCGATTGAGGCGCTTCTGCCGCTCCAGGTGGCGGATCAGCCGCACCTGACCGTCCAGCTTGGCGCCGCCTTGGGCGCAGATCATCGAAATCGCCTGGGTTTGCAGGTAATTGTCGCGCAACACCAGGTCGCTCACGGCGTCCGTCATCTCGGCGAGCAGGCCATTGCGTTGCTTCAGGGTCAGATCGCCGTCCCGAACCGCCGCGTCGAGCAGGATCTTGATGTTGACCTCGTGGTCGGAGCAGTCGACGCCGGCTGAATTGTCGATGAAGTCGGTGTTCAGGCGGCCGCCGGACTGGGCGAATTCGATGCGGCCAAGCTGGGTGATGCCGAGGTTGGCTCCCTCTCCGATGACCTTGCAGCGCAGATCCTTGGCGTTGATGCGCACCGCGTCGTTGGCCCGATCTCCGGCGTCGGCGTTTGTTTCGTCGGAGGCCTTGACGTAGGTGCCGATGCCGCCGAACCACAGCAGGTCGACCTGGGCGGCGAGCAGGCGGCGGATCAACTCCGTCGGCGTCATCCGCTCCTGGATGATGCCGAGCAGGGCGCGGATCTCCGACGTCAGGGTCAGCAGCTTGGCGCGGCGGTTGAAGACGCCTCCTCCCGGCGACAGGACATCGGTCGAATAGTCGGCCCAGGTCGACTGCGGCGTTTCGAACAGGCGCTGGCGTTCGACGAAGCTGCGTTCCGGATCGGGGTCGGGATCGATGAAGATGTGCAGGTGGTTGAAGGCGGCGAGCAGCTTGATCTGGCGCGACAGCAGCATGCCGTTGCCGAATACGTCGCCCGACATGTCGCCGACGCCGATCACCGTGAACGGCTGGCTTTGGGTGTCGTGGCCGATCTCGCGGAAATGGCGCTTCACCGACTCCCAGGCCCCCTTGGCGGTGATGCCCATCTTCTTGTGGTCGTAGCCATTGCCGCCGCCGGACGCGAATGCGTCACCGAGCCAAAAGCCGTAACTGGACGCCTCTTCGTTGGCGAAATCGGAGAACGTCGCCGTGCCCTTGTCGGCGGCGACAACGAGATAGGGATCGTCGTCGTCGCGGCGGACCACCGACGGCGGTGGCACGATGGTGTCGCCGGCGCGGTTGTCGGTGATGTCGAGCAGGCCGCGGATGAACGTCCGGTAGCAGGCGACGCCCGTCGCCAGGTAGGCGTCGCGCCCACCGCCGGCGGGTGGCCGCTTGACAACGAAGCCGCCCTTGGCGCCGACCGGGACGATCACCGCGTTCTTCACCACCTGCGCCTTCATCAGGCCCAGCACCTCGGTGCGGAAATCCTCCCGGCGGTCGGACCAACGCAAGCCACCCCGCGCGACGCGCCCCGCCCGCAGATGGATGCCCTCGACCTGCGGCGAGTAGACGAATATCTCGACGAACGGCCGCGGCTCCGGCAGGTCGTCGACGACGGCGCTGTTCAGCTTGATCGAGAAATATGGGCGCGGCCGACCATGGCCGTCCGTCTGGAAGTAGTTGGTACGCAACGTCGATTCGACGAGATTGATGAAGCGGCGGAGAATGCGGTCGTGGTCGGCGTTCTCCACCGCGTCCAGCGACTCGGTCAGCTCGGCGCGCGCCGCCTCCGTTTTCAGGCTGCGCTCGGTATCGGCGTCCGGATCGAAGTAGGCCTGGAACAGGCGCACGATGAGGCGGGCGATGGATGGATAGCGGGCGAGCGTTTCCTCCATGTAGTCCTGCGAGAAGGCGATGCCGGCTTGCCGCAGATATTTCGCGTACGCGCGCAGGATCATCGCCTCGCGCCAGGTGAGATCCTCCAGGATCACCAGCGCGTTGAAGCCGTCGCACTCCGTCTCGCCGTGCCAGATCTTGAGGAACGCGTCCTCGAAACGGTCGCGCAGCTGGCCGATGTCGACTTCCGCGCGCGAGCGGGTCTCGAGGGCGAAATCGTGGATGTAGACCGTGCGCGGCACGTCGCCGGCCATCGCCACCGCGTAGGGCATCTCTTCGGTGATGGTCAGGCCGAGATCCTCCAGCATCGGCATCACCGTCGACAGGATCACCGGGACGTCGAGGTTGAACATCTTCAGCCGCATCTGGAATTCGGCGCCGGCGAAAGGGCGGTAGAGGTGCAGCACCATGTCGGCCTGATCGACGGTCCGTTCGATGAGCGCGATGTCGGCCACCGCCTCGTCGACGCTGAACGCCTCGCCGTAGCTGGTCGGAAACGCCTCGCCGAAACGCTGCCAGAGGTTCAGCCCGAGTTCCTCGCCGTGCGCGGCGATCAGGGCGTCATACAGGTTGTCGGCCCAGGCGCGCGTCGCGGCATGGATCTGCGCCTCCAGATGCGCCGGGTCGACCGCCGGCACCTGGCCGGGTGTGGTTTTGATGAACACCTGCAGGCGGGCCAGCGGTGCGTCGCCGACCTCGCCATAATGGGTGGTCACGGAACCGCCGAAGGCCTTGGCGAGGATCCGCTGCACCGCTTGGCGGATGGCGGTGGAATAGCGGTCGCGCGGCACGTAGACGAGGCAGGAGACGAAGCGGTTGAAATCGTCGCGGCGCAGGAACACGGCCACCCGCGGCCGAAACTGCAGACGCAGGATGCCGAGCGAGGTGGCCAGCAGGTGCGCTTCCGAGGCCTGGAACAGCTCGTCGCGCGGCAGGTTCTCGACGATGTTCATCAGTGTCCGGCCATCGTGGCTGCGCGGAATGACGCCGGCCCGGTCGAGGATGCGCGCCACCTTGCGGCGGAGGACGGGGATGTTGCGGGCGCTCCTGTTGTAGGCAGCGGCGGCGAACAGGCCGGCGAACAGCTGACCGCCGCTGACCGTGCCGTCCGGCTCGAAGCGCTTGACGATGACCGTGTCCATCGGCACGTCGCGGTGGACGCGCGACCGCCGGTCGCTCTTGCTGACGGTCAGCAGCTGTGGGCCGAGCACGAAATCGCGGGCGGCCGGCGACAGCGGCTCGTTCTCCCGCAGGTCGGCGAAGATCGGCTCGGCGCGGTCGCGCAGCAGGCCGAGCCCGGCGTCGGTGACGATATCGGCCATCAGCACTCCGTCCTCGGCGTGCCGCAACACGTAGGCGCGATAGCCGAGAAAGGTGAAGTTGTGGCTGCTCATCCACTCGAGAAAGGCGCCGGCCTCGGCCAGATCTTCCGCATCCGCGCGCGTGGCGTTGGCGCGCAACTCCTCGGCGGTCTGCTCAAGCCTCGCCACCATCGGCCGCCAGTCGGCGACGGCCAAGCGCACCTCCGCCAAGATCTCCTCGACCTCGGCGGCGATTTCGGCGGTGATGGGGTCCGGCTGGCGGGTCACCTCGACGTGCATGAAGGATTCGCGGGGTAGCGCCGCGTCCGCCGCGCGCGGATCGAAGACCGCCGCCAGGCGGCCCGCCTCATCCCGTTGGACGGCGAGGATCGGGTGCAGCACCCAGTTGACGCCAAGGCCGCGCCGGGTCAGCGTCGTGACGACGGAGGCGAGGAGAAACGGCATGTCGTCGGTGACGACCTCGACGACGGTGTGTTCGGAATGCCAGCCGTCATCCTCCAGCGACGGATTGTAGGCCCGGACGGACGGGGTTTGCGGCTCGCGTTCGGCGGCCAGGCTCCAGTGGGCGTGGGCGGCGCCGAACAGGGTGTCGGCGCTTCGGGCCAGGATGTCGTCGGTATCGGCGTCGCCGAAGTAATGGCGGATGAACGTCTCCATGGCGTCGGGGAAAGCGGCGCCGAGCCGCCAGCGCGCCTTCTCCACCACCGCGTCGATGAGATCCTGTTTCCTGCCGTCGCCGCCGCCTGCCGTTTCCAACACCCGCTATGTCTCCCTCGATGGCGGCGAACTCGGCGACTGGGCTTTCGCGACTCGCCGCCGGCACCTCATGCCCTCCGCTTTGTTGTTGTTATAGCGGACTCTGGCGCGCCATGCGCCCGGCTTTTCGGGTCGCGTCACCGGCGGGCCCGCCGGCGGCGGATGGTCATGGCCGGGCGACGCGGAAGATCTCGCACGGATTGTCATGCGGGCGGAGCTCGATGAAATGGCTGGCCCCCTGCCAGTCGAACCGCCGGCCCGAAAGCAGTTCCTCGGCGCGGAAGGTCTCGGATTCGCCAAATCCCATCTCCGCCAGCGGGAACTCGATCATCGCGCTGTGCGTGGTGAACGGATCCAGATTGACGGCGATGAAGATCATGTTGGAGCGATCCTCGGTCATCTTGCCGTAGAATAGGATGTTGTCATCCGTCGACTCGTGGAAACGGAGATTTTTGAGCTGTTGCAGCGCCAGATTTTCGGCGCGGATCCAGTTCACCTTCGAGATGTAGTCGCCGATATTGCCGGGCCGGTGCCAGTCCCACACCCGGATCTCGTATTTCTCCGAGTTGAGATATTCCTCGCGCCCGGGGATCGGCGTCGCCTCGCAGAGCTCGAAGCCGGAATAGATGCCGTAAACGGTGGAAAGCGTCGAGGCGAGGATGAAGCGGATCATGTGCGCCGGCCGGCCGCCGGTCTGCAGGAACGGCGGGTTGATGTCCGGCGTGTTGGGGAAAAAGTTAGGCCGCATGTATTCGTTGACTTCCGTCTGCGTCAACTCGGTCAGATACTCGGTGAACTCCTCCTTCGAATGGCGCCAGGTGAAGTAGGTATAGGACTGGGTGAAGCCAACCTTCGCCAGCATCTTCATCATTTCAGGTCGAGTGAAGGCCTCGGCGAGGAAGATGACGTCCGGATACTTGGTCTGCACCTCGCGAATCACCCACTCCCAGAAAGGTACCGGCTTGGTGTGCGGATTGTCGACACGGAAGATCTTGCAACCTTGTTCGGCCCAGTACTCGAAGGTCGATTTCAGCTCCTCCCACAGCGACTTCCAGTCCTCGCAGAAGAAATCGACGTTGACGATATCCTGGTATTTTTTCGGCGGATTCTCGGCGTATTTGATGGTGCCGTCGGGACGGAACAGGAACCATTCGGGATGTTCCTTGATCCATGGATGGTCCGGCGCGCACTGAATCGCGAAGTCGAGGGCGATTTCCATGCCGTGGTCGTGGCAGGCGGCGACGAGGCGGCGGAAATCCTCGATCGTGCCCAGCTGCGGATGGATCGCCTTGTGGCCGCCCTCCTCGGAGCCGATGGCGTAGGGGCTGCCCGGATCATTGGGACCGGCGTTGAGGGTGTTGTTGGGCCCCTTGCGGAAGGCGCGGCCGATGGGATGGATCGGCACCAGATAGAGTACGTTGAAGCCCATGGCGCGGATATCCGGCAGCCGGTTGATGCAGTCGTCGAAGGTGCCATGACGGCCGGGTTCGCCCGCCTGCGAGCGGGGGAAAATCTCGTACCAGGCGGCGAAGCGGGCCGCCTCCCGGTCGACGACGACTTCCAGCGGCGGCTCGTGGCGGACGGCGGTGCGGCGGTTGGGCCAGCGCCGGGCGGCGGCGCGCGTCTGCGGGCTCAACAGCAGACCGGCGCGGCCGCTCTCGTCCAGCGCCTCCATCTGCTTGAGGATGTTGGTGAGATAGGTGACGTCCGGCCCCTCGGCGCGCTCCAGCACTTCCTCGAGCAACTCGCGGCCCTCGATCAGTTCCAGCGGGATCTGTTGGTCGGCGTCGAGCTTCTTCTGCGCCTCCGAACACCACGACTCGAACTCGTCGGCCCACGCCTCGATGGTGAACTCGTAACGGCCGATCCACGGCGGATGAAAGCTGCCGCGCCAGGTATCGAGCCCGGCATTGACCACCTCGAACGGCGCCTCGCGCCAGGCTTCCTCGTCGAACCGGCGAAAGAGGATCACCGCCGCCAGCTTGTCGTGGCCCTCGCGGAAGACGTTCGCCGTCACCTCGATGCTGTCGCCGAGCTCGCGTTTGACTGGAAACTTGCCGCAGTCGATGCAGGGCTGGACGTTGCGGATGACGATGGTGCGGCTGTGCAGCCCGAGCCCGGCCGGCGAGAAGAAGCGCCCGGTTTCGGCGCGCGCGGACTCGTCCTTGTGCGTCTTGCGCACAGGCTTGCCGCGCGCCCGTGGCGTCAGTGACTTGGTGGTCGATTTGCGCTGTGCCGGTGTTTTCGCCATCGATGTGCGGGATTTCGAATTCTGCGCCACCGCAAGGTCTCCTGATCCCTGAGCTTAAGGAAAGTGTCCGCTGTGTTCGACGCCTCGTCGACGCGTGGCCGCACGGAAGTGCCTCGTTGGGGCCAGCCTTGCATTGACGGCAAGGCCCGAGTTTGGAGCGTGATTGTGAGGCTCTTCGTGGCAGAGTCAACCGCCCCGCTGGCGATCGGTTCCCGCGCGAGGGATTGGCGGGACCGGCTCAACCCCAACGGAGACGCAAGGGCCCGTCGCCGCCCCGCTCGAAGCCGGTGTTGTAACGCGGCATATGGTGTTCAGGGTCGCCGCGAGCCGTCTGGCGCCGCCAGCCGGGGCAAGCGATGGCAAGTGAGACGCGCCGTATACGACTTCGACCAAACATGTGCTGGCCGGGACAACCTCGCGAGATGGGACGATATGGCCGAGAAAGCGGTCCGAAACAGCGACCCGGTCCGGCCCGCGTCGGCTAGGCAATTGAGAGGTGACGGTAAGTCGCCGCATCCCCCCGAGGCAGCCTCATTCAGGCCCCATTTGTGCAAATGCACCGTCCGAAGAGTGTCATCTTCTGTTCACCGAAGTGAGATCATCCCTTAACGGGTTATCGGTCTAATCGGGCCGCCAGAGCGTTTCAGCGCCTTTGGCACAGCTTCATCACGAGGAGGGAGAAGATGGATAGCAAGCCAACGATGATTGCTGCCTTGGCGGCCGTCGGCATTTTCTGCGCCGGGGTAACCGCCGGGGCCAATCCCGCGCACGCCGAAGGCTCGACCAACGGTTCCGCGAATGGCCGGGATGCGGCCTTCCGCGGCACGGTTCAGGCCAAGGGAGAGAAGACGCCGGGTAGCGACGACCGCGTTATCGGTTTTGTCTTCGAGGACCTGAACCGGGACGGTATTTTCCAGTTCAATTCCGAGCCCGGTATTCCCGGTGTTCTGGTTTCCAACGGCCGCGACGTGGTCAAGACCAATGATAATGGCCACTACAACCTGCCGAACATCTACGATAACGGCCCGAACCCGACCAAACCGGAGGCAATGACTGTCTTCATTACCAAGCCGGACGGCTATGCCGTCCCGCTGGACGAAGACAACGTGCCGCAGTTTTTCTACCACCACATTCCCGACGGCTCCCCCGCCAACGTGCGTGGCGAGGAATTCCGCTTCGGCGGCCTGCCGGCGAGCGGTCCGCTGCCGTTCCGGCTCAACTTCCCGCTCGTCAAGAACCACGAGGATGACCAGTTCAAGGTTGCCGTGTCGGGCGATACGCAGACCTACAGCAACGCCGAACTGGGCTACTTCCGCGATACCACCGTCAAGGAATGGGCGGCGATTCCCGACCTCGCGGCGGTGATCATCGAGGGCGATGTGATGGGCGACGACTTGAGCCTCTACACGCGATTCAAGGAAGTCGTGAGCGCCGCCAACGCGCCGCAGTACTATGTGCCCGGCAACCACGATTTCGACTTCGACGCGCCGACCGACGCCAATTCCTTCGATACGTTCAAGCGCGAATGGGGCCCGGCCTACTATTCCTTCGACATCGGCGATGTGCACTTTGTCGTCCTCGACGACGTCCGCTATCCTTGCACGCCGGAACTGGACAACCAGGACGGCCTGCACGGCGATGGCGACCAGTGCGACACCCCGGACACCAACCCGACCTACAACGGCGTCATCACCGACCAACAGATCGAATGGCTGAAGAACGACCTCGCGCATGTGCCAAACGACAAGTTGGTCGTTCTCAACATGCACATTCCGATCGTCTCGTTCATCGACCAGAACATCGCCCGCCAGATGGTTGACAATCAAGCCGAGCTTTACGAGACGGTTGGTTGCGAACGCGCCGCCGATGGCAGTTTCCCGCCGGAATTCTGCAAACGCCCCTTGCTGGCGCTGGCCGGCCACACGCACACCAACGAGCAGATCCGTCCGGGCGAGTCCTTTGAGGGCTGGGCCGAGACCTTGGACAGTGGTGCCCTACCGCCGGGCCGTTCCGTTCCCGCGTCGCCGTTCCCGCAGATCATCGTCGGCGCCAGCGCCGGTTCCTGGTGGTCCGGCGATTTCGACGCCAGCGTGGTGCCGGAATCCTGGCAGCGTCTCGGCGCTCCGCGCGGCTACTACGTCTTCGAGTTCGACGGCAACACCTACCAGGATACCTTCAAGGCCACCGGTTTCGCGGCCGAGAAGCAAGTGGGCATCGATCTGCTGACGCCGGAATTCGTTGAATGGTTCCGGGCGCTGAAAGACTGGCGCAACAGTAATCCGGCGGCCGACGCCGTTCCGCCGGCAAATATCAACGATCTGCCGGACACCAAGCAGGTGCTGGTCGGTCAGGTCGGCGAAACCTACCTCAGCGTGAACGCGTGGAACGGTTCGAAAGAAGCCGTCATCACCGTTTCCTTCGACGGCGGCGAACCCATCGAGATGCAGCGGACGCAAGCCGGCGAGGGCGAGAACATGCTGGAAACGCTCGATCCATTTGCCCTGAAGCGGCAGATGATGGTCGCCCGTCACGCCTATGCCACCGACGGCGATGAGCCACGGGCGAATGGCTTCGAGCTGTTCCAGGGCAGTCAGCAGTGTGGCGAGGAAGCGCCGTGCACGCCGCGGCCGATGAGCGACTTCTTCCAGACCGACCAGTCCAGCCACGTCTGGCAGGTCAAACTACCGACCTAT
The DNA here is from genome assembly GCA_964460955.1 of uncultured Rhodospirillaceae bacterium. Taxonomy (GTDB): domain Bacteria; phylum Pseudomonadota; class Alphaproteobacteria; order Rhodospirillales; family Defluviicoccaceae; genus Defluviicoccus. The sequence continues at coordinate 3,433 of CAYWRP010000068.1, read as the reverse complement.
CTCGAACTCGGCGTTCACACCGCCAAGGTCACCTTCACCGATCACTTCGGCCGGGTGTTCGAGGACTCGATCGTCTTTGAGGTGGTCGACGAGCGCGGCTTCCCGTTTTGGAACGAAGCCAACTTCGAAGCGCGGCCGTAAGCACGCGCAACGGAAATCAGTCCCCCGGGGCTTGATTTGGAGGGAGCAGTCTGCTGCTCCCTCCTTTACTTCCCGCCGATCAGTCCTGGTAGTGGCAGCAGGTGTGGCGCAGGTAGGCCCCTTCGCGGCCGATGACGCGGCAGGAAACCGCCACCGGCCGCCCGCCCTCGATCTTCATGAATCGCATATCGGTGATCTCTTCGCCCTGCCGTTGGCGCGCCTCCGGCACGTTGGTGGGGCGAAAGCCCTTCGCTGTGACCTCGCCGCGCAGCCGCTCTATGACGATTTCAACGGTCTCCGCGTCTCCCGGATCGAAGGTGTAATAGTTCTGCAGGCAAGTCGCCGACGCGGTTGTCGCCGAGACAGCGACGGCAATGGCGGCCGTGGCGATCCGTTTCGCGTAATGCATGGTCGACCCTTTCCCGAATTCATGCCAGGGATGCGATAGCCGCATAGCTACGCGGAGACTCCGGGGCGGAAAAAGAGAAGTTTGCGTGAAAAGCGTCGCCGCCTATCGGCGGCGGAAGCGGAAGCTGTCTGCCTGGAAGCCCCAGAAACCGCGATCGTTGGCCTGGGCGATTTCCTGCAGCGCGTGATACGCGAACGGCGCTTCGGGGCGGGCAATGGCCAGGCCCTCCTCGAGCAGGTAGGCGGCGAGATCCTCGCCGGGCGAGAACGGCGAGGCGTTGACGGCGCAGATCGCCTCCAGGCTGCCGTCGGCGCGCACCGCTCGCGGCTGGCAGCGGACGAAGCCCTGGATCTTGAAATCGAGGGCGACGGCGGCGCGGTTGAGACCGCAGCGGGCGGGGCGGAAGCGGGTCGTGCATTGGGCGTCGCGGCCGGGGATGAAGATGCCGAACAGATGTACCGTCTGATTGCGGATGCGCAGCGACGCATCGTTCTGGACGACCGCGTAGCTCTCGAAATCCGCCGCCGCCGACCGGATCGCGGCGACGATCAGGATCACGGCGACCAAGCCGATCCACCAGGACCGCATGGCAAAAAGGCTCCCAACCAGAAATTTTCCTCGTAGGATATAAGCCGCCGGCGCCTTGGTGGCGACGATCCGCCGCGCGCTCTCTCAAGCTCGGGGCGGTGTGACCTTCGGTCGCCCGTTTCGCTGGCGCCTTCTCAAAAGGTTCATGCGCGACCACCGACGGGTGCGCTATGCTCCACGCAGAAGGGCGGCCAAGAGCGGCCCGCCAAGTGGAGTTGAGGCAGAGTGGAGTTCGCAGCGGCGCTCGGTTCCATCGCGCCATGGATCGCCGTCTCGATCGCCCCCATCGCCGGCAGCTTCGTCGGCGTGTTGGTGCTGCGTCTGCCCGACGGCGCGCCGATCGCCCTCGACCGGTCGCGCTGCGACCATTGCGGCAAGACGCTGCGGCCGTGGGATCTGCTGCCGCTGATCAGCTGGATCGTCCAGCGGGGCCGCTGCCGCCACTGCCGGCATCCGGTCAGCGCCTTCTATCCCGGCGTCGAGGCAGCGGCGCTTGTCGTCGCCGTCTGGGCGGTGGGCATCGTCCCGGGCTGGATCGGTTGGATCAGTTGCGCCCTCGGCTGGACGTTGCTGGCGCTGACGCTGATCGACCTTCGCCACTATTGGCTCCCCGACGTGCTGACCCTGCCGCTGATCGCCGCCGGGCTGGCGGTCGCCTGGGCGATGCCGGGCACCGACGTCTTGGCTCATCTCCTCGGCGCGGCGGTGGGCTTCGCGGCGTTCGAGTTGATCCGCTGGCTCTACGCCCGGTGGCGGCGGCGCGAGGGGATCGGCGGCGGTGACGCCAAGCTGGTCGCAGCGGCCGGCGCCTGGGTCTCCTGGCACGGCCTGCCGAGCGTCCTCATCCTCGCCTGCCTCGGCGCGCTCGCCGTCGTCGCGGCTAGGCGGCTGTTCGCCGGCGCGCCCTTGCGGTCCGATCAACTGATCGCCTTTGGACCCTATTTGTGTGGCGGGATATGGTTGACGTGGCTTTACGGACCTTTGACATTTGGCGGCCGGTGAGTCCCGCAATGGAAACGGCACGGCGCTGGCCACTGCCGCCACGCCACGGGACGCCGAAGCGGCGAGGAAAGGGTTGATGCTGGAAACGCCTCCGGGCCGTCATGGCCCCCCCGTCGAAGGCGGCGCGGCGGACGCGGAACGTGCCGCCGCCGACCGCCTGCTGGCCGCCGGCAAGCTGGACCGCGCCGGTCTCGACCGCGCCGTCCGCGCCCAGGCGGCGAGCGGCGACCGCCTGGCGGCGATCCTCACCAAGTTGGGGCTGGTGACCGAGAACGACATGGCGCGGGCGCTGGCCGACACGCTGGGATTGCCGCTGGCGGGCGAGGCCGACTATCCCCCAGAGGCGGTCGGCGAGGACCGCGTCAGCGTCCGGTTCCTGAAAGACTCGCGGATCCTGCCGGTGCGCCTGGACGACGGCGGCGTGGCTCTGGCGATGGTCGATCCCCTGGATACATTCGCCGAACAGGCGATCGCCGCCGCGTTCGAGCGGCCGGTCCAGCGCATGGTCGCCATCCCGGCGGATCTCGACAAGGCGCACGAGGCCCTCTATCGCCGCGTCGACCCATCGGTCGCCGAGGACATCGGCAGCGGCGCCCACGGCGACCCGGCGGCGGCCGCCGAGGAGGACGCGGAACGGCTCAAGGACCTCGCCAGCGAGGCGCCGGTGATCCGCCTCGTCAACGCCTTCATCGCCCGCGCCGTCGAGGTGCGCGCCTCCGACATCCACATCGAGCCCTTCGAGAGCATGCTGCGGGTCCGTTACCGCATCGACGGTGTGCTGCACGAGATCGAGACGCCGCCGGCGCACCTGCGCGGCGCCATCGTCTCGCGGGTGAAGATCATGGCCAAGCTGAACATCGCCGAGCGCCGACTGCCGCAGGACGGCCGGGTACGCTTGGTGGTGCGCGGCCAGGAAATCGATTTTCGCGTCTCGACGCTGCCGACCATGCATGGCGAGAGCGTCGTCATGCGGATCCTCGACAAGACCAGCCAGGTCCTCGACTTCACCGCGCTCGGCTTCGAGGAAGACGCACTCGCCAAGTATCTGGAGATCCTCGAACGCCCGAACGGGATCCTGCTCGTCACCGGACCCACCGGCAGCGGCAAGACGACCACCCTCTACACATCCCTGCTGCGCCTGAACACGCCGGACAAGAAGCTGATCTCGGTCGAGGACCCGGTGGAGTACGAGCTGCAGGGGGTCAACCAGATCCAGGTGAAATCGCAGATCGGCCTGACCTTCGCCCATGTGCTGCGCTCGATCCTGCGCCAGGACCCGGACATCATCATGGT
>CAYWRP010000067.1:0-14529 GCA_964460955.1 uncultured Rhodospirillaceae bacterium | reverse complement strand
CCGCGTTCTCATCCTGATTGACCCTGGATTCTCACCTTGTTTGTCGCGCTGCAGCGGTTGGCGAAGTAAGGAACGTGCCGGTATTTGTGGCGGAAGCGAGCAATCTCCTCGCGGCTCACTTCGACGATGAGGCGCCGGCCAAGGCAGGGCAGGATCGCCTTCTTCAGTGCCCTGCGGTACTCGGCCGCCGTCAGCGGCTTGAGGTGCACGGCGATGTGCTCGGCCTCGAACCGCTGAGCCAAGTCACCGACGGTGAGCACCTCGCGGCGGTCGTCGCGGTCGGCGAGCGGGTCGCGGTTGTCCTCGATCGCCGCCAAGTGCGCGATCGCCATGCCGTGCGCCTTGTCCGGCGTAATAACTTGGGTATAGCCGAGCCTCATGGTGCGCGAGCGCCGGCCGATGCGGTATTGCAGGACGAATGCCTTTCGCCCTGAGGGCATCACCCGTACGCCGAAGCCAGGGATGTCGCCGTCCCAGAGGATGTAGGCCTTGTCCTTGGCCGGTGCGGCTTCGATGAATCGTTTGGTGAGTTTGCCCATGCCTATCGATCCTTCGCATCTCGATGCGGCTGCGGCGTTTCCTTGAGAGTCAGCACCATGTCAGCAAGAGACAAGGAAAATCGTCTTAGCCGAACGCAACGGAGCATGCCGCGCCAGCTCATAAAAGTCAACAATATCAGTAAGTTATTGTATTTCTAAGCAATTGTGCGAACAGGATCTAAGTCCTCGCCGCAGCACTACGGATCAGAAGGTTGGGAGTTCGAGTCTTCCCGGGCGCGCCACTCCTCATCGATAATTTAAGAAGCGCAAGGGGTGACGCCGTGGCGTGGCCTCGTCATGGGGGACATCGCCTTGAGCGGGGGAACGGGCGGATTCGCTCTCCTCGATCCATCGCAACCAATACCGGCGGCAAGTTCATTGTTTAGCCCTGATTAGTATTAGTATATTCTAATATTATAATCATAGCCCCTCGACGGGGAATGACAGGGAGGAAGACATGAAACGTGGCGGCGGGTATCTGATCGGCGCCGGCCCGGATGATCCCGCCCTGCTGACGGTCACGTGACGCTCAAGGCGCCGCTGGCGAGACTCGCCCGCCCGGGACGCGACGTGGTGCGGCTCAAGGGCGGCGATCCGTTCATTTCGGGCGTGGCGGCGCCGCGGCCTCATTCGTGGCACTGGATATGCCGCAGAATATCGCGGTGGGTGATCAGGGAATCGAGGTCGAGGACCGGTTCCTGGGTGAAGCCGAGCGCCCGCCCGGCGACCGTGTCGCTTAGCTTCCTGAGCGGCGCGGTCTCGAAATCGGCGGCCCCGACGGTTGCCACCGGAAGTTCGTCGCCACCGGCGAGGTCCGCGACGGCGTCGTCGAAGCGGGCCGCCACCTCGCCGGCCGGCGGCGGCAAGGCGGCCGAGCCGTCGGCCGGCGGCACCGGCAGGCCGCGCATCGCCGCGTACATCCGCGCCAGGGCGGCGAAGGCGCGGCGCTGGGCGAGAAAGGCCTCTCCACGGTCAGGCTTTTCGGTCTCGGCGAGAAATACGGTCAGACCGGTACGCCCCTGCCCCGGCACCGAAATCCGGTAGCGGCCGGGCAGGTTGATCGACAAGGCGTCCTCCAGGGCGGCAAACGCCGCCGCCGACCAGCGGCCGACCAGCAGCAGCGTATAGACGGCGATCGCACTCGCCCGATGCGCAAGGCAGTGCGCCGGCCCCAGCTTGCCGGCGACGAGGCGCGGGTCGCAGCCCCATTCCGTCCGGTCGTAGGACGGCAACTGGCCAATCCAGCCGCATAACGCGCGCGGTTCGGTCTCTCCCTCGGTGAGCGGAAATCCGAAGGCGCAGCCGGCCTGCTCGAGCATGCGCAATGTCACTTCGCGCTCAAGGCACGGCACGACGCGGTTGGCAGTCAACTCGGCGACGGAGGATTGCCAGAGGTGAAAGTCGAGCCTGCCGTATTGCGCCTCCTCCGAGGTCCAGATGGATTTCAGCCGCATTGCCGACCCGCCATTCTCCGGCACGAACTCGAAGGTCTGGTACGGCATGGAAAACCCGGGCAGCGTCGAAAGAAAGACCGCCCCGTCGCGGTGCCAGATGTCATAGGGCCAGCCGAGCTTGATCGCATGTTCGACGCGCAGGTACTTGGCGACCTCGATGGCGACGCGGACGCGGAATTCCGAGAACGGGGCGCGCGCCTCGTCGGCCAGCAAGCGAATGATGCCGTAACGGTCGACCGCGACCGGCTTGCGGGGCGTATTGGCGACGAAGGTGTTCAGGATGGATCGCTCATCGACCGCCGGCTCGGCATCGATCGGCGGCGGCGGCATTGTCTCGAGATCGGCCTCACCGCGAATGACATCGGCGAGTTGCGCCGTTCGGGCCGGATCGTAAGGCAGCGGACGATTGTTGGCGCCGACGAGCAACTCCACTCCCTCCTCGAGGGCGACCGGCAGGACACGGCAACGATGGCGCGCGGCATCCCGCGTCAGCGCCGACTTGAATGCCGGGTGCCGCACCGCGACATGGCGCCCGGACAGTAGCGGAACGAAAATACGGGCCGACAGGTAAACCCTCGGCGTTTCCGGACGGAACCCGTTGATCCCGGTTTCGCCGCCGAACCATTCGTCGTCGACGACCGTCAGGCCGCGCCGCGCCAGGGCGTGCGACAGACACACCGCGCGTTGCCGATCTTCGGCGGCGAAGGACAGGGCGATGTCGAATTTACGCGACAGCATCGGGGATTCGCGGCCAGGCCGGGCTCCCTCGGTAATAGCAGGTGACGGCGTGGCACGACTCGGCGAAGAACAGCCAACGTTCGACGGCCAGGCCGGCCATCACCGAAGCGGCGGCGATTAGGCCGAGCGGTGGCCGCGCCGACTCTGGCGCCAAAAGCGCCAGGGCCAACGCGGCGGGCCCGACACCGAGGCTTAGGATGATCGCAAGGCGCCGAAGTTTCAGCGCGTGCAGGCGGTCGAGGTGCCTGGCGAATTCGCGGGACAGGTAGTTTTCCTCCGTGTGCGGCGGATCGAACGGCCGCACGCCGCCGTTTAGCCCGGTGGCCGTCCGCGCGGTGCTCGCCGGCCGCGCCCGATCGAGGTTGCGCCAGTGGACGACCTTCAGGCCCCAGGCGACAAGGCCGGCGATGATGGCAAGACCCACGGCGAGCCCGGCCGGAGCCCCGGCGATAGCCAGCAGGGCGGCGAGCCAGACGGCGCCCGATGCCAGGGCGAAGGCGAGGTAAACCGGCACCACGAGCCGATGATGCCAGGGTCGCACGGCGCGCAAGCTGGCGTAGATCTTGCCGATACAGGTGACGGTGACAACGCTGCCGAGCGCGGCAAACCAACCGGCGATCGCGTAGACGCCATCGGTGCGGCCGAGACCAACCCAGCCGGCGGCAAAAACCAACGCCGGCGCATACGTGAACAGCGCGGCGACCCCCTCGCGCGCCAGCCACGAGGATCGCCATTGGCTGACGGCGCGCCAGGCCCGTTCCGGGTGCTTCAGATGCAGGGTCGACATCAGCAAACCGATGCTGATCAGTGCCAGGGCAACGCCCAAGGCGACGCCACCGAAGATCGGGTTGGTGGGCAGCAAGTTGGATGGCCCGAGAACGCCGAGCAGGAACAGCAAACCGTAGCCGGCGCCGGACAGCGTCGTGAACGCGATGACGGAGACGGCGGGATTCATGCCGCCCCCCGCTCGTCGAGCCAGGCAAGAAATCCCGGGCCGGCCGCCGCACAAGGGAGGACGTTCGACGAGCCGTCCCGGGAAGGCGCCTGCCGCTTGACCCGCGGCGGCAGGTATTTGTTGGTCAGCCGGCACCCCTGCTCCGGCATCAAATCAAAGCTGTCCCGGTCGCGTACCAACCGCGAGACGGCGAACTCCGGGTCGGCGAGGTCGCCGAAGTGGCGGGCCGAAGCCGGACAGGTGGCGACACAGGCGGGAACCCGGTCCGCCGCATCGAGCGCGTCGTTGGCGATCCGGTCGATGCACAGGGTGCACTTCTTCATGACGCCCTCGACCGCGTCCAGTTCGCGCGCGCCGTAGGGGCATGCCCAGGCACACACGCCGCAGCCGATGCATTTCGCCTCGTCGACAAGGACAATTCCGTCCTCGGGCCGCTTGTGGGAGGCGCCGGTGGGACAGGCGGTGACGCACGGCGCGTCCTCGCAATGCAGGCACGACTTCGGAAAATAGACGGCACGCCCAACCGAGGCGTCGCCCAGCCAGCCGTCTGGCGACACCTCGTAGGCGTGCACGCGGTTGAGCCATGTACCGGTCGTCCGATGCCATACGGATTGGAGTCGGTCAGCGGCGCGACGCCGCCGTCGGTGTTCCACTGCTTGCAGTTGACGGCGCAGGCATGACAGCCGACACAGGCGTCGAGATCGATGACAAGACCGAGCCGCCGCGACGGCCGCGTGCGCGGAAGCCCGGTCATCGGCCGCGCCTGAATTCGGCGCCATGACGGGACACGGCTGGCGGTCGTGGCAGCCCGACAAGCGGCTGAACGACGGGGAATCCGGGTTCGATCACGTCACCGGCGGCGGCGGCTTTTTCGACACGCACCTTGAGATCGTACCAGGCCGCCTGACCGGTGACCGGATCGGACTTCGAATAGCGGTAGCCGCCATCGTCCGGCGGAAACAGATCGTCGATCAGATGGTTGAGCAGGAACCCCTTGGTGGCCTCCGACGCGTCGGGGTCGAGGTTCCACGAGCCGCGCCGCTTACCGATCCCGTTCCAGGTCCACACGGTACGGGCATTCACGCTGGCACTGAGGCGGACCTGCACCGTGATCGTGCCATGACGGCTGGTCACCCGCACCCAGTCGCCATCCTGGAGGCCGAGATCCGCCGCCAGGTGGTCCGACACGTAGAGCCGATCGTCGCCGTGGATCTGCCGCAGCCAGGCATTGTGGCCGCCCCAACTGTGGTACATCGCCATCGGCCGTTGGGTAATGGCATGGATCGGGAACGTTTCCGCGTCGGCGGCGTCTTCCCCGAACGGCGGATACCAGAACGGCAGCGGATCGAAATACCGCTCGATCCGGGGACGATCCTTCTCGGGTGGCACGCAGGGCCCGTGCCCGCGCGCGGCGAGGCGGAACCGCTGCAGCTCCTCCGAGTAGAGATTGACGACGATGGGATCGCGATTGGAGACGAAACCGCGTTGGAAAGCGTGTTCGAGGTAATCGCGGTTGACATTGCGGTAATAGCGCTGGTTCGCCGGCAATTCCTCGCGCCAGAAACACCCGTTGGCGATGTAGGCCTCGAGCTGCGTCGGATTGGCCGGCCCGCGGCCACTCGCGTCGCCCGCCACGCCACGCCAGCCGGCCAGCATGCCGATCCCCGGCCGCCGCTCATGATGCACCAGGTAGTCGGCGTAGCCGCCGGCGAACTTCGGCCGGCCCTGGTCGTCGACCATGCCGGCGAGGCCGAGCCGGGCGCCGAGATCGAGCAGCACATTCTGGAACGGGCGGACATCGCGGTGCGGCGTCAGCACCGGCTGACGGATGGCGTCGCCGGCGGCGTCGGCGTCGGAAATCGGTCTGTCGAGCAGGGAGATGCAGTCCCAGCGCTCGAGATAGGTCGTATCCGGGAGCACCAGATCGGCGTAGGCGACCGTCTCCGAGGCGAACGCATCCGCGTAGATGATGTGCGGGATGCGGTACTGGCCGGTCGCCGGATCCCTATCGGTGAGCATGGCGATGGTGTCGGCCGTGTTCATCGCCGAATTCCACGCCATGTTCGCCATGTACATGAACAGCGTGTCGATGGGATAGGGATCGCCCTTCCAGGCGTTGGTGATTACCGCGTGCATCAGCCCGTGCGCGGCGAGCGGCGCGTCCCAGGAGAACGCCTTGTCGATGCGCTGCGGCCGCCCCGCCGCGTCGACGAGGAGGTGTTGCGGCCATGTCGGAAACCCGAGATGCGGCCCGCGGAGGGGGCGGTTCGGCGTCACATCCTCGGCCTGGCCGGTGGGGCGCGGCAGCGAGGTCAGCGACTTCGGATAGGGTGGCTTGTGACGCATGCCGCCAGGGACATCGATGCTGGCGAGCAGGATCTGGAGCAGGTGAATGGCGCGGCAGGTGTGGAAGCCGTTGGTGTGCGCCGCGATGCCGCGCATGGCGTGCACGCTCACCGGACGGCCGAGCGTCCGCGGATGATGGCGGCCGAAACTGTCGGTCCATGGAATGTCGAGAACCACCGCGCGCTTGAAGGCGGCGTCGGCGAGTTCGGCGGCGATGCGGCGGATAGTCGAGGCCGCGACGCCCGTGCGCTCCGCGACGGCGTCGGGACTGTACTTGGCGTCGAGATACCGCTCGGCGAGCAGATGGAACACCGGCCGGCCACGGCGACCGTCGCGAAGAGCATAGGAACCCTTCAGCGCCGCGAACGCACCGCGCTCGAGGGCCCGCGCCGGCTCGTTGCGCCGCAGATCCCAACACAGCGGTCGGCCCAGGCCGTCGCGCGCCAGGAGCCCGTCCTCCTCGCCCTCGGGATCGTCGAGGACCAGCCACGAGGCGTTGCTGTAGCGGCTGAGATACTCGATATCGACCATGCCGGCGCGCAGCAGTTCGTGCACCAGGGCGAGGACGAACAGGCCGTCGGTGCCAGGCGTGATGCCGATCCATTCGTCGGCGACGGCGGAATAGCCGGTGCGGACGGGATTGATGGCGACGGTCTTGACGCCGCGATCCTTCAGCTTCGCGAGGCCGATCTTGATCGGGTTGGAGGCGTGATCCTCGGCGACGCCGAACAGCATGAAATATTCGGTATGCTCCCAATCGGGCTCGCTGAACTCCCAGAAACTACCGCCGAGCGTGTAGAGCCCGGCGGCGGCCATGTTGACGGAGCAGAACCCGCCGTGCGCCGCGTAATTGGGGGTGCCGAACTGCTGCGCCCACCAGCCGGTGAGCGCCTGGCTCTGGTCACGGCCGGTGAAGAACGCCAGTTTGTGCGGGTCGGTGGCGCGGATGTGGGCCAGCCAGCCGGTGGCCAGATCGAGCGCCTCCTCCCACTCGATCTCCTTGAATTCGCCGGATCCGCGCTCGCCGACCCGCCGCAATGGCTTGCGCAGCCGGGCCGGCGAGTATTGATGCATGATACCGGCCGACCCCCTGCCGCAGAGGACGCCCCGGTTGATCGGATGATCCCGATTGCCCTGGATGTAGCGGATCACACCATCCTGAAGATGCACTTTGATGCCGCACCGGCAGGCACACATGTCACATGTGGTGGTCTTGACTTCCCGCGTTTCGGAGGCGGAGAAGCCCGCCGGTTGCCGCGCCGTCCCTGTCATTCTCGGCGTCCTTCCCACGTCTGTCCGGTTTTCGTGCCCGGTTCCGCCGGCGGCGCGTGATGACCGTGCCCGTGGCGCCGCGCCCGGATCAAACCAGGAGCGGCGGGCGGCGCGTCGACCTGCGGTTTTCGTTCAGCCAACCCTGCGCGGCGGTTCGGTTTCGCCGTTCTCGGTGACTATTATATATTAGACGAACCTTATAAGTATGACAACAGTCATTGACACCTCGGCGGCCGTAACGACAAGAAATATTGACGCCGCCTGGGGTCACAACGGTCGCCGCGATGAGCTGCGGCGGGTGCGCCGCCGACCGATCACGGCGCCCCATCGTCCGCGAGGCCGGCCCGAAAAACCATTTCGATCCATCGGGCGGTCGCCGCGTCGACGTCGAGGACGGTGAATCGACGACCTTCCCGAATGCGCAGTCGCACAATGCGCAAACCGCTTTCAAAGTGAAGCGTTTGGGCGGCCAGCTCTTTGCCCCATGGCGCCATAGTCGCGCCGATTTCCCACACTTCCGCTTCGCCTGTTTCATCCATAATGGTTCTCGACATTTCGACTCTACTATTCCAAGATTCTGTCATCTTTGGTTCTTGGTCTGGTTATCATTTGAAATGATCACAATAAATTTACCAATCCAGCAAAAAAGATATTGCTTTACCTATTAGAACGCCCTAATATTTTGTCCATACAGGTTGCCCGGCCGAAGGGGGCCGACGCAGCCATATAAGATGCGGCTTTGGAGCAACGGAAGCCGACGCGACTGGGAGGTAGAAACGTCAAGCCGTCAAGGAAAAACAACAAGTGACCGAGGTTATAGTCAATAAAAGTTGACACACCGCCGCTAGGGGGCAGGTCTCCCGCGGCGCCGTGACCGACGGCACGCATTCCGGGCGCCGGCTCGCCGCTGATCGGTACGCTTCCGAAGCCGCCGACAGTGAAACGCGAGACTGGGAGCGTAGCCTCGATGGCGAAGCCAATGCCGCCAACCCCTCTCCTCGATCAGCTCGAAACCGGGCCTTGGCCCAGTTTCGTCACTGGCCTGAAGCGACTCGCCGGGAGCGAGGACCGGCCGCACGGCGCGATGATGAAGGACCTCCTCGGCCAACTCGAAAAGTCCTACGAAACCCGCACCGGTTATTGGAAGGGCGGCACGGTCGGCGTCCTCGGCTACGGCGCCGGCATTATCGCCCGGTTTTCCGAGGTCGCCGAGGAGTTCCCCGACTCGGCCGAATTTCATACCCTTCGCATCATTCCCGCCCCCGGCTCGCACTACAGCTCCGAGGCTCTGCGGCAAATCTGCGACATCTGGGAGCAGCACGGCTCCGGCCTGATCGCCCTGCACGGCCAATCGGGGGACATCATGCTGCAGGGGTGCCGCACTGAGAACGTCCAGCCCTGCTTCGACGCGCTCAACGAACTCGGCTTCGATCTCGGTGGCGCCGGCGCCGGCGTGCGGACCTCGATCTCGTGCGTCGGCCAAGCCCGCTGCGAGCATTCCTGCTACGACAAAGCCCGGGCGATGCGGCTGCTGGTCAACAACTTCCTCGACGACCTGCACCGGCCATCGCTGCCCTACAAGTTCAAGTTCAAGTTTTCCGGCTGCGCCAACGACTGCGCCGACGCCATCCACCGCTCCGACTTCGCCGTGCTGGGCACCTGGCGGGACGAGATCCAGGTCGAGCGACAGGCGTTCCAGGATTACGTCGCCGCCAAGGGCCGCAAATGGATGATCGACAATGTCATCCGGCTGTGCCCGACCGGCGCTTTGTCACTCCATGACGACGACACCCTGGAGGTCGACAATCCCAGCTGCGTGCGCTGCATGCATTGCATCAACGTGCTCACCAAGGCTATGGCCCCTGGCCGGCAACGCGGCGCGACAGTGCTCATCGGCGGCAAGCGCACCCTTAAGGTCGGCGACCTGATGGGCACGGTGGTGGTTCCCTTCATGCCGCTGAACAACAACGAGGACTACCAAAAGCTGCTCGACGTCGCGACCCGCGTCGTCGAGTTCTTCGTCGACAACGCGCTGGAACACGAGCGGACCGGCGAGATGATCGAGCGCATCGGCCTGGCCAATTTCCTCGCCGGTATCGGCGTCGACGTCGATCCCAACATGATCAGTCACCCGCGCGCCAACTCCTATGTCCGCATCGATGACTGGGACGCCGAGGTCGCCAAGTGGCGAAGCCGGCACGGCGGCGAGAAACGGGCGGCCGAATGAAGGTCGTCAACCGGCGGCTTTTCGAGACGCAAACATAGGCTGGGAGACTCAATTTTGGCGCACCCCCGCAAACCGATCGAGACCGGCGTCCCCGATCCGATGCCGTTCCTGCATCCCCTGCTCAAGCGCAACTACGGCGAATGGAAGTGGCATGACCGCCCACGCCCGGGCGTCCTCCATCACGTCGCCGAAAGCGGCGACGAGGTGTGGACCGTGCGCGCCGGCACCCAACGGCAGATGGATTTCTCGACGATCCGCGCGCTGTGCGACATCGCCGATGCCTACACCGACGGGCCCCTTCGCTTCACCACCCGGTCCAACGTCGAGTTCATGACCGGTTCGGCGGAGAAGGTGACGCCCTTGATCGAGGCGCTGACCTATTATGGCTTCCCGGTCGGCGGCACCGGCAACTCGGTGACGATGATTTCCCATACCCAGGGCTGGCTGCATTGCGACATCCCGGCGACGGATGCCTCCGGCGTCGTCAAGTCGCTGATGGATGCGTTGCACGCGGAGTTCATCCGCGAGGAAATGCCCAACCAGGTGAAGATCACCACCTCGTGCTGCCGGATCAATTGCGGCGGCCAGGGCGACATCGCCATCAACGTGCAACACACCAAGCCGCCGGTGATCAATCACGAGTTGGTGGCGCAAACCTGCGAACGGCCGGCGGTGGTCGCCCGGTGCCCGGTCGCGGCGATCCGCCCGGCGGTGGTCAACGGCAAGCCGAGCCTGGAGATCGACGAGAAGAAATGCGTCTGCTGCGGCGCCTGCTTCCCACCATGCCCGCCGATGCGCATCAACGATCCGGTGCACAGCAAGCTCGCCATCTGGGTCGGCGGCAAGCATGCCTCGATGCGGTCGAAGCCGTCGTTCCACAAGCTGGTCGCCGCCGGCCTGCCCAACAACCCGCCGCGATGGCGCGAGGTCAAAGAGATCGTGCTGACGATCCTGCACGCCTACAAGGCCAACGCCCGCGCCTATGAGCGCATCGGCGAATGGATCGCCCGCATCGGCTGGCCGCGGTTCTTCGAAATAACCGACCTGCCGTTCACGAAGTATCACGTCGACGACTGGCGACTGGCTCGAACCAGCCTGAATGCCTCGTCTCACCTTTACTTCTAATCGGCAAGCATCAACCCCGGGAGAGGGCGAATAAATGGATTATGTGATCATGGTCAATGAGGGGCCCTACAACCACCAGGCGGCCGACTCGGCCTACCATTTCGCCAGCAAGGTCCTGGACATGGGGCATACGGTGCGGCGGGTCTTCTTCTATTACGACGGCGTGCTCAACGGCAATCGCTTCTCCAGCCCGCAGGCCGACGACCGGCACATCGTCCAACGGTGGGGCACCCTGGCCGAGACGCACGCCGTCGACCTCGCCGTCTGCGTCGCCGCCGGGCTGCGGCGCGGCGTTACCGAGGAGTCCCTCGCCGACGGCTTCCGCATCACCGGGCTCGGCGAATTCATCGAAGCCTGTATCGATGCCGAGCGCACCGTCGTCTTCGGCGATTGAATGAGGAGTGACCCCCCGTGAGCCAACCCGACGCCAGTCCGCCAGCCGCCATCGTCAAGCGCTTCATGTACGTCAACCGCAAGGCGCCGCACGGCACCGTGTACGCCCTCGAAATGCTCGAGATGGTGCTCATCGCCGCGATGTTCGATCAGGACGTGCACGTCGCCTTTCTCGATGACGGCGTGTTCCAGATCAAGAAAGGGCAGAACCCAGGCGCGCTGGAAATGAAGGATTTCTCCAAGACCTATCGCGCCCTCGAGGGCTATGGCGTCGAGAAGATGTACGTCGAACGGGAGTCGATCGCCGAGCGCGGGTTGGCCGACGACGATTTCATCGTCCCCGTCGAGGTCATCGCCAAGGCGGAGTTGGGCGCGCTGATGGACTCCATGGACGTCGTGTTGAGCGCCTGAAGGGAGAGCGATCGATGCTGCATCTGGTCAACAAATCGCCGTTCGAATGCACGGCCCTGCAGGCCTGCCTCGGGCGCGCCCGGCCGGGATCGGCGATCCTTTTGTACGAAGACGGCGTCTATGCCTCGCTGCGGGGGACCGGCGTCTCGGATCTCGTCGCCGCTGCCGTCAACGCCTTCGACTTCTTCGTCCTCGCGCCCGATCTCGACATCCGCGGCCTCGGCACCGACCAGGTTCTGCAGGGTGTGGACGCGATCGGCTACGACGGCTTCGTCGACCTCACGGTCGAGAAGGGGACCATTCAGTCCTGGCTGTAGACGCGTCCGGCGCAACCGGACGCCACCAACCAGAATAGACATTAGCAACAGGAGGAACCGATGACCTATCAACTGAACGGCAAGACCATCCAACATGACGAGGAGGGCTACATCCTCAAGCTGGAGGAATGGAGCGAGGAACTCGCCAGTCACATCGCCCAGGAAGAAGAGCTGCAGATGACGGCGGAGCATTGGGAAGTGATCAACTTCCTGCGTGACTACTACCAGGAATACCAGATCGCGCCGGCGATCCGCGTGTTGACCAAGGCGGTCGGCAAGAGGCTCGGTCAGGACAAGGGCAGCAACAAGTATTTGTACGAGTTGTTCCCCTACGGCCCGGCCAAGCAGGCCTGCAAGATCGCCGGCCTGCCGAAACCAACCGGTTGCGTTTAGCCGCGCGCCAAGGGCCACGTGGCGGGTGGCGTCCCCCGAGCGCCGCGCCGCCGCTCCCATCAAGTCCCTGAGCGAGTAACGCTGATGAGCCTGCTGTCGCTGACCGTGTCCGCCTTGCTGACCGTTTCCGTGGTGCTGTTCGCCACCGCCATGGCCGGGCGGCTGTGGCGCTACGCCGTGACCCCGGCGCCGCTGGGCCGTGTCGGCGCCGGCGTCCGCGTGTTGCGCGAGGTGTTTTTGTTCGAGAGCCTGTTCCGCGCCGACAAGGTCTTGTGGCTGTTCGGCATGCTGTTCCATTGGGGGCTGCTCCTGGTGCTGCTGCGCCACCTGCGGTATTTCATCGCCGTGCCGCCGCTGCCCATCGTCATGCTGCAGCCAGTCGGCAAGCTGGCGGCGATCGCCATGATCGTAGGGCTGGTCGGCCTAGTAATCCGCCGCCTTGTCCTGCCGCGCGTGCGCTACATCACCCGCCCGACCGACCTGGCGATCCTCGGCCTGCTGATCGTCCTCGGCGCCACCGGCCTCGCGATGACGTTCTTGTTCACTCCCGACATCGTCGGCCTGAAGGATTACTTCGCCGGCCTGTGGCGGCTGGAGTGGGGCGGCATGCCGGTCGACGGCCTGCTCGCGGCGCATCTCGTTCTGTTCGCCGCCCTGCTGCTGGTCGCGCCGTTTTCCAAGCTGTTGCACGCCGCCGGCATCTTTTTCAGTCCGACCCGCAATCAGTGCGACGACGCGCGTGAGCGCCGACGGGTCGCCGCCTGGGCGGGGCCGCTGGACGGGCGGCGCGGCCAGTCCGCCGACCGGATCTAGCTCAATGGACGCCTTCAACGCACCTGCTCTCGCCGCCGACCTGGAAGCCCAGGTGGCGCCGCCGCTGCGGCCGAACGCTGCGCGGGCGTGCCAACCCTTCGTCGCCCAGCCGGCGCACAACAAGCCGCTCGGATTCCCCGGCACGCTGGTCGATGACTGGCAAACCAAGGCGGTGGCCAAACTGCAAGAGTTGTTGGAGCGCTTCGCGTCGCTGCGCGTCTTCCTCGACATATGCGTCAAATGCGGCGACTGCACCGACAAGTGTCATTTCTTCCTCGGCACCGGCGACCCCAACAACATGCCCGTCGCCCGCCAGGACCTGCTGCGCAGCGTCTACCGCCACTATTTCACGCTGGCCGGAAAGACCCTCGGCGGGCTGGCCGGTGCCCGCCCGTTGACCGAGGACGTGCTGGCCGAATGGTACACCTATTTCCACCAGTGCTCGCAATGCCGCCGCTGCTCCGTCTTCTGCCCCTACGGCATCGACACCGCCGAGATCTCGATGGCTGCGCGGCGTGAGCGTCGCCATCGGCGAACGTCACATGGGAACCCCGCGCAACGGGGCAACACGATGGGAGGATAAGGTCGACATGGACACTTTCGCGCCGCCGCCGCCGAGCGCACGCACCTTTCGCCGGTTCCAGGAAGGCGATCACCGCTACGCCTCCTGGCAGGAGGACGTCTTCATCGCCGGCAGCTCCTCGAGATGCCCGACCTATGTCCTCAAGGCTTCGCCGTGTCAGGCGGCCTGCCCGTCCGGACACGACATCCGCGGCTGGCTCGCCATCGTCCGCGGGCTCGACCGACCCGCCGCCGGAATGGCGTGGCAGGAATATGCCTTCCGCCGGATGACCGAGGCCAACCCGTTTCCGGCGATCATGGGCCGGGTCTGCCCCTCGCCGTGTGAGGATGCCTGCAATCGCAACCAGTTGGAAGAACACGTCGGCGTCAATTCAATCGAGCATTTCATCGGCGACTGGGCGCTTGGCCAAGGGATCGGCTTCCCGAAACCGGAACGCGACACCGGCAGGCGGGTCGCCATCGTCGGCGGCGGACCGGCGGGTCTGGCCGCCGCCTACCACCTGCGCCGGCGCGGTCACGGGGTCGTCCTCTACGACGAGCACGCCGCCCTGGGCGGCATGATCCGCTACGGCATTCCCGGTTACCGGACACCACGGCCGGTTCTCGACGGCGAAATCGTCCGCATTCTCGACATGGGTGTCACCGTCCACACGTTGACCCGAATCGGCCGCGACCTCGGCATCGCCGAGTTGGAACGGGACTCCGATGCCATCTTCTGGGCGCTCGGATCGCATCGCGGACGGACCCTGTCGATGCCCGGCGGCGATGCGACCAACTGCATCACCGGCGTCGATTTCCTGCGCGCCTTCAACGAAGGGCGGCTCAAGTCGGTCACCGGACAGGTGGTGGTGATCGGCGGCGGCGACACCTCACTCGACGTGGCGTCCGTCGCTCGCCGCCTCGGCCACATCACCCACCCGCACGCCAAGGACCGTCCGGACAACATTCTTTTCGGCCAAGTGGC
>CAYWRP010000066.1:0-15588 GCA_964460955.1 uncultured Rhodospirillaceae bacterium | reverse complement strand
GCCCTTGCCCCAACTGCCGTGGAAACGGGTGCCGGTTTCCCGCACTTCGTAGGAGGCGGTGAAGCGGGGCGAGACGAAATCGTCGAAGGTGTCGTTGTCGTCGTAGCGGACACCGGCGGTGATGAACAGCCGGTCCCAGAGGCCGATGCGGTACTCGCCGACGAAGCTGTTGGTCGAGATGGTGTCGAAATCCACCTCCTGGTTCTCTCCGGTGAAGAAATCCGGCCCTGTGTTGCGGCCGGTTTCATCCTGTCTTTCGTAAAGGAAGGTCAGCCCATGCGTGGCGTCGAAGACCTCCGGCGTTTCGAAAAAAAGGTTTGCCTGGTAGTCGACGGTGGTGCGCTGGGAGTCGAACTCGAAGTTCTTGTCGCCATCGTCGAAACCATTGCGTAACGATTTGAGGCCGGAGAAACCGACGATCTGCTCCAGGGTGCCGTCGAACAGGGTGAGCTTGCCCTGCAGCCGGCCCGAGATTAGATGATCCTTGCTTTCCTGATCGGCGTCGGTGGCGATCTGGAAGCCGCGCCGGGTATCGGGCCCGAAATCGTCGAACTGCTGACGGTTGACGTTATAGCGCAGCGATCCGTCGAACTCGAGGTTCTCCAGCGGGTTGACGCCGAGCTTGGCGTTGATCGTGCTGCCCCAGTAGCCGTCGTTTTCGCCGCCGTTCTCGGAGACGTTCACGCCGGCGGTGCGGATGCCGCTGGCGCCGAGGTAAAAGTCGACCAAGTCCGTGGCGCCGCCGAGGCTGGTGCCGCCGTCGAAGGTGTAGAACGAGCCACCCTCGGCGCGGAATGTCCCGGTTACCGGGCCCTCGCCGCGCTTGGTGATGATGTTGATGACGCCGCCGATGGTGTTGCTGCCGTAAAGCGTCGCCTGCGGCCCGCGCAGCACCTCGATGCGCTCGATATCGGCGGCGGTCAGGTCACCGAAATCGAACGCGTTGCCATCGCTCGGCACGTTGACCTCGACGCCATCGATGATCACCTGCGTGTGGTTGCCCTCGGCGCCGCGAATGTTCACGGTCGTCAGGCCGCCGACAACGCCTGTCCGATTGACGGAAACGCCGGGGACATCGCGCAGGATTTCCGAGACGAATTGCGTCTGCTTTTGCCGCAAGTCCTCGGCGGTGATCACGGTGATGGCGCTGCCGACGGTGCGCGGGTCGACCGCATAGCGGGTCGCCGTCACCACCGTCTCCGGCAATGTCGCGGCTGTGCCGGCCTGCGCCAGTTGTGTCCCGTCGGCGGCGGCAAGCGGAGGCGCGATCACCGCGATGCCCGCCGCCAGCATCGCCAACCCTTTAGCGCATGGCGTAATTCGTCGTCCGCCATCTTGAATCCGGATCCGTCGATTGACACCCCTGTCCCTTCGATGGTTATTGGTCATTGCAGACTCCGTCTGTGTGAATGGTTCCATCCGTTCACGGGAAGGCCCGGGGATCCGCCAAGACGCCGGGTCTTCCCGCACTTCTTCGTATCCCAGCAGGCGTCCCCTGCCGGGTCATTTTGAGGGTTTACTGGGGAGGAGGGACTCAGAGAGCCATACCGTTCCGGCATGCCGCCAGCGGCGTTAGTTCTGATCCATTCGTCCTGATTGTCTTGCGAGCGGTCCCATGAGACCTCCCCTACCAGCAAACCGAGCACCAAACGGCGTCACCGCTTCGGGAGATCCGCGTTCCTGACACACCCCGGTCACGAACAGGGCGACGCTGACGATGGTAGGTCTCCTGGCTCGCGGGTCCTTGCGCGTTGCCCAGCCTTCCCGGTTTCCCAGTGGCGTTGGTCGGGCAACGGCTCGCCGCTTACAGTTGCGGGGGCAGCCACGGCCTTGGCCCCTGATCGGGTTGCCGCACCGTGTTCCCTGTTGATTCCCCGTTGATCCGGGGAACCACCGTCATCCACCATCATGCAGCCGTGAAAACGCACGTCAAGATTAATCAGTCATTTTGCTGTGCAATCCTGCCCTGCATTCGCGCGCCGAACCCGTGGCCATCCGACCGCGCCGATCCATGGGGCGGCGGGCGGCGCGCGTTGCCACCATCCGGCTTAACCCACCTTGTCGCCTTAATAGGACATCGTCTTTGTCGAGGCCGCCATCTGGATTTCAATGGTCTCCCGGCTGCCGGGCTTGACGCCGTCGATCCAGTCGGCCTCGGTCATGCCGGCTTTCTTCGTGCACATGCCGCACACGAAGACGGTGACACCGTTGGCGACGATCTCGCGCAAGGTGGCTTGCACCGCCTTGGTATCGGCGCCAGCGTCGCTTTCGGGGATCGCCTTGTCCGCCAAGCGGACCGCGCGGACGTTGAGGAACAGGACGACCCGGTGTCCCATCGTCCGCACCTGGCCGGCATAATGCAGCGCCATCGCCGCTGCCCATGGATCGTCCGTGGTCAGATTGATGAACAGGGTCGTGTCGTCGTCGGCGTCGGCGGTTTTCAGCGGCGCCAGGGCAAGGGTGCAAACGAGCACCACCAGCGCCAGTCCCAAGTAGAAGCGTTTAGTCATTGTCCAATCCTCACATCGCGGTTGCGCGTCCGTCCGACCAGTCGCGGACGATCCGTTCCAAGGCGGCCAGGCCCTCGGTGAGCGCGGCCGGTCCAGGCTGCAGAATGATCGGTGATTTGATCTCGTGCAACGCGCCAGACACCACCGCCGGCACCGCCGCGAAGCCGGGCCGTTCGGCGACCTTGGTTGGCACGAATTTCTTGCCGCACCACGATCCGACGATGATGTCGGGGGCGCGGCGGGCCGCTTCCTCGGCGGTGACGATGCGCTCGGAAGCCGATTTCGCCCGCGCCAATTCGCCGTAGACGTCGTCGCCGCCAGCGATCTCTATCAGTTCCGAGACCCAGCGGATGCCGGTGATCAGCGGCTCGTCCCACTCCTCGAACAGGACGCGCGGGCGCACGGTCAGGCTGGCCGCGCGCTCGGCGGTGCGATCCAGGTTGTCCCGCAGGTCGGCGACAAGGTGCCGGGCGCTATCCGCCACGCCGCACAGGGCGCCCAGCGTTTCGATCATGGCGAGAATCTCGTCGATCCCGCGCTGGTTGAAGGCGTGCACCGGCAGGCCGGCGCGGATCAGGGCGGCGGCGATGTCGGCCTGCAGGTCGGAGAAGGTCAGCACCAGGTCGGGCTCGAGGGCGAGGATCTTGTCGATGTTGGCCGAGGTGAAGGCGCCGACACGCGGCTTTTCGCGTCGGACCTTGGGCGGGCGCACGGCGTAGCCGGTGACGCCGACGATGCGGTCCTGCTGGCCGAGCAGATAAAGCGTCTCGACCGTCTCTTCCGTCAGGCAAACGATGCGGTTGGCGGGCATGGCGCGGGCTATCCCTTGTTGTCGGCGGCGGCCGGATTGCGGCGGAGCCAGTCGCCCATCGCCGCGTGGGTGACCTCCAAAACGGCGGCACCCAGCGCCTCGCCGACCGCCGTGTGCAGCCCGGCGTAGGCCCCTTCCGCTTCCGGCGCGGCGAGCGGGCAGGCGAGGACCAGGCAGTCGGTGCCGGTTCCGGTGACCGCACCGCCGCCCGGGAAACGCTCGTAGCCGTAGGCGAGGATGGCCGTGGTCCGCGCCTGCGTCGCGACCGATAGCGCCTCCACCAGCGCCGGGTCGCTCAACGGCGCCGAGACGTGGCAGAGCGCGTTGATGGTGCCAACGGCCACCGCATCTCCGGTCTCGTCCGAGGTCGCGGCGTGGCGCGCGCCGACCCGTTCGGCATTGGAAAGCCCAAGCGTCATCAGGCAGGCGGCGTTGACGTCGTCATGGTCGACAACGCGCATGTGATGATGGCGCACCGACGCCGAGGTCATCAGGATCACGGCGTCCCCGAGGCCGGCTTCGGCGGCGCGCGCCCGCGCGAAGGCGGCTGGATCGACGCCGCGCGGCAGGTCGGCGTTCCTGACCTGCAGCCAGGCGACCGTATCCGCTTCCCTCAGGCCCGGCCGTTGGACCGCCCAACTCAGCATTTTCTGGGGGCGTCGGAAGCGTGCCGTCAGCCACGGCGCGGCGAGGGTGGCGGTGAAGGCGGGATCCCCCATTGGTCCGGCGGGCGCGCGCATGGGCTCCGCCTCAGCCCTGATGGAAGCCGCTGCCGGAGCGGTCGCGGGGGTCGGGATCTCGGTCGAGGTAGCGGCGGGCGATGTCCTCCCACACCGCCAGCCGGGACCAGTCCGGGGGGTCGGCTATGGCGTCGTCGTCGGTGAGAAACGGGCTCGGAAAGAAAATGGTGATCTGCGGCTCGCCGTGGCCGTTGAAGAGTTGGAAGCCCCAGGTGAGGGGAGCGCCCTGGCGGTCGAGGCCGCGAAACAGCTCGGCGCGCGACGGCCGCCGGTGGGCGCGCAGGTGCGGCGGTGTCGGGTGGTCCTCGGTGCCCTTGTTCTCGCCGATGCAGAGGTGGAAGTGGGTGCCACCGAAATGGACGGTCAGATAGCCATCGAGCAGGGTGATGCTTTTCGGCGCGCGCGGGCAGCGGAATTCGTAGGCCGCGCCCTGGATCAGCGGGCCGAAGATGATCGACGGCCAGTGGTTGCTGAAAATATCGGCGAGCAGCCGGTGCAGGGTGTTCTCGTCGGTCGGCAGCGTCCAGACCTCGGTCTTGCCGCCGGTCGGCGAGACGACGATTTCCGGTTCCAACGTCCGAGCCTCCCATCCTCCGTGCTATTCCGGTCCGCCCAAACCCTAGGCCGTCGCGCGGGCGGGAGCAAGCAACGCGGCGTTTCCCACAGCCCTTGCCGGTTCCATGAGGTGGTGTGGGGGGCGGCTACGTTGCGTATTTTCGAGGTGCGGGCGGGCGTGTTCGCCACGGCGGATTGGCGCGGCTCAGCGGCATGATCGGGGCGCGCGCGAGGGGGAACGCTGGCGCGGAGGGGAAGTCCGAGGCCCTGTCGCCACGGGCACGGGCGACGCGCTCGAAGAGCGTCACGGTTGGGCCGATCCATCTGCTCGGTTCGTTATTGCCGTTTGTCAACGATCG
Source organism: uncultured Rhodospirillaceae bacterium (assembly GCA_964460955.1). Classification (GTDB taxonomy): domain Bacteria; phylum Pseudomonadota; class Alphaproteobacteria; order Rhodospirillales; family Defluviicoccaceae; genus Defluviicoccus. The sequence goes on along the minus strand of CAYWRP010000066.1, from coordinate 10,613 downwards.
CGGTAGGGATGCCGACAGCGCCTGTTTGGAGCTGTAGCCCAAGCAGATTCCGGACGCGTGAAGAGGGTGGGACATCAAGATGATTGGAAGCTGCGCTTATGAACCGATGATGGCGCCATCCCCATGAAGCGAGGGGGCGATAATGCTTGTTCCACGAAACAGAATTATGTGTTTCTTGGAGATCGGGTAACGCTAATCTATCGGTGCCAATCGAGGTGTTCGGGCCGACCCCGACCAAGCGTCGGGAAATTCCCACCAAGACAGCCGACAAGCCAACCAATGTCGGCAATATGTTCCAGTTTTTAATGGTTTGCATCAATGAGGTGTGAAGTCATGCGGCCCATCGCCTTTCGTTTGTCTGTCGGCTTTCTCGCGGTTGTGCTGCTGGCAGCGTGCAGCGAGGAGGCGCCGCCGGTCCCGGAGCAGGTGCGACCGATCCGCGCCGCTCTCGTCACCGAGCCGGCCAGCGGCCAGCTGCGGCGGTTCTCCGGCATCCTCGAGGCCAGCGACTCCGCCAACCTGAGTTTTCAGATCAGCGGTAATGTCCAGGAAGTGCGGGTGAGCCAGGGGGACCGGGTGGAGGCGGGGCAGGTGCTCGCTGTCCTCGATACCGAACCGTTTCGCCTCGATGTGTAGGCCGCTGAGGCCAATCTGCAGCGGGCGCGCGCCGAGGTCGCCGAGAAACGCGCCGATTTCAACCGCCAACGCGAGCTTTACGAGCAGGGGTGGATTGCCCGCGCCCGCTTCGATACCGCGGAACGTGCCTTCCGATCCGCGGTCAGCCAGGCCGACTACGCGGCGGCGCGACTGAATCTGGCGCAACGCGACCTGCGCAACGCCACCTTGGCCGCGCCCTTCGACGGGACGATCTCGCTGCGCGCCGTCGACCCGTTCGTCGACGTGCAGGCCGGCCAGATGCTGTTTCAGCTGGATGCCGAAGGCGGCATCGAGGCTTCCTTCGGTCTGCCGGAGACCCTCCTCGCGCAAGTTACCATCGGCATGCCGGCATCGGTGGCGCTGCCGCGGCGCGCCGAATTGGCCGACGCCACCATCACCGAAATCGACAACGCCATCGTCGTCGCCGAGAACATCGGTCCCGCATTCAGCAAGGAGAGGACCGCAAGGCGGCGGCGATCGCCACGGCAAGCGCGCTCGGCGGGCCACTGTTGATCGCCACGTTCACGATAATCCTCGCCTTCCTGCCCATCGCCCTGGCGGAGGGTTCGGTCGGCGAATACACGCTGTCGGTCGGCCAGGTAGTCATCCTGGTGCTCTTGGGCTCGTGGTTCATGTCGATGTACATGACGCCGGCGGTCAGCTACTGGTTCGTGAAGGGGAAACCGAAGGAATCGCCCGGCGGTAACGGCAAAGCCGGTCTCTATGACTCGGCCTTCTACCGCGGCTATCGGCGATTGCTGGAAACGCTGCTGCGGTGGCGTCTGGTCTGCATCGCCGTGGTCATCGCCATCGCCGTCGGAGTCGCCGCGATGGCCGGACGCGTGGCGCAGGAATTCTTCCCGCCCAACGACCGCAACCAGTACCTGCTCTATCTCGACCTGGAGGCGGGGGCGCACATCGACGAGACGACGCGGGTCGTCGAGACCGTCACCGACTGGCTGGGCGATGCGTCGATCAACCCGGAAGTCAGCCATACCGTCGCCTACGTGGGCAGCGGCGGTCCCCGCTTCTTCCTCTCCCTGGCGCCGATCAATCCCGACCCGCATGTCGCCTTCGTCCTCGTCGAGACCCGGTCCAATTTGGACGTGCCGGAAATGGTTCGGCGCACCCGCGCGTTCATCGACACCAACATTCCCGAGGTGCACGGCAAGCGAAAAGCGATGTGGTTCGGCCCTTCCGAAACCGGGGTGGTGGAGTTTCGCATCAGCGGTCCGGACGAGCAGGTCTTGATGGCCAGCGCCGACCATCTGCTCTCGGCCCTTCGGGCGGTTCCCGGCACCATCGAAATCGAACAGGACTGGGAAAACCGTGTCCTCGAGGTGGAGGTGATCGTCGATCAGGCGCGCGCCCGGCGGGCCGGTATCACGTCCGCCGATATCAGTAACACGCTCAGCGCGTTCCTGAGCGACACCGTCGTCACCGATTACCGCGAGGGCGATGCCGTCATCCCGATCGTCCTGCGTGGCGTCGAGGGCGAACGCGACGAGATCGCCACCCTGCTTGCCCTCGATGTCTATTCCAGCGCCCGTAACGCCAGCGTGCCGTTGAGCCAGATCGCCGATGTCCGGGCAGTGTGGAAGCCCTATACCATCAACCGGCGCAACCTGGAGCGCACGGTAACCGTCAGCGCGACCCATCTGCGCCTGACGGCCGGGCAACTGGTCGACGAAGTCCGGCCCGCGCTCGATACCCTCGATTTGCCGCCGGGATACACGTGGGAAATGGGCGGCGAGCTGGAAAACGCCGAGATCGCGCGCGGCCATCTGTTCGCCAACTTTCCGCTCGCGGGTTTCCTGATCGTGCTGTTGTTGGTGTTGCAGTTCAATTCGCTGCGCCGCGCCGGCATCATCATCAACAAGGCATCATCCTGATCGACAGCATCGAGGCGGAGCGCCAGGGCGGCGCCGACACCTACACCGCCATCGTCGAGGCGACGGTATCGCGGTTCCGCCCCATCGTCATGACGACGATCACCACCATCTTCGGTCTGGCGCCGCTGATCGGCTGGCAGGACCCGCTGTTCTACAGCATGGCGATCGTCATCTCGTTCGGGCTCGCCGTCGGCACTGTCCTCAGCCTCGGCGTCGTACCGGTGATCTACAGCCTGTTCTTCCGCGCTCCCGCCCCTTCAAAAGCGTAGGCGATATGCGGCGCGGCCAGCCGGGCGCGGGTGGCTGTCAGTCGGCGCTTGGCGGGCGAGGCGAGAGGGCTTTTAGCGCCCGGTCCAGCCGCTGGATTTGCGGGTCGCGCGGCGACAGCTCTACAAGTCGATCGGCGTAGCGTTGCGCATCCGTGACGTTCCCTTCTTCGAGGGCCAGCGAGGCAAGCGCGAACAGCGTATCGCGGTCGTTGGGATGCCGCTGTACCGTCGCCTGCAGAACCGAGTCTGCCTCGTCCGTTCGTCCGGCCTGCTGGAGGGCGAGAGCGTACACGTAGGCATAGCGGGGATTTTCGGGAGCTTGGACGCTGGCGGCGCGCAGATGTCCTTCGGCCTCCCGATAGCGTCCCTGACGGATCAGCTGCAGGCCAAGCGCGTGGGCGAGGCCGGCGTCGTCCGGCGCGCGTTCCAGGCCTTGGCGCAGGACGGCTCCGCCCTCGGCGTCGCGCCCCGTCGCGCGGAGGATATCGGCCAGGTTGGCATAGGCCGGGGCGAAGGTCGGGAACCGTTCGATCGCGGCGCGCACCGTTGCCTCCGCCTGCGCCGGATCTCCCCGCTCGAGGTGATAGTTGCCGAGGTTGATCAGCGTCTCCGGGCGGTCCGAGATCGTCGCCATGGCGCGCTCGTAGTCGGCGAATGCGCCGGTCAGCACGCGCGCCTGCGGCGTGGGCAAGGCGTCGGGCGGTACCGCCGCCAGGATGCGGGCGGCTTCCAGGCGGACGGCGAGAAGGGGGTCTTCGACGAGGGGAAAAGCCCAATTCAGCCGTTCTCGGATGGGCAGGGCGCGCAGTCGGTCGACCGCCGCCAGCCGGACGTGCGGGCTTGCATCGGTCAGAGCTTCGAGAAGCGTGGTCAGTTCGCCGGGATCGCCGGCACGGCCCAACATCGAGAGGGCGGTGGCGCGAACCAGCGCCGGCTGGTCGGCGTCGCGGGCCAGTTCCGCCAACCGCTGTCCGGCGCCCGGCGCGCCGTCGCGACCGGCCGCCAGCGTATCGGCGAAATGCGGCCGGCGCCATCGGCCGTCGGGATACCACTTTTCCATGCGCGCCGCCGCCCACTCGGCAGGGCGGTCGTCGTGGCAGCCGGTGCAGGCATTGGGCACGCCGAGGCGCCGCGTCAGATCGGGGCGGGGAATGCGGAAGCTGTGATCGCGACGCGGATCGACGACCATGTAGGTGGTCTCCGGTGCGTGGCAGTCGACGCACGCCGCCCCGGGGCCGCCTATGGGGTGGAAGTGATGCGCCGGCGCATCGAAATGGTCCGGGGCGTGGCACTGCGCGCAGACGGCATTGCCCGGCGCCTTGAGGGCGAGGCTGTGCGGATCGTGGCAGTCGGAGCAGGTGACGCCAGCGTCGTGCATCCGGCTCTGCAGGAACGAACCGTAGACGTAGACCTCGTCCTTGATCTGCCCGTCGACATGGTAGAGACGATCGGTGAGCAGGGCGGGGCGATAGCCATCGAGCAACGGCGCGCCGATTGTGTAGCCGTCGCCGATTGGCGCCCGCCGGGAATGGCAGGGCGTGCAAACGGCGATCTCGGTCCGCAAATCCGCCGGGGCGGCGGTCGGCGAGACGGTCACCGCGTCCGGCGCCATCTGCCACGTTTGGCGGCGCGGAAAGGCAACGCTAAGCCCCTTGGCCGGATCGGCTTCCTGCGCCGTGGCGTCGCGCCCGGCCCACGCGACGTGACGCGACCCCGGACCATGACAGGCCTCGCAGGCGACGTTGATCTCCGACCACGTGGTCTCGTAGCGATCCGCCGCGAAATCATAGTCGCGCCGCAGGTTGGTCGAATGGCACTCGGCACACATGAAGTTCCAGTTCTGATTGATACCGGTCCAATGCAGCTCGTCGTCGGCGGCGATATGCTCGGTCGGGTAGAGATGGAACCAGCGCTGGCCGCCCTCCGTCGCCGGGCGGCTGTCCCAGGCGAGGCCGAGCGCCTGATAGCGGCCGCCGGGAAAGGCAATCAGGTATTGCTGGAGCGGATAGACGCCGAACGCGAAGTCGATCCGATAGTCTTGCAGCGTCCCGTCTGCGTCCTCTGTATGCACGAAGAAGGCGTCGCCCCGGCGGAAGAACCGCGATGTCACCCCGTAAGCGGTGAAGGTCGCATCGTCGAAATCGCCGAGCACTGTCTGCGGCGTTGCGTGCTGCATCGCCAAGTCGTGATGCGAGCCGCGCCAGGCCTCGGTTTCATCCGCATGGCACTCGGTACAGACTTCGGTACCAACGAACGTTGCCCGCCCTTCATTCTCATCGGTCAGGGCCGAATTGGGCGCCATCACGCAGAGCCAAATCGTGGCGGCGATCAGCCCGGCGAGGCTCCACTGCGCCGGTCGCCACAAGGAGGACGCCCCAGCACTCATGACGTTTCGCGTCGGGTCACGGAAGCTCGACGATCAAAAGGCAAAGGCGAGCCCGAGGATCGGGCCATGCGTGGTGACGTCCCACTCGAAGTTGTCATCGTCATACTTCTGATGCAGTGCCCGATAGCCGATATCCAGGGATGCCGGCGTGCCGAAGACACTCAGACGATAGCGGGCATGGGCCTGCACATTCCAGGAATAATCCGATCCGACGCCGAACCCGCCCCCATCGGCGGCGACGAATGCCGACCACCGCTCGGTCAGCCGGCTGGCGAGCCGGAGGCCGACGAGGGGGTCGACGAAGCTCTCGCTGCGATCGGCTTGTGGCAGGTTGACGGGCCCGCCGCTGGGCTCGATCTCGGCCCGCAGGTAGCTCCACCGAAGTCCGGCGTAGGGCTCGATAGCCAGCTTCAGGGGGGCGCCGTCGGCGCTTTCGCCCCATCGCCAATCGTACACGCGATAGAAGCCGCCGACCGCGATATACGCCGTGTCGTTCTTGACGTCGACGTCAATATCGCCGCTCGACTCGTCCTTGGTGCGCACGAAGAAAAGGTTGGCGAAGCCGCCGATGTCGCCGTTGCGCGCTTCGGCATGCAGCATCCCGGCGATGGAAAGGTCCTTGAGAATATCGATGAAGTCGACATCGACGTCAGCCTCAAGCGGGCCGATCTCGACGTCTCCATCCAGGGATGCCGCCCACAGGTAGGGGGCGACCGTGAATTCCCATCCGCTATTGTCGGCTGGCTGATTGTGCGCCGGGTCCTCGGCGAGGGCGGCGGCCGCCGTCGCGCAGACCAAAACCAGGCCGATGCCGGTTCCGTTTACGGCGCCTCTAAGGCGTGCCCGACGGCGCATTCGACGTCCGTCGTCCTGTGCCGTCATTCGGCAATCTCCGCGCTCGACGCAACCCGTTTGCGCCGCTGCAGATAAGGGATAGAGACGACCGCGGCGGCGAGCAGGTAGGCGACGATCAGCACCGCTGTCTTCGGCCCAGGAAGCGAAGCGGCGACCAGCATCGCGATGCCGACATGACGCGTCGCACAGGCGATCGCGAGGCCGGTCCGGTCGCTGGACTCGGGACCGCCGAACAGGTGGCCAATGATCAGCGCGACAAGGGTGATCGCCGCCAGGGTTGCTAGCGACGGCCAGCCGACATCGAGGAGCAACGCCCCGTGAAGGGTCAGCAACACGACGACGGCGACCAACAGGGCAATGCCGGCGATCTTCAAGACGAGGTCGGCCAGCCGTTCGCCGGCGTCCGGAAATCGCCAGCGGACCAGCATGCCGATGATAAGCGGCGCGACGAAGGACTTGGCGATAACCGCAGCAACGTCGAGCGGCGCCAGCTCCGTTTCGATGCCGTAGAGGGGGCGCAGTCCCTGCAGCCACAGCGGCACAGCAAGGAAGGCCAGCACCGACGAAGTGATGACCAAGCTGAGCATAAACGAGCCGTGGCCGATTTTCATCAGTTTGCGCGGCAGCAGCGGCGCCCCGGCGGAGACGGCGAGAATTACGATCGCCACCTCGACACCCGGCGGCAGGTCGAGGATCATGACAGCGATGAACGCCGCGACGGGCACCGCCACATACATGGCGAACAGCGCGCGCAGGAGCAGGGCCGGACGGTGCCATAGGTAAGTGAAGTCACGCCAAGTCGAACTCATGCCGATGGCGAAGATGAGGCTCAAAACGCAAAGTTTGATGGCGAGAAGTAGTGCGGCGGTGAGCGTCATTAAAGTTTGTCTTCGACCAGAAGGCTATTTCGGAAACAGGAAAGTGAACTGAACGCGCAGGGACGCTTCCGGCGCGAAGTCGGGGTGGATCGCGTTGTAGTATCCTTGCACGTTGGCGTTGACCGGCTGGGTGGCGATTTTGAATACACGCCCGAGGCCGCCGCCCACTGGAACCATCGCCGCGTTATCCTTGTCCGCTTTCCAGTTGGCGGTGATGATCGGCGCCGAAACGAGGTACCAGCCCTCCGGCAGGTTATAGTTGACGAAGGGTTGGACCAAAGTCTGGTTGACGTCTTCCCGGTCGTCTTTTCCGGCGAAGGACCATAGTTGGCGAACCAGCGCCCCCGCTACCCAGGGCTTCGCGGTGACCAGGCCGACCGCTGTAGGTCCCGCGCTCCACTTCTCCGTGCCGAGGCGTCCACTGGTCGCCGTGCGTAGGCTGAGTGACGGCCCGACGCCGACCGTGAACGGCCCTTTGGTCACCGGCGAAAGGAAAGCCGAGACATTGATGTCGCCAAGCCCGAATTTGTCCCCGTCTGCGTCCGCTTCAGGAAGCTCAGGCAGCGAGTTAGTCACCGTCGGCAGGTAGATCACCGGCACGATCGTTCGCGTGATAATATTCCAATCGCCAGTGTTGAATGGCACCACGGGTTGAATGTTGAGCACGTTGGCGGTGTCGTTATCCGGTCCCGTGCGGAAGAAGGTGTTGTTTTGCAGCGGCAGGCTGACCATGGCGGCGATGGGATTCTGCGCCGCCGCCGCAAGGTCGCCCGAATTTGAGCCGCCGTCCGCCGGATCGGCCACCGCCGGATTGGCCCCGACGACTGTTAGTGCGACCAGTGCAGCAGTCGCCGACTTTTGACCCGACCGGCGCGCAGTCATTGCCTTTCTCCGGTGCCGAAGACCGACCGCCAGTCGGACTGCATCGAGACGACAACCCAGCCGGCGGGGCCGGCGGCATCGAGTGCCTTGTCCAGTCGGCCGACATGGCTCTCCCGATCGTAGGCGTATTCGCGCTCTGCGTCGTCGTGATGGACGATCACGCCGAGGCGGCGGCCGTCGCCGGCGGTGACCCACTGCAGCATCTCGAAGTCGCCGTCGGAATTACCGAAGGCGGCGATGGGGCGCCGGCCGATGAACTTGTTGATGCCGACCGGCTTGCCGGCCTTGTCGTCGATGAAGTCGATTTCCGCAAGGCGGACCAGCACCGGCTCGCCGTCGCGTATCGCGAATTCGGTCTTGATCGACGAGCCGATCACCTGGTCCGGCGGAATGCCGTAGACCGCCTCGGTCCAAGGCCGCATGAGGGCGATGCCGCCGCCGGAGACGATGTAGGTTTCGAAATCGTTGCTGCGGAGGAAGTCGAGCAGTTCCAGCATCGGCTGGTAGACCATTTCGGTGTAGGGGCGCTCAAAGCGGGGATGCCGCGCCGTCTCCAGCCAGTCCATGACGATGCCGGCGAAGGCGTCGGTGGTCATGCCGGCATGAGAGGCCATCACCAGTTCGAGCAGGCCCTCCTTGCCGGAAGCGAGCGCGGCGGTGATGTCGCCGGCCAGCACGGCCTTGAACGGCTCGCGCTGCCGCCATTGCGGGTGTTCGGGCGCCAAGGTCTTGACCCGGTCGATGGCGAAGGCGAGTTGCGTGTAGTAGGGCTGTTCGACCCACAGGGTGCCGTCGTTGTCGAACACGGCGATGCGCTCGGCCGGCGGCACGTAATCGGCGCCGCCCTCTTCCGTGACCGCCTCGACGAAGGCGACGATGGCTTGCTTCGGACCGGAGTCATTCCATGACGGCAACGGGTCGGTCGCGTTCGCGGGCCGGCTTTCCACCGCTCCTGGGGTGAAGACAAACACAAGCACGGCCATCGAAAACAAGCGCCACGTCACCCAGAGGGCTTGCATGAACATTATCGTTATCCGCTCCTGTCCCGGGGCGACCCCGATCTTGAGTGGCGCCCTCGTTCGAGATTTCGTTCGGCCTTATGGTTTTGGTCTCAAGGTGGCGGTTACCGCCTCGACGAAGTCGATCCGCACCAGATCGCCGACCTCCAACTCCCGTAATTTGCGCTGGTTGTCAGGGTTCCGGACGTTGAGAGTTCGGCTGCTGCCGTCCGCGGACCTCAGTGTGACGGTATTGTTGTCGCTATCGATCGCCGCGATTTCAGTGACGGTGCTGGTGGCTTGGGCGACGCCGCGGCCTGGCGCCTCGCCGGGAGCGGCACGTCCTTCCGCAACCTGGGTTCGCGTGCCAAGCGGCGCTGAGCCGGCTGGGAGCGCCCTCACGCTCAATCGCTGATAGGCGCCCAAGGTGACGACATCGCCCATCGTCAGTTTGCTGAGGTCGACGTCGGCGGGGGCGGTGATCGTGTCGACCTGGCCGTCGGCCGTCCGCAGCGTTACGCTGCGGGTTTCGGTATCGATTGCCTGGATCGTCGCGTCGACCTCCCCGTAGTCCTCGGCGATCAAGGACTCAGTCGGCATGGCGCGGGGCGCCGCCGTCTCGTTGCCGCCGCTGCAGGCGGTCGTCAAGAGCGTTACTGTCATCAAAAGTATGGCCACGACCGCCATCGGTTTGTTCCGTTTCATCCTCATTTCCTTTTCTGGTTTGTTAGCAAGCCACCCATTTACCTAATCTTTCTTGCCGTCGCGCAGGACGCGCCGCGCCTCGCGGAGGTGTTCGCGGCATTCGAGAGGGTTGACCAGGGTCAGTTCGGCCTGCGCGAGATGCTTCTTGGCTTCCATTCGCGCCTCTCGGGTGTAGTCGTCCTTGTTGTCGTTGATGTCCTGCCGCATCTCGCGGACTTGGTCTTTACAGTCCGCCAAGGCCGGGCCCGTTTGCAGACCGACCAGCAGGGCGACGAGGATCGCGAATGCAATTCTCATGACTTAAGGTTCCTCTTCATCGTCAAATGTAGCCATCGTTCCCCGCGCGGGTTACCGGCTTGGCGACGACTATGAAAGTGAGGGTGCGGACAGCGAACAGCCATTCCCTGCCCCGCACCCAAACCACCTGCATAATCTCAAACCGAGGAAACCGGATCTCAGTTGCTGCCGCCTGCCCCGGACTCCAGCTTTTCCATCACTTGATCGAGGGAGAAGCTGGCCGCCTTCTGCCGGGGCGGGAACTCCTCGAAAGTGGCCAGGAAATTGCCGACGTAGGCCTGCGCCGGCACCAGCATGAAAGCCCGGTCAAGCAGCCAATCATAATAGGTGTTGGAGGTGATCGTCGCCCGCTCATACGGATCGCGCCGCAAGTTGAAGATGAAGGGCACGCGCAGCGGCACGAAGGGCTCTTGCCAAACCCGGAGAGTGCCAGGCACCTTCTGCTCCATGAAGATCAGCTTCCAGTCATTGTAGCGCAGCGCCGTCAGGTCGCCATCGTCGGAGAAATAGAAGATCTCCTTCCGAGGGGCTTGGTCTTCGTCTCCGGTCAGATGCGGCAGGAAGTTGTAGCCATCGAGGTGGACCTTGTAGGAACGCCCGATCGCCTCGACGCCGCCCGCCTTCAGCGCCTCCTTGATGTCGGACTGACCAGCGATGGCGAGGAAGGTCGGCAGCCAGTCCATGTGATGCACGACCTCGTTGGAGACCGCGCCGGCTTCAATCTTGCTTGGCCAGCGGACCATCGCCGGCACCCGCCAGCCGCCTTCCCAGTTGGTGTTCTTCTCGCCGCGGAA
>CAYWRP010000065.1:0-16325 GCA_964460955.1 uncultured Rhodospirillaceae bacterium | reverse complement strand
CTGACGGCGATGGCGCGTGGACGATTCAGTGCCGCCATCAACCAACCGCCCCTCGATTCGTGCGTCGGGGCCTGCTGGGCGGACTGGCTGCTGACCCGACCGGCGGTATGGCGGTCCACCGCGCTGCCCGCGTCGCATCTTTTGCGCCAAGTATTCGATGAGTGTGTCACCTACGACGAGGCCAAGCGGCGCTTGGCGGCGACGCCTATTGCCATGCCCGCCTTCTTCGCACTCAGTGGCGCAAGGGCGGACGAGGGATGCGTCATCGAAAGAACACAGACCGAAGGGGCGGTGCACGAGACACCGGTCTGTATTACCAACCACTGGCTGAAAACGAAGCGGCGCGGTCACGCGCGCGGAATTGACAGTAGCCGCCGTTTGGAGCAGATCCGGACCTTCTTTGAATCCACGGCGAGCGATTTTCGCTGGCTGACGCCACCCGTCCTGAACGAGACAACCCGCCTCGCCGTAATCGCCAACGCGGCAACGGAGAAGCTTTTGGTGCAAGGTTGGGAGCCCGAGGGACCGGCGACAGCCCCGTTCAACCTACAGGAGTGTCTCGATGCCGATACAGTATCGCCCCAATAAGCGCCGCCACTTGCAGGCCTAGCAAGAGGGCGAACGCGGCCTGGTAGCCGGCTGACGCATAGAAACCACTGGCGTTGCGCGGCCACAAGTCTATCACCGCCCCAATGCCCCATTGGGCGCAAAAGGCGGCGACGAATACCAAGACATTCAGGCCGGTATTGAGGCGGCCGGCGACCTCGTAGGGGAACCGCTGCGACAGCGCTGCATAGGGCAGGATACCGGCCGTGCCGAAAAAGCCGAAGAGCGCCCATAGGGCGTAGGCCGAGGGAACCCACTCCAGAACGAAACAGGTTTGGACAAGGATGAAGCAGGCCATGGCGCCGAAGGCAACGTGGAAGGGTGTCCCTCCCCAACGAGACGCATGGGTTGCAAGCCATCCGAGGCTGGCAAACCCGGCGATCATGGCGCAGGCGATCAGCGTCAAGCCGACGGCCGCCTCCGATGGCGACATTCCGCAGACATCGCGTAACCAGGGCCCGGCCCACAGGCCCTGTATCGCCAGGAAGGTGGCCTGGGAAAATACCGTTGGAATGGCGACCCGCCAAAACAGCCCAGAACTGTAGATCGTTCGAAAACCGGACCAGATCGGTACGGGGGCCGGATTTCCGTGCTCGGCTTGGCGTTCGGGAACGATAAAAAAGACCAGCGCCGAGGCCAGGATTGTCAACGCGGCCAGGAACATGAAAAGGTGGCGCCAGTCGGTCACGGTGAGCAGGCTTTCAACCGGAGTCGTTGCCATCACTGCCCCGAGCCCGCCGGCAGCCATTTGCAAACCATTGATCATCGGCAGACGCTCACGGGGAAACCACGTGATGTAGGCCTTGAACGCCGCCATCAGACAGGCCGAAACACCGACGCCGATCAGGGCGCGTCCCAGCGCCAAGTCGGTCAGGGTGTCACCGAAAGCAAACACCGCCGCGCCGATCGCCGCGAACAAGAGGAGGAATGCTTCCGAGCGTCGCGCGCCAACACGGTCCAACGCCAGCCCGAGCGGAATTTGGCAGGCGGCGAAGGTCAGGAAATAGGCGCCGGTGAGCAAGCCCAGATCCTCGGCGGTCAATTCGAGTTCCAGGATGAGGTCGTCGGCAATCACCGCATTGACCACGCGGTAGAGATAGGACAGCGCGTATCCGAAGGCGAACGGAAGAAAAACGCGAAACAGCAACAAGATCTTTTCCCGGAATAGGCCGGTGACCAAGGCAACGGATCTGCCTTTGCCGCAAAATTGGTAACCAAGCAAGGTTTACCCGCGATAGCGGCAAGCGCTTTTCGTGGATCAGGCTCGGTCGGCGCGAAGCGAAGGACAACACGCGGAGGAAGGCCTTTGTGTCCTCGTCGCGGATTGGATATTGTGCATCCACTTACGATAGCCGGGCGCGATCCAGAGACGCGTTGGACACGTTTAGGACTATCGTGGCCCTCCCTAGGAGACCGGATATCTCGTTTGAGGCAACTCCGTGGGAACCAACCGCGGCCGAACGGGCCGAGGCCCCGCCGCGCTGGCTGTCGGATCGACCGGCGCGTTCGGGTAAGACCCCTGTCCCCGTCGGCGAGGATTTCAGGTGGATCCGTGCGTCGAAGATTTTCGTGGTGGGAACGGGTTTCCCGGCTGATCCAACATCGCCTGATCGTTCCCTTGAAGCGGAGTCCGCATCCGCCGGAACATTCGGCGCGCGGCGTCGGTGTCGGTATTTTCTGGGCGTTCACGCCAGTAATCGGCATTCAGATGTACATCGTGTTTGCCTGCTGGCTGCTGACGCGCCGATCGGACCGATTTCGTTTCAACCTGATTATCGCCTTGGCTTGGACATGGGTTACCAACGTTTTCACCATGCTCCCGACCTTCTACGTGTTTTATATCACCGGGCAGATCCTCACCTTCTCGGGAGACATCGATCTTGGATACGGCAGCTTCGTTGCCGAGTGGGAGACCGCACTCGCCAATAGCGAAGGGATCTTTGGGACAGTGGTCGCCGGCTCGGAGGTACTGTTCCGGAGCCAGGGCATCCCGTTGACAGTTGGCTGCCTACCGTACGCCATCGGTCTCTCGTGGCTGGGCTATCGATGGACGCTGCGGTTCGTCAATCGGCGGCGGGCACGGCTGGCGCGGCGGGCGGAACGGCCCGTCAACCTTGCCATCCGCAAGCAAGCGCGGAGAGCCGAAGACCCCTAGGGGCGCCGTCGAGGCATCCTTTCGGGGTCGTTAAGAGATGGCGCGACAGTCGCGAATGGGCGGCGTGTCGGCTCTCCGACACCAAGCGCCACCGAGGCAAACGGCGGATGAACGAACGGAGAATGAGCTGATGGTTCCGATCGACAATGCGGTGCGGCCTGTTTCAGGGACGGGCGATCTCGCCGCCATTCAGGCGCGCCTGCGGGCGATCGTCGGCACCCCGGCGGTCGTCGACGTCGCGTCCGATATGGATGCTTACCTGAGGGAGGAACGCGGCCTTTATCGCGGCACCTGTGCCTGCGTCGTCAAGCCCGCCACCACCGAGGAGACGGCGCGTGTCGTTGGCCTCTGCGCCGAACTCGGCCTTCCCGTTGTCGCGCAAGGCGGCAACACCGGACTCTGCGGCGGCGGCGTCCCGGAGGGCGGCATCGTGCTGTCCACGGAGCGTTTGAACAAGATCCGCTACATCGATCCGCTAAACCGGACGATGACCGTCGAGGCGGGTGTGATCCTGGCTGACGTGCAGGCGGCGGCCGATGAAGCGGACGCGCTGTTTCCCCTCAGCCTCGCCGCCGAGGGCAGCTGCCGAATCGGCGGCAATCTGGCAACGAATGCCGGCGGAATCAATGTTTTGCGTTACGGAAACGCGCGGGATCTGGTGCTTGGGCTGGAGGTTGTCCTTGCCGACGGCCGGGTCTGGAACGGCTTGCGCGGTCTTCGCAAGGATAATACCGGCTACGATCTGAAGCAGCTGTTCTTGGGCTCCGAGGGGACGCTCGGCATCATCACCGCCGCCGTCCTGAAACTGTTTCCGAAACCGCGCTCGGAGGCGGTGGCGTTGGCCGCCGTCCCCAGCGTCGAGGCGGCGGTCGAATTGTTTAGGCGCACCGACGCGGGGGCGGGCGATGCTTTAAGCGCGTTCGAGTTGGTCCCGCGCTTTGCCATGGAACTGTGTGTCCGTCACATCCCCGACATCGCCGATCCGTTCGAAGCGCCGCATCCGCAATATGCGCTGATCAAGCTGACATCCCCCCGCGCAAGTGCCGCCCTGCCCGAAACCATGGAAGAGATCCTCGCGGCAACGTTCGAGGCCGAACTGGTCGAGGATGCCGTGATCGCCGCCAGCGAGGCACAGGCGCAGAGCCTATGGCGCATTCGCGAGAGCATCCCGGAAGCGCAGAAGCATGAGGGCGCGTCGATCAAGAACGATATCTCCGTCCCCGTCTCAAGCGTGCCGGCGTTCATCGAGGAAGCATCCGCTGCCGTCGAGGCCGCGCTTCCCGGCGTGCGTGTCTGCGCGTTCGGACACGTCGGCGACGGCAACGTGCACTTCAACCTCACCCAACCCGAGGGCGCCGACGGCGAGACGTTTCTCAGCCAATGGGACCGACTGCAGGCGGTCGTCCTCGACGTGGTGGCGCGTCATGACGGCAGCTTCGGCGCCGAGCATGGGATCGGCCAATTGAAAACCGATCTGATGCGCCAGCGCAAACCCGCCTTGGATCTCGACTTGATGCGTCGCGTCAAGGACGCTCTCGACCCGCAAGGGATCCTCAACCCCGGAAAAGTCGTGCCACGCTGAGGCCATTGCGGACCGGATGCACCGATCGAAGCGGCAACAGGTGGATTGCTCAGGCGATCTCGGAAAGCCGAATCGGTCGCCGCGCCCGACCCCATGTCCCCGGCGGCCCCGCAAGGACAACGGCACACGGCGCGCCGCAGGCGCGACAGGCGCCGTCGTCGCTCAGGTTCCAGGATGTCAGCTGATACCAGTCGCGGCCGATCAGTTCCGCGCCGCAGGCATGACAGTAGGTCGTGTCACCTTCCCTGTCGTGCACATTGCCGGTGTACACGTGGCGCAATCCGTTCCGCCGCGCGATTCGCCGCGCTCGCGACAGCGTCGATGCCGGCGTCGGGCCAACATCTCGCATTTTCCAGTCCGGGTGAAAGGCCGAAAAATGGATCGGTATGTCTGGCCCTAACGTGTCGGCGACCCACCGAGACAACGCCGTCAATTCGGCGTCCGAGTCATTTTGGCCGGGAATGAGCAATGTGGTGATTTCCAACCAAACCTTGGTCTCTTGCACCAGATGGATAAGGGTTTCCTTGACCGTCTCCAGGTCACCGCCGCAGAGCTCATGGTAGAATCGCTCATCGAACCCCTTCAGGTCGACGTTGGCGGCATCCATGTGGTCAAAGAATTCCCGACGCGGTTCGGCGCAGATGTAACCAGCGGTTACCGCCACGGTTTTCAGCCCGACGGCGCGACAGGCTTTCGCCACGTCGACGGCATATTCGAGAAAGATCACCGGGTCGTTATAGGTGAATGCGACCGACCGACAGCCCGTTTCAACGGCGGCGGCGGCAATCCGCTCCGGGCTCGCGGCGTCGGCCAACGTATCCATCTCGCGGGATTTCGAGATATCCCAGTTCTGGCAGAACTTGCACGTCAGGTTGCATCCGGCGGTTCCGAACGACAGCACCGGCGTTCCAGGCAAAAAGTGATTGAGCGGTTTCTTCTCGATGGGATCGATGCAGAAACCGGAGGACCGGCCATACGTGGTGAGGACAATTTGGTCGCCCTCCCGCGCGCGAACGAAACACAGGCCGCGTTGTCCGGGCCGCAGTTTGCAGTAGCGCGGGCAGAGATCGCATTGCAGTCGCCCGTCCGCGCATCGGTGCCAGTACCGGCCCTCCCGCGGGCCGAAGGCGGAGTCTGGTGATTTTTGCTCGGCTTCCATTCCCTCGATATAGGTCCTGATTCGCCTTTTGTCCTTCGGACACGGGGCTCGCCGGGGGTGTCGTTCCACAGAATTAGACGACACCCCGCTTTGAGACCGCCGACCGCGCCTTATATACATCAATAAGCGGAACTTCGGGAGGCTAACTAATCCATGGGTTATATCCGCCACGCCGCCGTCGCCGGTATGTTCTATCCGGGCAATGCCCGTGATCTGCATAACCTCATCCTGCGCCTCATAGCCGAGGCGGGGACCCGCAGCGAGCCGGGACCGGTCCCGAAAGCGATCATCGCTCCGCATGCCGGTTTCAAGTATTCGGGAAGCGTCGCCGCATCTGCCTATGTTCGGCTGAAGCCGGGTTTTGACCGCATCAGGCGGGTCGTGTTAGTCGGCCCCTCGCATCGTGTGCCGGTGTCCGGCGTTGGCATGTCCTCCGCAAGGGCGTTCGAGACGCCGCTCGGCACCGTTCCCGTCGATGAGGAGGGGGTGGCTCAACTCAGCGCGCTGCCGCATATCGAGATCAGCGACGAGGCGCACGCGGAGGAGCACAGCGTCGAGGTTCAATTGCCGTTCCTGCAGTGCCTGCTCGATGAGTTTTCCATCCTTCCGCTGGTCTGCAATAACGCCGCCGCCGACACCGTCGCCGACGTCTTGCATCGGGTATGGGGCGGCGCCGAGACGCTGATCGTCATCAGTTCCGATCTCAGTCACTACCTGTCGTATACCGAGGCACGCCAGCTGGATGGTCTCACCTGTCGCGCGATCGAGGTTCTCGACCATGGGATGCTGAAACACGAGCAAGCCTGTGGCCATGCTGCGGTCGGCGGCTTGCTGGCGGTGGCGAAACGCCGGCGAATGCGTGTCGCGACACTCGATCTCCGTAATTCCGGCGACACCGCGGGCGATAAGCGGCGCGTCGTCGGCTACGGGTCCTGGATGTTTCTGGACCGCCCGTCGCGCACGCAAGAAGCCGACACAGGTCACGGCGGAGACTAGCCGGTGCCCGACCCGACACCGCCGTCGCCGCCGCTATCGCTTGTCGAGGCCCATGGTACGGCTCTTTTTGAAGTCGCGGCGGCGTCGATCCGCCATGGACTGGAACACGGTGAAGCCTTGACCGTCGATACTGATCGCTACCCCAATCCAATGCGCGCACCGGGAGCCTCGTTTGTCACCCTGTATCACGGCGAGGCGCTTCGCGGATGCATCGGCACCTCCAACGCGTACCAACCCCTGGTCGCCGACGTGGCGGCCAACGCCTTCGCGGCGGCGTTTTCCGACCCTCGTTTCCAGTGCCTGCGGCGACGAGAGCTATCCGCCCTGTTGATCAATCTTTCCGTTCTCAGCGATCCGCGGCCCGTCCTATTTGAGGACGAAGCCTCGTTGCTGGAACAGCTTCGGCCGGGCACCGATGGCGTTATCCTGGATATCGATGGGAACCGAGCCCTGTTTCTTCCCCAGGTCTGGTCAACGCTTCCCGACCCGACGAGTTTCCTTCGCCAGTTAAAGCGGAAAGCTGGCTACCCAGCCAGTTTCTGGTCCGCCACCATAACGGCGTGGACCTTTCAAGTCGGCAGCGTTTCATCCGACGCAACGATGGTGAGAGGGGGCTCGGGTATCTAGCAGAGCGGTCGGGCGCCGGTGTTCCTTCGCTTGGATGGTTGACATCGCGATCCGCCATGCATGACAGTGCGGGTATTGCGTCAATAGCGTCATGCCTCCCCACAGATGTTCCTTCTACCAAGGAGTCGACAATCGTGTCCCAGACCATCACCGTGGATTTGGTCGAAGCCGTTCGCCGTATTGCCGAGCGCGCCGGCGAAGCCATTCTGGAGGTTTACAAGTCCGACTTCAGCGTGGAGAACAAGGACGACTCTTCTCCGGTAACCGAGGCCGACCGACGCGCCGAACGGCTCATCATCGCGAGCCTCCGCGACGACATCGGCTCGACCCTGCCCATCGTCGCCGAGGAAGAAGTCGCGGCGGGGCGTATCCCGGACGTCGGCAAGCAACCCTTTTGGTTGGTCGACCCCCTGGACGGCACCAAACAATTCATCAAGCGCCAGGGGGAATTCACCGTCAACATCGCGCTCATCGAGGACGGCGAACCGGTTCTCGGTGTCGTCCATGCCCCCGCGATAGACGCGACGTACTGGGGTAGCGAGCATGGCTCCTTTGCCAATACCGACGGCCAGGGTGATCATCCGATCGCCTGTCGCATGGTCCCGGAAAAGGGACTGATCGCCGTGGCCAGTCGGTCGCACCGAAACGCCGAGACCGATGAATTCCTCGCTCGATACGATATCGGCGAGTCGACTTCCTCCGGAAGCTCGATCAAATTCTGCCTCGTCGCTTGCGGCCAGGCGGACGTTTATCCGCGCACCGGGCGCACCATGGAATGGGACACCGCGGCGGGACATGCGGTCGTAAAGTTCGCCGGCGGGTCGGTGGAAGAGATCGGCGGCGGCCCGCTCAAGTACGGCAAACCGAATTTCGAAAACCCGCATTTCGCCGTCTGGGGCGCCCGTCCCTAACGCCCGATACGTCTTGAAACCAGCGGTGACGCCGATCCGCGCGGCAACCGAGGGCGCCATCCGAGAGGCAGCCGCCCTGCTGCGGGACGGCCGACTGGTCGCCTTTCCGACGGAAACCGTTTACGGCCTCGGGGCCGACGCGACAAACGAGCGGGCCGTCGCCGCCATCTTTGCCGCCAAGGGACGTCCCCGCTTTAACCCCTTGATCGTGCACGTCGCCGACGCCGCGGCCGCGGCGGATTTGGTGGTCCTCGACAAGCCGGCACATATTCTGATGGAGGCTTTCTGGCCGGGCCCGCTGACAATCGTCGCCCGCCGGTCGGCGGCATCGCCGTTATCGCTGCTGGCCTGCGCGGGGCTCGACACCATCGCCGTCCGCGCCCCGGCCCATCCCGTCGCCCGGGCGTTGATCGATGCCTGCGGCCGGCCTGTTGCGGCACCCAGCGCCAACCGCTCCGAGGAACTGAGCCCCACGCGCGCCGAGCATGTCGCGGAATCCCTCGGTGGGTCGACGGCCATGATTTTGGACGGCGGTGCGTGCGCGGTCGGCCTCGAGTCGACGATCATCGACACGACCACGGACCCGCCGAGCCTGTTGCGACCCGGCGGCCTACCGGCGCCGGAGATTGTGGCGGTGATCGGCTGGCTCGAGCAGCAACGAAACGGCGCCGTCCGCGCGCCGGGCATGCTCAAGCGCCACTATGCGCCATCGAGGCCGCTCAGGCTCGACGCGAAATCGGCGGCCCCGGGTGAAGTGTTGCTGGCGTTCGGTCCGGACGCCCCCGATGAGGCCATGAATCTCAGTAAGGCCGGCGACCTGGCCGAGGCCGCCGCCAACCTGTTCGCCATGTTGCGGGCACTTGACACCCCGGGGGTAACCGCCATTGCCGTCATGGCCGTCCCCGACCACGGTCTCGGGCAGGCGATCAACGATCGCCTACGCCGCGCCGCCGCCCCGCGCGCCAACGCTGCTCCGTCGAAGCGATGACCGGCGGAGACCACCTTCTAACCGACCCGGCGAGAACAATCGTTGGCGTCCCCTAGGGGATTCGAACCCCTGTTGCCGCCGTGAGAGGGCGGTGTCCTGGGCCTCTAGACGAAGGGGACCTTGGGCTGGCGTTGGTCACTCGCGTCGCCATTGTTGGCTACAGCCGGCGAAGAAATCAAGTGTGGTTTGGCGATGCGCCTCATCCGGTGCGCATGGCACTCTAGCGAGGCCCCCGCACTCTCGCGAGGCCCCCGAAGCCCAACCCTGCCCATCGAATGCTCAAGTTAACCGACTTACGAGAAGAGCAACCCCGGCCCGCGAGGTGGGCCGGGGTTGTATCAGATTCGCAGTGGATTGGCCCCGAAGGTGGCGTTATTCGTCACCACCCATGACGCCGACCAACTGGAGGATCCAGATGAACATGGTAACGAAGCTGCCATACAGCATGAAGGCGCCAAAAATGGCCTTTCGCGACGTCATTTCATGACCATCGCCCTCGTGGTACCAATTCTTGATCTGTTGCGTTTCATACGCCGTCAGGCCCGCGAAGACGACCGGGACGAGGATCGACATCACGAGATGAAGGCCTGACGACTGCAGAAAGATGTTGACGACCAACGCGATCAAGAGGCCGAAGGTGGCCATGACCAGGAAGCGCCCCATCGCCGAGAGGTCGCGCTTGGTCGTGTAGCCGAACAGGCTCATCGCGGCAAAGGCGCCGGCCGTGATAAAGAAGGCGCGGGCGATGCTCTCCTGCGTGTAGGCGAAGAACATCGGCGCGATGAGCGCGCCCCACAGGGCCGCGTAGATCCAGAAACACGCCTGGGCGGCGGCCATGCTCTTTTGCAACATGATCTTATGGGAGAACCAGCCGAGGCCGAGAATCCCGATGAAGAGCACCCACTTGGCGGGGCCCAGCGCCACAGCCTGCATGACTGCCGGCTGGCTCGCGACAACCATGGCGACAATGCCGGTAAAGGCAACGCCGAGCGCCATGTAGTTGTAGACCCGCAGCATATAGTCGCGCAGGCCGACATCAATCTGTGCCGCTTCCGCTTGCGACGGCGTCATTGTGCCGGTTCGCACCTCGAAGCGCCGATCAGGTCTATTCGCCATTTGTATCCCCTCGGAAAATAGTTGGGTATGCTACTGCAGATATGGCCGAGCATCGTCGGCAATCAAGTTATGAGCAAGCTTTCACGCGCTTGAATCGCACGTTTCGCATCATCTCCAAAGATGCCGAGGCTGCTGATGCGTCCGGTTCGGCCCGTAACAAATTCCATTTGGGGTCATTTATGCGCGGTTTCCGACGAACAGCCGCCGACGGCCTGGGCCTCGGCCCCTTGAGATGCAACTCGGGGCAAGTTAGACGACGCGGCGGATCGCGTCCATATCGGCGTAATCCAACGATGCGTGCCGCGGCATGCAACTCACCCAACCGACACGCTCACCTCACGCAAAGGGACAACGACCATTGGAACACGCCGAGTTGGGCAGGACAGGCATGCGAGTGAGCCGGATCTGCCTTGGAACGATGACCTACGGGGAACAGAATACGCCGGCCGAGGCATTCGCGCAGATGGATCTCGCCCGTGACGCCGGCATCAACTTCTTCGATACGGCGGAGTTGTATCCCGTGCCGCCGCGGGCCGAAACATACGGCAGGACCGAAGAGATCGTCGGGGACTGGCTAAAAAGTCGAGGCGGCCGGCAAGACGTCATTCTCGCCACGAAGGCGGCCGGACCGGGGTGGGATTACATTCGGCCGGGACCTCTCGTATACCGCCCGGAACACATTCGCGCCGCCTTACATGGCAGCCTCAAGCGACTGCGCACGGATTACGTCGACCTCTACCAACTTCATTGGCCGGAGCGCTCGGCCAACATTTTCGGCCGCCTCGGCTACGACCATCGAGGCGACGAGCACTTCGTGCCGTTCGAGGATATCCTTGGGACACTCGGCGACGAAATCGCCGCCGGCCGCGTCCGCGCCATCGGTGTGTCCAACGAAACCCCGTGGGGCCTCATGCGGTTTTTGGCGTGCTCGGAAGCCAGCCGGTTCCCACGTGTGGTGAGTATCCAAAACCCCTACAATCTCCTGAACCGAGCCTTCGAGGTCGGATTGGCGGAGATCGCGATTCGCGAGTCATGCGGGTTGCTCGCGTATTCTCCCCTCGCGTTCGGCGCTTTATCGGGAAAATACCTCGATGGCGCCAAGCCGCCGCGCGGCCGGTTGACCCTGTTCTCCCGCTTTCAGCGCTATTCCAAACCAAAGGCCGTCGAAGCGATCCGTCACTATGTTGATCTCGCGCGCGAAAGCGGCGTGAGCCCGGCCCGGATGGCCCTCGCCTACGTCTATCAACGGCCGTTTGTCACCAGTACAATCATCGGCGCGACGACGTTGGATCAATTGCGAGAAAACATTGCCGCCCTTGATTTTTCCTTGGACGAATCCCTCCTGGCAGGTATTGAACGAATCCACGAAGCCATTCCCAACCCGGCTCCGTGAGTGAAATGAGGCCGACTATGTTACGGCTGTTCGTTGGTGTTCCCGTTCCAGAGGCAATTCGCGGCCGGCTCGCCTTCATTTGTTCCGGCTTGCCCAACGCGAAGTGGGTCGACCCGGAAAACATGCACCTGACGCTTCGATTTATTGGCGAAGTCGGCGGCGCCGAGGCGGAGGATGTCCACGTGGCCTTATCCGCCATCGATGTTCCCTCCTTCGAAATCGAGGTCGCCGGGCTTGGCTGCTTCGAAACGGCGGGTAAGGTCCGGTCGATGTGGGCCGGCGTGACCAAGGAACCGCGCTTGATCCACCTGCGCGACAAGATCGAGTCGGCGCTGGTGCGTGCCGGCATCGAGCCGGAGCGGCGCAAATTCAAACCCCACGTCACGCTCGCCCGCTTCCGGAACCAAGGAACCGAGCGGATCGGGCGGTTCCTCGAACGGAATGGCGACGCCGGTTTCGGCACGTTTACCGTTGAACGGTTTGTCCTCTTCCGCAGCCATCTGACGAACAAGGGCGCCTATCATGAGTCGTTGGCGGAATATCCGCTGGCGGAATTTCACGCTGGCCGGCGCCTGGCGGTGGCGGGCGGTTCCCGTTGATGCGACGGCCGCGGGGATCATCCAACCGAATGGGCAAGGAACCGGCTGATCGGCGCCCCGGCAGCGAGATGGTCGGCCGCATTGTCCTCCGCCGCCGGCTTCGAGGCCGAGGCGCATCACCGGTAAGAGGCAGCCCACCCCGAGCCCGCTGACGGGACGCAAGGCGGTTCGCGTGGCGTGGCGTGGCGTGGCGGGCTCGCGTCACAACAGCGGGATCAAGACTCAAGCGACAAGCCGAACTTTCTGGTCCAATAGATGTTGGGCTCCCGTTTCGATCAGGTCCAGCATGCGCTCGAACCTCGCGCGGCCGCCGTAGTAGGGATCGGGCACCTCCTGACCCTCGAACCCCGGCGTAAAATCCAGGAACAAGTGCAGCCGCTCTTCCGCGCCAGGTGGGCAGAGCTGGCTCAGCGCGATCAGGTTGCCGCGGTCCATCGCCAGAACGAGGTCGAACCGGCCGAAATCGTCCGCCGTTACTTTTCGTGCCCGAAGCGGAGACAAATCGTAGCCCCGCGCCGCGGCCGCCCGCTGGGCCCGTCGGTCCGGCGGCTTGCCGAGATGCCAAGTGCCGGTGCCGGCACTATCGGCATGCACGGACTCCGTCAGATTCGCCCTTTCGACCAAGGTCCGGAAGACGACTTCCGCCGTCGGCGATCGGCAAATGTTACCGAGGCAAACAAACAAGACGTTGACCATGCCGCCATCCTTTTCTAGGTCTGCATGCAGTTATGATCGACCGAAAAAATGCTACCTGGATCGCCCCATGAATGATACCGAACCGCCGCGCCGCAACATCGTTATCCTGACCGGAGCCGGAATTTCCAAGGAATCCGGACTGGATACGTTCCGATGTGATGACGGGATCTGGAACAGAGTCAATCTCGAAGACGTGGCGACGCCGGAAGGATTCGCCCGCGACCCGCACTTGGTCCACCAGTTTTACAATGCGCGGCGGCAGAGCCTGCGCAATGCCGAGGTTAAGCCCAATCTCGCCCACGAGGCGCTGGCGCGCTTGGAGCGGGAGTGGCCCGGCGATGTATTTGTGATCACGCAGAATATCGATAATTTGCACGAACGCGCGGGAACGCGGAACGTGCTCCACATGCATGGCGAGTTGTTGAAAATCCGCTGCCAGGGCTGTGGTGCCGTTTTGGAATGGGAAACCGAGCTCGGCGTCGATGACGTCTGCCCCGCCTGCGACATGGCGGAGTCCTTGCGTCCCCATGTCGTGTGGTTCGGCGAGATGCCCTTGGAAATGGAACGCATTTATGACGCGTTGGATCGTTGCGTTCTTTTCATGTCCATTGGCACATCGGGCAATGTCTACCCTGCGGCCGGTTTCGTTCAGCATGTCCGGATGTATACGCGCGCCCATTCGGTTGAACTGAATCTTGAGCCATCGTCCGGCGCCTCCATCTTTGCGGACAAGATTTATGGGCCGGCCACGGAAGTCGTGCCGAAATACGTCGAGAAACTCCTGACGACCGGAATCTGATCGGCGGCTGGGCTGTGCCGTTGTCACAGCGGTTGCGAGGAAAATCGGGTAAAGGTGGCGGCCGACCGAACGACAACGAACGGGGTTCGCGATGCCTAACGATCATCCTCGTCAGCCAATAACCGTCTGGACGCGTGTCGACCGCCGCGCATCGAAGGAGCGGCGCGGCGGCGGCGAACGGCGCCAATCGAGCCCATGCGATCCGGCCGGTGATCACGCGAGGCCTTACGGGTTCCGCTCCTTCGATGACCGCCGGCGCGCGCGCGACAGACGGCTCGATGCCGAGAACGAGATCGGCTGGGAAGGCGCGGGATCCACATGGCCGGAGCCGGTGTGGGGCGATGATTACCGATGCGACCCGGATGCGGATGACATCCTTATCGATGTCACGCCCTACGACGAGCGCTGAGGCGACTCCAATGACTAGCCCCGGCGGCTGCCGGTCAATGCACCGCGCAGTCGCAGGCGAAGCGCATTCAGCTTGATAAAGCCGGCGGCGTCGCGCTGGTCATAGCTCGTATCCGCCTCGAAGGTCGCGATCTCTTCGGAATAGAGACTGTTTGGCGACTTGCGACCGAGCACGGTAACGTTGCCCTTGTACAGCTTCAATCGAACGATGCCGTTAACCTGCGTTTGCGTTTCGTCGATGAGCGCCTGAAGGGCCCCGCGCTCGGGAGAAAACCAAAATCCATTATAGATCAATTCCGCGTAGCGGGGCATCAGCTCGTCCTTGAGATGTGCGGCGCCACGATCGAGGGTGATGCTTTCCATCGCCCGATGCGCGTGTAGGAGCACCGTGCCGCCCGGAGTCTCGTAGACGCCGCGCGATTTCATGCCGACGAAACGGTTTTCGACAATATCGATGCGGCCGATGCCGTGCGCCCCGGCAATCGTGTTCAGCCGTTCCACGAGTGCCGCCGGCGACAGCGCCTCGCCATCGATCGCGACAGGATCTCCACGCTTGAAGGTAATCTCGAGCACGCGTGGCGTATCGGGGGCGGCTTCCGGCGAGACGGTCATCCGGAACATCGACTCGTCCGGCGCGACCCAAGGATCCTCCAGCGCCTTGCCCTCATAGGAAATGTGCATCAAATTGGCGTCCATGGAAAAGGGCGGTTCCCCCTCCTTGTCGGTTGGCACGTGGATTTGATGATCCCGGGCAAACGCCAGCAAGCAGGCGCGCGACGTGAGGTCCCATTCTCGCCAGGGCGCGATGACGCGGATGTCCGGCTGGAGCGCATAATAGGTCAGCTCGAAACGGACCTGGTCGTTTCCCTTGCCGGTGGCACCATGGCAAACCGCGTCGGCGCCGACCTGGCGGGCGATTTCGATCTGCCGCTTGCCGATCAGCGGGCGGGCGATGGACGTTCCGAGGAGATAGGTGCCCTCGTAGAGCGCGTTGGCGCGAAACATCGGGAACACGAAGTCGCGCGCGAATTCTTCCCGCAGGTCATCGACGAATATTTCCTTGATGCCAGCCCGTTCCGCGCTGATCCGCGCGTGATCGAGTTCCGCCCCCTGGCCGACATCGGCGGTGAAGGTGACGATTTCGCATCCGTAGACATCCTTGAGCCAGCGAAGGATGACAGAGGTATCGAGGCCCCCTGAATACGCGAGGACGACTTTGCGCGGTTTATCCTGCATGCGACGGTATCCCTGTTGGTCCGTGGAATGGAAGCCGCGGATGATAGGTCAGCCACGCCCAAGAGCAAGGCCGCTGATCCCCTAGGAGCGAATCCAGGCCTCCAAGGGGTCCTTGAGCGCCGCGAAAGGTTGATAACCAATGGTTAAGACCCGCAAATCCCGCGCGTTTTGCAACAGGACGGCGGGAAAGCCGGAGATACCGGAGGCCTGGGCGAATTGGAAGTCGCTCCGCGTCGCCGCAATGATTTCGGGGGCGGCGACGATCTCTTCAAAGAGGTTCCGATCCACGCCGACCGACGCCGCCGTGTCAGCGAGATTGGTATCGCGGGTGATGTCCAGGTTCTCGACGTAGAACGCGTGGTGCAGGGCGGAAAGGTACGTGAGTTCCACGCCGGGAGCGGCGCTGCGCACGGCAACAAGGGCGCGGCAGGCCGGTTCGGTGTCATAGACGAAGTCGTCGCGGTCGAAAAAATGGAAACAGAATGGCTGACCGGTCGCTTCGGTCACATGCTCCCAGTGGCTGCGAATGCTGGCCTTCGACGCCGCGTCCATCGGCTCGGTGGTTCCGGGCCGCAATCCGCCGGCGATCACCCTGATCGATGCGATGCCCGCGTAGCGAGCCGCGATCGCCTCAATGACCGGCGAAAAACCCCAGCACCAGGAGCACATCGGATCGGCGATATAGAAGATCCGTCGTTCGGCCACCTCGCTCAAGCGGAGATGTCCGGGGCCTGAGGTCGCACGGCATGGTCGTCGGGTATCCCGGCGGCAAGGCGTGCACGCATCCGGGTCAACCGCTCGCGCTGGCTTGCCGATTTGAGCTGGCCGCAGGCAGCCATGATGTCCTGCCCGCGCGAGATCCGAATCGGCGCGCTGTACCCCGCCTTATTGAGGATGGTCGCGAATTCAGCGATCACCTCGGGCGCGGAGCACTCGAAGCGAGACCCCGGCCAGGGATTGAAGGGGATCAAATTGAATTTGGCCGGGATACCGGCAACAAGTCGGGCGAGCGCCCTGGCATCCGAGGGCGAGTCATTGACCCCTTTTAGCATGA
>CAYWRP010000064.1:0-16529 GCA_964460955.1 uncultured Rhodospirillaceae bacterium | reverse complement strand
GGGATTTTGTTTGATCTGCAGTGATGGAAAGGTGGACACCAACGCCCACCACCGGCGAAGAACTCTCCGACCTTCTCGACACCACCCTGCGAACCGTCGCGCCCGACTTCATCGCCGACTGCCTCGAACACCTCCACGAAGCCCGACTAGAGCGTCGGCGGTTGGCCTTTTTGCTTCGACGGCGGTCGGTAGCGATAAAGATAGGACGGAATGACGAGGTCCATCGCCGTCGGCACGACGTCGAGGTCCTTCAGCGTCAGCGCGCGCTCCGAAACGACATTGGGCGTCTTCAGCAATTCCACCTGATCGCGGGTCAGCGGCGGCACCGGCAGCAATTGCAAAACGCTCGCCTGGACCTGGGCGACCGCGAACGGCATCGGAACCAGAAGCCGCTTGCGGCCGATGGTTTCGAGCAAGAGTTTCATCATTTCCTCGAAGGTGACGACGCGCGGTCCGCCGAGTTCGTAGGTCTTGCCTTGAGTGGCATCGTTGTCGAGGATTCGCACCATTGCCTCGGCCACGTCGCCGACATAGACCGGCTGGAACGACGTGTCGAACACCGGCAGCACTGGCAGGATGCGGGCCATCCGGGCAAAGCGATTGAGAAACTCATCCTCCGGGCCGAAAATCACGCTCGGCCGGACGATGCTCGCCGCCGGCAAGATTTCGCGCACCGCCGCCTCGCCCCCCGCCTTGGTTCGGGCGTATTCGGCCTTCGACTCCGGATCGGCGCCGAGCGCCGACATTTGGATGAGCCGAGCGACGCCGGCGGCCTTGGCGGCGGTGGCGATTCGCCGCGGCGCCTCGACGTGAACGCGTTCGAAGGTCCGCCTACCCGATTCGTAGAGGATGCCGACCAGGTTGATCACCGCGTCGGCGCCGTCGACGGCCTTCGTCACCGCCGCATCGTCCCCGACGTCACACCCCCACGGGACGATCTGTCCGACATCGCCGAGCGGCTTCAGGAAGGCCGCCGCGTATGGATCGCGCACCGCGACGCGGATGATCCAGCCGGCATCCGCCAATCGCTGCACGAGGTATCTGCCGACGAACCCGGATCCGCCGAAAACCGTGACGACTTGTCGAGCCATTACTTTCTCCCGGAGCGTTCTAGTGAGGATTGCCAATGATCGGTTGCGCGCGAACCGAGGGATGCCTATTTTGGCGGGACGATAAACGATATTGATCGCGAGTGCGATGGCCCATCGCGTTTTCAGCCGGCCCAACCGGAACGATACGGCGGGACGGCCCGGAAACGGAATGCCGGCGCGACTGGCGACCGAGCCCAGGTGGCGGAATTGGTAGACGCGCAGGTTTCAGGTACCTGTGGCCGCGAGGCCGTGGAAGTTCGAGTCTTCTCCTGGGCACCACCCGAACGGCAAGGCATCGACCGTATCGTCGGCGACGCCGTTGGCCCGACCGATTGAAGTCGCCGGCGCAATCGCGCTTCGGCCCCGCCCGAGGTTCTCCCCGTCCATGGCCGCCTCCTCAGATCCAACCATTCTGGTTCATACCGGCGACCTGCCGGCGAATGCCGTATTCGAGACCGCCGTCGCCATCGACACGGAAACGACGGGCCTCAGCCTGACCCGCGATCGGCTTTGCCTCGTCCAGCTCAGCGGCGGCGACAACGTGTGCCATATCGTCCGCTTTCCGCGCCGCGCCGATTCGGCCGCGCCGACCCCGGAAGCCCCGAATCTCAGCCGCCTCCTCGCCGACCCGGGCGTCACCAAGTTGTTTCATTTCGGTCGCTTCGACATCGCCGTGCTGTATGCGCGGCTCGGTGTCCTCTGCCGACCGGTTTTCTGCTCCAAGATCGCGTCGAGACTGGTTCGCACCTACACCGACCGCCACAGCCTCAAGGAACTGTGTCGGGAATTGTTGAACGTCGAGCTGTCGAAGGAACAGCAAAGCTCCGATTGGGGCGCGGAGACCCTCTCACCGGAGCAGTTGGCCTATGCGGCGCGCGATGTCCTCTACCTTCATCGTCTGCGGACCATTCTCGAGGCGATGCTGGCGCGCGAGGAACGCCTCGATTTGGCACGGGCGTGCTGGGATTTCCTTCCCGAGCGCGCGCGGTTGGACGTCGCCGGGTGGCCGGAACAGGATATTTTCGCCTACTGAAATCCTCCGGGCAGACCTTGCGTCCGCAGCCGCGCGAGGGCAGCGACGCGGTTGACCGGTGGCGGCCGCGTGGCCATAGTAACTTAGTTGGAACGCAGTTTGCTTGCCCGCGTTCCCTGGTCGCGTGGCATCCCAACCGAGTGGATCTCACGCCCGGTGATGAGCCGCAAGGCAAGGCAACTTTTTAGGACATAGAGAACTCAAAGTGGCGAACGTAGCGGCGGTGGCATCCGAAGAACACGCGTCGGCCGAGATCGCATCGGCGCGGCGGGTTTTGCGATTGGAAGCGCAAGGCATCACGGCGCTCTCCGAAACCCTGAACGCCGACTTCGAGCGGGCGGTGACGATTCTGGAAAAGGTGACGGGGCGGGTCATCATCACCGGGATGGGCAAAAGCGGCCACATCGCAACCAAAGTGGCCGCGACCCTGGCCTCGACCGGAACGCCGGCAAGCTTTGTCCATCCGGCGGAAGCGAGCCACGGCGACCTCGGAATGATTACCGACAACGACGCGGTCATCGCCTTCTCCAATTCCGGTGAAACGACGGAACTCGCCGACCTCGTCACCTTCGCCACCCGGTTCGACCTGCCGCTGATCGGCATCACCGGCCGCGCCGGTTCGACCCTCGCCGAGGCGGCGACTGTGGCACTGATCCTCCCCGATACGCCAGAGGCCTGCCCGATGGGCTTGGCGCCGACCACCTCGACGACGGTGATGCTGGCGCTCGGCGACGCGCTGGCGGTGGCCCTCCTGGAACGCAAGGGCTTTTCGGCGGACGATTTCCACCTGCTCCATCCCGGCGGCAAGCTCGGGCAGCGGCTGCTGCGGGTATCTCGGCTCATGCATACCGGCGATGCCATGCCCATCGTCTCCCAGGACACGCCGATGACCGAGACGCTGATTACCATGTCGGCGAAGAGCTTCGGCTGCGCCGGCATCGTCGACGAGGCGGGGCGCCTGCTCGGCATCATCACCGACGGCGACCTGCGGCGCCATATGAGCCTCGAGATGCTCGAGCAACCGGCGGCGGCGGTGATGACGCCGCACCCCAAGACGATTCGCCCGGACGCGCTGGCGAGCGAGGCGCTGGCCATCCTCAATGGCCTGTCCATCACGATTCTGTTCGTCGTCGAGGACGAAATACCGGTCGGTATCCTCCACGTCCATGACTGCCTGAGGGCGGGAATCGCTTGACCGTGGCGCTATCGACCGGTCTTCCGGCGAGCTTCCCTGGGACACGCGCCGCCAACCCGCCATTGAGGCCGGCTTGCCCCCCGCGACGCCCGCCGCGCCATCGATTGATCAAGGCGCTACAGTGGATCCTGCTCGGGCTCGCCGTCGCCAGCCTCGCCACCGGTTTCCTGTGGCCGCAATTTTGGCCGGACGAGGACCGAATTCGCATCGGCGTCTCGATCAGCGAGGACTCTGCCGCGTCGAAGGCGGAGATCCGCCGCCTCCTCGCGGTGACCAGCGAGCGCCTGGCGAAGGTGGCGCCGGAGGTGGCCGCCGAGCCGATCACCGGTGATTCGGTGCTCGGCGCCCGCTTTGTCGGCGCCACCGACTCCGGGCGCCCGTACGTGCTCACCGCCGACTTTATCCAGACATCCGAAGACACCGGACCGCGCATGCTTCTGAACGCACCCAACGGCAAGATGACACTTGAAGATGGGACGACGATCACGTTGTCCGCCAGGGCCGGCGTCTATGACCGGTCGACCGAAATCATGACACTCGCCGGCGACGTCACCCTGGTCCACGGCGCTGGGTACGACATGCGCAGCGAATCGGCGCGCATCGATCTGGCGACGATGACCGCCAGGGGCTCCGACCCGGTAGTCGCCAAGGGCCCCGACGGTACCGCCAGCGGCGAGGGCTTCGAGATCGACGAGAACGGCAGCCGAATCGTCTTTACCGGCAAGTCCCGCGCAACGCTGCGGCTCGCCGGCGGGAGCGTCCTGCCATGAGGGCGGTCATCGGCCTTTTCCTGGCGCTGCTCGTCGCGTCGCTGATCGACGGCCAGGCCGCGGCGGTGACGGCAACGTTCGCCGAAACCTCGCCGCCGATCGAGATCAGCGCCGACCAGGGAATCGAATGGGAGCGCGACGGCAAGGTGGTCCACGCGCGGGGTAACGCGGTCGCGACGCGCGGCGATGTCACCGTCACCGGCCGCGTTCTGAGCGCCTACTATCGCGAGACGGCCGCCGGCGGCAACGAAATCTGGCGGCTCACCGCCGCGGGAGACGTAGTCATCTCCCGCCCGGGCGAACGCGCGACAGGCGAACGTGCCGTCTATGAGATGGACTCTGCCAAGGTGACGCTGACCGGTGGCGCGCCCAACCGGCTGACCGGCGCCGAGGGCCAGGTGAGCGCCGAAGAGCGGATCGAATACTGGACCGAAGAGCGCAAGCTGGTCGCCATCGGCAACGCCGTTGCCCAGGACGAGACGAGCCGAATTGAAGCCGCCGTCATCACCGCCCACCTCGCGGAAACCCAAGAGGGCCAACTTGAGCTGAGCGAGGTCGAAGCGGTGGGCAATCTCGTGCTGACGACGGAAAATGACGTGGTGCGCGCCGAACAAGGGTTTTACGATGCGACTCGCCGCGTGGCCACGGTCAGCGGCTCGGTGCAGATCAAGCGTGGGAACAATCGATTGAGCGGCTGCCGCGGCGAGGTCGACTTCAATACGGGCGTCAACCGGCTTTTGCCCTGCAATGGCGAGGCCCGCTCCGGCTCGCGCGTTCACGGCCTGATCAAACCGAAAACCAGCCAGCCCGCGCCGCAAGAATAGGCAGCAGGACGAAAACCCGGAATGACCGCCACGCCGAAAGCCGTCGATATGGATGTTCCGGCCGAGCAACGCTCGGGCCCGAAGCCTCGACTCGTCGACATCGACAAGGGGCTGTTCGCCTTCAACCTGGTCAAGCGATACGGCAGGCGGCCGCTGCTGCGCGGCGTCAGCCTGTCCCTCCAGCGGGGCGAGATCGTCGGCCTTCTGGGCCCCAACGGCGCCGGCAAGACGACCTGCTTCTATCTCATCGTCGGCCTGTCGGCTCCCAACGAAGGAACGGTTATCCTCGATGGCCAGGACGTGACGCAACTCCCCCTCCACCGCCGCGCCCGCATGGGGATCGGCTATCTGCCCCAGGAAAGCTCGATCTTTCGTGGCCTGAGCGTGGAAAAGAACCTGGCCTGCATCCTCGAACTGGTGGACCCGGCGCGGTCTAAGCGCGACGCCGCCCTCGACGCCCTTCTCGAGGAATTCGGCATCGCCCATCTGCGCAAGAGCTCGGCGGCGGCGCTTTCCGGCGGCGAGCGGCGGCGGCTGGAAATCGCCCGCGCCTTGGCCTCCAATCCGCAGTTCATTTTCCTCGACGAACCCTTCGCCGGCATTGACCCCATCGCCGTCGACGATATCCGGTCCCTCGTCGCGCATCTCAAGGATCGCGGCATCGGCGTACTGATCACGGACCACAACGTCCACGACACGCTCGACGTCATCGATCGCGCCTACATCATTCATGATGGCCTCGTCTTGACCGAGGGAACGGCGAGGGAGGTCGTCGAGAACGCCGACGTTCGTCGGCACTATCTGGGCGAACGGTTCCAGTACAAAGGGTGACGACGCGATGGCGCTGACTCCCCGCCTCGATCTGCGGCAATCGCAATCGCTGGTCATGACGCCGCAACTGCAGCAGGCGATCAAATTGCTGCAGCTGTCGAACCTCGAATTGACCGCCTACGTGGAAACGCAACTCGAGCAGAACCCGTTTCTCGAACGCGCGGAGTCGGACCAGCCATTCGGCGAGGAGACGACACCGGACGAGCCGGCCGCCATCGTCGCCAGTGCCGATCCGGTTTCGACGGACGCGGCCTTGGGCGAAACCGGGGCCGCTTACTCCGAGCAACAGCTCGATCACGAATTCTCCGACAACGTCTACGACAGTGACGCCCCGACCGCCGGCGCCAGCGGCCTCGGAACTTCGGCATTGGACCCGGCATACGGTCGCCGGGGTGGCAGCTTCGACGACGAAGAAGACCGCCTCGAAGGGACGCTCGCCGACAAGCCCAACCTGCGCGACCACCTGGAACGCCAGCTGATGATGGAGATCGAAGACCCGGTGGATCGGGTTATCGGCCTGCATTTGATCGATTCTCTTGACCCGGCGGGGTATATCACCGCCGACCTCGGCGAGATCGCCGCGCTACTCGGCTGCAGTATCGAGCGGATGGAGATCGCCCTCGCCCAGGTGCAGGGTTTCGACCCTCCCGGTGTCTTCGCCCGCTCGCTGCAGGAATGCCTCGAACTGCAGTTGATGGATCGCGGCCGGCTGAACAAACCGATGCAACGCCTGGTCGAAAATCTCGAACGGCTGGCCGATCACGACTTTCCAGCCTTGCTTGGCATCTGCGGCGTTGACGCCGAAACCCTGTACGACATGGTTCGCGAGGTCAAAACCCTCGACCCGAAGCCCGCCCTGGCGTTCGAGCCAGCCGTTGTCGAACCGGTGGTGCCGGATGTCCTGATGCGGCCGATGCCGGATGGCGGATGGTTCGTCGAGCTGAACACCGACGCCCTGCCCCAGGTCCTGGTCAACGATCAGTACTACGCCAAGGTCAGCCGCGCCAAACCGCGGATCAAGGACGACCGTCAATACATCACCGAGTGCATGCAAACCGCCAACTGGTTGGTCAAGTCGCTGCAGCAGCGGGCGACCACCATCCTGAAAGTGTCGACGGAAATCGTCCGCCAACAGCACGACTTCTTCCTGCGCGGGGTGGAAGGATTGCGGCCGCTGGTGCTGCGCAATGTCGCTGATGCGATCAGCATGCACGAGAGTACGGTGAGCCGGGTGACCTCGAACAAATACATCGCCAGCCCACGCGGCATCTATGAGCTGAAGTATTTTTTCACCCACGCCATCGGCGGCGCCAATGGCGGCGATGTCCACTCGGCGGAATGGGTTCGCCACCGGATCAAGGGGTTGATCGACGCGGAGACCGCAACCACGGTCCTGTCGGACGATGCCTTGGCCGAGACGCTGCAAAAAGAGGGGATCGACATCGCCCGGCGGACGGTCGCAAAATACCGAGAGGCGCTCGGGTTGCCGTCGTCCGTTCGCCGCCGGCGCCAGAAGGCGGCGGTCGCGCCGCAGCGGAGGAGTAGCGTTGCTTGACAGGTCAGACAGAGGAGACTACGGTCCCGCGCCTCGCCCAGTGGGCACCGCAATCGCCTCCTAAGGCAGCGTGGTCACTCATACAGGTGCGGTCGGCGCCGGTGCCCGCGATGCCATCGCGATTTCGAACACGCCAGGGTGGTTTCATATGGATGTTTCGATCAAGGGAAAAGGCTTGAATGTCGGTGACGCCTTGCGCGGCCACATTGAAGACATGATCGGCGCGACGGTCGGGAAGTACTTCGCCAATGCCGTCGATGCCTCGGTGACGGTGTCCCGCGAAGCCAGTAAATTCCGCGCCGATATCTCCGTTCACCCCTTGGGCGGCGTGCTCGTCCAGGCCCACGGCATGGCCGGTGACGCATATCTGGCTTTCGATGGCGCGCTGGAGCGAATCGGCAAGCAGCTTCGCCGCTACAAACGCCGCCTGACCAATCACTCGACGCGACGCGGCGGCGAGGAACCAATGGCCGCGCTGCAATACATCATGGCACCGGAGACGGCGGATGAGGTTCCGGAAGAGGGACAGCCGGCGATCATCGCCGAATTGTCAACTGTGATCGAATCCCTTTCCGTCGGCGAGGCTGTCATGCGAATGGATCTTGCCGACGCGCCGGTCTTGATGTTCCGCAATCACAAGAGCGGCGCTTTCAACGTCATCTATCGTCGATCGGACGGCAACATCGGCTGGATCGACACAGAGACAAGCCAACACAGCTGAACAGGCGTCTGAAACATGGAAATCGCCGATCTGATTTCGCCAGAGCACGTGCTCGCCAATCTTCGGGCGACGAGCAAGAAGCAGGCCTTGCAGGATCTCGCCAAGCGCGCCTCGGAAGTCACCGGCGAGCCCGAACGTGAGATTTTTTCGGTGTTGATGAAACGCGAACGGCTGGGGACGACAGGGGTCGGCAACGGCATCGCCATCCCGCACGGCAAACTCGATTCGCTGGACCGCCTTTATGGGCTGTTCGCGCGGCTGGAAAAGCCGATCGAGTTTGATGCTATCGACGACCGTCCGGTGGACCTGATCTTTCTCCTGTTGGCCCCGGAAGCGGCCGGTGCCGATCACCTGAAGGCGCTCGCGCGCATCTCACGCCTGTTGCGCAACAAAGGGACTTGCGAGAAATTGCGCGGCACCGACAATGACGAAGCGCTTTATGCGCTGCTTGTCGACGCCACCACCAGTCAAGCCGCCTGAGCGGAAATCCCGCCATCTCCCCGCGGCTCCGCGTCAGTGCAGGCTGACGCCTTCCATGTCGTTCTGGATGATCAGGGCAAACGCGGCATCCCGGTTCGGAGCCACCGCGAGTTGTCGGCCGTCGGCCCCATGAATGGCATAGTTGATGTGGTCGTCGGTTTTTACCGCCTTCACATAAGCAACCGTGCCGACGCCAAGCGCGGCGAACAACTCGGGCGTCATGCGTTCGGTGACTTTGCTTTGGGTGGCGTTATCGTGGGTCATAATCGAGCCTCCTCATCAAAAGCGCTCTTGGTTTTTACGGTCGAAGGTCCCGGTGGGATTAAGCCTGTTCGCCGACGTCGATCCGCGTCCGCGCCGGGCGCGTTGGCGGCGGCGTTCCGTCCGCCTTGCGTTCACCGTTGGTGATCTTGATCGATCGCACCGCTGGCTCGGGCACCCGCCGCTCCAGGTCGATATGCAACAGGCCGTTGTCGACATGCGCGCCGATGACCTCGATCCCCTCGGCGAGCACGAAGGTGCGATGGAAATGGCGAGACGCGATTCCCCGATAGAGAAACACCCTGTTTTGGTCGTCTTCGCGCTTCTTGCCGCGGATGACCAGCTGGTTGTTCTCGATGGAGACGCTAAGGTCGTCGATCGTGAAACCGGCAACGGCTAGGGTAATGCGCAGCCCATTCTCGCTGACCTGCTCGATATTGTAGGGGGGATAGCCCTCGGCGGGTGTCTTCGATACGTGATCCAAGACCCGTTCCAGGTGCTCGAATCCGAGCAGTAGGGGGCTGTTGAAAGCTTGCGTACGCGACATTATTGCGTCCTCCTCGACTTGCTGAGCGAGTCCGTTGCGTGTGGCCCATTCCATCGGCGCCACGGAAAGCCTCATCATAGACTGACCAGCCCCAATGTGGTCCGCAACCGCAACTTGTCAATATTGGCGCTCGCGGCCAACCCCACCGGCCGAAATCGCCGCGTGACGGGCCTGCGCGACACGATATACTCGGCGCCTTGATGATAATGAAATTCCACCGCGGGCGAGGCGCCGGTTCAACGATGATTGCCGAAGATCCTTCCGCCGAGGCGACACCGCCGCATTCGCTGCTCGATGGCTACAGGCCGCTTCCCGGCATCGTCGACGAGTTGATGAGCGACACGGCGGAGGTGCGCCCGCATTGGCGCGACCTCATCGACAATATCGAGCAGGCGCCCGCCGGCATCCTCGCCACCAGCCTGCGCCGGGCCGAACGCCTTCTCGACGAGAACGGCTTTCTCGGCGGTCAGGCGGGCGAGCGCGACCCCAAGCGCCGACCCTGGCGACTGGACTATCTGCCGTTGGTCTTGCCGGAAAGCGAATGGACGATGCTGCGGACCGGCCTCGCCCAACGCGCCCGCCTTCTCAACGCCATCCTCGCCGACATCTACGGGCCACAGCGCCTGCTCCGCGACGGCCTGCTGCCGGCGGCCCTCGTCTTCGCCAATCCGCATTTCCTGCGGCCCTGCCACGATGCCGCCCCGGCGGATGGTATCTTCCTGCATCAGTACGCGGCGGACCTCGGCCGCGGTCCGGACGGGCGGTGGTGGGTCCTCGCCGACCGCACCCAGGCGCCGGCAGGATTCGGCTACGCGCTGGAGAACCGCATCGTGATGGCGCGCTGCGCCCAGCAGCTGTACCGCCATCGC
Source organism: uncultured Rhodospirillaceae bacterium (assembly GCA_964460955.1). Lineage (GTDB taxonomy): Bacteria > Pseudomonadota > Alphaproteobacteria > Rhodospirillales > Defluviicoccaceae > Defluviicoccus. The sequence continues at coordinate 6,352 of CAYWRP010000064.1, read as the reverse complement.
CACATTCAACGCCTCGCCACCTTTTTCCAGACGATGCATGGTGGCCTGCTGGCGCGCGCCCGCCGCGAGGATCCGCGCGTTGTCGTACTTAGCCGGGGCCCCGGCCAGCACGCCTACTTCGATCACGCCTACCTGGCCCGCTACCTCGGTTACACCATGGCCGAGGGGGCCGACCTCACGGTGCGCAACGAGCGTGTCTACCTGAAGACGGTCGATGGCCTGAAACAGGTCGACCTCATCCTGCGTGGCGTCGATGCCGAACTGTGCGACCCGCTGGAACTCGACAACCAGTCGCTGTCCGGCATTCCGGGGCTGTTGCAGGCGGCGCGCGCCGGCACGGTGATCATCGCCAATGCGCTCGGCAGCGGCCTGGCGGAAAGCAAGGCGTTAATGAGTTTCATGCCCGGCCTGTGCCGGGAACTGCTCGGCGAGGAGCTGATCCTGCCCAACACCGCCACCTGGTGGTGCGGCGAACCGCGGGCCCGGCGCCATGCCCTGGCCAATCTCGACAACCTCGCCGTCGAGCCGGCGTTCGAACGCCAGGCGCTGCTCACCGAGCGCGGCGGCTGTTTTCTCGGCAGCGACGCGACAACGGCGCAGCGTGACGCGATCGCCCGGCGCTTGGAAGCCGAGGGGCACGCCTTCATCGCCCAGGAACTGGTCTCGCTGTCGACAACGCCGGTCAGCAGCGGTGACGTCCTGGAGGCCAGGCCGGTATCGGTGCGTTTTTTTCTCACCGCCGGCGAGAACGGCTACGAGGCGATGCCTGGCGGTCTGGCGCGCGCCTCGGCCACGGCGGATCCTCGCGCCGCCGCCCTGCGGCAGGGCGATATCGTCAAGGACATGTGGGTGTTGTCGCCGCAACCAGTTTCGGCGGCGACCCTGCTGCGGGCGCGCGGCACCGCCCGCATGGCGCGTCGCCGCAACAAGGATATTCCCAGCCATTCGGCGGACAACCTTTTCTGGCTCGGCCGCTATGCCGAACGCGCCGAGGACGGTCTGCGTGTGCTGCGCAGCGTGTTGCGCCGGCTGACCGAAGAAATCGCCGAGGATACCGAACGCGCACCACTCGGCCGCGCGCTTGGCGTGCTCCTCAACGGCGGCTCCCCCTCGCCATTGCGCCCTCCGGACACGGCGGCCTCGATGGACGAGCTGGAACAGCGGATCCAGGCGGTGATGTTCGGCGCCAACGAAGGCGAGACACTGCAAAGCACGCTGGCCAGTCTGCACCGCACGGCGACGCTCGCCCGCGACTGGCTGTCGGCGGAAGCCTGGCGGACGCTGGGCCGCCTGCACATCGACGTCGCCCGGCCGCCGGCGACCAGCGGCTATCTTGACATCGGCGACGCCTCGGCGCGGGTCGACACCGGCCTGCGGCTGTGCGCCGCCTTCAGCGGCATGGAAATGGAGAACATGACCCGCGACTACGGCTGGCGATTCCTCGACATGGGCCGCCGGCTGGAGCGGGGCCGTCACCTCTCCCGCCTGCTGCGCCACGTGCTGATCGGCACCGACACCGAGACCGACGGCAGCTTGGCGCTGATCCTCGAACTCGCCGACAGCATCATGACCTACCGCTGGCGCTATCTGGCGACGCCGATGCTGGGCCCGGTGGTTGATCTCGTCGTCCTCGACGAGACCAATCCGCGCTCCATCGGGTTCCAGATCGCCGCCCTCGCCGACCATGTGGAGAACCTGCCGCAGAACCCGGAGCCGCCGGACCGCGCCGCCGAGCAACGCATCGCCATCGCCCTGCAGTCCAACATCCGGCTCGCCGATTTCAATGCGCTCACCGCCACCGACGCCAACGGCCGCTATGGCGGCCTGGAACGCCTCCTCGACGAGATCAACGATACCCTGCCGCGGCTGTCGGAGGCGATCACCCGGACCTATTTCAGCCATGCGGAGGCGCGCCGCCCGGCCGACCTTATGCGCGGATAGGCCGTCACCGCCGATGCTCTATACCGTCAACCACCACACGACCTATCGTTACTCGACCCCGGTGTCCTTTTCCCATCACCGGCTCCACCTGAGCCCGCGGCCGTGTTCCCACCAGATCTGTCACCGGACGGCGCTGGCCGTCTCGCCGACGCCGACGGTGCAGACCCAGGGCACCGACTATTTCGGCAATCCGGTCACCAACATCACGCTGCAGGACGACCACACCGTTCTGGAGTTGCACGCCCGCAGCGTCATCGACGTCGCCGTGCCGCGCGTGCCGGCGGCGGAGGCGACGCCGGCCTGGGACGCGCTGGCCGACAGGCTCGCCGCCGATACCTCCGAGCCCGCGCTCAACGCCCTGCAGTATGTGTTCGATTCGCCGCTCAGCGCCGCCGCGCCGGCGCTCGCCGACTATGCGCGGCCGAGTTTCGCTTCGGGCCGCCCGGTGCTCGACGCCGCCCGCGAGTTGACGCAGCGCATCCACGCCGAGTTCGCCTACGATCCGAGCGCGACAACCGTCTCGACGCCGCTCGCCGACGTCATGGCCAACCAGCGCGGCGTCTGCCAGGATTTCGCGCATCTGCAGATCGCCATGCTGCGGGCGATGCGGGTGCCGGCGCGCTACGTCAGCGGCTACCTGTTGACCCACCCGCCCGAGGGGCAGGAAAAGCTGGTCGGGTCCGACGCCTCGCACGCCTGGCTCGCCGTATGGTGCGGCGACGCCGGCTGGATCGATCTCGATCCGACCAACAACCTGGTGGTCGGCGACGAACACGTGACGCTCGCCTGGGGCCGCGATTACGCCGACGTCAGCCCGGTCAACGGCGCCATCTTCGGCGGCGGCGCGCATGCCGTCGATGTCGCGGTGGACGTCAACCCGGCGCCGACGGGGCCGGCTTGACAGCGAACGGCGTGTTCCTCGACAGCCGCCGATCGAAGGGTGCTATAGTGGGTTACCGGTCGCAGCGGACGGAGAATCAGACGGTCGAGGGAGGGCAGCAGATGACTACAGGCGAGGCTTCGGTGCATCCGACGCCCAACGATCTCGAAAACCTGTGGATGCCGTTCACCGCCAACCGGCAGTTCAAGAAGCATCCCCGCCTGCTGATCGCCGCCGAGGGTATGCATTACACCACCCACGACGGCCGGCGCATCCTCGACGGCACGGCGGGCCTGTGGTGCTGCAACGCCGGCCACGCCGACCCCCGCATCGTCGCCGCGGTGCGCCGCCAGGTCGGCACCCTCGGCTACGCGCCCGGCTTCCAAATGGGTCACCCGCTCGCCTTCCAATACGCCGCCCGGCTGGTCGACCAGCTGCCGGAAGGGCTCGATCACGTGTTCTTCGCCAACTCCGGGTCCGAGGCCGTCGACACGGCGCTGAAGATCGCCTTGGCCTATCATCGGGTGCGCGGCGACGGCATGCGAACCCGCCTCATCGGCCGCGAGCGCGGCTATCACGGCGTCGGCTTCGGCGGTCTCTCCGTCGGCGGCATCGCCAACAACCGCAAGCACTTCGGGCCCGGCCTGCCCGGCGTCGACCACCTGCCGCACACGCTCGACCTCGAACGAAACGCCTTTTCACGCGGCGAGCCGGGCTGGGGGATGCATCTCGCCGACGAACTGCGGCGCCTCGCCGCCCTGCACGGGGCGGAGACCATCGCCGCCGTCATCGTCGAGCCGGTCGCCGGGTCGACCGGTGTCCTGCCGCCGCCGAAGGGCTACCTGCGGCGGCTGCGCGACATCTGCGACGAAATCGGCGCGCTGTTGATCTTCGACGAGGTGATCACCGGCTTCGGCCGCCTCGGCGCCCCCTTCGCCGCCGAGTATTTCGACGTCGCGCCCGACATTCTCACCATCGCCAAGGGGATGACCGGCGGCGTCGTGCCGATGGGCGGCGTCGCCGTGTGCGGTGCCATCTTCGACGCCTTCATGCGGGGGCCGGAGGACGCCATCGAGTTGTTCCACGGCTACACCTACTCCGGCCATCCGCTGGCCTGCGCGGCGGCGCTGGCCGCGCTCGACGTCTACCAGGACGACGACCTGTTCGAGCGCGCCGCCGAACTGGCCCCCTACTGGGAGGACGCGGTGCATTCGCTGCGCGGTCTGCCGGACGTCATCGACATCCGCAATCTCGGCCTGATCGCCGGCATCGAGCTGCGGCCGCGCCCCGGCCACCCGACCGCCCGAGCCATGGACGCGCTGCAGAAATGTTACGACCGCGGTCTGCTGATCCGCACCACCGGCGACATCATCGCGCTCTCGCCGCCGCTGATCGTCGAGAAAGCGCACATCGACCAGATGGTCGGCATCCTGGGCGAGGTGCTGGCGGACGTTGGTTAGGTTTATTCGCGTCCGAGCATGAAAATTGAAACTAGCCGAATGATAGGTTATCAGACCCGATGCCCAAAGTGACCTCACCTCGCATCAAATACCTGAGGGTCAGAAATTTCCGGGCTTTGAGAGATGTAGAATTCAAGGACATAACACCCCTCACGGTCTTACTGGGACCTAATGGTAGCGGCAAGACAACCGTATTCGATGTGTTTGCCTTCCTGTCAGAGTGTTTCGAGTCGGGGCTGCGAAGAGCCTGGGATCGGCGTGGTCGCGCAAAAGAGCTCCGATCCAGAGGATCCGACGATCCCGTCGTGATCGAAATTAAATATAGAGAACCCAGTTATCCGTTAATTACGTACCATTTGGCTGTAGATGAACGAAATGGTGTTCCCGTCATTAGAGAAGAGTGGTTAAGTTGGAATCGGGGTAGCTGGGGAAGGCCATTTCGGTTTCTTGATTATAAAGAAGGAAAGGGAACAGCGATTAGTGGGGACCAGCCGACAGATAGTTTAGAATTACGTCACGAATATCCACTAAAGTCAGCTGATCTTATCGCGGTTAATGCACTTGGCCAATTCGCGGAACACCCACGTGTGGCGGCGCTTAGGGATTTGATAACGGGATGGTATGTCTCTTACTTTTCGCTTGCCCTGACCAGCCAGTGAAACGCATTTATTTTGGAGTTGCAATGACAGTGCGCGATTTGCCGCCGGCGATGCGGGATACCGAAACCTGGATCTTCGATCTCGACAACACGCTGTATCCAGCGACGGTGAACCTGTTCAGCCAGATCGACGACCGCATGCGCGGCTTCATCGCCGACTTCCTGGGCCTCTGCGACGCCGACGCATTCCGGGTGCAAAAACAGTATTTCCGCGAGTACGGCACCTCGCTGCGCGGGCTGATGGACCGCCACGGTCTCGACCCGGCACCGTTCCTCGACCACGTGCATGACATCGACCTCACCGCGCTCGACCCCGACCCGCTCCTCGACCAGGCGCTGTCCCGCCTGCCGGGCCGTAAGCTGATCTTCACCAATGCCTCGACGACGCACGCCGAGCGGGTGACCCGCCGGCTCGGCATCGACCATCATTTCGAGGCCGTCTTCGACGTGATTGCCGCCGAATTCCGGCCCAAGCCGGAGCCGGCCAGCTACGACGCCATGGTCGCACTGCATGGCATCGACCCCGCCCGCTCGGTGATGGTCGAGGATCTGGCGCGCAATCTGGAACCGGCCGCTGCGCTCGGCATGACGACGGTCTGGGTGCGCACCGACGCCAACATTGGCGTGTCGTCGGCGGAGGCCGATTACGTGCATTACATCCTCGAGGATCTCACCGCCGGGCTGACCCGCCTGACGGCCGATGCGGTCCAACAGGCCGTCCCGCGACCGGTCCCGGCAAGCGGTTGACTCGGCGCGGCCGCCCGCGCAAGGTCGCAGTCCAAACCACAAACTTCACAGGGCCAAAAGAACAATGAGTGAGTTGTCCGACCTTGAAGCGTTCATCGATCAGGCCTGGGAGAACCGGGACTCCTTCAGTGCCGGCCTTCAGGGCCCCGTCCGCAATGCCGTCGACTCTGTGCTCTCCAGGCTGGATACCGGCCAGCTTCGGGTGGCGGAGAAGATCGACGGTACCTGGACGGTCCATCAATGGGTGAAGAAAGCGGTTCTGCTGTCGTTTCGCATCAACGAGATGACGTTGATTCCGGGCGGCCCGGACGGCGCGGCCTGGTTCGACAAGGTGCCGTCGAAGTTCGCCGGCTGGAATGAGCAGCGGTTCCAGGACGCCGGCTTCCGCGCCGTCCCCAACTGCACCGTTCGCCGCTCGGCCTATGTCGCGCCCGATGTCGTGCTGATGCCGTGTTTCATCAACGTCGGCGCCTATGTCGACAGCGGCACCATGGTCGATACCTGGTCGACCATCGGCTCGTGCGCGCAGATCGGCAAGAACTGCCACATCTCCGGCGGCGCCGGCATCGGCGGCGTACTGGAGCCGTTGCAGGCCGAGCCGGTGATCATCGAGGACAACTGCTTCATCGGCGCCCGCGCCGAGGTCGCCGAGGGCGTGCGGGTCGG
>CAYWRP010000063.1:0-16558 GCA_964460955.1 uncultured Rhodospirillaceae bacterium | reverse complement strand
GAGCCGGCGCTTCGGGGCGCTCGCCTGGACACCTCCCGGGAGTGGCCAAGCAGCGGCTAATCGCCGGCGTGTTTCGAGGGCCGCACCACGATGATCGACTTGGTGAAGAAGAGGAACTTTTCCCGCTCCAATCGTGCGTCCGGAAAAAGCGTTCGCATTTCGTCGACGGTCAAGAGACGAATGGACTTCAGGAGGCGGTCGATCGCTTCCGGCGGCGGCCGCCGCAGCCAATACCAAACACTGCAGAACGGCAGCAGGCGGCGCATCCACTTGCGCGGCAGCCAGTGGATGAACGGGCAAAGAAAATGTGGCTCGAAAAAAAACCACCGATAGGGTGTTTGCACATAGTAGGCGTGCCCGACGCGCCGCGCCTCGTTGGCGAATCGGCGTTGATCCCCCCAGTCGCCGACGTGCTCGATGGCCGAATTGGAAAAGGCGATATCGAAGCTCTTGTCGCCGAACGGCAGCTTCCGGCCATCCACGTTGCGAAAGATCAACCGCCCTTCGCGCCGTTCTTCGGCATCCAAGTTGGCGATGGTTATCCAGGGCTTGACATTCAAATACGTCCAGATACGCGGTCGGCCACCGATATCGAGGACGTCATCGGTATCCCTGAGATTGACCGCCTCGGCGAACGCCCGCATCCGCCGCGGCCGGAAAAAGTCGGCGATTGCATCGTTAAGCCTGGCGATCAGCCGCTGCCGTTGTACATGAACCGAAGACTCAGCTGACCACAGTTTCTCGGATTGCGTTGGAGACCCTACTTCGGCGGACATCGGCTTCATTGACCTCGCTTCCGAATCATGGGCTCGAGACCCTCAACCCGCAGGTTAAGCACTTCAGTCGATGGGCCTACCCGACCGAGCGATCCGCCCTGGTCGACGAGACCATCTCAAGCACGCCTTGTCCGCGGGACCGGAGATAGCCTTGCCAATGTTGCGATGCTCGGCGCAGGTACCTTTCATGGCCCATTTGAGCGAACTTATAGAAAAGTTCCTAACCGACGATTGTGTCGAGAAAATGATAATGCAATCGCGAATCGGAAGCAGGGCGAGGCGACGGCGGGCCTTCCACCGTGCCCCGCCCGTCTTCCCGCCTCACGCGGCGATCATCTCAGCGATGTCGGTCTCCACGTCGCCGATCGGCCGAATGCCGAATTTCTCGACCAGCACGCCGAGCACCGCCGGGGTGAGGAACGCCGGCAGCTTCGGCCCGAGGCGGATGTCGCGGATGCCGAGGTGCAGCAGGGTCAGCAGCACCAGGACCGCCTTCTGCTCGTACCAGGAGACGACCAGCGACAACGGCAACTCGTTGACATCGCAGCCAAACGCCCGCGACAGCGCCTGCGCCACCTTGATCGCCGAGAAGGAGTCGTTGCACTGGCCCATGTCGAGCAGGCGCGGCAGCCCGGCGACCTCGCCCAGTTCGCAGCCGATGACGCGGAACTTGCCGCAGCCCATCGTCAGGATCACGCTATCCGACGGCAGTCCCTCCGCCAGGTCGGTGTAATAGTTGCGCCCGACTTCGGCGCCGTCGCAGCCGCCGATGAGGACGAAGCGCTTGATCGCCCCGCTTTGCACCGCCTCGACAACGTCGCCGGCCACCGAGAGTACCGCGTGATGGCCGAATCCCGTCGTGTGGTGGCGCGGCTGGGAGGCTTCCGAGAACCCCGGCGCCGCCAGCGCCGCCTCGATCAGCGGGCGGAAATCCTGCCTCTCGAGATGGCGCACCCCCGGCCAGGCGACCAGGCCGCAGGTGAACAGGCGGTCGCGGTAGCTCGCCGCCGGCTGCTGGATGCAGTTGGTGGTCATCAGGATGGCGCCCGGAAAGGCGTCGAACTCCCGCTTCTGGCGCATCCAGGCGCCGCCGTAGTGGCCGACCAGGTGCGGATGCCGCTTCAACTCCGGATAGCCGTGCGCCGGCAGCATCTCGCCGTGGGTGTAGACGTTGATTCCCAGCCCCGCGGTCTGCTCGAGGAGCGCCTCCAGGTCGGCGAGATCGTGGCCGGAGACGAGGATCGCCTTGCCCGGCACGTGGCCCATCAGCACCGGCGTCGGCACCGGTTGGCCGAAGCCGCCGGTGTTCGCCGCGTCGAGCAGTTCCAGCACCCTCAGGCCCACCTCGCCGCAGCGCAGGTTGGCCGCCAGCAGCGCCTCGACACCGGCGGCATCGTCGCAGAGCAGGTCCAGCGCCTCGCACAGGTAGGCGGCGACTTCCGGGTCCTCGTGGCCGAGGATGCGCGCATGGCTGGCGTAGGCCGCCGCCCCCTTCAGCCCGTAGGTCAGCAGCTCCTGCAGGCCGGTGACGTCGTCGCCGAGCCGCGTCTTGCGTTCGGGAATGGCGATCTCGGCGGCCTGCGCTTGCCGTGCCGCGCGATCCGCCGCCAGCGGCCGCGCTGCCGGGCCGTCAAGCCCCCCCGGTTCGCGCCCGGCGTCCCGCGCCGCCGCCTCGTAGAGCGCCTTCGCCCGCTCGCGGATGGCGGAAGCCTGGTCCAGCAACCCCTCCATCCGCTCGGGGTCGAAATTGACGTTGGTGACGGTGGTGAACAGCGCGTCGAGCAGGAACGCGTCGACCGCCTGGTCTCGCACCCCGGCGCGGTGGGCGTATTGGGCGATGCCCTTCGCCGCGTCGAGCAGCAGATCCTGCAGCGCCGCCACCTCCGGCGTCTTGCCGCAGATGCCGAGCGTCGTGCAGCCGGTGCCGTGCGAGGTTTGTTCGCATTGATAGCAAAACATCCGATTTCGAGCCTCCACATACTATTGAATGGGTGGCTTTTACAGGCCCGCCGTCGGCGCCGCCTTGACGGCGGTCAAGCGGTGGCGAGAAAAGGCGCCGGAGAATGACAAACGGCTCGCCTTGCCGGCCGCTCGGCGTCAGGTCGAAGGCGGAGCGGCGGCAGCGGGCGGCGCTGGGAGGCGGTAGGCGGATGGACCAGGCTGACAATGGGCGAGCCGGCGACGCGGCGGGGTGGCCGGGCGGTCAGAGCCTCGAACGGCTGCGGCGGGTGCCGCTGTTCCAGGGCCTGGGCGACGCCGCGCTGCGCCGGGTGCTCTCCGGCGCCGCCGTGCGCGGGCTCGCCGACGGCGGCATCTTGTTCCTGCAGGGCGAGCCGGCGGACCGCTTCTATGTGCTGCTGGAGGGCTGGGTCAGGCTCTACCGGCTGACGGAAGACGGCGCGCAGGCGATCGTCACCGTCGTCGCGCCGGGCGAGACCTTCGCCGAGGCCGCCGTGTTCGCCAGCGGCCGCTATCCCGTCTGCGCCGAGGCGGCGGGGCCGGCGACCGTCCTGGCGATCCAGCGCCGGGCCGTCACCGAGGCGCTGGCGGCGGAACCGGAGATCGCCCTGATGATGCTGGCCTCGCTGTCCCAGCGGCTGCGCCATCTCGTGGGCCGCATCGAGCAATTGCAGGTCAAATCGGCGCCGCAACGCCTGGCGCTGTTTCTGGCTGGCCTGTGCGGCGACCAGACCGGCGCCGCCAGCGTCGACCTGCCCTTCGCCAAGGCCCTGCTGGCGCAACGCCTCGGCATGCGCCCCGAAACCCTGTCGCGCGCCCTCGCCAGCCTGCGCGCCCACGGCGTCACCGTCAGCGGAACCCGGGTGACGATCGCCGATGTAGCAAGGCTGCGGGGGTATGGCGAGGGGGCGCATGACGGGAACGCCGCCAAAGCAATGGATGGTCCCGCGCGATGATCCACAGCCATCGCGCTGACAGTGTTTCGTGGTTGATTTTGAGGGCTTTTTTGGCTTAGTGTTCGTGGTATGTTCGACGTTGGCGATGCGAAGGGTTGGTGGTGATGCGGGGCGTTTCCGGGGGCGCGGCGGGCGGCGGCGGAAAAATGACGACATTTGACGACATTTGACGACATGCGTTTAACCCACCGATTCGGCGACAAGGAGAAGAATAATGTTTTGTATCAGGCCTTTGCTCGCATACCCTGAAAGGATGCGCGAAGAGAAAAATGACGACATTTGCCTCTTTTAAAATCAGCGGCTTAACTGGCTTTTTGACGACATTTGACGACAAATGACGACAGGTTGCGCCGCCGGTGGCGTCGAATTGCAGTTTATTGAGTTATGTCATATTGTTAGGGGGTTATCTTAACGTTCATCGCGGTGCAAAATCTTCGAAACGCCGCGTTAATGACGGCTAACCCGCTGTGAGAGACGCGTTTTTTCGGCAACCCCGGAGAGTTTTCGTGGATGGCCGTGGCGGGCACGGCCATGACGATGCGGGGTCGGGCGCCGGGGTCGGGCGCCGGGGTCGGGCGGGCCTCTCCCCCTAGCGCCTACAGGCTCTGCAGGGCCTGGGCGGCGCCCTGGTGGCCCTGTTGGGCGGCCTTCTGGTACCAGCGCCGCGCCTCCGCCGCGTCCGGCTGCACGCCGATGCCGTGCTGGTAGACGATGCCGAGGTTGGCCTGGCCGTCCGGGTCGCCCTGCTCGGCGGCGGCGCGGAACCATTTGGCGGCTTCCGTGTCGCTCTGCGCCACGCCGATCCCGTTGGCGTACATGAAGCCGAGCTTGTTCTGCGCCTTCGGATTGCCCTGCTCGGCCGACTTGGTGTACCAGGAGACCGCCTCCGCCTCGTTTTGCGGCACGCCCGTCCCGGTGGCGTACATCAGGCCGAGATTGTGCTGCGCCTCGGCGTTGCCCTGCTCGGCCGCCAGCCGGTAGTACTCCGCCGCCTTGTTGATGTCGCGCGGCACCCCCTGACCCGCCGCGTAGAGCAGACCGAGGAAGAACTGCGCCTCGGCGTCGCCCTGGTCGGCGGCTTTTCGGAACCACTCGGCGGCCTTGGCATTGTCCTCGGCGACGCCGCGGCCGCCGGCGTACAGGAGGCCCAGGTTACGCTGCGCCCCGGCATGGCCTTGCTGGGCGGCCTTCTCGTACCAGGCGCGCGCCTGCGCCGCATCGCGCGGCACGCCACGGCCCTGGGAATGCATCACGCCGAGGTTGTTCTGCGCCTGCGGGTGCCCCTGCTCGGCGGCGGCGCGGTAGAGGCGGGCCGCCTCGGCGTCGTTGCGGGCGACGCCGCGCCCTTGCGCGTAGAGCGTGCCGAGGGCGAACTGCGCCTGCGCGTCGCCGGCGTCCGCCTGGGCGCGGAAGCCTTTCGCCGCCGCCGCGTAGTCGCCCTGCTCGTACGCGGCGATGGCGGCGGCGTTGGGCGACTGCGCCAACGCCTGCATCGCCGCCTGCTGCCGGGCCTCCTGGGTCATCGCCGTGTCGCCACCGGCCGCCGGCGGCGGCGTCCCGGCCGGGGCCGACGTCTCGGTCCGCGCCGCGTCGCCAGGGGCCGCGTCGCCAGGCGATGGCGCGTCCGACTGGGCGCAGCCGGTGGCGATCAGCCCGATGGCGGTCGCCGCGACCAGGCCGCGCAACCGGCGCCCGCCGCCCGCCGCGCATCCCCCGCCTCGCGTCCCGGCGATCCGTGTCTCGCCCGTTTGCGTCATCCTTCGATCTCCCATGCCGTTCATCACCCCTCGACCGCCCCCGGGCGGGCAGCGCCCTGGCGCCGCGCCGGGAAGCCAGTCTGATCCGATCACACGAACATGGCGACTATGTAACGCAACCGCCCGGCCGCGTCACCCCGCCTCGCTTGCCCGCCGCCATGGCAATCGCCGAAAAAATGTGCATAGTAGTGCCGTCGCCTTGGGCGGACGCGGCGGAAGCGGCGGGGTAATGGCCTTGAAAGGCGGGCAACTCGACACCTTCGCAAGCCTTGGCACGGCCCATGCTTGGCATTCCCGCAACGACATTCGCGCCGCACCGACCCCGTTCGGGCGAGGACCGGGAGGCCTCGATCAGCCGTTACCCGGCGGACATCCGCAGCTTGCGTCACATGAGGCGAAAGGACCGATGAAAAAAATCGAAGCGATCATCAAGCCGTTCAAACTGGACGAGGTCAAGGAGGCCCTCAACGACTTGGGTCTTCAGGGGATCACCGTGACCGAGGCGAAGGGCTTCGGCCGCCAGAAAGGCCATACCGAATTGTACCGCGGCGCCGAGTACGTCGTCGACTTCCTGCCGAAGGTGAAGATCGAGGTCGTCATCGACGATTCGCTCCTCGAGCGGGCCCTCGAGGCGATCCAGACGGCGGCGAAAACCGGCCGCATCGGCGACGGCAAGATTTTCGTCTCGACGATCGAGGATGCGATCCGCGTGCGCACCGGCGAACGCGGCATCGAAGCGATCTAGCCGCACGGCCGTCCGCCAGCGCGGCTTTTCGCGGCGCGCCCGCGTCGAACCCAGGCTGGGGAACTCGGCGGGTCCTGAAGACCAACCATCAGCATCGAACACGCTCATAAGGGACCAGAGGAAAACAACCCAATGACTTTAGATTGCAAGACACCCGCGGATGTCCTGACCGCGATCAAGGAAAACGAGTGCCCGTTCGTCGACCTGCGTTTCACCGACCCGCGCGGGAAGTGGCAGCACCTGACGATGACGTCGTCGTTCATCGACGAGGACGCGTTCCAGGACGGCATCATGTTTGATGGCTCATCCATCGCCGGCTGGAAAGCGATCAACGAATCCGACATGGCACTACTGCCCGATCCGACCTCGGCGGTGATGGATCCGTTCGCGGCGCAAAGCTGCCTGATCCTATTCTGCGACGTGATGGAGCCCTCCACAGGTCAGCCCTACGGCCGTGACCCGCGATCGGTCGCCAAGGCGGCGCAGAACTACCTCGCCTCGACCGGCGTCGGCGATACCGCCTACTTCGGCCCGGAACCGGAATTCTTCATCTTCGATGACGTGCGCTTCGACGTCCAGATGCACCACTGCTTCTATGAGTTTTCCTCCGATGAAGGGCCTTACGTGACCGGACGCATCCTCGCCGAGGGCAACGCCGGCCACCGGCCGCCGGTCAAGGGCGGCTATTTCCCGGTGCCGCCCGTCGACTCGGCGATGGACCTGCGCGCCGAGATGGTCTCGACGATGATCGAGATGGGCCTCAACATGGACAAGCATCACCACGAGGTGGCGCCCAGCCAGCACGAGCTCGGCTTGACCTTTAACACGCTGGTGAAATCGGCCGACCAGGTGCAGATCTACAAGTACTGCACGCAGATGGTCGCCCAGACCTACGGCAAGACGGCGACCTTCATGCCGAAGCCGGTGGCCGGCGACAACGGGTCCGGCATGCATACCCACCAGTCGGTGTGGAAGGACGGCAAACCCACCTTCGCCGGCTCCGGCTATGCCGACCTGTCGGACACCGCGCTCTACTACATCGGCGGCATCATGAAGCACGCCCGGGCGCTGAATGCCTTTACCAACCCGTCGACCAACAGCTACAAGCGGCTTATACCCGGCTTCGAGGCGCCGGTGCTGCTCGCCTACTCGGCCCGCAACCGGTCGGCGTCGTGCCGCATCCCGTTCGCCACCAGCCCCAAGGGTAAGCGCGTCGAGGTCCGTTTCCCCGACGCCACGGCCAACCCCTACCTCGCCTTCGCGGCGATGCTGATGGCCGGCCTCGATGGCATCCAGAACAAGATCCACCCGGGCGACGCCATCGACAAGAACCTCTACGACCTGCCGCCCGAGGAGCTCGCCGAAGTGCCGACGGTGTGCGGGTCGCTGCGCCAGGCCCTCGAAAGCCTCGACGCCGACCGCGAATTCCTGAAGAAGGGTGACGTGTTCACTGACGACCTCATCGATGGCTACATCGCCCTGAAGTGGGAGGAAGTCTATAACTTCGAACACACTCCGCACCCGGTCGAATTCAAGATGTATTACTCGTCCTAGGCTCCTCCTCTGTCCTGCAACTCTTCCAGCGGGCTCCGTCGCCAGGCGGAGCCCTTTTTTCCGCCCATGCTTTCCGCGAGACGGCACCGAGCGAGAGCGCGGCTCCGGCAAAGAAAATCAGGACGCCCGGCGATGGGCATCGGCGTCAACCGGACCTCCGAGCAGGTCCTCGATGAAAGTCGAAATCAGCTGCGCCCGGCTGGAGACGCCCGCCTTGGCATAGACGCGGGTAAGCTGCGCGCGCACCGTTCCCGCCGCCGCCTGGCGCAACGAGGCGATCTCCGCGACATCGAACCCTTTCACGGCCAGCATCGCCACCTCCGTTTCGGCGGGACTCAGGCGCCATTGGCGAAAATGGTCCTCGATCAACTCGGCGAGCGCGCCCGACGCCGCCGCGAGCGCCGCTTCGCTGCGCAGCGCCCGGTCCACGGCGCGCCGCATTTCCAGGCCGCCGAAGACCACCCCGGCGACAAGGGCGAAGGCGACCGTCGCCTCGAAGGCGTGATGCAGATCCCAGCCGTGGGTGCTCAAGTCGGCGAGGACATCAGCGACGAAAAACACCGCGGCGCCGGACTGAACAACGAGGAGAACGGCCAGAATCCGCGTCCGGCCGCCTCGCAGTGCATCGTCGATCAACCGTTTCAGCATCCTTCGGCGGTCCGACTATCCCTTGTTTGACTGGTGACGGTCACCGTTGACCATTTCCCAAGCGAGGTTTCGCTTGTGACGCCAGCTTTCGAAGCCGACACCAGCGATGTGCAGGGCTGAGAGGAACAGGAGCAGGTTGGCGGCGAATTCATGGATTTTTTCGAAAACTTCCTCGCCCTCCTCTTCTTCGCCTTCGCGCCCCTCGCCTTCGCCATACCCTTCGCCTTCGTATTCCTCGTCTTCGCTGGCCTGTGCGGGGGCGACAAGCAGGGAATGCTCATGTTCTTTAATGGGTTCGAACGGTGAGCCGACCATGGCAACCCCCGTCGCGCTGACGACCGCCAACGTCCCCCACAGTGCATAGGCCATCAAGGCGCCCAACGGATTGTGCGACCGATGCGCATGGTGCCGCCCGGCGACAATGTCGGCAACATCCGTTCGCGCCGCCGACAGGCTCGGCGGGAACGATGCAAAGCGTGCCGCGGCGGGGCCGATGAAGCCCCACAAAAGACGGAGCAGCAACAGTGCCAGCGCGCCGTAGCCAATCCAGACGTGAATCTGCGTACCCTCATCGGTGATCAGGCCGTTGAAGACAACCGCCAGCGCGATGCCCCAGTGGCTGATCCGAACCAGAACATCCCAACGCGGCAGCTCCCGGGCGTTGATCGCCTCGTACTGCCCCACGGTCATTCCTCCTCGGCCTTGACGATATCGCCGGTGCGGGGATCGATCTTCAGTTCCCAGCGCCGACCATCCCGGGTGGCATAGACCTCGATCTCTTGGCGTTCACGTTCGTACTTGGTGATCTCGTAGCCCTGCGCTTGGAGATTGGCGCGAACTTCCGCGTCGTCCACGCCGGCGCGCTGTGTCTCTCCCCGCCGCAGGCGTGACTCGAGCTTGACCACTTGGCCCGTCTCGGCGTCGATTTCGATCTCCACCCGGCGGTCTTCCTTGACCGCATCGACCTCGACACGGCCGCCTTCGCGCTCGTATTCGGTCATATCGTAACCGCTGTCGCGAAGCGCCGCCGCGATGGCATCGGGCGTCGTGCCCAGCGTCGCGCCAAGCGTCGGCTCGACCGCCAACGCCGGCGCGGCGGTCAGCGCGATCGCCACACCGGTCGCCAAAAGGATACGTCTCATCGGCATTCTCCCGAACTCTGTATTCACACGATTGACACGGCGTCAACAATCGCCGCGGGTCGCAAGGTGACAGACGGACCAACGCCCCGCCATGCGTCACACGCTTATCTTGAGCTGCGTAAGCGCACGCTTACGCACGGATTTAACGGCCAGCAGACCGAATTATCGCTGGCGTGTTAGGTCAACAATCGGGAAAAGCAGAGGTTCCGAAGGAACGCATCGAGGAAGGCGCGGCTGCTTGGCGGCTGGTATCAGTCGCCGTCGATGCCCATGACGCGCCAGCGGGCGGTATCGACATGGATGCCGCATTCGGTCTTGTCGCGGCCGCGCCAGCGGCCAGCGCGGGGGTTCTCGCCCGGCTTCACCCGGTCGGTGCACGGCATGCAGCCGATGGAGAGGAAACCTTCCGCCTCGAGGGGATGGCGCGGCAGGTCGTGCGACGCGAAATAGGCGTCGATGTCGTCCTTCGACCAGTCGGCCAGCGGGTTGACCCGGATCCGGCCGTCATCGGTCGCCTCGATGCGCGGCAGGCCGGACCGCTCGCCGCCATGGAAGCCCTTGCGACCGGTGAACCAGGCGTCGAACTCGGCGAGCGCGCGGTTCATCGGTTCCACCTTGCGGACGTGACAGCACATGTCCGGGTTGCCGTACCACAGCACCCCTTCCGGATCGAGGCGTTCGAGGCGCTTCGGATCGGGCCTGACCGAACGGACATCGGTGAGGCCGAGGCGCTCAATGAGGGTGTCGCGGTATTTCAGCGTCTCGCCGAACAGCTTGCCGGTGTGCAAGAAGACCACCGGCGTCGCTGGAAAGCGGCGGGAGACGAGGTGCAGCATCACCGCCGCCTCGGCGCCGAACGACGAGACCAGCGCCATGCGGCCGGCGAACTCACGGTTTAAGAGGCCGTCGATCAGCGCCTGTGTATCGGCGGCGGCGTAGCGGGATGCCAGGTGGTCGGCGCGCGCCTGCGCCGCCTGACGCACCTCTTCCGGCGTTTCCGCCGGACGCGCGAGGGCGGCCATCGCGTCGTTCATTCCGCTGCCCTCGCCCGCCCGCGCAGGCGCGCGAGCGGCATCCGCCCGTCGGCCCCCGGCTGGTAGACGGCGGAAAAGGCCGAAACCGCCTTCGACCACGCCGCGACCTGTTTGTCGTCCCGCACCTGGAAGGCGTCGAAACCGCAGCGCAGCATGAATAGGAACTGGTCCTGCAGCACGTTGCCGACGGCGCGCAATTCGCCGCGATAGGCGTAGCGTTCACGCAGCAGCCTGGCCGTCGAATAGGCCCGGCCATCGCGGAAGAAGGGAAATTCGAGAGCGATAAGCTTCAGGTTCGCCACATCGCCGGCAACCTCCTCCGCCGGCTGATCGCTCTTCAGCACGACACCGACGCCGTCCGGGCGGCCCCGGAGTGTCGGGCGTTCGGCCTGCCAGCGGTCAAGGCTGACACAGACCGGCCCGGCCGCCGGCAAGGGTGCGTCATCGGCGAGAAAGACCCAGGGGTCGTCGAAGACGACCCCGCCCTTAATGAGCGGCATACAATGTCTCCTTGAACGGCTGCGGCCCGACCCGCCGATAGGTATCGACGAACCGTTCGCCGTCGCGGCGCAGACCGACATAGGTGTCGACCAACGTCTCAATGGCATCGACGACCTCATCGGCGGCGAATGCCGGGCCAATGATTTCGCCCACCGCCGCTGTCTCCGTGGCGTCGCCGCCGAGGGTGATCTGATAATACTCGGTGCCCTTCTTGTCGACGCCGAGGATGCCGATATGGCCGACGTGATGATGGCCGCAGGCGTTGATGCAGCCGGAGATCTTAATCTTCAGCTCGCCGATGCCGTGGATGCGGTCGAGATCGTCGAACCGCTGGCTGATCTGTTGGGCGATGGGGATCGACCGGGCGTTGGCGAGGTTGCAGTAGTCGAGCCCCGGGCAGGCGATGATGTCCGTCACCTGGCCGATGTTGGCGGTCGCCAGGTTGAGCGGCCGTAGCGCCTGCCAGACCTCGAAAAGGTCGCACTGGCGGACGTGCGTCAGGGTCAGGTTCTGCTCGTGAGTGACCACCGTCTCGCCGAAGCTGTAACGCTCCGAGAGATCGGCGATCGCCTCCATCTGCTCGGCGGTCGCGTCGCCCGGCACGCCGCCGTGCGGCTTCAGCGAGATGTTGACGATGGCGTAGCCGGGCATCTTGTGGTCGAACAGGTTATGGCGCGCCCAGGTGTCGAATTCCCGGTGGTCGCGCCGCGCCGCCGCGAAGCCGGTGTCGACGCTAGGCAGCCGTTCGAACGGCGGCGGCGCGAAATGGGCGCGGACGCGCGCCGCTTCGTCGGCCGGCAACTCAACCGGGCTGCCCTTGATCTGCGCCCACTCGGTCTCCACCATGTCGCGGAACTGTTCCGCGCCAACGGCATGGACGAGGATCTTAATGCGTGCCTTATAAATGTTGTCGCGCCGGCCGAGCAGGTTGTAGACGCGCATGATCGCTTCCAGGTAGGAGAGCAGATGCTCCTTGGGCAGGAACTCGCGGATCACCTTGCCGATCATCGGCGTCCGCCCCTGGCCGCCGCCGACGAGGACCTGAAAGCCGACTTCATCGGCGTCATTGCGTACCATGCGCAGGCCAATGTCGTGCACAGCGACGGCGGCGCGGTCGTTGGGCGAGCCGGTCACGGCGATCTTGAACTTGCGCGGCAGGAATGAGAATTCCGGGTGGAACGTCGACCACTGGCGGATGATCTCGCACCACACCCGCGGGTCCTCGATCTCGTCGGCGGCGGCGCCGGCGTACTGGTCGGAGGTGACATTGCGGATGCAGTTGCCGCTGGTCTGGATGGCGTGCATCTCAACCTCCGCCAGATGCATCAGGATGTCGGGCGTGTCCTCCAGCGCCGGCCAGTTGAACTGGATGTTCTGCCGCGTCGTGAAGTGGCCGTAGCCCTTGTCGTAGCGCCGGGCGATGAAGGCGAGCTTGCGCAGCTGGCGCGGCGACAAAAGGCCGTAGGGCACGGCGACGCGCAGCATGTAGGCATGCAGCTGCAGATAGAGCCCGTTCATCAGCCGCAGCGGCTTGAATTCCTCTTCCGTCAGTTCGCCCGAGACGCGGCGGGCAACCTGCTCGCGGAATTGGTCGACCCGCTCGCGGACCAGGGCGTGGTCGTATTCGTCGTAGATGTACATTAGCGCTGCCTCGTTTCAGCCTGCTTGCCGAGGTCGAGCCGCATGCTCGGCCCGGCGGCACGAATTCGTTCGCGAACACTGATGGCACGCCAGCCGGTCTCGGCGCGCTCGACATCGATGAGATACGGTTCGACGACCGCGCAGGCCTCGACAAAGGGTTTGGCGGCGGCGAGCAGTGCCTCGCCGGCTTCCTTGCCGTCGACGACGCTCGCCTCGTCGATCCATAGGGTCCAGTCGCCGCCCTCGACAAAATAGACCACCGCGCCGTCGCCCAGGCGATTGGCCGTGACCATCTTTCCGCGTTGCATCCCGTCCGTCATCCCGCGCTGTGTGGAGGTTTTCGCCGGCCGCTCGCGACCGCTTTCGATTAACAACCTAATTTGATGTATATTGGTATGCAATTACAAATTATTAATGTTAAATATTGCTCGCCCTTCCGTCCGGCCCGCCGGCTGGTGTAAACTTGCAAGGATTTAAGGCTCTCATCTGCGGAGACGCGCCATCGCCGACGATACCAGGCCGTTTCACGTTATCGTGTTCCTCATCGCCATGGCGCTCATCGTCACGGCGTCGAACGTGCTCGTCCAGTTTCCCATCAACGACTGGCTCACCTGGGGCGCTTTCGCCTATCCGATCTCGTTCCTGATCACCGACCTCGCCAATCGGTCTTTGGGGCCGCGCGCCGCGGTCCGGGTGGTCATCGCCGGTTTCGCCGTCGCCGTCGCCCTTTCCGCCGCCTTCGCGACGCCGCGCATCGCCATCGCCTCCGGGTCGGCCTTCCTCATCGCCCAGCTTTTCGACGTCTACGTCTTCGACCGCCTGCGGCGGCGGACCTGGTGGATGCCACCGCTGGTCTCCTCGCTGCTGGGCTCGGCGATCGACACGATCCTCTTCTTCACGCTTGCCTTCGCCATGACCGGACTGCCGTGGGTCACCTGGGCGATCGGCGATTTCGGCGTCAAGGTGGCGATGGCGTTGGCGATGCTGATCCCCTTCGGCGTGCTGCGCCGCGCGCTGCCGCCGGCCGGCAACAACCGCGACACGCCCGGCACTTGAACCCGGCTTGCCGCGCGATGACGCCCGCCCACCCCAAGTCCAGCCGCTGTTGGCCAAGCCGCCCGGCCGCCGCCGCGTGGATCGCCGCCGGCCTGATGCTGGCGGGATGCGCCGACACGGTGATCACCCGCAGTTCCAACGACATGCAGATCGAGCCGGGCATCCTCGGCAGCTTCCGCTATGCCGCGGGTGGGCGCGACATGCGGGTGCGCGTCCTTTCCAACCCCTATCCGATCGCCGACGCCGACTTCGACGCGATTGTCACCGACGCCATGCAGGGCCACAACCATGGGCCGGCGACCACCTTCGCCGCCATGCCGACCGAGAGAACACGCGAGGGTTACGAGATCGTCGTTTGGTTCGGCCCGCGGGGCGGCGTCAACCGGCAGAAAATGTGCGCGATGGAACGCTCCGACGACAAGGTAACCGGCGAGTGGCTGCATGCCATCGCCGTCTTTTGCGTTCCCGGCCGCGCGATGTCGTGGTCCAGCGGCACCATCCGCCATGTCGAAGATCCGCGCGATCCGTTGTTCGACCGCATGATGGCCAGGGTCACCCGCGCGCTGATCCCGCCCCGTGACAACGAACGCGAACGCGGCAAGTTGTTCTAGGAAGCGTCCAGGCCGGCGCCGGGGTCGAGGCCCAGCATCAGGTTGAGGTTCTGCACCGCGGCGCCTGACGCCCCCTTGCCAAGGTTGTCGAGCACGGCGACGATCTCGGCGTGTCCCGTGTCGTTGTCGCCGAACACGTGAAGGCGCAGCGTGTTGGTGCCGTTGACAAGCTCCGGATCGAGGTTCTCCATCGCCGCCGACTCGGCGCGCGGCACCACCTCGACGAAGCGTTGGCCGGCATACCAGTGCCCCAGCGCCGCGTGAATGTCGGCGATTTGAGGGCCGCCGGGCAGCATTTCCAGGTGCAGCGGCACCTGTACCGCCATTCCCTGATGGAAGCGGCCAACGCTGGGCACGAACAGCGGCCGGCGGGTCAGGCCGGCGTGCGCCGTGATTTCCGGAACATGCTTATGGCGCAGCCCGAGGGCGTAGAGATAAAAGGTGCTGGCGATGGGGCTCGGGTCGTCGGCGCGCTCGAACCGCTCGATCAGCTTGCACCCGCCGCCGGAGTAGCCGGAGACGGCGTGGATGGTCACCGGATAGTCGGCCGGCACGAGGCCGACGGCGATCAGCGGCCGCAGCACGGCGATGGCGCCGGTGGCGTAGCAGCCCGGATTGCTGACCCGCGGCGCGGCGGCGATCGCCTCGGCGTGGCCCGGCGCCAATTCGGGAAAACCATAGACCCAGTCGGCCTGCGTGCGATAGGCGGTGCTGGCGTCGATGACCCGGGTGCGCGCCGGGTCGATCCAGGTCATTGCCTGGCGCGCCGCATCGTCCGGCAGGCAAAGGACTACCAGATCGGCGGCGTTGGCCGCCTCGGCGCGCTTCGCCGCATCCTTGCGGTCGTCCGCCGGGAGAGAAATCAGCGCGAGGTCGGCACGGTCGGCCAGCCGGGCGCGAATCTGCAGGCCGGTGGTGCCCACCTCGCCATCGATGAAAACGGTTTTCGTCATCGGCGCGCCTGATGACTCCGGACTGGCCCCGCCGGCGCCGCGACTCCCGTTCCGCCAGGATTCGCGGCGGGAAACGGCGGTGGCGTCAGCGCTTGGAGAACTGGAAGCTGCGCCGCGCCTTGCGCTTGCCGTACTTCTTGCGCTCGACGACGCGGGCGTCGCGGGTGAGGAACCCTTCCCGCTTCAACGCCGGCCGCGTCATCGGATCGAACAGGACCAGCGCCTTGCTGATGCCATGCCGCACCGCGCCGGCTTGGCCGGACAAGCCGCCGCCCTTCACCGTGCACACGACATCGAACTGCCGCTCGCGATCGGTGAGCAGGAACGGCTGGTTGATGATCATCTGCAACACCGGGCGGGCGAAAAATGTCGCCAGGTCACGCTGGTTGACGGTGATCTTGCCGTTGCCGCGCTTGATCCACACCCGGGCGATGGCGTTCTTCCGCTTGCCGGTGCCGTAGGCGCGGCCGAGGGAGTCGATCTCCGGCTCGCGCGGCACCGATTCCTCGGTGACGACACCCTCGGTGAGTTTCTTGAGGTCTTCGAATGAGGTCGCTTGCTCGGCCATGTTCGTCCGTTACCGCATATTCTTCGGGTTGAGCGCCGCGAGATCCAGCGGCTCCGGTTCCTGCGCCGTGTGCGGATGCTCCGCCCCGGCGTAGACGCGCAGCTTGCGCAGTTGCCGGCGCCCCAATGGGCCCTTGGGGATCATCCGCTCGATGGCCTTCTCGACCACCCGTTCCGGATGCTTCCCTGCGAGGATCTGCTCCGCCGACCGGTTCTTGATGCCACCGGGGTAGCCGGTATGCCAGTAGTACTGCTTGTCCCAGCGCTTGTTGCCGGTGAGTTTGACCTTGTCGGCGTTGATCACGACGATGTGGTCGCCGCAATCGATGTGCGGTGTGTACAACGGCTTGTGCTTGCCGCGCAGGCGCGTCGCGACGACCGTCGCCAAACGGCCGAGGATGGCGCCCTCGGCATCGATCAAAAACCATTCGCGTTCGACATCCGCCGGCCGCGCGGAATATGTCTTAGTCATTTCATGCTCCGGATAGACCGCGGAGGCGCCAAACAATGTCCATGGCGAGAGCACGGATACAGGCACGCCGCGATTAAGAGCGCTCGGATACCGTAAACAAGGCGCCGCGTCAACGTCCGAATGCCGGCCCACAGGGCTGCGAACTCATATGACAGGTGACAGGCGGGAGATTTTCTGAATCGATGT
>CAYWRP010000062.1:0-16823 GCA_964460955.1 uncultured Rhodospirillaceae bacterium | reverse complement strand
ACCCGGATGCCGGCGCCGTGCTGGACGACCTGGGCGCCGTCCGTTTCGGTGCCCGTGTAATACGGCGGCCACTGGCGGCGAACGATCGGGCCGTCGCTGGCGAGCGCATGGCAGGTATCGATCATCGCCGGCCGCTTGCCGGAAACATCGATGTTCTCGCGCCGCTGGCGGGCGGCCAGCACCGTCTGCCAGGCGGTCGTTGTCATCGGCCCGAGGAGCAGCTCCGTCAGGTGCGTGCAGCCGTGCACGCCGCCGAGCCGTGCCATCACCGCCTTGCGCCAGCCGGGGCCGATCTTCAGGCCGGCCAGCGCGGCGAAGGCGCCGTTGATATCGCCACAGAGGGAGAACGGCCCCGCCTCCGTCGCCGCCTCGACGCCATGAACGGCGAGGTCATCGTCTACGGTGAGGCGCATGTGCATGCGATGCACCGGTTCGCCGCTGGCGACGCCGTCGCGATCGTGATTGGCGAAGCTGTAGGTCTTGGTATCCTCCAACACGCCCTCGATGTCCCACAGCCCATCGGCGCGCCGAAAGCCGCGGCAGCGAATCTCGCGGCTGTGCAGGAGTTCGCGTGGTGCCGCCTTACTCAAATGCGTTGCCATGCACCTCCTCCTCGTCAGTCCGCGCCATTCGGCTCCTCCGGATCGGCCGGCCGACCAAACATATCGGCTTCGGCGCGGCGGAATTCACCCTCGACGGCGCGCGCCAGCGCCTCGCAAACGCTCGCCATCGACACCAGGGCCACCGCCCGCCCCGCCTCCAACACCGGCAGGCAGGCCAGCTTGCGCAGGCGCATCAGCTGGATGGCATCGAGCACCGGGTCATGCGGTGCGACGTAATCGGCGACTGGCCGCCGGATCACCGCGAGCGGGCGGCGGACGAACGGCGTTCGCGGCTCGGCGGCGGCGGCCAGCAGATCGGCCGCCGTGACAAGGCCGGTCGCCATGCCGGCGGCGTCAACGACGATCAGCCCTGGCACGCCATCGGCGAGCCGTCCGGCGGCGGTGGCCAGCGTTTCCGTTTCGCCAAGCGTGATCAGCTCATGCGGATCGGCCAGGTAGGGCACCACCGTCTGCTCCAACAACGGGGTCAGCATACCGGTGGTCCGTTATCCCTCATATTCTTCGTCGGCGTAGGGCGTCAGCCGAAGGCCGGTGATCTGGTGGCGATGGCGGCGCAAGACCTCGAAACGAATTCCGTGGAAGACGAAGGATTGGCCGACCTCCGGAATCCGCCGCGCTTCCTGGATCACCAGCCCAGCCACCGTTACCGCCGCCTCGTCCGGCAGGTTCCACTCGAACTCGCGGTTGAGGTCGCGGATTGTCACGCTGCCGCGCACGAACAGGCTGCCGTCCGGTTGGCGGACGACGCCGCGCACGGGGATGTCGTGTTCGTCGGCGATGTCACCGACGATCTCTTCCAGAATATCCTCCAACGTGACGATGCCCATCAGCGAGCCGTATTCGTCGACTACGAGGGCGAAATGCTCGCGGCGGCGGCGGAACGCCTGCAGCTGATCGAGCAGCGTCGTCGTCTCGGGCACGAACCACGGCTTCGAGGCCAGCGCGGCAATATCCAGTTCGGCCACCGGCCCCTGATGGCCATGCAGCGCGCGAAACAGCGCCTTGGCGTGAATGATCCCGATGATGTTGTCCGGTTCGTCCCGCCACAGCGGCATGCGCGTGTACGGGCTGGCCAGCACCTGGGCGATGATCGCGTCCGGCGGGTCGTTGGCGTCGATCATCACCACGTTCTTGCGGTGGATCATGATCTCTTCCAGTACCACCTCGTTGAGGTCGAGGATGCTGCGCAGCATCGCCCGCTCGTGGCTGACGGCGCGGCCCTCGGACCGGTGCAGGTCGATGGCGCCACGCAATTCCTCGGCGCTCGGCCCGATGCCCTCCTCGCCCGCGCCGCCGCGAAAAACACGAAATATCGAGTTGATCACCAATTCGATCGTGTGCGTGAAGGGCGACAGGACGACGACGAGCGCGTTGATCGGCGGCGCCACCCACAAGGCGACCTTGTTGGCTTGGCGGAAGGCGAAGGTTTTCGGCAGGATCTCGGCGAAGATCAACACCAATAAGGTCATGGCGATGGTCGCGTAGGCAACGCCGGCCTCGCCAAACATGGCGATCAACAGGCTGGTCGCCAGCGCCGAGGCAAGGATGTTGACGAGGTTGTTGCCAAGCAGGATGGTGCCGATCAGGCGGTCGGTTCGTTCGTGCAGTTGGGTGACCTTGGCGGCCCGCGCGTCGCCGTTCTGCGCCATCTGGTGCATGAGCGGCCTGGATGCGGCGGTGAGCGCCGTTTCGGAGCCGGAAAAGAAAGCCGACAACAACAGCAGCACGGCAATAATGCAAATCGTGGTGATCATGGTTTCGCGGGTGGTGGTGACGGATCAGGTGTTTTCGATCGCATCCCTCAGGAAGGATGCAATGGTATCGGGCGGAATATCGGCGTTCAAGAAAGCCTCGCCGATGCCACGGGCGACGACGAAGGTGATCCGCCCGTCGGCCGCCTTCTTGTCGTGGCGCATGTGGGCAAGCAGGGCCGCAGCGGAGAACGGTCGCGCCGGAAGGTCGGAAAAACCCGTCGGCAGGCCGACCGCCGCGAAATGGGCGCGCACCCGGTCGGCGTCCCCGGGCGGGCACCAGCCCATCCGCGCCGACAGCGAAAAGGCGAGCACCATGCCGAGCGCCACCGCCTCGCCGTGCAGCAGCGCATCGGCGTAGGCATACTCGGCTTCCAGGGCATGGCCGAAGGTGTGGCCGAGATTGAGCAGCGCGCGCATCCCGGCTTCGCGTTCGTCGGCGGCGACGACGGCCGCCTTCGCCCGACAACTCGTCTCCACCGCATGCACCCGCGCCGCCCGGTCGCCGGCGAGCAGCGCCGCGCCGTTGGCCTCCAGCCAGCCGAAGAAAGCGTCGTCGCCGATCAGGCCATATTTGACCACTTCGGCATAACCGGCGCGCAGTTGCCGCGCATCCAGGGTATCCAGGCTGCCGACATCGGCGAGAACCAGCTTCGGTTGGTGGAACAGGCCGACGAGATTTTTCCCCTGAGCGATATTGATGCCGGTCTTGCCGCCGACCGCGCTGTCGACCTGCGCCAGCAGGGTCGTTGGCAGCTGGATGAAGTCGACGCCGCGCATGAGGATACCGGCGGCGAACCCGGCGAGGTCGCCGATGACACCGCCGCCCAGCGCGACGACCACCGAGCGGCGGTCGAGCCCGGCGCCAATCAGCGACTCGCACAGGTCCGCTAGCGGCGCGAAGGCCTTGCTCGCCTCGCCCGGCGGGACGACGACGAATTGATATCGGACGCCGGCGCGGCCGAACGAATCGGTGAGCGTCTGCCGATAGAGGCCGGCCACCGTCTCGTCGCTGACAACGAACACGCGCCGTCCGCCGGCGACGCTGGCGATCCAGTATCCAGCGTTTTCTAGCAGTCGGTCGCCGATAACGATATCGTAGCTTCGCTCGCCGAGCGCGACACGCGCACCGGCATGGGGCGCGCCGCTGGCGGCAACGGTGACGGTCATCGCGGCTCGGCCTCAAGCCGGCGTTTCGGCACGATAGATCTCCAATGCATCCCTCACCCGAGCGACCGTAGCGTCCGGCGGTTCGCCGCGCGTGTCAACGGTGATATCGGCTTCGGCGTACACCGGATACCGTTCGGCGATGAGGCGTTCCAGGATCGCCCGCCGGTCCCCGGACTTCAGCAGCGGCCGGCCGCCGCTGCGGGTGCGCCGCAGAAGCACCGCCAGCGGTGCGCGCAACCACACCGACGTCGCCGACCGCTTGATCAGCGCCCGTGTTTGCGGGTCGATGAAAGCGCCGCCGCCGGTTGCCACAACGCCAGGCTCGGCCTCCAGGAGCCTGGCGATGGCGCGCCGCTCGTATTCGCGAAAGGTCGGTTCGCCGAATTGCTCGAAGATCGCCTCGATACTCAGGCCGGCCGCCTCGACGACCGCCGCGTCCGAATCGGCGAACCGCGCGCCGAGCGCCCGGGCCAATCTTCGGCCGACCGTCGTCTTGCCGACGCCCATCAGCCCGATGAGGACGATCGGCCCGCCGGGCAAGGGATTTCTCATGCCATCGGACATCGCGGCGGGTGGTCCGCGGTGGGGCGCGGTTGCGGCCGCCGTCGCGGACCGTTACTGTCTTCCCATTCGTCCATTCGGACAAGATATCACAGGCGTTCGCGGATTGGGCAAGTCGTTGCCGTTGTCGGTCCGCCGAAAGATGCGGGAGCATCGCGTGAAATCGAAGTTTCGCCAACCTTCCGATCGGCCGCGACGGTTTTTCCGTGGCTTGCTGCTGCTCCTTCTGGTCGGTCTCGTAGGTGCCGTCGTCTATGTCGCGGTGATGCCGCCGGAACCCGTGCGCGAACGGGTGCGGATCGACATTCCCGATGACCGTTTCGCCGAATAGCCGGCGCCGCGTGGCGCGAACGCGGAGGATCGGCGGCGGCGCCCTACCGATCGCGTTTGTCATCGCCCTTGTCGTGATCGCCTCGCTGGCGGCGCGGCCAGCCGAGGCGCAATCCGCGATCGCCGTCGAGCCGCTGCCCGAGGTTCGTGTCGATACGATCGGCGTCCTCGACGCCTTACGGGGTGGTTTCGAGGCCGATCTCTGGCGGAAAAGCAATATCCCCCTGATCGAGCGTCTGTTGGGGGAGGTCGCGGCGACGTCGCCGACGACGTGGTCGCTCCTCTACCGGTTGACCCTCTCGACCGCCGCGCCGCCGGCCGGCGACGCCGGTGGCGCCCGGCTTCTCGCCCAACGGGCGGCACTTTCATGGCGCCTTGGCGACCTCGACGGCCTCGCCGATCTGCTCGGCGCGGCGCCGCGAACGGCGCAGTCCGGCACCGTGCGCCGCCTCAATGCCGAGCTTTTGTTCCTGGTCGGCGCGGATTTCGAGGCCTGCGGGATTGTCGATGTGGAGGTGGCACGGGACGACGCCGAGTATTGGCAACGCGCCCTGATCGCCTGTCAGGCGCTGGTTGGCGATCCCGCCAAGGTCGATCTCGGTCTCGCGCTGCTGCGGGAGGTCGATGGCGTCGACGAGTCGGGCTTCGCCAGTCTGGTCGGCGACGTGCTGTCGGGCGAGGAAGGTCAAGCGCCGCCGCGGGGGGTGACCTCCGGCTACGAATTCGCCCTCGCCAGCCGAGCCAAGACACCGATCGACATCGCCGGCGTGTCGGACGAGGCGGCGCTGATGGCGGCCATCGCCGCCGCGCCCTGGGTTGACACGCCGATCCGCGTTACCGCCGCCGAGCGCAACGCGCGCCTGGGCGGGCCGGTGGAGGGACTGCGCCGGCTCTATGGCGGCGATACGAGGGCTCATTTCCGCACCTTTGCCGCTGGCGACCGCGAACAGAAGCGCGCCAAAACCTGGCCGCAGCCGCGCCCGCGCCCGGTGCCACAGCCGATCGAAACGGTCGACACGTCTTCTCCCAGCGCGCTTTACCAAGCCGTCGTCGGCGCCCGGCAGACCAGCGACCGGGCCCGGGCCCTCGACGCCGCCCTGTCCGCCGCCCGGGAAGCCGGGACGTTGCTCACCGCGGCGCGTCTCTACGCACCATGGCTCGACGGGCTACTCGTTAGCAATGTGACGGCGCCGGTGGCGCTCAACGCGGCGCGGGCGCAACTGGCCCGCCATCGCGGTGCCACGGTGCGGCCATGGCTGGCGCTTGCCGAGCGGTCGGAGCAGCTCGGTGCCGACGCGGCCGTCCTCGAGCGGCTGACCGCCATCGGCGACCTGACCGGCGGGACGGCCGCCGGCTCGACCCTGCTGCCGTTCGACGCGGCGACCCTGGCGGCGATCACCCCCGCCCCTGGCGACCGGGCATTGCTGCTCGGCGTCGCCGATGCGGTCGATGCCGACGTTCCCGCCGAATTCTGGCTGCCGTTGCTGGACACGCCGGCGGCGGCGTCCTCCTCGCGCCCGACCATGGCGCGGGCGCGGCTCGCCCGCGACGCCGCCGCCAAGGATCGGCTGGGCGAGGCGGTGTTGTTGGCGATCGGCCTGCTGGGTCCGGAAGGGCCGCGCGGCGCCACCCCGGAAGCGCTGGCACTGGCGGTCGAGGTGTTGATGACGGCGGGGCTGCCGGCCGACGCCCGGGCGCTCGCCGCCGAAGCGCTTGCCGTCCGTCTATGAACCGCCGCGCCAACGGCGATCGCCCCGACGCGCCCACCGACGCGGCGCAACACCTCGACTGCTTCCTCGAGATGCTGATCGCCGAACGCGGCGCCGCCGCCAATACCGTCGAGGCATATCGGCGCGACCTCGTCGACTGCGCCCGCTTCCTCGCCGGCAGCGGCCGCGCCGAGCTTGACCGGGCGGATACAGACACCCTGCGTGCCTACGTCCAGGCCCAATCGGCGGCGGGGCTTTCGGCGCGCTCGCTGGCCCGCAAGATCTCCACCCTGCGCCAGTTCTTCGGATTCCTGTTCGCCGAGGGAATCCGGTCGGACGATCCGTCGACCGGCCTCGATCCGCCGCGACAGGGGCAAAGGCTGCCGAAATATCTGAGCGAGCGGGAGGTGACAGCACTCCTGGAAGCCGCCGCCGCGCGCTCCGGAGACGCTGCGCTTCGGCTGACGGCACTGCTGGAACTGCTCTACGCCACCGGCCTGCGCGTCTCCGAGCTCGTCGGTCTGCCCGTCTCGGCGCTCGCCCGTGACGGCAGCGTGCTCGTGGTGCGGGGCAAGGGCGGCAAGGAGCGGATGGTGCCGCTGACCGCGCCCGCGCGGCGTGCCGTCGCCGCCTACCTGCCCGTCCGGCGGAGGTTCGGCGGCGGCGAGGGCAACTCGCCGTGGCTGTTTCCCTCGCGCGGCCGCCAGGGCCACCTGACCCGCACCCGCTTCGGCCAACTGATGAAGGAACTCGCCATCGAGGCGGGCATCGATCCGGCGCGCGTCTCGCCGCACGTGCTGCGCCATTCCTTCGCCAGCCATCTGATCGCCCACGGCGCCGATCTCAGGAGCGTTCAACAGATGCTCGGCCACGCCGACATCGCGACGACGCAGATCTACACGCACATCCTCGACAGCCGCCTGCAGGCCCTCGTCAACGCCGCTCACCCACTCGCCAAGGTAAAGATGCGGTTCGCCCGAGAGTGACAACGCGGCGCGCCTGGCCTTATAACGGGGGTTGGGACCAAATGGCGCCCGGCGTCGCCGGCGCCCGCTGAATGAGAAGTCGAAGGACACCTCCGCGATGAGCTTTACCCTCGTGACACCGGCGCGCACGCGGCTCAACCGCAGCCAGCTCGCCGTTCCAGGCTCCAACCCGCGCTTTATCGAAAAGGCGCTCGGGCTGAAGGCCGACATCATCATGTTCGACCTCGAGGACGCGGTGGCGCCGGCCGACAAGGCGAAGGCGCGGACCAACGTCGTCGCCGCCATCAAGGATCTCGACTGGGCCGACCGGACGCTGTCGGTGCGCATCAATGGGCTGGATACGCCGTACATGTACCGCGACGTCATCGAGGTGGTGGAGGGTGCCGGCAAGCGTCTCGATCTGATGATGATTCCCAAGGTCGGCGTTCCGGCAGATGTCTACGCCGTCGACATGCTGATCACCCAGATCGAGACGGCCATGGGCTATCCGAAACGGCTCGGCCTCGAACTGCTCATCGAATCGGCGCTCGGCCTGCAGAACGTCGACGCCCTGGCGCGGGCCAGCGACCGGCTGGAATCCCTGCACTTCGGTCCCGGCGACTTCGCCGCGTCGACCGGCATGCGGACAATGACCATCGGCGGCCCGCACCCCGACTACACCGTGCTAACCGACGCCGATGACAGTGGCCAACGGCAGGCGCACTGGAACGACATGTGGCACGCCGTGCACGCCCGCCTGGTCGTCGCCGCGCGCGCCACCGGCCTGCGCCCGGTCGACGGGCCGTTCGCCAACTTCAAGGACGAGGCGGGGTTCCGTGCCGCCGCCGCGCGCGCCGCGGTGATGGGCTGCGACGGCAAGTGGGTGATCCATCCGAGCCAAATCGATCTCGCCAACGACTACTTCACCCCGGCGGCGGAGGAAGTTGAGAAGGCGCGGCGAATCCTCGACGCGATGGAAGAAGCGCAGAAGAGCGGCTCCGGCGCCGTCGTATTGGAGGGCCGGATGATCGACATCGCCTCCATCCGCCAGGCGCAGACGCTCGTCAACAAGGCCGAGGCGATTGCCGCCCGGCCCTGACCCCACGCGACGCCGGTTGGACCGTTAGCCCATGCGCACCTTTCTCGACTTCGAAAAGCCCATCGCCGAGTTGGAAGGCAAGATCACTGAGCTGCGCCATCTCAGCGACGGCGGCGATCTCAACATCGGCGACGAGATCGAACGGCTGGAGAAAAAACTCGATCACCTGCTCACCCAGACCTACGAAAAACTGACGCCGTGGCAGACGGCGCAGGTGGCGCG
This sequence comes from uncultured Rhodospirillaceae bacterium, assembly GCA_964460955.1. Classification (GTDB taxonomy): domain Bacteria; phylum Pseudomonadota; class Alphaproteobacteria; order Rhodospirillales; family Defluviicoccaceae; genus Defluviicoccus. The sequence goes on along the minus strand of CAYWRP010000062.1, from coordinate 8,393 downwards.
CCACGCCGACCGCCCGCACGCGCTGGAATACATTCAGCGACTGATCACCGACTTCGTGCCGCTGGCCGGCGACCGGGCGTTCGGCGAGGACGCGGCGATGATCGGCGGCCTCGGCCGCTTCCGTGGCTATTCCGTCGTCGTCATCGGCCAGGAAAAGGGCGCCGACACGGAAAGCCGGATCCGCCACAACTTCGGCATGCCGCGGCCCGAGGGCTACCGCAAGGCGGCGCGGCTGATGCGGCTGGCCGACCGCTTCGGCCTGCCGGTGCTGACCTTCGTCGACACCCCCGGCGCCTACCCCGGCGTCGACGCCGAGGCGCGCGGCCAGGCGGAAGCCATCGCGCGCTGCATCGACCAGTGCCTCGAGCTACGCGTGCCGCTGCTCAGCGTCATCATCGGCGAGGGCGGCTCTGGCGGCGCCATCGCGCTGGCCGCGGCCAACCGGGTGCTGATGCTCCGCCACGCCATCTACTCGGTGATCTCGCCGGAGGGCTGCGCGTCGATCCTGTGGCGCGATGGCGACGAGGCGGAGGCGGCGGCGCAGGCTTTAAGGCTGACTGCGAAGGATCTCAAGGAACTTGGCGTCATCGACGGCATCGTCGAGGAGGCCCGTGGCGGCGCTCACCGGGCACCGGAGGCAACCATCGATGCCGTCGGCGAGGCGCTGTTCGGCCACCTGATGCAGCTGATCGACCGCCCCGGCGACGCCATCCGCGCCGACCGCCACGAGAAGTTCCTCGACATGGGCCCGCTCGCCGAGTGACGCGCCGCCACCGAGCCAAGGCACCGGAAAAAACCTGAGCTTCGAACATGGACTCTTGCGGTTGTCGCGATGGTCTGCTTAAAGAATGACAAACGAACGCCCGGTAAGATCCGGCAGGGAAGGACAACGTGGATGCGAGAGTCGATCTTTGTCGGCCGCGCCGACAAAGCCGTCACTCTCGACCCCCGTTTCGCCAACCGCCACGGACTGATCGCCGGTGCCACCGGAACCGGTAAGACGGTCACCTTGCAGATTCTCGCCGAAGGCTTCTCCCGCATTGGCGTGCCCGTATTCCTGGCCGACGTCAAGGGTGACCTGTCCGGCCTCGGGGAACGCAGCGAGGCATCCGGCGGTCTGGCCGACCGGGCGCGCGAGATCGGCCTCGATCCTTACGAGACGCGCGCCTTCCCCACCGTTTTCTGGGACGTGTTCGGGGAGCGCGGCCATCCCGTCCGCGTCACCGTCTCCGAAATGGGCCCATTGCTGCTCTCCCGGCTGATGGACCTCAACGAGGTGCAAGAGGGCGTGCTGCACGCCGCCTTCGCCGTCGCCGACGACCGCGGTTGGCTGGTGCTCGACCTGAAGGACCTGCGCGCCATCCTGACCCATCTCGGCGACCACGCCAAGGAATTCCGCGCCACCTATGGCACCATCGGCGCCAACTCCGTCGGCGCCATCCAGCGACGGCTGCTGGTCCTGGAACGCGAAGGCGCCGAGGCGTTTTTCGGCGAACCGGCGCTCGACATCGACGACCTGATCCGCCGCGACGAGACCGGCCTCGGCCACGTTAACATCCTCGCCGCCGAGACGCTGATCCACAAGCCGCGCGTCTACGCGACGTTCCTGTTCTGGTTGATGTCCGAGTTGTTCGAGGCGTTGCCCGAGGTCGGCGATCCCGACAAGCCGGTCCTGATCCTGTTCTTCGACGAGGCGCACCTGCTGTTCGACCAGGCGCCGCGCGCCCTGCTCGACAAGGTCGAACAGGTGGTCCGCCTGATCCGCTCCAAGGGCGTCGGCATCTTCTTCATTTCGCAGAACCCGGCCGATCTTCCCGGCGATGTCCTGGGCCAACTCGGCAACCGCTTCCAGCACGGCTTGCGCGCCTTTACCGCCAAGGACCGCCGCGCGGTGCGAGCGGCGGCCGACACCTTCCGCGACAATCCGGCGTTCGCCACCGCCGACATCATCACCGAACTCGGCGTCGGCGAGGCGCTCGTTTCGACACTGGGCGAGGATGGCATTCCGGGCGTCGTCCAGCGCACCCTTATCCGCCCGCCGGCTTCCCGGCTCGGACCGGCCGACGCCGCCGGCCGCGCCTGGACGGTGCGCGCCAGCCCCCTGGCCGGCCGCTACGACCAAGCCATCGATCGCGAGTCGGCCTACGAGATCCTGGCCCGTCGCGCCGAGGCGGCGGCGCGCGACGCGGCGGCGGCGTCGGCGGAGCGGAAGACGCTGCGCACCACCCGCAACCGCCGCCCCTCGGCGCGGCAGGGTTATGCCGAGGCGATGGCGAAAAGCACGCTGCGGAGCGTCGGCCGGCAGATCGGCCGCGAACTGGTGCGCGGCCTCATGGGCTCGCTGTTCCGAGGCCGTTAGCGAGGGTATCGCCGGTCCGGTTGTGGCGGCCTCCTACGGGAAGTCAGGCGGCGGAAACGCGAGCGGCCAGCCTGTCGGCGATCGGCCGGTAGTGGTCGAGGCCGGGGACTTCGCGGCCCGGCACTTTGGCCTCCTCGTCGATGCGGCGGAGTTCCAGACACAACTCGAAGTAGGGCTCGGCTTCGAACGCGGAAACCTCGTCGGCGGACATGCGACCGCCCTGCAATTGGAGACTGCGCACGGAATCCGGCGACAGGCGGTCCAAGTAGCCCCGCTCCACCGTGCTGAGATAGCGCTTGGCCAGCACGTGCAGGCGCACCGGCTCACTGACGTCGGAGCCGAACAGCCGCTCGAGAAAATGGGCGCTGACGTACTCGTGTCGGTCGTCGATGCCGCGGTCGGCCAGGGCCTGGTCGGTCGCCGTGCGTAGATGGCCGATGTCATGGAACAACGCGCCGATGGTCGCCGCCGGGCCGAGACCGCGCGCCTTGGCCAGCGCCGCCGACTGCAAGGCATGCTCCAGCTGCGTGACGCTCGACAACCCATACGCGCCGTTACCGCGGGTCGCCAGCCTCTCGAACAGCGCGTCGACTGAATCGATGCCCATTAATGCCGCCGTTGTCATACCATTGTAATCGAACTTTGCTAGTAACCTACTTGTGAGCGGAAATTAAAGCAAGTTTCAACGGGAATCGTTTGGGTTAGACGGGGTGGGCGGCGCGGCCCTCCGGCCCGGCATACGGCGCACGGGCAACCGCTAAGCCGCACCTGCCATTGCGAAAACCGACGACGCGTCGGTTGACCTTTTCGGTTCGGGACCGCCGGCAAACGCACAACGCCACCTCGATGGCGCAACCAGTGAGGTTAGGAGAACGGGCGGATGGACGTGCTCGCCATCAGGAAACAATTCGGTCGCGTCGTCGCGGTCGACGACGTCAGCTTTCAGGTCGCGTCGCCGCAGATGATCGGCATCATCGGGCCCTCCGGCGCCGGCAAGTCGACCCTCATTCGCATGTTCAACCGCCTGACTCCCCCCAGCGGCGGTCGGGTCATTGTCGACGGACGAGACATCCTGAAGCTGCGCGGCGCCGAGAAGCGGGCCTGGCAGCGCGATTGCGCGATGGTCTTCCAGCAGTTCAACCTGGTGCCGCGCCTGGACGTCATTACCAACGTCATGCTGGGCCGCCTCAACGGCCACGGCACCCTGAAGAGCATGTTCAACCTGTTCGGCCGCGAAGAGATCGAACGCAGCATGGCGGCGCTGGAACGCCTCGGCATCGCCGATCAGGCGCTGAAACGGGCCGAGGCGTTGTCGGGCGGCCAGCAGCAGCGCGTCGCCATCGCCCGCGCCCTGACGCAGGACCCGAAGATGGTCCTCGCCGACGAGCCGATCGCCTCGCTCGACCCGCTCAGCGCCGAAGTGGTGATGAAATCGCTGCGCGGGATCCGCGACCGCGACAACCTCACCGTCATCTGCAACCTGCACACCCTCGATACCGCCCGCCGCTACTGCGACCGCGTCATCGGCATGCGCGCCGGCGCGTTGGTCTTCGACGGCCTGCCGTCTGAACTCAAGCCGGCCGTGGTCAAGGACATCTATGGCGCGGAATCGGAGATCGACGGATCGACGACGTCGACCGCCCTCGGCGGCCGCGCCATGGGCCTCGAACCGGCCGCCGCGACGGGTTGATGCGCGGCACCCTGACCCCTCGGCCAACACCAATCCATAACCAGCCTAAACAAAAGGAAAAGGCAATGAACGTTCGGACACTTCTCGGCCTGACCACGGCAACCATGCTCTTCGCCGGCCAGGCCATCGCCGCCGACCAGATCAGCGAATTCCGCATCGGCGTGCTCGGCGGCGAAAACGCCTCCGACCGCCTGCGCAGCAACGAGTGCGTCCGCGCGCAGACCGAGGCGCTACTCGGCGTGCCGACCAAGATTTTCGCGCCGGCCGACTACAACGGCGTCATCGAGGGCCTTCTCGGCGGCAACCTCGACCTGGCTTGGCTCGGCGCCGCAGCTTACGCCAAGGTCTACATGACCGCCCCCGAAGCTGTCGTCCCGGTGCTAACCAAGATCAACGACGACGGCTCCTTCGGCTATTACTCGGTTGGCTTTGCCCGGCTCGACAGCGGCATCGAATCGCTCGACGACATGAAGGGCAAGGCGTTCGCGTTCGGCGATCCCAACTCAACCTCCGGCTACCTGATCCCCTCCATCGAGATCCCGGCGGCCGGTTATTCCATGCAACCCGGCGAGTTCTTCGGTGACGTCAAATTCGTCGGCGGCCACGAGCAAACGATCGTCGCCGTGTTCAATGGCGACGTCGACGGCGGCGTCACCTGGGCCGATGGCCTCGGCGCCTGGGAAGACGGCTACAACAGTGGCGCTTTCCGCAAGGCGGTCGATGCCGGCCTCGTCGACATGACCGAACTCACCGAAATCTGGCGCTCGAAAATCATCCCGGAAGGGCCGATCGTCATGCGCGCCGATCTGCCGGAAGACGTCAAGCTGAAGATGGTCGGCTACCTTGCGAGCCTGCCATCGACCGACCCCGAGTGTGCCTATGGCTTTATGGCCGGCAAGATCCAGGCAATCGCGCCGATCAGCCATGCCGACTACGAAAGCATCATCGAGGCACGCAAGGCGAAGTCGGAATAGTCGTCGAGCCGTCAACGGCACGTTCTCCGACCCTTTCACATTACCCCCCGGGGCGGTCCTCCACCGGACCGCCCGGGAGATTCGCTGCCCCCTCCCAACCGAAAGGCGAACCGGCGCCATGACATCCGTTGCCGCCCTCAATCTGGAAATTGTCCGCACGGAAAAACGGCGCCAGCTCTACAGCTTCGCCATCGTCGGCATCGTCGCCGCGATCTTGGTTATTGGCTATGATCAGGCCAGCGAAATGAACTCCGGCGGCTTTTTGAGTGGCCTTTTGCAGTTCTTCGACTATCCGGGGGAAATCGTCGCCGAGGCGTGGCAGAAGCGGGCCGAGTTTCCAGGCCTACTGATCGCGTTCCTGCCGGCGCTGATCGAGACGCTCAACATCGCCGCCGTGGCGACCATCATTGGCGGGATGTTCGCCGTCATCTTCGCCTTTCTCGGCACCAGCAACCTTGACGTTTGGCCACCGCTGGTGCCCATCGCCCGGCGGACCATGGACGTTATGCGCGCCTTCCCGGAACTGATCATCGCCTTGTTCCTGATTTTCGTTCTCGGCAGCAGCCCGGTGCCGGCGATGATCGCCGTCGCCTTCCACACCGCCGGTGCGCTCGGCAAGCAGTTTTCCGAGGTCAACGAGAACGTCGACCGCAAGCCGATCGAGGGCCTGCACGCCTGCGGCGCCTCGTGGCTGCAGCGGATGCGCTTCGCGGTGCTGCCGCAGGTCCTGCCCAACTATCTCAGCTATTTCATGCTCCGCTTCGAGATCAATGTCCGCGCCTCGGCCATCCTGGGCTTCGTCGGCGCCGGCGGCATCGGGTCCGAACTGCGCCGCACCATCGGCTGGGGCCAAGGCACCGGCGACGAGACGGCGGCGCTGTTCGTCCTCTTGATCGCGGCGATTTTCGTCATCGACCAGACGTCGTCCATGGTGCGGCGGCGCGTCACCGAATCCCGCTAGGCATGAGGGCGGCGCCATGACAGCGACAATCCAGGCGGCCGACACCGGCCTCGTTTCCGATCCGGCAGCGATTTTCAAGCGGGTCCGGAACAAAACCTACCTGATCGGCGGCATCTGCGTCGCCGTGTTGATCTATCTCGCCTACACTTGGTTCGCCTTCGACGTCCCCCGCCTCATCACCACCGCCCAGCCGCAGCGCGCCGTGCTGCTCGCCACCGACGCCGTCGCCCACAAGGTGCACGTGACGAAATCCTTGCGCACCGGCGAGATCGACGTCGCCATCGAGGGCGAACGCACCGCCACCTACCAGACGCTACCGGACTGGGTCGAACGGACCGATGAGGCGACAGTCGTCGATCTCGGCGACGGCTACACAGCGGAAATCGTCGGCGGCACCCTGCTTTTCACCGCCCCCGACTATGGCACCATCCGCGTCGAGGCGACCGCCGACGGCATCGAGACAACCCTGCCGGAGGGCGAGCAGCCGGAGTGGGTGCGCGCCACCTCGGCCAAGTTCGACGCCCGGCCGACCATCTCGCGGCGCGTGCAGGTGTCGCGCGCCAAAATCGAGGTGCACCGGTACTTCCTTGGCTGGGAAAACTTCCTGTTCCCCTTCAACTCAGAGTTGGCCACCTACTCGGCCGGGGAGTTGGTCTCCCTCGCCTTCAGCGGCGACCGGCTGCGCGAGGACATGTCAAACTGGGATTACATGTTCGACACCTTCTGGCGCCATCCCGACTGGCAGCACGGCGAGGTGATCATCGCGCTGGTCGAGACGTTGCTGATGGCGGTGCTGGGGACGCTGACTGCCGCCTTCGTCGGCCTGCCGCTGGCCTTCATCGCCGCCCGCAACTTCACCCCGTCGCAGGGTCTGCGGTTCTTCACCCGCCGCCTGTTCGACTTCCTGCGCGGCATCGACATGCTGATCTGGTCACTGATCTTCATCCGCGCCTTCGGTCTCGGGCCGCTGACCGGCGCGCTGGCGATCGCTTTCACCGATACCGGAACGCTCGGCAAGCTGTTCTCGGAGGCCTTGGAGAACATCGACAACAAGCAGGTCGAGGGGGTCTCCTCGACCGGAGCGAACAAGCTGCAGACATACCGCTTCGGCGTCATTCCGCAGATCCTGCCGGTGTTCCTCTCCCAGGGGCTCTACTACCTCGAAGCCAACACCCGCGCGGCGACGGTCATCGGCGCGCTCGGCGCCGGCGGTATCGGACTGTTGCTGGTCGAGACCATCCGCACCTCGCGCGACTGGGAGAACACGCTTTATATCATCATCCTGACGGTGTTCCTGGTCATCGCCATGGACCAGCTCTCCGGCTGGCTGCGCCGCCGCCTGATCCACGGCAAGCCGGCGGTTTGAGGGCCAAACGGGGGGCGGATTTCGCTGCCGGCTCGTCCGCCGCCAAGGCCGGCTTTCAAGTCGCGTCGGTGACCGAGACGACGAGCACGCGAACCGGAAAATCGCGCAGGGCTTGGATTATCGCGTTCAGGCGGGCATCGGCCTCCGCCGGCAAGGCGACGACCACATCATCGATCTCGTTGCGGCGGATCGCTTGCGCCAGTTCCCCCGGCAGCGCCGACGCGCGGCTGGTCTCGGTGGCCGTCTGCTCCGCGTCACCATCGGTATAAAGTCCGACGAGACGTTGCCACGGCCTGGCGTCGGTCTCGAGCCGCCTCAACAGTTGATCGGCTTGCGCCCCGGTGCCGACGATGGCGATCCGGCGGTAGAGCGAACCGGCGCGAGCGCCGCGCTGGATCAGCGCCGAAACGCCCGCCCGCGTCGCCACGACGCCGAGGATCGAATAGAGTGTCATCGCCCCGAGAACGCGGTACGGCAGGTGATCGGCTAGATCCAGCATCGCCGTGATGCCAATCAGCAGTGCGCCGGCGGCCGCCAGGCCGACCGTGGCCTGGCCCATCCGCGCCGGCCAGCGGGCGATGCGCTCGAATGTGTAAACGCCGCCCCAGCGGAGCACGACATGGCCCAGCGACGCCATGAGAATGACGACGGCGACGTGACGGCTGGTGATGTCCTGCGAGCCGTCGAGGTGCAGCGCCAGCGCCGTCATCCCGGCCAGCAGGATGCACACCACGTCTGTGGCTTTCACCAGCCCGGGAATGCAATCGATCCAGTTGCGCGCCGGCGGCTGGCGCGGCCGGGAAACCTCTTGTGGCGGGTCGAGGGCGACCGAACCCTGAACGTCGTTTGACATGGCAAATCCTCGTCTAGCCGATGGCCGGGTCTACTCGGACGTTCAACGATGCTCGGGAGTTGGCGGCCTGTTCGGGCCATGTTTGGCGCGAGGTTTTCTCACTTTGAGGCAATTTGTCAATCACTCCCGTCGACGCCCAGGGCTGCGAACTCATATGACAGGTGACAGGCGGGAGATTTTCTGAATCGAT
>CAYWRP010000061.1:7733-16827 GCA_964460955.1 uncultured Rhodospirillaceae bacterium | reverse complement strand
CCTGGAAGATCATCAACTCCAGGAAAGCGAAATCTCCCAGAGTCGTGTAGTGTGAGGCTCCCCGATGCCAGCACAGTGTCACCCGGATTCCCTGCTGTTCGCACGCCTTGATCGCCGCGATGTGGTGGCGGATTTCGGCGGCGGCGCGATCACCTCGGACGCCGGGGCGCTCCTGCTCGGGGCGACCGACAAGGCGATCAACCTGGTCGACCGGTTCGCCGCCTGCTTCATCGACGGGCGCATGGCGGCGCGGGTCATTCATGACGTGCGCACGCTTGTTGGCCAGCGGGTGTTTGGGATCGCCCTCGGCTACGAGGACCTGAACGACCACGACGACCTCCGCCACGATCCGGTGCTCGGCCCGGTGTTGGGTCGTCTGGAGGCCCGCCGGGCGCGGTGTGCGCCCTTGGCGGGCAAGAGCACCCTGAACCGCCTGGAGCACGCGTCTTGCGACGGGAACCGCTACCGCAAGATTTCTCACCATCCGAAGGCGATCGAGCGGCTGTTCGTCGACCTGTTCCTGGACGCCCACGCCAAGGCGCCGGCGCGCATCACGCTCGACCTGGACGCCACCGACGATCCGATTCACGGCCGTCAGGAGGGTCGCTTTTTCCATGGCTACTACGACGGCTACTGTTACCTGCCGCTCTACGTGTTCTGCGGCGAGCACCTGCTGGCCGCCAAGCTGCGCCGGTCGAACATCGACGCCAGCGCCGGCGCCACCGAGGAGATCGCCCGCCTCGTCGCCCGCATCCGCGAACGCTGGCCCAGGGTCCGCATCCTGCTGCGCGCGGATAGCGGGTTCGCCCGCGAGGCGCTGATGGCCTGGTGCGAGGCGAACAAGGTCGACTTCTTGTTCGGCCTGGCGCGCAATTCCCGGCTGGGGGATCAGATCCACATCGAGTTCGCCTGGGCCGAGGACGAGGCGGAGCGCACCGGCAAGCCGGCCCGCCGGTTTGCCGACTTCCGCTGGATCACGCTGGACACCTGGAGCAAGCGCCGGCGAGTCGTGGCGAAGGCCGAGTGGATGCCGAACCGGGGCGAGACCGGTGCCAACCCGCGGTTCGTGGTGACCTCCCTCTCGGCGAAGGAACTCGATGCCCACACGCTCTACGAGCGCGTCTACTGCGCCCGCGGCGACATGGAGAACCGGATCAAGGAGTGCCAGCTCGACCTGTTCGCCGACCGCACCAGCGCGGCGACGATGAAAGCCAACCAGCTGCGCCTGTGGTTCGCCTCCATGGCCTATGTCCTGCTCGCCGCCCTGCGCCGGATCGCCCTCGCGCATACCCAACTGGAGAAGGCGACCTGCGGATCGCTCCGCCTCAAGCTGCTGAAGATCGGCGCGCAGGTCACCGTCACCGTCCGGCGCATCCGCGTCGCCATGGCCTCGGCCTGCCCCTACGCCGAGGAATTCGCCCTGGCGCACGCCCGATTGTGCCGCTGATCCGCGCACCCCGCGCCCCTTGTCGCCCGCCCGTCAACAACGCTGGACCCCCACTGACCTCGACAGCGCCAACGAGGCGCAACGATGAATCGCGCCAACACCTCGGCCAATCACCCGGCAGCCGTCAACCGCAGGCCCAGCAACCAATCAGCGCCGTTGGTGAGATATCCGGGCTAGTGAAGCGCCAAGGGGGACCGCGCCGTTTTCTCCCTGTCCCGGCTTCAGCGGCCATTGCAGGGCGGCCGCGGTTTGACTAATGTCCGCGCTTCGCGTCAAATGAGCATGGGTCGGGTGCCAGACGCGGAGGGGTGCCGGAGCGGTCGAACGGGGCGGTCTCGAAAACCGTTGTGCGCGCGAGCGTACCGTGGGTTCGAATCCCACCCCCTCCGCCAGTCTTCGCACAGCAGAAAGTTTCTCCGCCTGAGGCAGCGCCGAAAAAACGCGTTGTTTCAAAGGGGTTTGCGGGAAGCCCTGAGTACCGCGTTCTCGCTGATCTGCCCCGGAATCCTCTCTCCGCGGCCGTTTTCTCTGCGGAGCGGGTACTGCGCCAATTTAGTACTCGCCCGCGGTTTGTAACGATATCAATTGCTTGGCGGCCGGCTGGACTCGGCCGATTCCGAAAGCGCGACTGGGCGGCGGAGGGAACAAAGGAAGAAACCGCTGCTCTCGATCTCCCGCCTTGTTCTCCTCGGCGCTTCCAACATATCCAAACCCTGACAACGCTGTCGAAGGCCAGCGTCGCCACGATGTGCATTGCGATGTCCAAGCTGCCCTGCCCAGCGATCTGGAAATCCACGGCCTCGCCGGGCCGGCGAAAGATGGGGCTGGTGCGTCGGTTGCGCTCGAAGCTGGCATGCTGCCGAGTTCGTGCGCCGCCCGCGCCTGGATCTTGCGATAGAGATTGGCCCATTGCGTTGATTCCTTTCGTATAACTAACGCCACATGACTCCCCAATTCCATCAAAAGTGAGTCAGAGCCCCTTTTGCATGCCGATTGACACTCACAACGGATCGAGAATGTCAGTGGCGAGCTGTGCCAAGGCGACCCACGTCTCAGGGTGCTTCGGCGTACTGTCAGGCTGCAAGAGCCGCCAAGTAGAGCCCGCTTCGCAGGGTGCTCGAAAGATGAAATGCCGACTGGCCGTGTCGACGAGCGAAGGCATCTGAAACTATCAGTATGCCTTAAAGACATTCATTCGTGGCGCATGAGGCGGTAACCGTTGATCGTCAGGTTATGGCGCTTCAGTTTTCGGGCGAAGTCGGCGAGTGGCGGGCCGTAGCCGGTAAAGTCGAACAAACCGGTGGCGAGGAGGTCGGCGTCGAAGGCGGTTTGGCGCTCGTGGTCGGGGTGGGATTTCGGCAGGAGGCGGGATTTCAGGTAGAGGACTTGGGCTTCCTTGGTCCGGGTGTAGTCGAAGACGTCGATGCGCTGGCGCTTGAGGTCGATCTTCACCCGCTGGTGGAGGCGGGGCAGAGGGTGGTCGTCGAAGCCGGTGTAATCGAGGGCGGTGAGCTTGCTGCTCTTCAGGTGGATTTTGAAGACCTGGGCGTCGTCGAGGCTGCCGGCGAGGCGCTGGCCGACGCCGACATAGGTTCGGAGCAGCGGCGAAAGGCGGCCGACATCGTCGCGATGGACGTAGTAATCGTAGTCCTCGAGCCAGCCGATCTCGTTGTCGAATGCTGCTTCGGCGTCGGCGGTCAGCCGATCGGTGTCCGCGATCGCGAAGAGCAGGCGCTGGCCTCTGTCGATGGCATTCTGGTGGTTGCCGAAGAAGGCCTTGATGTCGCGCTGCAGCTCGGGCGGAAGGCTGCCGTAGGGGCGTTTGCGGTCGAAGGCGTTGAGCGCGAAATAGACGGTGAGATCGTCCCGGCGTTCGGCCTGCCGGATGGCCAGCGCTTCGCCGCCGAGCTGCTCCGCTGCGAGGCTGGCAAGGCGGGCTTGGCCGATGCCCGCAGCTTGCAAGGCATCGGCAAGGTCGGCAGCCAGCTCGTACAGCGCCGGAACGCGGCCGAGTTCGGCCATGATGGCGGCGTAGGACTCGATGAGCGCAGCATGCCGCTCCGCCATGGACGGTCGCGGTGGGCGGACCCTCGGCGATAGCGGGCGGGCGGGCGTCGACGGTAGTGTCGGGCGGCGAGGGGCGACCGTTGCTCGGGCTTGCCGTGCGATCAGGAAGCGCTGCTCCAGAAGCTCGTCCTTGAAGACGAAGAAGACGCCGGGGGCGACCGCTACTGGCTCACTCGCCAGGGTCGCAGCCAAGAGACGTCTGAGTTCGTCCTGCTCGAAGTACTTCTGAAACGTGTTGCGGCGCGTGAGATAGCCGTCGCGGTAGGGGGTGAGGCCGCTGACGTCGCTCTTGCCGACGACCATCACCGCAACCGCGAGGCAACCGCGGGCGAGCGCATAGGCTCTGCTGATGGCGTCCGCCCGCTCGGCCGGCTCCTCGATGACGTTGAGCACGAAGCCGAGATTAACGATGTCGGCGGGCCTGAGTGCGTCGTCGTCGGCGCGGTGATGGGGATCCCAGCCCACCGCATCGATGCCGGCAGCGGTCAGGGTGCGCACATCGTCGCCCTGTCCGCAGCCGTAGTCGAGCACGCTGGTGGCGTCGGCGATCAGGCCGAAGCGGTAGAGGGCCTGCATGGGTGCGGACAGCCGGTCGCGGACGATCGCCGTCTTGTGCCGGGCGATGGTCGGCGATTCGCGAACCGGCGGGTGCGCGGCTGGTGGCTCGGCCACGGTCTCGATCGCGTGGTCGTCGATCCGGATGCCCGCCGCGGCGAGCCTTGCTGCCCAAGGCTGCTTGAAGCCCATGCCGGCCATCTCGGCCATGAGGCCGCGTCGCTCGAGCTCGACGGTGAGCTCGGCATAGACCGCCCGACGCGGGTGGCCCGCTGGCAATAGCAACTCCTTGCGGTGCAGGATGGGTGGGTTCCTCGATGCTCTGAAGCTGCGCCGGGTGACCCGTCGGCGCTCCAGATCGACCGTGTGGCTGTCGAGGAGTGCCGGAAACGCTGATTCGTCGAATGGCTCGTAGGTCAGGAGGGACAGTCGATGCGACCGCGCGGCTTCGAGCTTCACAACGTTCCAGCAGGCTTCAGATGGCAGCAGTGCTGCAGCCTCCGAGATGCGTGCTTGGGCGTCGGCGGGCAGCATCTCGACCAGGTCGGCATGGAGATAGAGGTTACCGTGGACCCCCTTGCCTTGGCCTTGCAACTCACCCTCGCGTCAGTCCTGGCTCGCCCAGTGCTCGCGCACGGCGACAGCCAGCTCTCGCAGGTGATCGATATCGGCGAAAGGAGTTTGGGCGTAGACGAGACCGCCCGTGTGCAAAGTTGCATCACCGGGAAGCTTGGCCGCCATGTGGCCGCGGCCGAGCAGATCCTCGCCGCCACCCTGATCGAGGACGATCTGCGAGTTGATTTGGCTTGCAACCCTGAGGCAGATTCGATTGCCAGCATTAGCCTTGATTTGGCTTGGCAGGGCGTCCTTGTCCGGCCGCTGGGTTATCAAGAAGAGGTGAATGCCGGCGGCACGAGACTTTGAGGCGAGGCGAACGATGCGGCTCTCGACGGCTTTCTGGTACTCGGGGCTGGTCGCATCCGCCATCCAATCCCCCATCTCGTCATGGAAAAAGTAGAGCCGAGGCAGCCTGTCCTTGGCGTCTACCTTCTTGTTATAGTCGTCGACGTTGATCGCACCGCCCTTGACCACGATCTGCTCGTAACGCTGCTCCATTTCCTTGACAACGGTATCGAAAGTTTCGACGGCTGCCCCGGTCGAGGTGACGATGTCTCCCCGCAGATGTGGGAGTCCTCGCAGCCAGCCATAGTCGGCGCCGTATTTCGGATCGATCAGCACGATGGATGCATTGCTCGGGCTGTTGGTGGCGCAGATGTCGAACAAAAGCGTCTGGGTCAACACACCCTTGCCGCTGCCGCTGCCGCCGGCAATCAAAGTGTGCGGATCGTGCCGGACTTGGCCCGCAAAATCGTGTCCAAGATTCAAATAGAGTGGCTCGCCATTGTCTTCGCGGATCCCGAGTAGAAAGCTGGTATTGAGCACCGGTGCCGTATCGGGTAGTCGACGAGCCCGCAAGGCGTCGTCAAGGCGGACGATTTCGCGGGTTTCTCGGGCGATCATAACAGTTACGCGCCCCCGGCCCGGTAGGACGCCTGTCACCTGAAGCCCATGCGACGTGAGGAGTTCGGCCCGCCGCTTCTCGACCATTGCGACAGTTAGATCGTCAGAGCCCTTGAAGTTAACGAGTGCGGCGTTCGGGGTCAACCGCGGCTCGCCATCGAGAGGCGCTTGCATGCCATACTTGATCAGCGCCCGCCGTAGCCTTTGCGTGGTGTCTTTCAACCAAACGGAATCCTCGCTTGCTTCGGAGACTGTGGGTAGAGCCAAGTGGGCGAGCAAGCTTCGTGGCAATTGGGCGGCGTGATCATTTGTCTCCGGTTGCTCGTCAGAGACGCCAGTGCCCGAATCCGGTTTGTTTGGGCCAAATGAGTTCGCAAAATCGCATGCCTTGCGCCGCTCCGGCTCGACCTCGACTGATGCAGGAGGGTCGATAGCTTCTGCCTTCTGTGTGGCACGCGGTTCGCGCTCTGTCGCCGTTGCTAGTCGCGTAGCCGGTGGCGAGCCGAAAAGGCTGGGTACCTCGATGCCGAGCGGTGTTGGAGTAGTGCTCGTGAGAGACCCGACGAGGCGGCGGATGTCGGGACGGCGGATCAGAAGCTGAACGCTCGCCTCACTATCGACGTCGCGGACAGCGGACGGATCGTCGCTGTCGTGGATGAAAACCGCGGAAAGACCCGTTATCGCGATGTCGGCGCCGCCGTCGCGTAACCTCTCTAGCCAGTCGCTCGGGCCGTGATCCATGTGATCGTTGAAAGGCCTGACATGCTCCAGCAGCAGTTGAGCGAGCCGCTCACGACGCAAGTCGAGGCCGAGCCCGTAATTGTCGCCCACCAGCTTGCTGCGCAGGCCGTCGACGGTCGCGACCAGTTGCTGGGCCGATTTTCGCGCTTGCCCAGCGGCATCGACCTCACCTACGTATTTGCTCTCTATGACTAGCAATCTCAGTGTCAGATTCTCCGCACTGTGATCGATTGCTATCGTCAGAATATCGGCCATGTCGCCCTTACCGTAGCCGAGCCAGCGACTAAAATCATCGAGCATCAGCCAGCCGACGATCACCTGCCTGGGTGGTACCGCACTTTCCACCAACCGGCGGCTCAACACGAGACCGAGCAGTTCAAGGGCGTTTCGCTCCAGTCGCGCCGCACGTAGCACGATCCGGCCAGAGATCTCGACGGCACGTTCGATGGCGGCTTTGACGGCGCCGTCGAGCGCCGCGTTCTCGAGGAGCGCCGTCTTCTGAATTTCGTGGCGCAGATGATTGCGCAGGAGTGAGCCTGGGTCCTTGGTCGAGACGATGACGTTGCGCGCCGAACCGGGCTGGCTGACATGGCGAATGATCCGCACGCCGTTCGCCTCGAACAGGCGGCGGTCCGCAATGGCATCGCACGTGACGACCCAACGCCCGATGCGGTGCGCCCGGTCGATGGCGCGCCTGACGACGCCCTCACTGAAATCGACCTCGCGAACCGGCAGGAAATGCTCCTCCGACCGTGACTGCCCGGCAGTCAGATCGTGGATTAGATCGAGATAGTGTTGAACGGGCGCCGGGACGTCGACCGGGACGAGCAGGCTCGCCGTCTTCATGTCGCCGCGCTTCAGCGGCAGACGTGGTGACGTCACTTTCGGCCGGTAAGCATCGAGCTCCAGTGGCACACTCGCCCGCTCGCGCCAAGCAGGTCGGGCCGATCGGGCGATCGTGTCCTGCAGTAGGACGATATCCACCGTATCGCGCGTCGCCCCGTCGGCGGTCTCGTCGAAGCTCGTGAACCCCACTCTGAGCCTCGAGAGGAAGGTGCTGGACGCATCGCTGGCCGGTGCTGCATCGAGCGCCCGGCCGATCACCGCATTCTGCTTCTCGTAAATTTCCTGAAGCCGCTGCGGCGTTTCGTGGCTCAAGATCAGATCACAGCGCCGTGCGCCTTCATCTTCGACCCACCGTGACAAGCGGTCTGTCAAGAGGTGAGGCAGATCCTCGTTTTCAGCGTTGTAGACGGCGAGGGAGAAACTAGCGCGCTCGTGTGGCTGGAGCTCCAGGAACTCCTCGCTTTGGCTGATCACGGCATCGGCGGTCCAGCGCGTGTAGGCACTGTCGAGGCCGGCCGCGTCGTGCGCTGCAGCGAGTGGCTCCATCAGACTATAATCGCCGAGCCGGTCGCTCTCGATCATCATCTCACCACCGATCATCATCTCACCACCGATCAACTCACCAGTCACGACGCCCGGCAGACCGACCTCGCCCAACGCACGCTGCACGGTCTCGATGTAGATGTCCATGTCGCTGCGCTGGGTTTCGTTCGATCCGAGAGCCCGGCCGCACACCTCTGCCGCGTGCCTCGCCTTGATGCCGATCTCCGCGAGCCGAAGCGGATGAAAGGGCGTCACGATTGCCGATGGCGTCGACGCACTGGAATAGGCGATCCCAATGGTCAGCAGCGGGTGCCAGAGATCACGCCGGCAGCGATCGTTGGCGGCCGACCGGCGGAGCAGGTGGAGGAGCTCGCCGTAGCGTTCCGCCTGGATCAGCAACGAGGGGTGTTCGATCCCATGAGGCATGCCGTCGCCAAAGGCGCCGATGGCCATCGCGTAATCGGCCATGAAGCGGTCCAGCGCATCGCCCATTACCTGCGCCGTTTCGCTTGTCAAGATTCCTTCGTCGGTTAGGCGGGCGAGGCTAGTGCGCCACGCGTCGGCGAGGTCGGTGGGATATACACCACCTAGCAGCTGCCCCGTGCTTCCGGACTGACAGTCGATGAAAGAGCCGCGATTGGCGAGATCAACCGCGGCCAAGCCGCGTGCGCCGGCGTCGCGACTGCGATGAAAGGTACCCTGGAGCAGTCGAGCAACGCCGTCTTCATTGCCGCCGAAGATTTCGGCTCGATCAAGTTTGAACCCGTGCAGCACGCTGTTGCCCGGCAGCTTGATCTCGACCTTGGCCTGCAGATTCGAGGGCTTGGAGCCATTAGCGGATGGTGCTGCTGCATCATGGATCGAGATTTCCAGCGGAAAAGTGCAGGCGGCGGCAGAGGTCTTGTCGTTTTCCTGATCGAGCTCGGCGAACCAGTCCGATTTCCAGCACATCCCGAAGTCGAGATCGATCGACGACATCTGCAGCAGCCTGTCGAGTCCCTGCCAGCGCCTCCGCAGGTAGCGGGCCAGATCCGTGTTTCGCTCGGTCCAGAACTTGAGGTCGTCGGCACCCTTCATGACCACGCGGACGCGCGGCTTTGCCATGGTCGAGGTCTCGGACAGCCGCAAGAGCTCGAGGATGCCGGTGACCATGCCGACGAGCAGATCGTCATGCTTGATCTGTTGGCGAAAAACGAAGCGTTCCCACCGCTTGAAAAGTGCGGGATCACGGCGCAGGGCGTCGCGGTGGCGCTCGAAGAGCGCTCGGTGTTCCTCTTCGGCCTCGCCCGGCTTCTCCCGCGCCGTCGCTTCGAGCAGCTCACGCTCGTCGGCCGTCAGCCGCTCGGCACCGTTGGCGAACTGCTTTTCGAACAG
>CAYWRP010000061.1:0-7633 GCA_964460955.1 uncultured Rhodospirillaceae bacterium | reverse complement strand
AGCTTGTGCCGCGTCTCGGCCACGACCTTGTCGAAATCGTTGCGCCAGCTCGACGCACTCGCCAGCCGGCCACGCTGCGGGAGCTTCTTGAAGCTCCCGCTGTTGCGCGGCAGACGGAGGATAGGGAGGCAGCGGTTGATCGACTGCTCGAGCGGCATGCTTGCGGCATGCTCGTCGAGCGCCGTCATGAAGGCCGCGAACTGACCGAGATCATGGACTAAACCCGTTTGCCGCAAGCCATCGAGCATCGCGATCAGGTAGTCCTTCTCACGCGGCGTCAGGCCGCGCAAGGCCGGCAGCGCTTCGAGCCAAAGTTCGCGCCGTTCAGTTAGCGTATCGAAGGCGATTCGCCAAAGTGCGCCCAAAGTCTCGCCGGTGGAATCCAGCTGCGCTGCGGGCACGGCGAAGACGATACCGCGAACCCCCGGCTTATCGACGACGCGGTTGCGCCAAGCGGCGGCGGTATCTCGGCTGACATTGGACGGAGGCAATTCCGCCGTTGCAAGATCAGGATGAACGCCGACCATCACCTCTTCAGCATGCCGAACGGCGATAGAGCGGGCAATGGCGGAGGTCTCGGCGGCTGACAAGCCGGTGATCGAGAAGCGGGCCACCGTCCCAGCGCGAAGTGACTTCGTCCCCTCTTCGACGAAACGACGCCCGATCTCCCCGATGAGATCGAGTGCCGCTTGATTTCCAGGGACGGCCGGTTCACTCTCAACGACGCGTCGGCCCAGAGCGTTCATGCCGACCTCCCGGGTTTGCTGAATGGATTGAAGACGAAGGCACAGTCATCGGAGAGGCGACGCAACAGGCCGAGTGAGCGCAATCGCTCCTCGAGCCGCCGCTCGTTGATCTTGAACTGCTCTTGTGGGGCATTCGGCGTGCTGAACGCGTGGCGCGCCTCGGTGTAGCCGATGACAATGTGAAATCGCTCATAGAGCCGAGCAAGGAACTGATCGAACGCCATGGGTGCCGTCACCTGACTCAGAACGAGCGCCTCGAGCAAGGCGTCGGAGGCACCATAGGCCCGACCGGAGCCACGCCGCACTTTCGCGAGCCCAATGGCTTCAGCGAACACCCCAGGCACCCGCACCAGATGCTGTTCGTGATTGGCGAGTGTCAGCTCGCAGATCTCCTCGAGCATCGCATCCGCATCATCTTCTCGCGTATACCGCGAGCTCTTCTTCACCACGGGTTTGAAGCCCAAGTAGCATTCGAAGAAGTCGCGCCGCGCTGTGAGATCGGGGCGGCGAACGACGTCCCGCCATGCATCGAGTTCGCGAACCCGCTCGACATGCCGGCGGATCGCCCGCGCCGAGAGCTCGCGATTCTGATTGTACTGACTGCGGGCGACGCTTCTGAGCGCCGATGCATCGGCCCCGGCGAGATCGAGCACCAAGGGCGGCATCGGTTCGCCTAGCACCTCGACGCTGCGCTCGTGCAGGTAGAGTAGGACGTTCAGGCCGATCAACCTGACCAGTGGCTCGTGCAGGTTCTCCCTATCCAGCCCCTCGAGCTCCAACAGCTGCACCATGTCTTCCGCCAGCCGATCGTAGCGCGGGTGATGCGGCAGTGGCAGGTAGCCCCCCTTCAGCAGGCTCGTGGGGCGGTGGGTCTCGGCTGGCTGCAGGGCCGCGATCAGCTGGTTCCAGCGGGTGTGTTCGGCAAGCAGCCGCTGCTCGATCAGCTTCTCCAGTTGCGCACTAGCCCGGCTGCGCCCGAGCATAAGAAAGACGAGCTCGCCGCCACGGGCGAAGAAGCGGCGATCGAATGAGGGCGAGCCGTTCGCTTGCCGGCGGAAGTCGGCCGTGAGCGCTGCCGGTCCGAACGGCACGAGATGGCGAGACGTGTAGCGGCGACTGCGATGCTGATCGATCTCTGCCCCCCGAACGAGTTCCACGGCTGTATGGATATCGTGCAGGCTGCTGAAACGCTGTTCGAGATAGGCGTAGCCGTCGGCATCCCGGCCATCCTGCGCCGCCAATTCCTCCAGCCATTCTTTACGCGCCTGCCGTTCGTTAATCATCGGCTTGCTGGCGAGCTCATCCAATCGCTCGTCCAGGAACAGCAATCGCCGCAGCTCCTCGCGCGCCGGCAACGCGTAGTCGAAGATCTCGTGACGATGCTCGGTGCGGCCCACAAACAGGTTCTGGTGATTACGGTCGCTCCGCCGATGCTCGCAGACATGCAAGAGCTCGAGATACGCGAACCAAGGCGTCTGATCGTTGTAGAAGCGATGCCCGTAGATCGCCTCCTCAATCCATTGGTTGTTTTCGGCGTCGAGCTTGTCCGGCACCGGCAGCGCACCTTCGACAAGGCGGTGTGTCTCGCGTCTGACCGCCGTCATCGCTGCTCTCCCACGGCAAACGAGAAGCTGCTGTCGACCAGGCCACCACTGCTGGGATCGAGGCGAACCAAATCGAACGTCACGCGATCACTGCTGCCAGCAGCGCTCGCGCCTATCTCGCGTCGGGCAAAGGCGGCTTGCACGTTCAAGCGGAAATGCCTCAATTCTTCGAGACATTGTCGCGAAAAGCTGGACGGTAGCGCGCCGTCAGCAACCCGCATCAGATACTCAAAAAGCAAAGGCTTTATCACCAGCGATGCCAGCTCTCCGTTTTGGACATCTCTGATCACGAATCGCGGGCGACCTTGGGTGGTTTCGGCTTCGAGCGCGATATGATACAGAGTCTGGCGCGTTGCGCGCGCCGGGAGCGGCCAACCGTTTAGCAGCTGTCCCATTCTTCCCGACAGTCCGGCAGGCGCCGCAGCCAAGTAAAGCTTGTCATCCGTTCGACACATCATTCCGGTGAAACTGCGATTGAGGCCGCGGATGAGCTGTCCCTTGATGCCGACCGATTCCCGACCGGCGGAGAGGTCGTCCATCAGCTGGAGGTAGTCGCCGCCGTGCGTAAACACCGTCAAATGCCATGGACGGATGGGAGCATTCGGGTCGTCTGTCAGGTTAAAAAAAAGTCGCCGTCGCTGCGCCTCGAGAGCCGGATTGATCTCCGACTGAAAGTCCTCAAACGCCCCCCGAACGTACCGCTGCCGGTAAACGTCCAGTAGCCCATGCCCATAGCGGAGATCGGAGCGGACAACGGCATCGTAAAGACCTTCCGGTTTACTATCGATAATCAATCCATCGATCGAATTGTTAGTCTCTCGACCTAGTCCTAGCGCTTCAATTGTCGCGAACGCGCGGAACTGCCTGCGTGTACTTGGGCGTAGATTGAGACCCACTACCGCATCGAACGGGTTAGTCCACACCCATTTGCCTTCCTCGGCTCGATTATGAGCTTTGGCACAAGTCAATAAACCACCATAGTTTTTGCTGTCGGCTAGCAGCATGTTGACGATCAACAACAGCTGCTGACGTATCGGCAAGTGCGAATCATTGGCGGCGAGCACGCGAACCAGATCCATAAGCCTCCCTCGCACGGGCTCATCCGAGCTTTGCAACAGCCGACGATTATGACGAATGGGACAGATATCGTCTGCTAAGAGCACGCATCCGTTGCATCGGTTCCAGTCTTGTCGGTCGAGCACGGCGGCGACAAGCCGATTGAGAAAGCCAACATCTGTCTGCAGGCTCAGATTGAATAATTGCAGCCGGCGAATCCCTGCCGGATCCCGCTTTTGATCGTCTTTAAGCATGGTGCTGAGGAGATCGAGCAGCCCCTTGGTTGCGTGATCCTGATCTTTGACCCGGCGGAAGAAGCTCAGTAACTGACCGTCATTTGCGGCGATGAGAAAGCTCAGGTCGCTACGAGGCTTGAGCGTCTCGCGCGCGAAATCTACGAGTTCGCGATCTTTTTCGGTATCAGCCAACTCGCTTAGGTCTTTTACGATGCGTAGGCGACGCCCCCCCTGAAGGGGTAGCTCCACGACCGCACCAGCAGAATGCCAAGCCGCAGTATGCCCGCCTAGCTCCAAGAAGACCTTGCGGCAAGTATAGGTCTTGCCGTCGCCGGCGGTTCCAGTGAGCACAATGTTGGGCGGGTTCTCACCCTTAAGGAGAGCAACCAAGTCGCCGACCAAGCGCGTCTCCACCTCGATCGGCTTGCAGCCTGTTTCTTTGGTCGAACCCATCACGTGTTCGTCATAGAGCTGATCTGCGCTCGATGATGGGCCATAGGCTGCGAGAAACTCGATAAGCGGGTTTTCATGCATGGCAGATGTCGGGCTTTCGATATCTACAAATGACAGATAACGCAGCCGTCCAGTTGTTCGCGGGCTGGATTGGCGTGGCGCTGTTTCAGTTTCTCGATGTCGGCGAGCGAGCGTCCTTCGCTCCAAGTATAGGCGCGGCCATTCTCGACCTTCTCATAGGTCTTGGCCTGGTTGAACAGCTCCGGGTGCCGCTCACGCAGACCCTGCCATTCGCCGATCTGCTGATAGAAGCAAAAATAGCAGCCCGAGCGCGATCGCCATTCGTAGTAGGCGGGCAAGCCTAGGCCGGATTCGTCGAGCAGGCGCTTGACCTCATCGAGGCTCATGCCGAGGTCCTTGAACGGGTAGACAGGCATAATGTTCGATTTCTCCGAGATCACGACCGGCTTGGCCCGACGCTCGGCGCTGAAGCTGTGGGTATGACCCCGGCCGACCCCGCCGTAGCCGACACGGTTCTCGTCGTCGCGGATGCCGATGTACGAATAGGCCCGGTCGTCACCAACGAACTGCTCGAAGGGCTGGATCTTGAGGACCCGCGTGCACCATCTCGCCTGCGGGTTTGGCAAAAAACCGGAATAGACTTCGTCAAGAACATAGTCGAATGGGATGCGACGGCCGTCCTTCTCCCGCGCGCGAAAACGCGGCAGATCGAGAGCAGTCAGGCGCGTGATCTTGATATCGAATATTGTTTCAAATTTTTTGAAGTATTCGTAAGTTTCTGGAAGTTCCGCCCCAGTGTCAGTGAAAATAAACTCGAATGGCAAAAATGGATATTGTTGCAACATCAAAACTGCGAGCGCCGTCGAGTCCTTACCGCCCGAGAGTGGCACGATGTGACGTGCGCTGCGGTCTTGTACTGCATGTTCGAGGGCAACGACTTCGGTCATTTCAGAGAGTTCCCATCGACAATTTCTTTGACGAAAGCCGCCGCGGCATCGGTCCCGACGCTGTTTTGCAGGCGCGCGAGCAATTCGGTAATGCGGATTTGCAGAAGTGGCGCCATTGCCGCCGTCGGCTCGTCCGTGGCCAACCCGGCACGCTCGACTGCGTTCAGGCGTTCATGAAGTTCGCGCTCGAACAGTCGGCCTGTCCCGTCGTTCCAGCGCTCGAAGTCCTTGCCGAGAAGAATGCCACTCAACGCCCGTGCGAACGACGCCTCGGTATCCCGGCCATTGGTAAGGCCGCGCGCTCGATTCAGGATGCTTTTCGTCTGTCCGTCGAGCTGATCGAGCGGCAGTGCATCGAGTGGGAAGCAATCGACCCAGCTTTGCGCGCGCTCGAGTAGATTGCTGTCGCTGTTGCGAGCAACGCCGAACAGACGAGAGGCAATGGCGATCGCTTCGAGCGTGTAACCTTCCTTCAAGTCCTCAACGCGTTTGCGCATCTTGGAAACGTGACCGAGTATATCGTCCCATTCATCCGCCTTCCCGGCAATTGCGGGGAAGGCGCGAAAGAGGAGGTCGATCGGGTCCTCGGTGACCCGCAGCGCGTGCTGGAAAGGGGCGACTTCGTCGCCGAGCCGCTTGGTGGTCAGGGCCGCCTCGGGCAGCTGCCGGCGCCAGGCGTCGATGGCATCGAAGCAGGCGCGGATGAGATCGGCTTCGTGGTCCTCGGCGGCAAGGGCGAACTCGTCGTGCATAGCCCGGAGGTAGAGCTCGATGGTGTCGTCGAGGTCGAGGACCTCGATTTCGAAGCGCTGCGGGACGATGGCGATGGCCTCGATGATCGAAGGCTTGATGTCGGGCAGGTAGACGGGGCCGCTGTCGGTAAGTTCGCGGATCGCGACACAGCGGGCGAAGGCTTCGAGGCCGGCGGCGAGCAACACGGGCAGGAGGCCCCCGCGCAGGCCAAAGGGTGGGGCTGCGAGTAGGCCCGTCAGTTCGTCGAAGGTCTTGGTGGCAGCACGCGGCTCGGCAAAGAAGTGCTCGATGTGGCGCCAGACTGCGGCGAGATCGGGATCGGCGATTTCGTCGGGTGAGGCCCAGCGCCAGGTGCCGTCCAGGGCTTCGCGGTAGAGGCCGGTGCGGATCAGTACGGTGCGGACGATCGAGGCGTCCGGCGTGGTCCAGCCGACCATGCCGAGCTCGGGCTCGCCGCTGCGCTCGATGATGGCACCGACGCATTTCTTGCGGGCATTGACCATCGGTCGGCTGAGCTTGCGGCGGACGATCTGCTCGTTCTGGATGCGCGGGGTGCGGCCGAAGCGAGACTCGGTCAAACGCGAGAGGGCCTCGGCAGCGGGAATACCCCGGTCGACGCCGAGATCGCGGCCGGCGGCGAGCCAGGTCGCGCTCTGGCGTTCGGGGCGGGTCAGTTCGTCGGTCAGACGAACCAGATTTTCGCGTACCGCGGCTGTCAGCTCGTCGAGCTCGCGCTCGATCAAGGGGTCCTTGTCGAGGAGGGCGTGGTCGCGAAGCAAGCGGCGCAGCACGAAGAGCTCGAGCGTCACCTCGCCGATCTCGAGCGGGCGCTTAGGGATTACGGTGACAAGGTCGTGGCGGTCGGCTGGCAGGCTCGAAGCGTGGGCGATCGCCGCATCGAGCTGCTCCTGGCTGTCGGGCAGGAGGTAGAGGATCTGGCCGTCGGCACCGTCGGTTGGGGCCAGAAGCGGGTCGTCGGGGGCTGTGCCGAGGAAGTCGGCGGCGCGAAGATAGGCCCCCTCGAAGAACCGGCTGATCGCTCGTTCGCTGTTGTAGCGCAAGGGTTTGACCACCGGAGGTGGGCATTCGGCGGCCAGCGTGGCCAGGAGCGCGAACTCGGCGGTGGTCGAGGCCTTTTGCGCCTCGACAAGGCCGCGGATGTCGAGATCGGCACCGTGCCAGACCGAGACGTCGTCGTTGCGCTGGCGATGCAGGAGCAGCTTGCGCTCGAGGAGATTGGCGATGCCCCGTTCAACCGCCTCGCGCGGATGGCCACTGCCGGCCCCGACGGCGAAGCGAAGGCGGGCTGCCGGCAGGCGTCGGCGCTCGCCCGCGGCACCAAGCTGCAAGAGGCAGGCGGCGGCCAGAAGCTCGCGCTCGAGGGTGTCGTCGGCACGCGATCTGGCACTTTCGGTCTCGATCCAGCGCCGGTGCGTGCCCCCGCCGCCGGTATCCGAACGCATCGCCTCGCCGAAATAGCGGTAGAGATCTTCGATCCCGATCTGGCCCAGGGCCGGTTCGGCCGGGTCCTGCTCGAGCTCGGCGAGGAAAGTGAAGACCGAACGCTCGTTCTGGGCCACTCGGCTCGCGAGCTGTGGCAAGAGGTCGAGGGCGCCAGGCGTGATGGCCCCGGCCTCGGCAAGAGCGGCAGCCAGCCTGTCCCGGTCGTCGAAGCCGCCGAAGCAGCCTTCGTCGCGCGCAGCTTCGGCAAGGCTTCGGGCTTCCTCGCCGGGGCGGCTTATCGGGCGCGCTTCGGCGATTAGGCGGGCGATCAGCTCGTAGAGCTCGACGCTGTCCTCGACGAAGCGGAGCACGCC
>CAYWRP010000060.1:0-17464 GCA_964460955.1 uncultured Rhodospirillaceae bacterium | reverse complement strand
TGATCCTGACGCCGGTGATGATCGCCATCTCGCAGACCCTGCAGCTGACGCCGTCGAAGATCCTGATCCCGCTCTCCTTCGCCAGCATCTTCGGCGGCATGTGCACGCTCATCGGCACCTCGACCAATCTGTTGGTCGACGGCGTGGCGCGCGCCAACGGACAGCCCGGCTTCGGCATGTTCGAGGTCACCGCCCCCGGCATCATTCTGGCGCTCATCGGCATCGCCTATCTCGTGGTGTTCGGCCGCTGGCTGCTGCCCGAGCGCAAGACGCTGGCCGAGCTGCGGCCGGATCTTTCCGGTCGGCAGTTTCTCGCCGAAGTCCTGGTGCCGGAAGGCTCGCCGCTGACCGGCAAGACGCTGAAGGAAGCCGGCCTGACCCGCGAACGCGGGTTCCAGGTGGTCAACGTGATCCGCGATCACATCTCGCTGGATCCGGAATTCGGCCAGCCCGTTCTGCGGGCCGGCGACCGGCTGGTCCTGCGAACCAAGGTCGCCGACGTCATGGGGCTGCGGGACGGCGGATCGGTCATTTTCGAGGCCGGCAAGGCCGACACCGACGGCCCGGCCCTGCAGCAGATCGCCTCGCACAAGGCGACCATTCTGGAGGGCATCCTCGGCCCCCGGTCGCGTTTCGTCGGCCGCCTGGTGCGCGATCTCGACCTCCGCCAGCGCTACGACGTCAGCATCCTGGCGATCCACCGGCAGAACGAAAGCCTGCACCGCAATCTTGACGAAACGCGGCTGGCGTTCGGCGACACCCTGCTGCTGGAAGGCCCGCCGGAGGGGCTGAAGCGGCTGTTCGACACCCATGAACTCGTCAACCTCACGGTGCCCCAGGCCCGCCCCTACCGGCGGGAGAAGGCGCCGATCGCCGCCGCCGCCATCGTTGGTGTGATGGTGCTGGCGACGTTCGAGGTCTTGCCGATCGCCGCCCTGGCGCTGATCGCGGCGACGGCCGTCGTCGCCTTTCGCTGCGTCGACGTCGACGAGGCGTACAACTCGATCCATTGGCCGATCCTGATGCTGATTTTCGCCATGCTGGCGTTGGGCCAAGCGATGACCGTGACCGGCGCCGCCGCCGTCATTGTCGATGTCACAATCAGCGCGGTCGCCGGCTTCGGGCCGGTCGCCGTGCTGTCCCTTGTCTACCTGCTGACGATGGTGCTGACGTCGCTGATGAGCAACAACGCGACGGCGATCTTGATGACCCCGCTGGCACTCGGCCTCGCCGATCAGCTGGGCGTCGATCCCAGGCCCTTCCTGGTCGCCATCATGTTCGCCGCGTCGGCGAGCTTCGCCACGCCGATCGGCTATCAGACCAACACCTTCGTCTATACCGCCGGCGGCTACCGGTTCAACGACTTCGTCAAGATCGGCCTGCCGCTCAGCCTCCTGATGTGGCTGGCGGCAACCGTCGTCCTGCCCCTGTTCTGGGATCTGTGACCGCGCCTGAGCGGCTCGAACACGTTTGCGGCGGTCGCGGACACCTCGGGCGCCTGGAACACCCCCTAACGCTCTTGGGGCAACCCCATGGGTCCGGCCGAAATGGGCCTCGGTTCAAAGAGAATATCGCCGGCGA
Source organism: uncultured Rhodospirillaceae bacterium (assembly GCA_964460955.1). Taxonomy (GTDB): domain Bacteria; phylum Pseudomonadota; class Alphaproteobacteria; order Rhodospirillales; family Defluviicoccaceae; genus Defluviicoccus. Next base: position 15,883 of record CAYWRP010000060.1, on the reverse strand, counting down.
TCAAGCCGCTCGCGGCTTGCCTGCGAGCACAGGCGTTCGGTCGTTTTGTTACGACGACGCGACCGCCACGGAGAGATGTGGTGCCCGGGGCGAGACTCGAACTCGCACTCCCTTGCGGGAAACAGATTTTGAGTCTGCCGCGTCTGCCAATTCCGCCACCCGGGCCTTGGCGTTCACCATAAAATATGCGCCGCGGATTAGCACTGCAAAAATGGGACAGGAGTGCCAACGGGGTGCTAATTAAAAATTGTAGAGAACGTTATTTAATGTCAAATAAGTTGTTATTTTGAGTCCGCTGCGTCTTCGGATCGCCACACGGGTTCATAAACCGACAAGGGTAGGATAAACCGGCCGGCGCGGGCGTCAACACCGCTCGCGGGGTATCGTCTCGGCATCGACATGGCGGCGCGGTTTATGGCATCGGGCGCCCGTCAAGCCCGCCGCCAAGCCCGTTGCCTCCGGCGCCCCTTTTCGGGTAATTTTTCCGCGCTGGTGACCGTTCGCACGCCGTCCCTCGAAGCCGGCCACCCGCGACTTCCGCGCGCCCGTCCTCTCAACCCGCCAAGTCCAAGGATCCCTGCCGTGCTGCAACGCCTCTACGACTGGACGATGCGTCTCGCCGCCCACCCGCACGCGCTGTGGGCGTTGGCGATGATCTCTTTCATCGAAAGCTCGATGTTCCCGATTCCACCGGATGTCCTGCTGATTCCGATGGTGCTGGCGGCGCGGCAGCGGGCGTGGCTGATCGCCGGGGTATGCACCATCGCCTCGGTGCTCGGCGGCATCGCTGGATACGGCATCGGCTACTTCCTGTTCGTCGAGATCGGCCAGCCGGTGCTCGATTTCTACGGCTACATGGACAAGTTCGAGGACTTTCAGGCGCGTTACAATGAATGGGGCGCCTGGATCGTCGCCGGCGCCGGCTTCACGCCCTTCCCCTACAAGGTGATCACCATCACCAGCGGCGTCACCCAGCTCGACTTCTGGGTCTTCAACATCGCCTCGGTGCTCTCCCGGGGCGCGCGGTTCTTCCTCGTCGCCGGCCTGTTGTGGTATTTCGGGCCGCCGATCCGCGTCTTCATCGAAAAGAATCTCGGCCTTCTCACCGTCGTCTTCTTCGCCCTCTTGTTTGGGGGCTTCCTGGCGGCGAAATATCTAATATAACGACACGCACGCCAACCGACCGCCAAGGATGTCTGCTTCGTGACCGTCACCGACATCGCCGCCCGCGAGATTCGCCGCCTCGGCATCGATGCCCGCCTCGCGCTAATCGCCGCCGCCGGGGTCGCCGGCACATCCCTGGTGGGCGCCTTCGTCGGCCAGTACGCCTTCGGCCTCGAGCCCTGCGTGCTATGCGTCTGGCAGCGCATTCCCTTCGCCATCGCCGCCGCTGTCGCCCTCGCGGCCCTCTTCCTTCCCTTGAGCGCGCGCGGCCGCGCCGTCACCGTGCTCGGCCTGTCGGCGGTGTTCGCCGTCAACGCCGGGCTCGCCGGCTACCACGTCGGCGTCGAGGAGCACTGGTGGGGCTCCATCGCCGCCTGTGGCGTGCAGGACCTGCGGGAACTCAGTTTCGAGGCGATGGCGTCCGGGGCGACAGCGTGGAAACCGTGCGATGAGGTGGATTGGCGTTTTCTGGGGCTATCTCTGGCCGGCTACAACACGCTACTTTCAGCCGGCATGGCACTCGCGTTCGCCGTTCTCGGCAGGGCGCTCATTCGGCGGGAGATTGCATGACCGAATACCAAAGACCGAAACGACTGCCAGGCGACCTGACCAAGACGCAGCAGATCGATCGCATCCTCCGCGTCAACCACGCCGGCGAGTATGGCGCGGTGCGCATCTATGAGGGCCAGATGTTCGTCCTCGGTCGCTCGACCGCCGGCCCTGTCATCGCCGAGATGGCGGAGAAGGAACGCGAGCACCTGAAGACTTTCGAACAGCTGATCGTCAATCGTCGGGCGCGGCCGACCGCCCTGCAGCCGATCTGGCATTTGGCCGGATTCGCGCTTGGCGCCGCCACCGCCGCGCTGGGGCCGAAGGCGGCGATGGCCTGCACAGTCGCCGTCGAGGAGGTGATCGACGAACACTACGCGGCACAGGTCGCCGACCTCGAGGAGGACGAGGCAGAGTTGCGCGATCTCTGCGAAAGGTATCGCCTCGAGGAGTTGGAACACCGCGACACCGGCCTCGCCCACGGCGCCGAGGCGGCACCGGCGCACGGCCCGCTGACCGCCGTCGTCAAGACCGGCTCCCGCCTCGCCATCTGGCTGTCGGAACGGATCTAGGGCGCTTCCCGGTCGCCGGCGCGGCGGCCTGCCGCCAGATACTTGATGACGCCGCGCAAGGTCCGCACTTCCGGCCCCGACGGCTGGGCGCGGGTTAGCAGGGTGCGCAAGTTGCGGACCATGATGGGGCGTTTCTCGGCGACACGCAGGAAACCGGTGCGGTCCAACTCGCCTTCCAGGTGCTCGAACAGTCCCTGCATTTCGGCCTTGGTCGCCGGCGGGTCGTCGTCGGGCGGTGGTGGTGGCGCCGCCGCGCCCGCGTCGAGGACCGCGAGACGCCATTCGTAGCCGACCAGAAGCACCGCCATCGCCAGGTTGAGCGAGCTGAAGGCGGGATTGAGCGGCGCCATGACGATGGCGTCGGCGAGCGCCACCGCGTCGTTGTCGAGCCCCTTGGATTCCTTGCCGAACAGGAGTCCGACCCGCCGGCCGGCGCCAACCGCATCGTGCATCCGCGCCGCCGCGGCGCGCGGGTCGATCACCGGCTTGCTCATCGTGCGCGAGCGGGCCGTCGTCGCCAATACGAGATGCAGATCGGCGATCGCCGCGCCAACGGTGGGAAACAGGGCCGCCTCGTCCAGCACCCGGTCGGCGCCGGCGGCGGCCGCCACCGCCTTGTCGTTGGGCCACGCCTCGCGCGGATTGACCAGACGCAGCCGGGTCAGGCCGCAGTTGAGCATGGCGCGGGCAACCATGCCGATGTTTTCGCCCAGCTGCGGCTCGACGAGGATCACCGCCGGCGCCAGCGCGCCGATGCCCTTCTGGTCCTCGCTGGCGGCGTCCGTTCCCGCCACGCCGGGTTTACGCGGCGGCGGAGGTATCGTGGCCGCGCACACCGTCGCGGAACAGCTTGTAGACAATGGTGTCGTGCAGGGCGCGATAGGAAGCGTCGATGATGTTGGTGGAGACGCCGCAGGTGGTCCAGCGTTCGCCCTTGCCGGCGGCGGATTCGATCATCACCCGGGTCACCGCGCGGGTGCCGTCGCCGGGGGTGAGGATGCGCACCTTGTAGTCGACCAGGCGGACGTCGGCGAGCTGCGGATACATCGGCGTCAACACCTTGCGCAGCGCGGCGTCGAGGGCGTTGACCGGGCCGTTGCCCTCCTCCACGGTCATGATCTCGTTGCCGCCCACCTCCAGCTTCACCGTCGCTTCCGACAACGTGATCAGCTCGCCGCGCGCGTTCCACCGCCGCTCGTCGATGACGCGGAAGCTGAAGCAGCGGAAGTACTCCGGCACCCCGTCGAGGGCCTGGCGGGCGAGCAGTTCGAAGCTGGCCTCGGCGCCGTCGTAGGCGTAGCCGTCGAACTCGCGTTCCTTGACCAGGGCGACCAGGCGGTTCAGCTTCGGGTCGTTGTCGTCGATGTCGAAGCCGATCTCGCGGAAGCGGGCGAGGATGTTCGACCGCCCGGCCTGGTCGGAGACGACGATGTGACGGTGGTTGCCGACCAGTTCCGGGGCGATGTGCTCGTAGCAGCGCGGGTTCTTTTCCACCGCCGAGACGTGCAGGCCGCCCTTGTGGGCGAAGGCGGACTCGCCGACGTAGGGCGCGTTGCGCGCCGGCGCCCGGTTCAATCGCTCGTCCAGCATGCGCGAGACACGGGTGACCTGCGTCAGCTCCGACGGGCGGACATTGGTCTCGAAGCCCATCTTCAGCATCAGCGACGGCAGCACGGCGAGCAGATCGGCGTTGCCGCAGCGCTCGCCGAGGCCGTTCAGCGTCCCCTGCACCTGGCGCACGCCGGCGCGGACGGCGAGCAGGCTGTTGGCGGCGGCGTTGCCGGTGTCGTTGTGGCAGTGGATGCCGAGGTGGTCGCCGGGAATGTGCTTGACGACTTGGCTGACAATTTCCTCCACCTCGTGCGGCAGGGTGCCGCCGTTGGTGTCGCACAACACCACCCAGCGCGCGCCGGCGTCATAGGCGGCCTTCAGGCAGCGCAGCGCATAGTCCGGATTGTCCTTGTAGCCGTCGAAGAAGTGTTCGGCGTCGAACATCACCTCGTCGGCCTTTTCGCGGGCCTGCGCGATGCTGTCGGCGATCAGTTCGATATTTTCATCCAGGGTAATGCCGAGCGCGTCGGTGACCTGGAAGTCCCAGCTCTTGCCGACCAGGCACTTGACGGGGGTCTTGGCGTTCAGCACGGCGGCGAGGCCCGGATCGTTGTGCGCGCTGCGGTCCGGCCGCCGGGTCATGCCGAAGGCGGACAGGCGCGCCCGGTGCAGCGAAGGCGGTTTGGCGAAGAACGCGTCGTCGGTCGGATTGGCGCCCGGCCAGCCGCCCTCGACATAATCGAAGCCGATGCTGTCCATCGCCTGCGCCAGCGCCGTCTTGTCGGCGACGTTGAAGTCGACACCCTGGGTCTGGGCGCCGTCGCGGAGCGTGCAGTCGTAGATGTATACGCGGTTGTCTGACATCGAACGGTCTCGGGTTTCGGTGAAGGGCGGAGAATGCCCAGATTGCGACTGAATAACAAGACGCAAGCGGGTGCGGTTGGCAAGAAACCGCAATTTCCCCCGCCAACGGCCCCAGGGGTAACGGCGCCGGTTCGGATTCCTCGGCGCTGGTTTGCGGCCATTCCGAGGCTCGCCCCGGGGACCCACGGGAGGGCCGCGACAGGTTCGCCCGGGCGCGATACAGTGTCGCGCTTGCTCTTCTTATCGTTTACGGAGGCCCGCCATGCCGATGCTGACCTTGAAGCTGAACAAACCGTTGACCGGCGCCGAGCGCGAGTCCGCGCTCGCCGCGCTATCCTCGGCCGTCGCCGAAGGTTTAAGCAAGCCGGAGCGCTACGTGATGGTCTGCCTTCAGCCCGACACAAACCTGATGTTCGCCGGCGACACGAGCCCGGCGGCGGCGGGCGAACTCGCCAGCATCGGCCTCTCGGCCAGCCAGACGGCGCCGTTGTCCAAGCTGCTGTGCGGCGTCATCGAACAACGGTTGGCGATCCCCGCCGACCGCGTGTTCATCGTCTTCCGCGACGTCGACCGCCCGTACTGGGGCTGGGATAGCGAGACGTTTTGAGCGCCGCGGCGCCATCGTCGCGACATGGGCAACCCATCGGCGCGGACGGCGGCGATCAAGGCCCCTCAATCGAGGGGATCGGGTTTTGAGGCCTTTGTGCCGGCCGGCCGCGCCGATGGGCGCCACTTCGAGGATTGTTATCCGGCCTTCCTGGCCTTTTCGGCCTCGCCGCTGGCCAGGGTTTCGCGCTTCAGCTTTTCGGCCATTTCCCGTTTGCGCTCTTCGCGCTCGCGCCGCTCCATTTCCGCGGCGTCGACCTTGGGCTTCTTGGGTTTATCCGATTTCTTGAACAAACCGAACATGATGCACCTCCCGATGTGTTTGTTGGTGGGTTGATCAGTTCGGCTAAGAGTCTCCCAAATTTCACTGCGGGTTTCAACCCCGGGACGGCGAGAAAAGTCCAAAGGCGGAACTAAACCAACTCGATCCGCAGTTCCCGCCCCAGCACGCGGGCGGCCTTGATGACGGTGTCAAGCTGGATACGGTCGTTGTCGGGATCGAGGATGCGGGGAGTTTCGCTGCTGCCGGGGCAATTACTAGCAGCGGCTTAACCGCGCGACGGACGGCCGCCGTGCGCAAAACGCTGTGCGCACCAAACGGACGCTGCCTCCTAAGTCGCTTCAAATGTGTTCGGTTTTCATGATTTGGGCGCCCGTTTCCCTTAAAGGAAAAATACAATCCATCGTCCAGGCGCTCGCATAGATTTACCCTAAAAGAGCCAAAAATCAGTATAGTTTTTGATCAATAATTTATATTCGGAGCAAAGTATGAGTAAAAAAACGTCTTTTTTCTGTTGAAAATGGCTAGAGAGCTTGATATTTTTACTAAAACTTATAGTCGAAAATGGAGGTTTTCGTGACAATTTGTGGGACAAAAATGGACCGACGCGATTTCTTGCATACTTGCGCTAGCTGCGCCCTCGCCTCAGCTGCAATCGTGGTCGGCTCGACAGTCAGTGCCGGTGCGGCGGTCGCTAAAACAAAGCCGACCGATCCGGGTATTCCATGGCTCGATCCTAGTGACCCCCAGGCAAAGGCGTTGAATTATGTGCAAGACGTCAACGACCTTGATTTCGAGGCTGCTGGGCTAGCATCATCACCTTCTGAAGCAGGCCAAGCCTGTGGCAACTGCCAGCTGTATTCGGGGACGCCCGGCGATGACCACGGGCCGTGCGCCATATTTTCCTACCGGAGGCATCCGAAGTCGAACATGAACCTCGTCGTCGATGTGAGGGGGTGGTGTACCGCCTGGGCACCTAGGGCTGGCTAGCGCCCAGTCGCTCGCCCGATCATCAAACCCGAAGCGATGTTCACGCCCGCCGCCAGGACGATCCCTGGGGGGTGTCCTCGATGATGACGCCGGCTTGCGTCAGGTCGGCGCGGATGCGGTCGGCGGTGGCGAAGTCCTTGACCTTGCGGGCGGCGCGGCGCTCCACCAACAAGCGGTCGATCGCCGCGTCGTCGTAGCCGCCATCTAGTTCGGCTGAGCCGCTCAGCCAGGCCTCCGGGTCGTCCTGCAACAGGCCGAGCAGGAAGCCACCGGCGCGCAACTCGGCGGCCAGGCGGCGCTTTTCGGCCGCGTCTTCGGCCTTGTTGACCCGGGTCAGCAGCCCATGCAGGGCGGCGATCGCCTGCGGGGTGTTGAGATCGTCGCCGAGCGCCGCGACCACCGCTTCAGGCGCCGCCGCCGCGTCCGCCCTGCCATCGGCCAGCCCGCGCATCGCGAGATAGAAGCGGTCGAGCACCTTCTTCGCCGTCGCCAACCCTTCCCTGGTGAAGTCCAACGGCCGGCGGTATTGGACCTGCAACAGCGCCAGACGGATCGCCTCGCCCGGGTGGTCGGCGAGCAGGTCGTGGATGGTGTAGAAGTTGCCGAGGCTCTTCGACATCTTCTCGCCTTCGGTCATCAGATAGCCGTTGTGCAGCCAATAGCGGACGAACGGGGCGCCCGAATGCGCGCAGACGCTCTGGGCGATCTCGTTCTCGTGGTGGGGGAAGATCAGGTCCTGGCCGCCGCCGTGGATGTCGAAGGTCTCGCCGAGGTAGCGGCCGCTCATCGCCGAGCACTCGAGGTGCCAGCCGGGCCGTCCCCGCCCCCAGGGGCTGTCCCAGCCAGGCTGGCCGGCCTCGGACGGCTTCCACAGCACGAAATCCTGCGCGTTCCTCTTGTAGGGCGCCACCTCGACGCGGGCGCCGGCGATCATCTCGTCGACATCGCGCCGCGACAGCCCGCCGTAGGCGGCGAAGCTGGCGACATCGAACAGCACATGGCCGTCCGCCGCGTAGGCGTGGCCGGCGTCGATGAGCCTCTGAATCATCGCCACCATGTCGGCGATATGGCGTGTCGCGCGCGGCTCATGGGTCGGCGGCAGGCAGCCGAGCGCGGCGACGTCGGCCTGATAGATCGCCGCCGTGCGCGCCGTCAGCGTGTCGATGGCCTCGCCGGTCTCCTCGGCGCGGTTGATGATCTTGTCGTCGACGTCGGTGATGTTGCGCACGTACGTCACGTGATCGGGTCCGTAGAGATGGCGCAGCAGCCGGTACAGGACGTCGAAGACAACCGCCGGGCGGGCGTTGCCGATGTGCGCGAAGTCGTAGACCGTCGGCCCGCAGACATACATCCGCACGTTGGCCGGATCGAGCGGCTGGAATGCCTCTTCGGAGCCGCTCAAGGTATTGTAGACACGCAGTATCATCGCCCGGTTGTCCCCTCCTCTCCGGTCAGGCGGGCTTGCGCCCGCGCGCGGCCGATCAGCGGCAGCAGCGCCCGCAGTTCCGGTCCCGTTTCGCGGCCGGTGAGCGCCAGGCGCAGCGGCTTGAACAACGCCTTGCCCTTGCGGCCGGTGGCGGCCTTCACGGCGCCGGTCCACGCGCCCCACGTCTCTTCGCTCCACGGTTCCGGCGGCAGGTGGGCCGCCGCTTGCGCCGCGAAGCCCGGATCCTCGATCACCGGCTCGATCTCGCCGTAGCAGACCCGATACCACGGCTCGGCGTCGGCGAGCACGTCGAGGTTCGGCCGCACCGCCTGCCAAAACGCCGGGCCGGCCGCCTCCAGCCCCGAAGCCTGGAGCCGATCCGCCACCGCCTCGAACGGCAAGGTCTGCAGCAGGTCCTTGTTCAGCCGCCGCAACTGGTCGGTGTCGAACTTCGGTGTCGCCCGCGCATAGGCGGCGAGGTCGAACCGCGCCGCCAGCATGTCGAGATCGGTCGCCGAAAGCTCGGTGGCGCCGGTGCCGAGCTGCGCCAGATAGGCGTCGAGGGCGATCGGCTCCAGCCCTTCCTCGCGCAGCGAGCGGACGGTAAGAGAGCCGAGGCGCTTCGACAGCCCCTCGCCCTCCTTGCCGGCGAGCAGCGGCACATGGCCGAAGGCCGGTGCTCGCGAACCCAATGCCTCGAACATCTGGATCTGCACGGCGGTGTTGGTGACGTGGTCCTCGCCGCGGATGACGTGGCTGATGCCGAGATCGATATCGTCGACGGTGGAGGGCAGCATGTAGAGGTAGCTTTCGTCGGCGCGGCGAATGACGGGATCGCTGATCGTCTCGGCGCGGATACTCACCGCGCCGCGCACCAGATCGGTCCACGCCACCTCGCCCGCCTCGAGCAAAAACCGATAATGCGGCCGCCGGCCCTCGGCCTCGAAGGCCGCGCGGTCGGCGTCGGTCAGTGTCAACGCGGCCCGGTCGTAGAGCGGCGGCAGGCCGCGCGCCCGCTGCCGGTTGCGCTTGAAGTCAAGCTCCTCCGGCGTCTCGTAACAGGCATAGACGCGCCCGGATTCATGCAGACGGCGGAACGCGTCGTGATAGAGATCGAGCCTGGCCGACTGGCGGAACTCCTCGGCCCAGGTCTGGCCGAGCCACGCGAGATCGTCGCGGATGGCGACGACGAATTCCTCGCGGCAACGGTCGCGGTCGGTGTCGTCGAGGCGGAGGATGAAGTCGCCGCCGCGGGCGCGCGCGAACAGCCAGTTCAGTAGCGCGGTGCGCGCGTTGCCGACATGCAGGAGACCGGTCGGGCTCGGCGCGAACCGGGTAAGCACCGTCATATCAGCCGGGTGAAGGCGTTGGTGATCGGATAGCGGCGGTCGCGTCCAAAGGCACGGCGGGTGATCTTCACCCCCGGCGGCGCCTGGCGGCGTTTGTATTCCGCCCGGTCGACCATCGCCCAGACGCGGCGGACCAATGCCGGATCGTGGCCACGCGCGACGATCTCGTCCAGCGACGCCTCGTCCTCGATCAGCGAGACGAGGATATCGTCGAGCACGGGATAGGGCGGCAGGGTGTCCTGGTCGGTCTGGTCGGTCTTCAGCTCCGCCGTCGGTGCCTTGGCGATGATCCGCTCCGGCACGACCGTCCCGCTTGGCCCCAATGCCCCCTTCGGCAGATGGACATTGCGCCAACGGGCGAGCTCGTAGACGGTGGTCTTGTAGACGTCCTTCAGCACCGAATAACCGCCGCACATGTCGCCATAGAGGGTGGCGTAGCCGACCGACATCTCGGACTTGTTGCCGGTGGTGAGCAGCATCTCGCCGAACTTGTTGCTGATCGCCATCAACACCAGACCGCGCGACCGCGACTGGATGTTCTCCTCCGTAGTATCCGCCTGCCGTCCCTCGAACAAGGGCTCGAGCATGGCCTGGAATGCCTGCATCGCCGGCGCGATGGTTACCGAGTGAAGCCGCACGGCGACCCGTTTCGCCTGTTCGGCGGCGTCGTCCAGGCTGTCCTGCGACGTGTAGGGGGATGGCATCATGACGCAGCGGACACGGTCGGCGCCCAGCGCGTCGACGGCGACGACGGCGGTCAGCGCGCTGTCGATGCCGCCCGAGAGGCCGATGACGACACCCGGAAAATGGTTCTTGGTCACGTAGTCGCGCAGGCCCAGCACCATCGCCTGATAGATGGATTCCATCTCGTCTTCGTCGGCGGCGATCGCCGTCGTCGCCGACCGCCATCCTTCCGCGTGGCCGTCGTGCCATTCGGTCACCGCCACTTCCTCCCGCCACGGGTGCAGGCGGGCGCACACCGCGCCGTCGGCGGCCAGCGCGAAGGACGCGCCGTCGAACACCAACTCATCCTGCCCGCCGACGATGTTGACGTAGATCAGCGGCAGGTGGGTTTCGGCGCAGCGATGCGCCGCCAGTTCGCGGCGGGTTTCCTTCTTCGCCACCTCGAACGGCGAGCCGTTGAGGACAATCAACAGATCGGCGCCGTCACCCGCTAGGTCGCGCGAGATCTCCGGAGTCCACATGTCCTCGCAGACCATCACGCCCAAGCGGGCGCCGCGAAAATCGATCGGGGTTTGCGGCGGCCCGGCGGCGAAGACGCGCTTCTCATCGAAGACACCGTAGTTGGGCAGGTCGCGCTTCAGGCGGACGGTGCTGATGTTGCCGTTCTCCAGCAGCACCGCGGCGTTGAACAGGCGCCCTTCGACCCGCCACGGCGCCCCGACCAGCAACGCCGCCCGCTGGCCGGCGGTGGCGCGCGCCAAATCGGCCATCGCCGACTCGATGTGATCCTGGAATGCCCGCTTCAGCACCAGATCCTCCGGCGGATAGCCGGCCAGGACCAATTCGCCGGCAATGACCAGGTCGCAGGCCGGCGCGGCGGCATACATCCGGCGGAGCCGTTCCGCATTGCCGTCGATGTCGCCGACGATGGGATTGATCTGGGCGATGGCGATCGACAGAGAGTGGGGCATGAAGCGGGATGAGAACCAAAAAAGCGCGGTTAAGTGGTTATTTTCGAAGCAGGAATTCGCGGCCGATCTTGACCGAGGGGACGCCGTCGTAGCTGACGATGTCGGCCGTGGCGTACGTCTCCCGCCAATTTTCCGGCAGATGGGAGCCAGTGCCGACGACGTCGATGGGGGCGGCGACATCGGCCATCACCTTGCACTTGTCGACGTTGAAGCCGGACGAGGCAACGATTTTGACGTTCGGGAACCCGGCCTCGTCGAGGCATTGGCGGGCATAGTAGATCGCCGCGGCCGACACCCCGGTGCCGGTCAGATGGCGCAGTTCGGTGTCGTTGCGGTAGCGGCGGATGGCCAGCGGCTGATGGCGCTCCAGGACCGCGTAGGAGGCTTGCGGGTCGAGCCCCTCGATGAACCGGCCGCCATGGGTGTCGAGGCGGATCGCCAGGCGGCCGCCGGCGGCGAGTTCGGGAAAACGCCGACAGACCTGCAGGGTGTCGGTGATTTCCTTGCCGTAATAGTCGACGAGCACGGTCAGCGGCTCGTTTGGAAACGTCTCATGGAACATCTCGGCGGCGCGCAGGGTCGATCCGGCGTAGCCGATCAGCGCGTGCGGCATGGTGCCGAGGCCGCGCTCGAGGCCGAAGTAGTGCGCCGTTGCGTCGTTGGCGTTGCCGACGAACCCCTTGGCGCCGCGATGTTTTTGCGCCGCGCGCGAGCCGACGGCGGCGGCGTAGGCCATCAGCTCCTCCATTTCCAGGCCGGCGCAATGGCGGGCGTCCATGGCGATGAAGGCGACGTCCTTCAGGTCGGCGCACATGGTAAACGCGTTGTAGGCGGCCAGGCAGGTCGCGCCCAGCTTCTGCAGGTAGAGGGTTTCGAGGTCGACGAGATGATAAAAGGAGCCGGTGATGTACATCAACGGCTCACCGGCGCCGACCCAATCGCCCTCGGCGTAGTTGAGCTCGATGTCGAATGTCTGGCCCCGCTCCGCCGCCACCGCCGTCAGCCATTCGACCATCAGCCGCGGCGTGAAGATCACCGGCCGGCGCATGAACACCGCGTAGCAGACGGTCTTGTCGCCGAAGCGGCCGACGGTCTCCTTGGTCTTGACGAAGTACTTGTCGGTCCAGGCGGAGATATCCGCTACCGCCGGGCGAAACATCGTGCCGCAGGGATCGCGCGGGTCGCAGAGCTCCTCAGAAGGAGGCGATGGCGCGGGCTTCGGGGCGGTTGGTATCACGTTTGCGACCCTCTTTCAGCGTTTCCGCCAGCAGGAACGCCAGCTCGAGAGCCTGGTTGGCGTTCAGGCGCGGATCGCAATGGGTATGATAGCGATCGCTCAGGTTGGCTTCGGTCACCGCCCGGGCGCCGCCGACGCATTCCGTGACGTCCTGGCCGGTCATCTCGAAATGGACGCCGCCGGCATAGGTGCCTTCCGCGTGGTGGACGGCGAAGAACGTCTTCACCTCGTCGAGAATGGCGTTGAACGGCCGGGTCTTGAAGCCGTTGGCGCTCTTGATCGTGTTGGCGTGCATCGGATCCGACACCCAGGCGACATGGCGCTCCTCGCGCACCACGGCGCGGATCAGCGGCGGCAGGCGGTCGCCCAGCTTGTCGGCGCCCATGCGGACGATCAGGGTCAGCCGGCCCGGCTCATTGGTCGGATTGAGGCGGTCGATGAGCCCAAGCAGTTCATCGGGCTCGACACCCGGGCCCAGCTTGACGCCGATCGGATTGTTGATGCCGCGCGCGAAATCGACGTGCGCGCCGTCCGGCTGGCGGGTGCGCTCGCCGATCCAGACGAAATGCGCCGAGGTGTCGTACCAGTCGCCGGTGGTGCTGTCGACGCGGGTCAGCGCCTCCTCGTAGTTGAGCAGTAGCGCCTCGTGCGAGGTAAAGAAGTCGGTCTCGCGCAATTGCGGCGTGCTCGCCGTCGTCAGGCCGCAGGCGGCCATGAAATTCAACGACTCGTCGATGCGGTCGGCGAGGTCGCGGTAGCGCGCGGCGGCGGGGCTGTCAGCGACGAAGGCGAGGTTCCACAGGTGGACCTGCGCCAGGTCGGCGTAACCGCCCTGGGCGAAGGCGCGGATCAGGTTAAGCGTCGACGCCGACTGGTTGTAGGCGCGGATCAGCCGCTGCGGGTCCGGCACGCGCGCTTCCGGCGTGAAGTCCATCCCGTTGACCATGTCGCCGCGATAGCTCGGCAACTCGACGCCATCGATCGTCTCGGTGTCCGCCGAGCGCGGCTTGGCGAACTGACCGGCGAGGCGGCCGACCTTGACCACCGGCACCGCGGCGCCAAAGGTCAGCACCACCGCCATCTGCAGCAGCACGCGGAACATGTCGCGGATGTTGTTGGGGTGGAACTCGGCGAAGCTCTCGGCGCAGTCACCGCCTTGCAGCAGGAACGCGCGGCCCTCGGAAACGTCGGCCAGCAGGCGCTTCAGCCGTCGCGCCTCACCGGCAAAGACCAGCGGCGGCGAGCGGCGCAGTTCGGCCTCGACCGCCGAAAGGGCGTCCGCGTCCGGGTAAGTCGGCACCTGGCGGAGCGGTTTCTCCCGCCAAGCGCTGGGCGACCAGGATGTCGTCATCGTCTCAATCTCTTTCGCGATTGGCTTGCATCACCAAACGCTATACGCGTCATCGGGATGATTTTCAATCGTTGCGGGCCGCCGCCAGTCAGCCATGCGGGTCGCGTTTCGTCCGCATGGTGACCAATTCCTCGGCCGCCGTCGGATGGATGCCGATGGTGGCATCGAACTGCGCCTTGGTCGCCCCGCATTTCAGCGCGATCCCAATCCCCTGCAGGATCTCCGGCGCGTCCATGCCGACCATGTGGCAGCCGAGGACGCGGTCGCTCTCCCGGTCGACGATCAGTTTCATCATTGTCTTCTCGTCACTGCCGGACAGGGTGTGCTTCATCGGCCGGAAGCTGGTGATATAAACGTCGACCAGCCCATGCCGGCAGGCTTGCTCTTCCGTCAGGCCGACCGTGCTAACCGGCGGATGGCTGAACACCGCCGAGGGGATGTTCTCGTAGTCCATCTTGCGCGGGTTGTTGTTGAAATTGGTTTCGGCGAAGCAGACGCCCTCGGCGATGGCGACCGGCGTCAGGTTGACCCGGTCCGTGCAGTCGCCAATGGCGAAGATGTTCTCCACCGAGGTGCCGTTCCAGGTATCGACGATGATGGCGCCGTCCTCGTCCATGGAGACGCCGGCCTCCTCCAGGCCGATGCCGCGCGTGTTCGGCTTGCGCCCGGTGGCATAGAGCACGACGTCGGTCTCGAGGCGCGACTGGTCGTCCAGATTGACCACCAGGCCGCCGTTTTCCCGGTGGATCGAGACCACGTGGGCGTGGTTCTTGATGGCGATGCCCTTCTTGGTCATCTCGTCGGTGAGAAAGCCGCGCACGTCCTCGTCGAAGCCGCGCAGGATGCGGTCGCCGCGGATGATCTCGGTGACCTCGACGCCGACGGCGCGGAAGATGCCGGCGAACTCGACGGCGATGTAGCCGCCGCCGACGACGACGGCGCGTTTGGGCATTTCCGGCAGATCGAGCGCCTCGTTGGAGCTGATGGCGTGCTCGATGCCGGCGATCTTCGGGAAATAGGGCCAGCCGCCGGTGGCGACGAGGATCTTTTCCGCCGTCAACGTCTTGCCGTTGACCTCCACCGTGTGCGGGTCGGCCAGGCGCCCCGCACCCTCGATCAGCTCGACCTTGTTGTTGGCGAGGATGCCCTTGTAGACGTCCTCCAGCCGGTCGAGTTCGGCGTTCTTGCGGGCGATCAGCGTCGGCCAATCGAGGCGGGTCTCGCCGACGTGCCAGCCGAAGCCGGCGGCGTATTCGAACTCCTCGGCGAAGCTGGCGCCGTAGACGAGCAGCTTCTTCGGCACGCAGCCGCGCATGACGCAGGTGCCGCCGGGGCGGCTCTTCTCGATCACCGCCACCTTGGCGCCGTAGCCGCCGGCGAGACGGGAGGCGCGGACGCCGCCGGAACCGGCGCCGAGCGTGATCAGGTCGTAATCAAAGCGGGCCATGGCGAGATCGATCCCTCTCCTTCGTTGCGGTGCGGCGGCGGCTCCAAGGCGGCGAACCCCGGCGCCCCGCCCTTGTATCAATCTTTGTGCGTGCGCGGGAAGTCTTGGACATGGGGCGGCGGCTCGATGCCCTCAAGATTGCGCGGATCGGCCACTGCCGGTCCTGCGCAGGTATCCCAAGGACGAAACCTTTCCCAGAAGTCGGGTCAGGTTACTCCACCGTGACGCTTTTCGCCAGATTGCGCGGCTGGTCGACGTCGGTGCCCTTGAGCACGGCAACGTGGTAGGCGAGCAGCTGGATGGGGATGGTGTAGAGGATCGGCGCGACGAACGGGTCGACGGGCGGCAGCTCCACCGTCGCCGCGGCGATGTCGCCCAGCTCGGCGATGCCTTGCGCGTCGGAGAGGAAGATCACCCGGCCGCCGCGGGCGATCACCTCCTGCATGTTCGACGCCGTCTTCTGGAACAGGTGGTCCGACGGCGCGATGACGATGATCGGCATGTTCTCGTCGATCAGCGCGATGGGGCCGTGTTTCATCTCGCCCGCCGCGTAGCCCTCGGCGTGGATGTAGCTGATCTCCTTCAGCTTCAGCGCGCCCTCCAGCGCGATCGGGAAGCCGGTGCCGCGGCCGATGTAGAGCACGTCGCGCGCCTCGAGGATCTCGTGGGCGATCTCGGCGATGCGCTCGTCGTGGTTCAACACCTCGTTGGCGCGCACCGGCACCTCCGTCAGCGCGGTGCAGAGGTGCTGCTCGGTCCGCCGGTCGATGGCGCCGCGCGCCGAGGCAAAGGCGATGACCAGGCAGGCGAGCACGGTGACCTGGGTGGTGAACGCCTTGGTC